>NZ_JAODNM010000094.1 GCF_025464955.1 Amycolatopsis sp. | reverse complement strand
CGGCGCGCAGCAGTGCGGCGGACAGCTCCCCTTCGGTGAGTGTCCACGCCGGCATCTGTTCCACGTCCACACAGCAAGCGTAACCGCACACTCGTTCGAACAGCATCACTCACACGGGTAGCATCTCACGGAACAAAACCCTTACACACCAACAAACATCAAGGCCAGGACACCGACAAGAAATCAGCCCGAGGCCTTGTCCGCGGTGAAGAGACCGTGATTTGCCGCCAAGTAATGGAAGTATGGGCGTCGAGAGTCGTCGAAGCCGCTGTACGCGGTCTGCGCGCTTCCGTCCGACTCGGTGTTGACGCCGTTGGTCCGGCCGAGCACACCCGAGGACTTCAGCCACTCGTCGGACGCCGCCGTGGTGTGCCAACTGCGCCCGTCGCCCGTTTCGTCATGCAGGACCTGTGTCATTTCGACGGAACCGGTCAGCTGGAAGTTCTGGTCGTCGACGTAGTTCGCGGCCGAATCGTCGACCGTGATCGGGTAGGAGTACGAGTGCCGGTCGGCCGAGCGGACCCGTCCGTCCATAGTGGACACCGAGGTCTGCTGGCCGCTGTCGGTCTGCGCCACGTGCTGGACCAGTCCGTTGCCGGTCATGTCGTCGCTGTTGAGGAAGGCCCTGGTGCGCTCGACCCGGGTGTACACGCGGCCCGCCGAAGTGTCGACGTAGCCGGTGGTCACGTCGTCGCGGTTCGCCGTCACGGTCGCGTTGACCCCGCCGGTGATCGGCCGCTCGGCCGTGTACTGCGCGGCCACCGGCGCGACCTCGGACTTGACGAGCGCGCCGCTCGTCGTGGCCGCGCCGTGGTCCGTGTACAGCAGCAGGGTCGGGCTGATGCTCCAGCTGCCGCCGATGTTCGGCACGGTGAAGGAGAGGTCGTGCGACGCGCCGTCGACCAGGCGCCCGACGAACGGCGTGACGTCGACCAGTTCCGAGTGCAGGCTGAAGGTGTCGATGGCGACGATCGGGCGCCACAGGGTCGGCACGATGCCGCCGGAGTAGATGTGCGGGAACGTCTGCACGCCGGCGACCGGGGTGCCGTCGAGTGCCGCGTTCGCCTCGCGGAACGGCCCGTGGCCGCAGAGTCCGGCCGCCGGGTACTTCGCGGCGACGTCGTCGGGGACGTCGTCGAACCACTGCTCGTCGCAGGCGCCGCCCTCCAGCGTCACTTCCAGATAGGCGCGGGTGATGTTGCGCGGCAACGCGGACAGTGCGAAGTGGACGGTGCCCTGGCCGGGATTGGCGTCCTGGTGCGGGAAACCGGCGACGGCGTCGGCAACCTGAGGCGCGGGGTGCGCCCGGTCGGCACGGTAGTAGGTCAGTGTCGCAGTCTGCATGTAGTTGCCGGTGTAGATCGATGACTGGAAGTTGACGATGCCGCCCTTGAACGGCTGTGGCTTGCGCAACAAGGCGCTGTACGGCGTGAGATCCTTGTCGAAGTGGTACGTGATTGCCTTGTGGCCCTCACCGCTGGGTTCCTCGGTGGTACCCCAGTACACCTCGGTACCTCCGATGGTGAGGTCGCCGATGCGGTCGTACTGCCGCCCGCTCACGGTGACCGTCTCGTCGAGCACGACCTTCGCCCACGGTCCAGCGCACGCCGAAGGCGGGGCGAGTGTGCCGGAAAACAGCTGGCTCGCGCCGTCGGGCCCGTTGGACGGGAACTTGTCGGCCAGGCTCACCGTGCAGTGCTCGGTCGCGGGCCGCGAGACGGCCGGCGCCGGAGTCACCGGGTTGTCGGTGTCGCCTTCCAGGCCTTGCGCCGCCGACGCCGTGCCTGCCATGCCGCACGCCAGCACCGCGGCGCAGACCACACCCAGTATCCGTCTGACCCTGATCTTCACGCGCTGATGCTAGCGCCGATCGGGCCCGACGAACGGAGGAGAATCAGTGCGGGATTACGCTGCGCGGCCGGGTGTCCACTTTGTCTCGGTACTCCTCGATGGCCAGCGAGATCTCCATCGCCGACTCGGTGTCCTCGATCCGGTCGAGATAGCCCACACCCTGGGCCAGACCGCGCAGGTCCACGGTGAAGTAGAGCCCCATCAGGGGTTGACGAACAGCTGGCTCCCCGACGTGCGGTCCGTGAACCGCACGTCGCCGAACTGCCCCCGCAGCGCGGCGGAGATCTGCCCGTTGACGATGCTCGGCCGCAGCGGGGTCACTGACTGGGCGTACGCGACGGCGTCCAGGTATCCCGCGGCCTCAGGCGATCCCGAGGGGATGGACAGCGCCCCGAGGTACGCGCCTTCACGTTCGAGCGCGGCGAGGTTTTCCAGCACGTGCGCGTGACACACACCGTGGTAGGCGTCGATGCCGAAGCCGAGGCACACCACAAGACCGTCGATGTCCTCGATGCCCGCGACAGCCGCGAGGCTCGCCATGGCCTCTTCGGGCTCGGCCTCGCGCAGCCGTGCGAACAGCGGCGGTACCGCGAGGCGCGGCGGACGTCCGGCAATTGCTCGAGCGCCATCTGGAGTTCGCTAGGTTGCACAGCCCGCCGGAGGACGTACACGCGCTCAACGTGGATGGCTTGCTCGATCCCGGTGTCACGTTCTTCGGTTTTCGCCTCGATGGCACGCTTCTCGGCGTCGCCGCGCTGAAGCAGCTTGACCAGCACTGTACGCAAAGGCGGGGTTCAAGCCGTGCCTACCGTTCGGCACCTACGTACCAAGCCGCAACAGCATGTTCATGACCTTGCAGCTGAACTCGGCGAGCGAGGGCCCGGGCTGATGGGGGTGCGCGCGCAAAAAATCCCTCAGAGCCACCCCTGTGGCTTTCAACGCCATCGGGGTGGCCCTGAGGACACGTCCTACGCGCCCAGAGCCAGCGCGATCGCGCCGAGCAACGACGCGTCCTGGTCGAACTTCGCCGCGACCAGCTCCGGGGGGAACGGCACGGCGAGCGCGAGCCGGTCCCGCAGCGCGGGCAGCAGCACGTCGGCCGAGCGCACCAGCCCGCCGCCCACCGCGATCCGCTGCGGATCGATCGCGATGGCCAGGTTGGCCACGTGCATGGACAACTCGTCCAGTGCCGCGGTCACCAGTTCCTTCGCCGGCGCACTGTCCCTCGCCAACGCGAACAGTTCACCCGCGGTAACCGGGCGGCCGAGCAGTTCACTCGCCCGGCCGCCCAGCCCACGCCCACCGACGGCTTCCTCCAGCGGCGCCGCTCCACTGGCGAAACCGCCAGTGTCCCCAGCGGCGAGAAGGTTGTACCCGATCTCCCCCGCAGCTCCGTTCGCCCCGGCCAACACCTTGCCGTTCACCAGGATCGCCGCGGCGATCCCGGTACCGAGCGAGAGGAACACCGCCGGGTCGGTCCCCGCCAGCGCACCCCATTTCCATTCCGCCAGCGCGGCGGCCTTCGCGTCGGTACCGACCTCGATCGGTGTCGACCCGAATTCCGCCGCGACCAGGTCACGCAGATGCAGCCGCTCCCACCCCGGCACGTTCGGTGCCAGCAGGATGCGGTCGGGAAGGACGATCCCGGGGCTGACCACACCGACGGCGCCGAGCCGGGCCCCGGCTCTCTCCGCCGCCAGGAGAGTCCTGGCGGCGGAGAGGGCCCGGGCGACGGCTTGTTCGGCTCCCGCCGCCGCGTCGGTGTCCAGCCGGCTCGTGGCCAGCAGGTTTCCGGCGCGATCGGCGAGTCCGAGTGCGACCTTGGTGCCCCCGAAGTCGATCCCCAGAACAATTTCGGCGATCGTCACTCCTTGGTTCCGTTCGGGATCGGACGCTCGTAGACCGCCGTGGCGGCCGGGCCGGTCGACCCGGTACCCGGTGCCACCGCGTGGTGGCCGTAACCGCCGGCGGCGGCGCTGACCACGAGCGCGTTGGTGTTCTGGCCGGACACGCTGATGACCGGGGTGGCGCCGTTCAGGTCCGAAGACTTGTAGGTCGCGGTGAGCGTTTCGGACTGGCCCGGCCACAACGTGGTGTCGTTGTCGTCCCAGGTCGCGGACCGGACCTGGTTGTCACCGGAGAGCGGCGTGCCGTTCTCGGTGCCCCGCCGCACGTCGGCGCGGATGAAGAAGCCCACGGCCGGGGTGGTGGAGGTGTTGGTCACGGTCACCGTGGTGGCGGTGTCGTCCCCGTTCGGCCCAGCCTGCGGCTTCGTGGTGGCGACGGCCTTCACCGTGCTCTTCGGCAGGTTCTGCAGCGCGGACATGTCGCTGTACTGCGACAGCGTCGCCTGCGGGTTGCCCTGCGTTTTGGCCCAGTCGACGACGTCTTTCTGCGTGGACATCCAGTAGACGTTCCGGTCGACGACCTTCCCGCCCTGGGACACCTGCAGTTCGACGAAGTACACCGACGCCTTGGCCGGAGCCTGGGTGGCGGCCGGGACCTTCGGCGTGATGACCTTGTTCTTCACCGTCTGGCTGCCGAGCGTGATCCCCGACGCCGTCTGGTCGTCGAGCACCTTGCCCGCGGTGTCATACACCTTGGCCTGCACCGAAAGACCCGACTGCGCACCGGCACCCAGGTTGTCCAGGGTGACGGCGTTGTCGTCGTAGCCGTACAGCGCGTGCAGCGGCTCGTTGGCCTTTTTGGCGCCGTAGAAGGCACCCGCCTGGTCGCCGTCGTTGTTGTACAGCGACCACAGCAGCGTCGGCCAGCCCTTGTTCAGCTGCCAGTACACGATCCCGGTCGCCGGGTTGTCCTTGTCCGTCGAGTGGTTGAGGAACGCCTCGAACTGCGAGCGGGTGTTCTCGTAGTTCGCGATCTGCGCCTGCTGCACGTACGACGGGAGGTCGGTCCAGCTGCCGTACCGCTTGGTGATCGAATCGTCGAGGCTGAACAGCGTGCCGAAGGCGTAGCCGCCGTGGCCGGGCTCGAAGTTGGCGTGGTACTGGTTGTAGGCCGGGTCCTGCCAGAGCTTGGCCTGCTCCTCGGGCGAGAGGAACCGGTTGATCGAGTCCAGCGTCGGGACGGTGTCGCCGGCGCTCTGCTCACTCGCGAAGCCCCACGAACCGCCGACGTTGGTCCGGCTGCCGTCGGTCGAGTCGAAGTGCGTGGTGTCGGCCCAGTAGGACGGCGGGACCCAGTCGTACGGCCCCTCCTTCTCACCGGAGTTGCCGAGCGTCGGCGTGCTCTTGTACTCGGCGGACGCCAGGATCGGGATCTGGAAGTCGCCAGCCTTGAAGCCCGCCAGTGAAACGGACTCCTGCTTGGCCAGCGGCTCGTTGTCGCTCCAGCCGTAGGTGATCACGCTGGGGTGGTTCCGCTCGCGCTGCGCGATGCTGTACGCGGAGTCCTGCATGATCGTGTAGTCGCGGTCGGTGAGGCCGGCCGCGCTGTCGGGCTGCCAGGCGTCACAGCACAGGAACCCGCCGAGGATCAGCAGACCCGCGCGGTCCGCCTGGTCGTAGAAGTCCTGCGGCATGTCGTGGCCTTCGAGCCGGACCCCGTTGAGGCCGAGGTTCTTGATCAGCGAAAGCTGATGCGCGACGTCGGCCGAGTCGTAGTGCAGGAACAGGTCCGGCGCGTAGCCGCCGCCGCGGAAGACGAACGCCTTGCCGTTGACGGAGAACTTGCGCGAGCCCTCCGGAGCCTGCGGCGACTTGCCGACCAGCGCCGAGGTGACCGTGCGGATACCGAACGTCTCCTGCGAAGTCGTCGAGACGGCGCCTTCCTGGGAGACCGCGGTATTCAGTGTGTACAGCGGCTGGGCGCCCATCGAGTAGGGCCACCACACCTTCGGCTTCGAGATCTTCAGCGCCATGAACTTCGACGGCGTGAAGGTCACGGTCTGCTTCGAGTTCTTCGCCACCGTGACGGTCTGGCTGACGATGATCGGCGTCCCGCCCGAAGGTGGGGTGACCATCGCGGAGACCTTGCCGGTCTGCGCGGAGCCCGCGTTGTTGGTGACGTCGACCTTCACCGTCAGCGAGGACGTGCTGAGGTCGGCCGCGTTGTCCTGCGTGATGTGCTCGTTGTCGCCGGTCAGCGCGTCGGAGGTCTGCACGGTGACCGGGTACTGGATGCCGGTGTTCATGTCCGGCGGAATCTGGGCCCAGTCGACCTGATCCAGGGTGTACATCTTGAGCGGGTTGTTCGGGTAGACCTTGAACGCTACGGTGTTTTGGGCGTCCCTGCCCCACTTCACGAACTTCGTGATGTCGAAGGTGTGCCCGGCGAACGCTCCGCTGACGACGTCCTTGCTCGCGACGAGCTTGCCGTTGACCCACACGTCGGCCTCGCCGACGATGCCGGGCACGGTCAGCTTGACGTCCTGGCCCGCCTTCGCGGTCGAGGTGAAGTCAGTGCGGAACCACCACGGCACGGCGAACTGCGGCACGGTCGTCAGGCCGACCTTGTCAGTGAAGCCGAAGCATTTGCGCATGTTGTCGGAGTAGTACACGTTCGGGCACTTGTTGTTCTGCACCAGCGCGTTGATCTCGGTGCCGGGCGCGCCGGCGTCGTCCGGCTTGACGGGCAGCCAGTTCGACGTCGGGTAGGTCGGGGCGGAGATCTTGTCACCGCCGTCGGTGTCCGTCGCACTGCTCAGGACCTGCCAGCCCCGGGTACCGATCGTGGTCTGCTCGTGTGCCTTCCCCGCGAACGCCTGGGCGTCCTGCTGGGCGGACGCGGGCGGCGCGACGGCGAGGACGCCGGGCACCAGGATCAGCGCGGCGCCGAGCGCCAGACGCATGGTCCGCGACCTTCTCATGCTTGAACCCCTTCTTCTGCTTCTTCAGTCGTTTCGGCGATGAGGTACTGCTCCCGGATTTCCTTCGGGCCGAACGGCCAGATCTTCTCGGTCTTGGCGTAGATCAGAAACGCGCCGATGCCGAACGCGGTCCAGCCCAGCGACAGCCAGAGGTAAATCGGCTTGCCGGGCGTGACGTAGAGGTAGACGAATCCGGCCGCGGCGATCAGCGTCGGCAGCGGGAACATCCACTGCTTGTACGGTCGCTTGAGCGTCGGCTGGCGCCGGCGCAGGACCACGATCGCGGCGACCTGAGCGAGCGACTGGATGAGCACGAGCACCGCGACCGCGGAGTTGATCACGTCGTTGATCGAGAACAGCGACCCGACCATGGTGATCACGCCCATGGTGAGCACGCCGGCGGTCGGCAGGTGGAGCTTGGGGTGCAGCTTGCCGAAGGCCGAGAGGAACACCTTGTCGCGGGCGGCCTCGAACGGCACGCGGGAGCCGCCGAGCAGACCCGCGAAGACCGACCCGATCGCGGCGATCACGATCAGGACGGTGATCACCTTGGCCACCGGGACGCCCCAGGACTGCTCCAGCACGATCGAGGCCAGTGAGCTGGCGCCGGTGATCTTGTCCACCGGCAGCGCGCCGAGCACGCCGACCTGGAAGAGGAAGTACAGGCCCATGATGCCGAGGATGGAGAAGATGATCGCCCGCGGCATGGTCCGCCCGGGGTTGCGGACCTCGGCGCCGAGATAGGCGATGGTGTTGTAGCCGAGGTAGTCGTACACGGCGATGGACAGGCCGGCGCCGAGGCCGAGCCAGAACGAGCCGCCGTTGAAGCTGAAGGTGCCGGGGGTGAAGGCGAACGCCTGGTGGGCGCTGAAGTGTGTGAAGGCCGCGACGATGGTCGCGAGCATGGCGAACATCATCACCCCGAACAGCACCGTGGTCAGCTTGCTGATCTGGCCGATCTTGCGGAGCAGGGCCAGCATGATCGCCGCGGTGATGACGATGCCGACGATCTTGCCGAGGCCGGTGTTGGTGCCGTCGGCGTTCGCCATTCCGGGAACGACGTAGCCGAGGTAGTTGACCAGGCCGATGATGCCCGAGGACATGATCAGCGGGATGAACAGCACCGCGCTCCACACGAACAGGAACGGCATCAGCTTGCCCGTCCGGTACTGGAAGGCCTCCCGCAGGTAGATGTAGGTGCCGCCGGCGCCCGGCATCGCGGCGCCGAGCTCGGCCCAGATCAGGCCGTCTGCGAGCACCACGATCGCGCCGATGATCCAGCCGAACATGGCCTGGGCGCCGCCCAGTGCCGCCACCATCAAGGGCATGGTGACGAATGGGCCGATCCCGCACATTTGCGTCATGTTGATGGCAATTGCCTGGAACGGACCGATCTTCCGCTCGAGGCCGGGCTGCAGCGGGACCGCAGCTCCGGCATCGCCCGATCGGGTGGGTGAACTCACGACGCGCCTCCGTCCAATAGTTAGTAAAGTTTCTTAACATAAATCAGGCACGGCTGGAAGAGTTCGGTACGTAAAGTTGCGGCAACGCAGGTGACTCGGAGGTAAACCGCGATGACGGCGGGCAACAGTCCACAGGTCGGCACCCCGGCCAGCATGCGGCAACTGAACCAGCGTGTCGTGCTGGAACGGCTCCGCTCACGCGGAGAGGCGACGCGACCGCAGATCGCGGCCGACACCGGGCTTTCGAAGCCCACGGTCGGCCAGGCACTGCTCGACCTGGAGCAGGACGGCCTGGTCAGAACGGCTGGCCGCACCTTCTCCGGCCAGGGCCGGTCCGCCGTGGTCTACGAAATCGACCCGGCGGCCGGGCACGTCGTGGGCATCGACATCGGCCGTCAGTCCATCCGGGTCGCCGTCGCCGACCTGAGCGGGACGGTGGTCGCCCGGCTCGACGCGGCCAACCGCTGCCGCTCGGCGACCGCACTGGTGCGTACCGTGCGCAAGACCGCCGACAAGGCCATCGAGTCGGCCGGGCTCAACCGCTCCGACATCGTCGCCACCGTCGTCGGCACCCCCGGCGTGCCCGATTCGAAGGCGGCGACCCTGCACCGGGCGCCGAACCTGCCCGGCTGGGAGCGGAAGGGACTGCTCAACGAGCTGGACGCCGCGCTGGGGCCCGGCCTAGTGGTGGAGAACGACGCGAACCTGTCCGCGGTGGGCGAGCAGCACGCCGGAGTGGCGCGGGGGGCGCGGGTGTTCGTCTGCGTCACGGTCGGGACCGGCATCGGGATGGGGATCGTCGTCGACGGCAAGCTCTTCCGCGGCGCCAACGGCGCTGCCGGCGAGGTCGCGTACCTGCCCTACGGCTGGCCGAGCACCGACGGCCACGCGAGCGAGCAACCCTTCCGCGGCCTGATGGAGGCCGCCGCGGCCGCACGCTCGGTCGTCGAAGTCGCCGTCGAGGCCGGGCTGTCCGACGTGTTGAGCGCGCGTGAGGTCTTCACGCTGGCTCGAGAAGGCGAGCCGCGAGCCGTGCGGGCCGTCGAGCAAGAGGCGGAGAAGCTCGCGTTCCTCGTCTGCTCGGTCGCGGCCGTGCTCGACCCGGAACTCGTCGTCCTCAGCGGCGGGATCGGCAGCAACGCCGACCTGCTGGCCGAACCCATGCGCCGCGCGCTGTCCCACACCACTCCCCTGTGCCCGCGGATCGTGGCGGGCGAGCTCGGCGAGGACGCCGTCCTCACCGGCGCCATCGCGACCGCCCTGGACACGGCCCGCGACGTGGTCTTCGAACGCCGCGGGTCCTGAGGCGCGTCCCACTTTTGCGCTTTTGTGCGGTCTCTTAGTTTCTAAGAGACCGCAACTCGCCGTCGAGTTGCGCCACGGAATCGCACTGGGCACCAAGTACACGTCCGCGATGCGGCGGCTGATCCGCCGGGCTCGCGGTCAGGCGGTGGCGCGCTCATCGACAGAACGACGGCGGAGGTTCGCGCGCTGGAGGGCCGGGGGTCGGTAGTCCTGGTCGAGCGTGACGTCGACGCCGGCGAGCAGGTCGTCGAGGTGGCTCATCGTGCGCGGCCCCACGATCGCGCTGGTCACACCGGGATGAGCGATCGCGAACGCCATCGCAAGGTGGGTCAGTGGCATGCCTGCCTCCGCGGCGAGCGGGATGAGCTGTTCGACGACGTCGATCCGCCGCTCGTCGTTGACGTGCTTCATCATGCCCGCGCGGCGGAGGTCGGACTCCTGGCCCTTGCGGACGCGACCGGTGAGGATTCCCTGCCCCAGCGGCCCCCACACCAGCGTGCCCATTCCGTGGCGTTGCGCGGTCGGCAGTACCTCCTTTTCGATCCACGGCTGAGGATCGAGTACGGCGGCTTCGGCGCTTCACTCCGGCGATCCGGCGTTCGACGCCCTACCCGGCTACTTCATGCAGCGACTCGGACCCGCGCTCGGGTCGCTGCTCGACGCCGCGACAGCGACCGGTGAAGTCCGTGCCGACATCAGCGCCAAGGACCTCCTGCACGCGGTTGCCCTGCTGTGCCAACCCATTCCCGGCGAGGGCGTCGCGTACAGCCGACGCATGGTCACACTCCTCATCGACGGCCTAAACCAGAGCGCCGACACGACCTCCCCGTAAATCCGGTGCGTCCAGTACGTCGGCGGGCACGGCCACGCAGGGCACTTTTGTACTTTCAAGCAGGGCGCCGTCCGCGATTCCCACTCACCGGCGGCGAGTCGGAACTCACCCAGAACAGGCGCGGGCACCTTCGCTCACCGCGCGACCAAAGGCGTGTTCTGATAGGCGACGAAAATCCACTCATCCTGCATTTTCTGTGCGATCAGCGAATAGATCGTCCGCTCCGTGGAACCGTCGGCACTCTCTTCATTGAACACGACATGACCATAGGCGATAACCAAGGCGACATCCGGGGTAAGAAACCGCACGCTGTGGACCCGGCCGGCCAGTTTTGTGTCCCTGGCCCAGGTGGAGAAAATGAACTCGTGGCCTTTGCCGATCTCGGGCCACCCTTTTTCGATCATTCCATTGGCGACGATGTAGTCGGCGTCGACGGAAAAACAGTGCGCATAGGTCGCGGCATCACCCCAGCTGTCTAGCAGTCGCTGGTAAAGAGCTCTGATCTTCACTTCGTCCTGCGTAATCGTTTGGGTGGTCTCACCCATGGGATTCTCCCTGAGAGTTGGCGGACGGAGCGGTACTGCCGGGGATCAGCCGAACGCGGCGCGGTGCGCCTGCGCCCATTCCGCGAACGTGCGCGCGGGCCGTCCGGCCAGCTGCTCGACCGTCGGCTCGAGCTGGGAGCCCGCCGGTTCCAGCGCGATGGCCATCGTCTGCATGGTCGCGTCGGCGACGATCGGCGGCATGCCCGCCTTCAGCATCCCGTCCAACGCGGCGGACTCGGGCACCGGGATGAACCGCAGCGGACGATCCAGCACCTCGGACAGGATTTCGACCTGCTCGCCGGGGCTGAGCGCCGCCGGACCGGTCAGGGAGTACGCCGTGTTCTCGTGACCGAGCCCGGTGAGTGCGGCCACCGCTGCCGCGGCGATGTCGGCCGGGTCGATCACCGCGGCCCGGCCCTCACCGTACGGGGCGTACACGGAATCGTGGGACGAGATGCTGCCCGCCCACCTGAGCGCGTTGGACATGAACGCGCCGGGACGCAGGAAAGTCCAGGTCAGCCCGCTGTCCCGCAGTGCCTGCTCCCCCGCCTGGTGCCAGGTGGAGATCGGGTCCTTCGCGTCGCGCGCGATGCTCAACGCCGAGAGCTTGACGATGTGGGGCGAGCCGGCCTCGAGGGCCGCGGCGATCAGGTTGGCGTCGTGCTCGGCGCTGTTCGGGCCGGCGAACAGCAGAAAGACCTGGTCGACGGCTTTGAGCGCCCGAAGAAGCAAGCTCGGCTGGGCGAGATCGCCGGCCACAACCTCGACGGACTCGGGGAAGTCGGCTCGCGACGGGTCGCGTGTCATCGCGCGGAGTGGGATGCCCGAGGGCAGAAGCTGGACGACCAGCTCACGCCCGACGGTGCCGGTCGCTCCAGTAATCAGGATCATGTGCGGACTCCACAAGAAAGGGGTCGGACTTGGTGGGGTGAGGGCGCCACGAACTCCGCCATCCGGCCGGACAGGCGTTCGGAGGGGCGCAGGGGGTACCGGGTCAGTCGTCGGTGGCGAGCAGCTTCGGCAGCTGCTCGATGAGCTTGTCGTGCCAGGTGATCTCTGCCTGCAGGCGCAGCAGGGTGTGTTCGAAGGTCATCGGCTCCAGGCCCGTCAGGTAGGGCGCGGCGGACTCCCATTGGTGACGCCACGCGACGAGCTGCGCTTCGAGGGCCTGCCGCCGGTCTTCGAGCACCGCCAGCAGCGCCTCCTCGGACAGGTCCGTGGAGTACTGCAGAGCCAGATCGACCGAATCAGGGCGCAGCCGCGTGTTGCGCAGCGCCTGGTCGCGCTGCGCTGCCAGCTCTTGGCGGCCTTCGGCGGTGATCCCGTACACCGTGCGCGCGGGCAGGTTGCCCTCCTGCTCGGTCCGGACCACCTCGATGACCCCTTCGGCCGCCATCCGGTGCAACGCGCCGTAGAGCGAACCCGGTTTGACGTCGGCCCACAGCTCGGTCCGGTCGATCTGCGCCTCGCGCCGGATCTCGTGGCCGTGCATCGGACCACCCCGGTGCAGGGCGCCGAGGACGAACAACCGCGTCTGATTCATCCAACTACTCAAACACGACTACTCTCACACGTCAAGTCGTGCGAGACTATCCCCATGACGACAACAGCACCCACATATCAGGACGAGAGTGAAATCCGGGCCCTCTACCAGCGCATGCTCGACGCTTGGCAGGACTCGGCCGCGTACGCCGAGTGCTTCGCCCACGACGCGGACTACATCATCGCCAACGGCAAGCTCGAACGCGGCTGGCAGGAGATCGTCGACGGCCACGACATCATCTTTTCGGCGTGGGCGAGGAACAGCAGCCTCGAAGGGCGGATCGACCGCATCCGCTTCCTCACCGCCGACGTCGCGATCCTGACCGCCTACGGCCGCATCGTCTACAACGACCACCGCTCCAGCGAGCACAACAAGCGCACGATCTACTCGCTGACGGCACAGAAGCTCAACGGCGCGTGGATCTTCGTGGCCTACCAGAACACGCCGCTCGGCGGGCACTGACCGCGCACCGCCGCGGCGTTTCCGGCCCGCGCGCGGCCCGATCCGGGTCGCCGCAGGTTGCGGGGTTGAGCACAGCGTCACCCTGACGCGCCGCCGGATGCGGTTGAGCTCGCGCCTCGTGGACCCCATAGTGTGGCGGCGCTGCCGTGGGAGGTGAACAAGTCCGTGCGCGAGGTCGACTACTACGAGTTGCTCGGGCTTCGCCCCGAGGCTTCGGCCGCCGAAATCAAGGCGGCGTACCGCGGGCTCGCCAAGGTCATGCATCCCGACACCGGCGGCACTGCCGGGACTTTCCGGTTGCTGCAGCAGGCTTACGCCACGCTCAGCGATCCGAGCCTGCGTGCGGGCTACGACCGCGTCGAGCACCCGCCTGCCCGTACCGTGACGACGTCTCCCGCCAGGCAGGCTCCGGTTCGGCAGTCTCCAGCTCGGCAGTCTCCAGCCAGGCAGGCTCGTCAAAGTCGCCGTGCGGCACGGGAATTCGGCGAGGACCCGGAATTCTCGCCCGGCTCGCCACGGATCGACACCGACGCCGTCGGCTGGTGGGATCAACCGGGGATCGCCGAACGCGTCCGCCACGCCGAGCCGGGCGGACCGGGTCACTCCCCCCTGGTCGCCTCGCTCGCCGGCGTCGTGTTGCTGGTGCTGCCACTGCTGTTCCGAGCCGGGTTCTCGGTGCCGCTGCTGGTCGTGTGGCTGCTGGTGGCCGCCGCGACAGCGGCGCTGATCCAACGGCTGTCACGGCGGCATCTCGACGCTGTGCGCGTCGGCCGGTCCTTCACCGCCGAGTTCGGCACGCGGCGCGAGTTCGGCACGCCGGGCACCGAACGGGACCAACTGGCCGAACGGCTCACCGCGGACCTGCTGAGCCGCTATCTGACGCGGCTTCCGGGGGCGATGGTCTTCCACGGGCTCGCCTGGCCGGGTTCGGTGTTCGCCGACATCGACCACGCGGTGCTCTGCGGCAAGCGGCTCGTGCTCGTCGAGTCGAAGCTGTGGCTGCCCGGGGACTACACCACCGACGAGGACGGCGGCTTCCGTCGCAACGGCCGCCAGTTCCGCGGCGGCGGCACCAGGCTGGCGGAAAGCCTGACGGCGTACGAGGACTTCCTGCCGGACGTCGACGTCTGCGCCGCACTGGTCGTCTACCCGAGCCGCGCCGGCGAGGTCACGACCGCCGGTGACGCCGTGATCCCGCCGATGACGCCGCAGCGGTTCATCGAGGAGATCGGCGGCTGGCTGGCCGAAGACCCGTCGACGGTCGACGTCGGAACCGCGCGGAAAGTCCGCGACCAGGTCGTCGGCGGCTGAGCTCGCCTCGTCCGGCGGCTCGCGACCCGACTCAGGGGACCCCTGGTACGAATCATTCGTATCAGGGCCCCCTGATACAGATCAACCCGCCCACTGGCAGCCTCGCGTCAGCAGCACCCGTTCGGCTGGACATGACGGAGGTCACAGACCAAGCTGGACGGCTGCGAGTACTTTCCTAAGCGGCTGCTTAGTTCCAGAACCAGCTCCCCAACGACGAGGAGGTCCCCTGTGACCGAGTCCCATTCGCGTGTCGCCATCGTGACCGGCGCCGGTCAAGGCATCGGCGCCGAGGTGTCCCGCAAGCTCGCCGCCGACGGTTTCGCGGTCGGCCTGCTGGACCTGAACGAAGCCGGCGTCAAGCAGGGCGCCGAAGCCATCGTCGCGAACGGCGGCAAGGCGGTCGGCGTGACGTTGGACGTCAGCGACGCCGAGCAGGTCGAGGCGGCAGTCGCCCGCGTAGCCGAGGAACTCGGCGCGCCGACCGTGCTGGTCAACAACGCGGGCATCACCCGCGACAACCTGATCTTCAAGATGACCGACCTCGACTGGGACTCGGTGATCGGCGTCCACCTCCGCGGCTCGTTCCTGATGTCCCGCGCGGTGCAGGCGCACATGACCAAGCAGGGCTGGGGCCGGATCGTGAACCTGTCGAGCACCTCGGCGCTCGGCAACCGCGGCCAGGTGAACTACTCGGCCGCGAAGGCGGGCCTGCAGGGCTTCACCAAGACCCTCGCGATCGAGCTCGGCAAGTTCGGCGTCACCGCGAACGCCATCGCGCCGGGGTTCATCGCCACCGACATGACGGCCGCGACCGCCGACCGCATGGGCATCTCGTTCGACGACTTCAAGAAGGCCGCCGCGTCGCAGATCCCGGTCAACCGGGTCGGCACCCCCGCCGACATCGCTCACGTCGTGTCGTTCCTGGTCAGCGA
Organism: Amycolatopsis sp.; assembly: GCF_025464955.1. Classification (GTDB taxonomy): domain Bacteria; phylum Actinomycetota; class Actinomycetes; order Mycobacteriales; family Pseudonocardiaceae; genus Amycolatopsis. Next base: position 55,946 of record NZ_JAODNM010000094.1, on the reverse strand, counting down.
AGGTGCCGGGTTCGTCTCGGGCCAGGTCATCTACGTCGCCGGCGGACCGAAGGACTGAGGACAACCCTATGCGCGTCTTCTCCGGAATCGACGAGTTCGCCGGCGCCGTCGGCGGACACCTCGGCTACAGCGAGTGGCACACGATCACCCAGGAACGGGTCCAGCAGTTCGCCGACGCCACCGACGACCACCAGTGGATCCACCTCGACGTCGAGCGCGCCGCGGCGGGACCGTTCGGCGGGACCATCGCACACGGTTACCTGACGCTGTCGCTGATCCCGATGTTCTCCCCCGAGATCTACCGGGTCGAGAACCTCACGATGGGTGTCAACTACGGCCTCAACAAAGTGCGGTTCCCAGAGGCGGTCCGGGTCGGGTCGAAGGTCCGCGCCGGGATGGAACTGCTCGAGGTCACCGACGTCCCCGGTGGCAAGCAGGCCGTCGTCCGGTGCACGATCGAGATCGAGGGCCAGGCGAAGCCCGCCTGCGTCGCCGAGACCGTCGCTCGCCTGATCGCCTGATCGACGGCCCGGAGACAGCCGTCGAGTGCCCGCCCCGTAGTACATACCGACTGGTCGGTACGATAGCCGCGACACCGAGGGAGACGAAATGAGCCGAACGGACCCGCCGGGCCTCGACTTGGCGCGGTTGCGCGCGTACCTGGACGAGCACCGCCCCGGGCTCACAACCGGCGAACTCAGCGCCGAAGTCGTGCAGGGCGGCCGCTCGAACCTCACCTACATCGTGCGGGACGCCGCGGCGCAGTGGGTGGTCCGCCGTCCACCGCTCGGCCACGTCCTGCCGACCGCGCACGACATGAAGCGCGAGTTCCGCGTCATCTCCGGGCTGCACACCACCGCCGTGCCGGTGCCGGAAGCGCTGCTGCTCTGCGAGGACAAGGACATCCTCGGCGCGCCGTTCTACGTGATGGAGTTCGTCACCGGGACGCCGTACCGCACCGCCGAAGAGCTCATCGCCCTCGGCCCGGCGAGGACCAAAGCGATCGCCGACTCGCTGGTGGACACTCTCGTCGACCTGCACTCCGTCGACCCGGAATCGGTCGGGCTCGACGACTTCGGCCGTCCGGACGGCTTCCTCGAGCGGCAGCTGCGCCGCTGGAAGAAGCAGCTCGACGGGTCCAGGAGCCGCGACCTGCCGGGCATCGACGAGCTGCACGACCGGCTCGCCGCGTCGGTGCCCGAGTCCGGGGCGCCGTCGATCATCCACGGCGACTACCGCCTGGACAACGTCCTCGTCGACAGCGACGACCGGATCACCGCGGTGCTCGACTGGGAGATGTCGACACTGGGCGACCCGCTCACCGACCTCGCGCTGATGATCGCCTACGCCGAGCGCAGCGCGGTGAACCTGACGTTCGTGTCGAACGCGACCTCCGCACCGGGCTACCCCAGCACCGACGCCGTCATCGCCCGGTACGCGGAGCGCTCAGGACGGGACGTCTCCCAGCTCAACTGGTATATCGGCTTCGCGTTCTTCAAGCTCGCCGTGATCCTGGAAGGCATCTACTTCCGGTTCAGCAAAGGCCAGACCGTCGGTTCCGGGTTCGAACAGGTCGGCGCGGGTGTCGCCCCACTGGTCGCCCATGGCAACGAGATTCTCAAAGAGGAGCAGTAATGGAATTCGCCTTCGACGCCAAGACCGAGGAGCTGCGCGAAAAGCTGCTCGCGTTCATGGACTCGCACGTCTACCCGGCCGAGCCGGTCTTCGCCGAGCAGCTCGCCGAACGGGAAAACCCTTGGACGACAACACCTGTCGTCGAGGAGCTGAAAACCGAAGCCCGTAAGCAGGGGCTCTGGAACTTCTTCCTCCCCGGTGAGCACGGCCCCGGTCTGACCAACCTGCAGTACGCGCCGCTCGCCGAGATCACCGGTCGCAGCCCGAGCCTCGCGCCGACGGCGTTGAACTGCGCCGCCCCGGACACCGGCAACATGGAAGTGCTGGCCGGGTTCGGCAACGAAGCGCAGCGCAAGCAGTGGTTGCAGCCGCTGCTCGACGGCGAGATCCGCTCCGCGTTCGCGATGACCGAGCCGGACGTCGCGTCCTCGGACGCCCGCAACATTGCCACCAGCATCCGGCGCGACGGCGACGAATACGTCATCAACGGCCGCAAGTGGTACATCTCCGGCGCGATGAACCCGAACTGCAAGATCTTCATCGTGATGGGCAAGACCGATCCCGAAGCGGCGCCGCACCGCCAGCAGAGCATGATCCTGGTCCCGCGTGACACCCCGGGTATGACGGTCAAGCGCGGCATGCACGTGTTCGGCTACTCCGATGGCGACCACGGCGGCCACGCCGAGGTGATCTTCGAAGACGTCCGCGTGCCGGCGGAGAACCTGCTCACCGAGGAAGGCGGCGGTTTCGCGATCGCGCAGGCCCGCCTCGGCCCCGGCCGTATCCACCACTGCATGCGGCTGATCGGCATGGCCGAGCGCGCGCTCGAACTGATGTGCCGCCGCACCCTCTCGCGGGAGGCGTTCGGCAAGCCGATCGCGTCGCAGGGCGTGGTGCAGGACTGGATCGCCGAGTCCCGCGTCAAGATCGAGCTGCAGCGCCTGCTGGTGCTCAAGACGGCGTGGCTGATGGACACCGTCGGCAACCAGAACGCGCACACCGAGATCCAGGCCATCAAGATCTCCACTCCGATCACCGTCGAGTGGATCCTCGACAAGGCCATCCAGGCGCACGGCGCCGGCGGCGTCAGCCAGGACTTCCCGCTGGCCTCGCTGTGGGCGCACGCCCGCACGCTGCGGCTCGCCGACGGTCCCGACGAGGTGCACAAGCGCTCGATGGCGCACCGCGAGCTCAAGAAGTACCGACCCGTCGGAGACGCGAAATGACCAGTGTCACCACGAAGATCGACGCGGCCCAGCTCCGCGATCGGGTCGCGAAACTGTTGTCGGAGCACGATCCCAAGACCACCGACCGGCTGGCGTTCCTGCAAGCCCGGTTCGACGCCGGGCTGTCCTGGGTCCACTTCCCGGTGGGCCTGGGCGGCCTCGACGCGCCGCGGTCCCTGCAGTCCGCTGTGGACGCCCAGTTCGCCGCGGCAGGCGCGCCGGACAACAACCCCCGCCGGATCGGCATCGGGCTCGGCATGGCCGCGCCGACGATCCTGCGCTTCGGCACGTCCGATCAGCACGCGAAGTTCCTGCGTCCACTGTGGACCGGCGAAGAGGTCTGGTGCCAGCTGTTCAGCGAGCCGGGCGCCGGCTCCGACCTCGCCGCGCTCGGCACCCGCGCGGTCCGCGACGGTGACGACTGGGTCGTCACCGGGCAGAAGGTGTGGACCTCGGGCGCGCATGCCGCGCAGTGGGCGATCCTGGTCACCCGCACCGATCCCGACCTGCCGAAGCACCAGGGCATGACGTACTTCCTGTGCGACATGACCGCGCCCGGCGTCGAGGTCCGGCCGCTGCGCCAGATCACCGGCGAGGCCGAGTTCAACGAGGTCTTCCTGACCGAGGTCCGCATCCCCGACGCGCATCGCCTCGGTGAGGTGGGCGAGGGCTGGAAGGTCGCGCAGACCACGCTGAACAACGAACGCGTGGCGATCGGCGGCAACGCGGTCCCGCGTGAGGGCGGCATGATCGGTATCGTCTCCGATGTCTGGCGCGCACGTCCCGAGCTGCGGACGTCGGAGCTGCACGACCGCCTGCTGAAGCTCTGGGTGGAGACCGAAACCCTGCGGCTGGCGGGCGGACGGCTGCGCCAGCAGCTCGCGGTGGGTCAGCCCGGCCCCGAGGGCTCAGCCATGAAGCTCGCGTTCGCCGAGCTCAACCAGGCGCTGTCCGGACTCGAAGTCGAGCTGATGGGCGAAGAAGGCCTGCGTTACGACGACTGGACCATGCGGCGCCCGGAGACTGTCGACTTCACCGCACGCGAAGCGGGTTACCGCTACCTGCGGGCGAAGGGCAACTCCATCGAGGGTGGTACCTCGGAAATCCTGCGCAACATCATCTCCGAACGCGTCCTGGGGCTGCCGTCCGAGCCGCGCGTCGACAAGGACGTCGCCTGGAAGGACCTCCCGCGATGAGCAAGCCCACGACTCCGGCGACGCCGGACCTGCTCTACTCGGAGGTCGAAGAGGACCTTCGGGCCAGCGTGCGCGACCTGCTCGCCGACCAGGCCGGCCCGGCGGCGGTGCTCGCGAGGATCGAGACGGCCGAACCGTACGACCTGAAGCTGTGGCGCACCTTGGCCGCGGATCTCGGCGCGGCTGGGCTTGCCGTGCCCGAGGAGCTCGGCGGTCATGGGGCGTCGGCCCGGGAAACCGCGCTGGTGATGGAGGAACTGGGGCGCAGCGTCGCTCCCGTTCCCTTCCTCGGCAGCGTCGTCCTCGCGACCTCGGCCCTGCTCGGCGCGGACACCACCCAGCAAGCCGTCGCCGAGTTGCTGCTGCGGCTGGCCGCGGGCGAGCTGATCGGCGCCCTGGCGATCCCCCTGTCGGCGCAGCCCGGCGTCGCTTTCCCGGAGAGCGTCAAGGTCGGTTCCGACGGAACGCTCACCGGCCGCGTCGGTACCGTCGCGGATGCGTCGGTGGCGGAACTGCTCGTGGTCCCCGCTGTCGGCCCGGACGGGGCCGCGCTCTACGCCGTCGAGGCGGCGGCCGCGACAATCACCGAGCTGACGTCGTTCGATCTGACCCGCCGTGTCGCCGACGTCGAGCTGGCCGGTGCCCCGGCACGCCTGCTCGCCGACGCGGAGCACGCCCCGGCGGCGCTGCAGCACGCACTGACCACCGCCGCCGGCCTCCTGGCGTCCGAGCAGCTCGGCCTCGCCGAGTGGTGCCTCACCGAAACGGTGCGGTATCTGAAAGAGCGTTATCAGTTCGGCCGTCCGGTCGGTTCGTTCCAGTCACTGAAACACCGCCTGGCAAACCTCTATCTCGAACTCGTCAACGCCCGCGCAGCCGCCCGTTACGCCGCCGACGCGCTCGCCACCGGCAGCGAAGACATCCCGATCGCCGTGGCGGTCGCGAAGTCCCGCTGCTCCTCCATCGCCGTCCACGTCGCCGAGGAGACCATCCAGCTCCACGGCGGCATCGGCATGACCTGGGAGCACCCGGCGCACCTGTACCTCAAGCGCGCCAAGGCCGACGAGATCGCGCTGGGCACCCCGGGCCGCCACCGCGCGACCCTGGCCACCCTGATCGACCTGCCGCGCTGACGTTTCGGTGCCGTCGGGTGCCAGGGACCCCTCAAGGTCACGACATGGCGACCCTCGCAGTGCGTTGAACGCACTGCGAGGGTCGCCATAAGCTGGGCTTGTTGGCGGGCGTCAGGCAGAGGGTCAACTCCTCGTGTGAAGGTCGCTTCTACTGCAGCAAGGACGAGGGCAGCCTGGGCCGTGGGGCAGCTCCGAGGGCCCCGAGGGAACGTGTTGGGGCTGAGGGGGCAGTGGGGGCTGCTGTGGCGTTGCGACCCGCGTGCGAGTGACTCGGGGGACGTTTCGTACAAATCATTTGTATCGGGGGACGTTTCGTATCGAAAGTAAATCTAGCGCCGCTCGGATTTCTAGCGCCGTTCGGATTTCTAGCGTTCCCTCAAGGCCACCTTAAGTACGTTGAGCCCACCTAAGGTGGCATTGAGGCAATCCGGCTGAGGGGAAATGCGCGATGAAGCTCGACAAGGGCCTGGACCGGCTACGGGCGGGCAGCGTCTTGCCCCAGGTGTACGGCGAGCCGTACGAGACCGACGAAGGTGTCACGGTCATCTCCGTCAGCCGGGTCAGCACCATGTTCGGCATCAGGGCCGCGCCGGTCGGACTGTTCTCCATCGTCGAGGGCAAGGTCACCTGGACGGCCGCCGAAGACGAAACCCGGATAGCGCTCGTCGGCGTGACCATCGGGCTGGCGGCCGCGGTCATCTCCACGCTGGCCGTACTCCGGCGTCCGCCGTGGCCCGATCTGTCGGTTCCCGGGCTGGCCATGCTGAAGCGGCGCCGGGAGTCCTGACACGGTCCCCTACGGACGCAGGGAGTCGAGCAGCAGGTCGGCGTAGTGGTCGCCGACCTGGCGTGCGGTGAGCGAGCCGCCGCGGTGGTACCACGAGCCGAGGTGGTGCACCGAACCGAAAAAGAAGTCGACGACCAGGTCCGCGGGCTTGTCGGCACGGAAGTCACCGGAGGCCTGTCCCTCTTCGATCAGCGTGCGGAAGCGTTCGTGGTACTTGCGTCGCTCGGCGCGGACGGCCTTCTGCTTTTCGGCGCTGAGCTGGTGCATCGACTGCGCGAAGATCTTGTTGTCGTCCAGGCTGGCGATGGTGCTGACGACCACGTCGGACGCGGCGGCGGTCAACCGCTCCCGCAGCGGCGCGTCGATGACCGCGACCTTTTCCAGCTGCTCGGTCTGTTCGCGCAGCACCCGGGCGTAGATCTCGTAGAGCAGGTCGTCCTTCGAGCCGAAGTAGTGGTACATCGCGCCCTTGGTGACCCCGGCCGCTTCCACGATCTCCTGCACCGACGTGCGGTCGAAACCCTTCTTGGCGAAGAGTTTCGTCGCGTGGGAAAGGAGCCTGCGCGGAACGGACCCCTGGTCGTCCGCGCCGGGGGCCGCCCCCGGTTTGCGGGCATTGGCTCGGGTCATCGGCTCAGCATACCGACCGGTTGGTCTCAAGCCGTCCGAACGGACTCGAAGAATCGCCGCGGATTGCCGACGAGCATGGTCGTGAGGTCGTCCTCGCTGACTCCGCGCGCCCGCAACGCGGGCAGGACGTCGCTGGTGATGTGCAGGTAGTGCCAGTTCGGTGTCAGCACCGGCAGCTGCTCACGCGGCAGCCAGTCGATGTAGCACGAGGCGTCATGGGACAGCACCACGCTGCCGGCGTAGCCGCGCTCACACAGCGCCGCCACGGTCGCGACGCGTTCTTCGAACGGCAGCAGCAGGTCGAGACCGAACCGGTCCATGCCCAGCAGTGAACCCCGATCGGCCACCTCGGTCAGGTAGCCGAGGTCGGTGGTGTCCCCGCTGTGCCCGATCAGCACGCGCCGAAGGTCGACGCCTTCGGACTCGAGCACGTCCTGCTGGAGAAGACCGTTGCGCGAAACGGCATGCGAATGCGTCATGATCGGCGCACCCGTCGCGGCATGAGCCTTCCCGACGGCGCGCAGCACCCGCTCGACACCCGGTGTAATGCCCTGTTCGTCGGTGGCGCACTTGAGGAACGCGGCCTTGACCCCGGTACCGGCAATGCCCGTGGTGAGATCCTCGACGAACATCCCGATCAACGGGTCCTCGCCGCCAAGCATCGCGCCGGGCCCGCGGAAGTGCAGGTAATGCGGGACTTCGTTGTAGGTGTAGAGCCCGGTCGCCACGACGATGTTGATCCCGACCCCGGCGGCGACCCGCTGGATGCGTGGGATGTAGCGGCCGAGCCCGACGACCGTGGGATCCACGATCGTGTCGATCCCGGCCTCGGCCAGCTCACGCAGTCTCCGGATAGCCTCCGGAACCTGTTCTTCCTCGACGAAACCGTCATGCTCCGGATAGTTCGCGACGAATTCGGGACTGAGGACGAAGATGTGCTCGTGCATGAGCACCCGGCCGAGGTCCGCGGTGTCCAGCGGGCCCGTGACTGTCTCCACCTGCGCCATCGACGTCGTTATCCTCGGTCCCGCAGTTCCCGGCGCAGGATCTTCCCACTGACCGTTTTCGGCAACTCGGTGAGCACTTCGACTTCTCTGGGGTACTTGTACGCGGCCAGCCGCTCGCGGCAATACGCGACGATGTCGGCCGGATCGGCCGAACTACCCGGTCGCACGCTGACATACGCCTTGACCGTTTCGCCCCGGTACGCGTCCGGCACACCGACGACGGCGGCTTCGCGTACCGACGGGTGGGTGTACAGCACGTCCTCGACCTCGCGCGGCCACACCTTGAACCCGGACGCGTTGATCATGTCCTTCTTGCGGTCCACGACGTAGAGCCAGCCATCGGTGTCCATGAACCCGATGTCGCCGGTCAGCAGTCGCCCGCCGGGCAGTGCGGCCGCGGTCTCCGCCGGCCGGTTCCAGTAGCCGGGGACGACCATCGGCCCTTCGACGGCGATCTCCCCCGGCTCGCCGAGCGGGAGTTCCGTGCCGTCCTCGCCGAGGATGCGGACGATCGTGCCCGGCACCGGGAGGCCGATCGAGATGGTCCCGGACGCCGGGTCGATCGGTGCTCGCGCGGGCCCTGGCACGACGACGCAGCCGGCGGTCGTCTCGGTGAGCCCGTAACCGTTGTGGATGTAGTGGCCGAACCGCTCTTCGAACGTGTCGACGACGGCCGGCGGAAGCGCTGCCCCACCGGAGTAGACATGCTGGAACGAAGCGAAGTGCTCGCGCGAGACGTCAGGATGGGACATCAACGCCATGTATGCCGTCGACGGGCCCACGGTGTACACGGGATGATGCTCGAGAAACGCGTCAAGGACCACCCCTGACTCGAATCGGTACGCGAGGACGAGGGTGCCCCCGATGTCGATCGCGGACGCGAGCTCGCACACCATCCCGGTGATGTGGAACAACGGCGCCAGCCCGAACAGCACGCTGCCCTCGCCCAGCCCGCTGAACTTGGTCAGCGTCGCGGCGTTGATCCCGATGTTCCCATGAGTGTTGGTCGCGCCCTTCGGCGTTCCGCTGGTGCCCGAGGTATAGCTGATCAACGCGACGTCTTCGGCGGTGAAAGCCGGCTCAGGCGGCTTGGCGCCGGCGGCTCGCGCGACGTCGAGGAGGTCTTGCGCGCCGGGAGTTTCCTCGCGCTGAACCTTGCCGAGCGCTCGCGTGTCGTCGCGAGTCTGGAGGTCGAGTTCGCTGGTGGTCAGCGAGATGCGGACGTCGCTCGCGGCGACGACGTCGGAAACGTAGGCGTTCCAAGCCGTCTGCGAGCACACGACGGCCGCCACCCCGGCGTCGGAGAGCACGTGCGTGAGCTCGGCACCGCGGTACATCGGGTTGACCGGGACGACGATGCCGCCCGCTTTCCAGGCGCCGAGCAGCGCGAGGACGAACTGCGGGATGTTCTGGAGCAGGATCACCAGCCGGTCCCCGCTCCGGAACCCGCTGGAAAGCAGGTGGTTCGCGATGCCGTCCGAGAGCTCGTCGACCTGGCGGTAGCTCAGTTCGGAGTCGAAGTACGCGATCGCGGTGACTTCGGGAACACGATCCGCGGTGCGACGGAAGGTCTCCAGCGGCCTCACCGTCCCGACGGCCTGGCTGTCGATCCCGTATTCGCCGTAACGGGCTAGCCATGGCTTCTCGTCGTACCAGCTCACCCGGGCACCTTCCCACGTTGGACACCGACCAGTCGGTATGAGGACGCTAGAAGGCGGCGGAGAGGCGGTCAACCCCTCGACGCCCTACCGCCGAGCGTCCAACTGTTCGACCCCCCGCTCCCGCGCGTATGCGATCAACTGACAGGGCGCTCGTTCGATATGCCGCACCTATCCCGGCGTGTGGCGGCACGGCGACTGGATCACCATCACCGACCGCGGCTCGGTCGTCATCCACGGCCGCTCCGACTCCACCCTCAACCGCAACGGCGTCCGGATGGGCAACGCCGACATCTACCGGGCGGTCGAGCAACTACCGGAGATCACCGAGGCCCTGGTGATCGGTGCCGAGCAGCCGGACGGCGGCTACTGGATGCCGCTGTTCGTCGTGCTGCGGGACGGCACAGTCCTCGACGACGCCCTCGCCACGCGCATCAGGACCGCCATCCGCGACGAGGCGTCACCACGGCACATACCCGACGAAATCCTCGCCATACAACACATTCCGCACACCCGTACCGGGAAGAAGCTCGAAGTCCCGGTCAAACGGATCCTGCAGGGCGCCTCGCCCGACACCGTCGCCGACCACCGAGCCGTGGATGTTCCCGACGCGCTCGCCTGGTTCGCCGGCTACCACGCCCGAAGGAGTGCGTGATCAGGCACGATCCGGGCATGAGGCGACTATTCGGGCTACCGATCCCCTGGTTTGTCCATGAGCGAGCGCTTAGTATCAGGCGCAGGCCAAAGGAGGTCCTCGTGTCACAGCCCGTACGGGAAAACCCGAAGTCCACTGTGGACGATGTCGTGGACGGTGTCGGGTATCGCGACGCGGCAGGGGTCGCCACCCTGACCTTCGACCGCCCCGCCCGCGCGAACGCGATGGACCTGGCCATGCAGGCCCGCTACGGCGCCTTGCTCAGGGAAGCGAGCGCCGACCCGGCCGTGCGAGCCGTCGTCGTCACCGGCCGAGGCCGGTCGTTCTGCCCCGGCGCCGACCTGGGCCTGCTGGACGGCATTTCCGCGGGCCCCACCCCCGAAGCCGACCGCCACGAGACCTTCCGCGACGTACTGGCGGCGGCGTTCACCCCCAAACCCGTCATCGCGGCGATCAATGGCGGTTGCGCGGGGCTCGGGTTCGTCCTGGCCTGCGCGGCCGACGTGCGGTTCGCCGCCGCGGGCGCCAAGTTCACCACCGCGTTCTCCCGACGCGGCCTGATCGCCGAATACGGCGTCGCGAAACTGCTGCCGGAACTCATCGGCCGGGGCCGCGCCGCCGACCTCCTGCTGTCGGGCCGCACGTTCACCGCCGAACAGGCCTTCGACTACGGCCTCGTCCAAGAAGTCGTTCCCGCCGAAGAATTGGCCGACCGCGCCAACGCGTACGCCGAAGAACTCGCGACCTACAGCGCCCCGCGGTCCATGGCGATCATGAAGGACCAGCTCCGCCACGAACCCGCGATGACCCTCGAAGACGCCGCCTCCACCGCCACCGCCCTGATGCTCGAATCGTTCAGCCACCCCGAACTCCCCGAAGGCCTGGCCAGCTGGAACGAACGCCGCCCCCCGAACTTCCCGCCCTACGAACGCACTCGCTGACCGCCCAAGCACCCCCACGACCGCCCGCGTGCACTTCACGCCGCGCGAACGTGGGACTCACTCGCTTGAACGTGGGACTCGCGGCCGAGTCCCACGTCCGGCTGCCGATCACTCGTCGAAGGAGTGTTGCTCGATCTTCCGCTGGAGCTTGTTCATCCCGCCGAGCCAGCGGTCGGTGTCGGTCGCCCGAGCCGCGTAGTAGCCGGCGACCTCGGGGTGCGGAAGCACCAGGAAGCGGTTCTCCTTGATCGCTGTCATCAGCGCGTCGGACACCTGCTCCGGCTGGATCGCGGACTCGCCCATCAGCAGGTCGCCCGCCTTGCCGGCGTCGGTCAGCATCTGCGTGCGGACCCCCTGCGGGCACACGGCCTGCACGGTCAGCCCGCGGTGGCGGTAGGTCGCGGCCAGCCATTCGGCGTGCGCGAGCGCGCCGTGCTTGGTGACCGAGTAGGGCGCGGAGCCGAGGCTGGTGAGCAGGCCTGCGGCCGAAACCGTGGCGATGAAGTGCCCGCTGCCGCGCTCGAGCCAAGCCGGGAGCAGCTGCTTCGCGGCACGGACGTGGGCCATCACGTTGACTTCCCAGGCCAGCGACCAGTCGTCTTCGGTCGACTCGCGGCCGATCCCGAAACCGGCCACACCGGCGTTGGCACAGAAGACGTCGATGTCACCGAGCGCCTCGCGGGCCTGCGCGATCAGGCTTTCGACGCCCGTTTCACTGGCCGCGTCACCGACGACAGCGGTGCCTTTGATCTCCTCTGCGACGGCGTTGACGGCGTCGGCGTTGAGGTCGGCGACCACCACTCGGGCACCTTCGGCGGTGAACCGGCGGGCCAGCGCCGCGCCGATCCCGCCGCCACCGCCGGTGACGACCACCCCGGCGCCGGCCAGCCGGGTGCTCATACGCCACCCATCAACGTCACGCCGCCATCGAGCACGAGCGTCTGGCCGGTGATCCAGCCGGCCTCGTCCGAAAGCAGGAAGGCGACCGCGCCGGCGATGTCGGCGGGCACCCCCAGCCGCTTCATCGGATACGCCGAAGCGACCTCTTCCTCGCGGCCTTCGTAGAGCGCGGTGGCGAACTTGGTCTTCACCACGGCCGGTGCGACGGCGTTGACGCGGATCTTCGGCCCCAACTCGACGCCGAGCTCCACGGTCTGGCGGATCAGGGCGGCCTTGCTCACGCCGTACATCCCGAGTCCCGGCGACGCGTGGGGCAATCCGGCCACCGAAGACACGTTGACCACCGAGCCGCCGTGTTCGCCCATCCACGCGTCACGCGCGCGACGCGTCCAGGACAGCGGAGCGAGCACGTTGACCGCGAAGATCTTCATCGCGGCCTCGAGGTCGATGTCGAGCATCGGCCCGTAGACCGGGTTGATGCCGGTGTTGTTGACCAGCATGTCGAGTCGGCCGAACGCCTCGATCGCCTTGGCCACGGCCTCTTCCTGATGGGCGGTGTCGTCCGCCTTGCCGGGGACGGCGATCGCCACATCGGGGCCGCCGAGCTCGTTGACGGCGTCGGCGAGCGCCTCGGGCTTACGCGCGGTGATGCAGACCTTCGCGCCGCGTTCGACGAGTTCCTTGGCGATGCCCAGCCCGATTCCGCGGCTGGCGCCGGTGATGATCGCGACGCGATCCTTGAACGAGTTCACTGCTGTGGATCTCCTGTTCTCCGGCATTCCCGTGTTACGGCGAATGGAGCACTAAGCGCTCGCTTACACTGTGAGGATCGAGGCGTCCTGTCAAGCCCGCCACCGGCAGGCCTCGCGTCTGAGAGGAGTGTGCGATGCCTGTGTCCCTGTCCGCCGAGCTGTGGCCGGAAGTCCAGCCGGAGGCGGCGAGGCGGCTGATGCTCGCCGGGGTCGAATCGTTCGCGCGCCAGGGCTACCACGCCACCACCACGCGGGATATCGCGAGCGGCGCGGGGATGAGTCCCGCCGCGCTCTACGTCCACTTCCCGTCGAAGGCCGCGCTGCTGTTCGCGATCAGCCGCAGCGGTCACGAGAACACGCTCGCGCTGGTCGAGAACGTCCTCGCGCGGGTCGACAAACCGGTCGAGCGGATTCAGCTGATCGTGGAGGACTTCGTCGCCTGGCACGCGCGGCGGCACACAGTGGCCAGAGTGGTCCAGTACGAGCTCCAGGCCCTGCCGGAAGAGGAGTACAAAGTCGTCGCTGAGCTGCGCCGGCGCATCGAACGGCTGGTGCGCGAGGTGATCGCCGAAGGCACCGCGTCGGGCGCGTTCACCGTGAGCAATCCGCGCACGGCCGCGCGGGCGGTGCTTTCGCTCGGCGTCGACGTCGCGCGCTGGTACAACGAGCGCTCGCGCCAGACCCCGGTCGAGCTCGGCCGCGAATACGGCGAGCTCGTCCTGAGCATGCTGGGCGCGCGCCGCTGACAACGGCTGCTTTGACGTCACGTCAGCAGCGTGACATACCAACCAGTCGGTATCAACCGGCGGGCCGGAGATTCGGGTGCCACCCCGCGGTGACACTGGTTACAAGGCTCCGCCGATCGCCCTGGTGAACCGGGCCGCGATGGACCGGAGCCGGTCGACCAGCTCCGGCGGGCCCACGACGTCGAAGTCGAACTCCCAGCGCGCCAGGTAGAACGGCGTCTCCTCGAACGAGTTCATCCCGCTGTGCACCACGCAGGTGTGCTCGTCGAGGGCCTCGACCAGGCCGATGGACGGTCCGATCCGCTCGGCGACGACCTCCGCCGGCGCGTGGACGACAATCCGCACCACGAACTTGTAGGGCGCGGAGGAAATCGAGCGGGCCAGGTACGCCGCGAGGTCCTCATCCGGCGGCTCCCGCGGCGCGAACCGGAACCTCGGCACCGGCGGCGCGGCGATCCGGTCCGCACGGAAGGTGCGCCAGTCCTCGCGATCGACGTCGTAGGCGAGCAGGTACCACCGCCGACCGGTGAACGCGAGGCGCAGCGGCTCCACCGTGCGCTCCGAGGCGGAGCCCGTGTGGCTCTCGTAGTCGAACCGGAGCCGCTGACGGTCGCGGCACGCCGCGGCAATCACGGTCAGCACCTCCGGATCCACCGGAACCACGCCGGCGGTCAACGGGACCGTGACACCGTCGAAGGCGTTGACGCGATGCCGGAGACGGGCAGGCAGCACCTGCTCAAGCTTCGCCAGTGCGCGCACGGACGTCTCCTCGATGCCCGCGACCGTGCCGTTCGCCGCCGTCCGAAGCCCGACAGCGACCGCGACGGCCTCGTCGTCGTCCAGCAGCAGTGGCGGCAGCGCGGCGCCCGCACCGAGCCGGTATCCGCCCGCGACGCCGGGGGTGGCGTGCACCGGGTAGCCGAGGCCGCGCAGGCGTTCGACGTCCCGCCGGACCGTGCGGACGTCGACGTCAAGCCGTTCGGCCAGATCCGGTCCTGGCCAGTCGCGGCGCGCCTGGAGCAGGGAAAGCAGGCGCAACAGCCGTGCCGCGGATTCGACCATGCGGGGATTCTGGCAGACAACGCGGACGTGATGAGTCCTCGATCAAGGTTGCGGACCAGGCCCCACGCCCGCGAGAGTGGGCCCATGCAGACCTACGATCCGGCCGCGCTGCTGGCCGTCGCGCGGGACGAAGCCCTGCTCGGCAAAGCCGAGGGCGGGGTGCCCATCGGCGCGGCCCTGTTCACCCTGGACGGCGAACTGCTCGGCCGCGGCCATAACCGGCGTGTCCAGGACGGCGACCCGTCGCTGCACGCGGAGACGACGGCGTTCCGCAACGCCGGGCGGCGGCCGCACTACCGCGACACGGTCATGGTCACCACACTTTCGCCGTGTTGGTACTGCAGCGGACTGGTCCGCCAGTTCGCGATCCCGCGGGTCGTGATCGGCGAAGCCACAACGTTCTCCGGCGGGCACGGCTGGCTGGCCGAGCACGGCGTCGACATCACGCTGCTGGACGACCCGGTCTGTACCGGCCTGATGACGGAGTTCATCGCGGCCCGTCCCGACCTGTGGTTCGAGGACATCGGCGTCGACAAGTCCACACTGGACGATTAGGAGCACCACGATGGTCTCGTCTGTTCCGCTCGTCGACCTGTCGCCCTGGTTTGCCGGGACCACCGAGGGACGAGCGTCGGTGGCCGCCGCGATCGACGCGGCACTGCGCGGATCGGGGTTCCTGCTGATCACCGGCCACGGTGTGCCCGACGAACTGCGCACGGCGACCCGCGAGCTGGCGCGGCGGTTCTTCACCTTGCCCGAGGCCGCGAAGGCGAAGTACACAGTTACCGTGGGCGGGCGCGGTTGGCTGCCACCCGGCGTGGAAGCCAACGGCTACGCCGAAGGCACCGCGACCCCGCCCGATCTCAAGGAGTCCTACTCCGTCGGCGCCGACGGGGCGGTCGGCGATCCCGAGGTCGACGCGTTCTGGTTCCAGCCCAACGTCTGGCCTGCCGAGGTCCCCGAACTCGCCGCGGCGGCCACCGAATACATGGACCGCATGCGGGCGTTGTCCGACGAGCTGCTCACGATTTTCGCGGCCGCACTCGCGCTGCCCGCCGACCACTTCACCCAGCACACGCGGCATCCGACCTATACCTTCAACATCAACCGTTATCCGCCGATGACCCATGTCGGCACCCCCGAGGCCGGGCAGTTCCGCATCGGCCCGCACACCGACTTCGGCACCGTGACCGTGCTCGACCGCCAAGCCGGAGTCGGCGGGCTGCAGGTGTTCACCGCCGACGGCCGCTGGGAGGACGCGCCGTTCGACCCCGACGCGTTCACCGTCAACATCGGCGACCTGATGGCCCGCTGGACCGGCGACCGCTGGCGCTCCACCCGGCACCGCGTCCTCCCGCCGGACGCGAGCGCCCCCGACGAGGACCTGGTCTCGCTCATCTTCTTCTACGAGACCAACCACGACGCGCGGATCGCCTCACTCGCACCGCCGATCGGCCGGACCACGTACCCCGAAGTCCTCGCCTCGACCTACCTCCGCGAGAAACTCGATTCCATCACCATGGCTTGAAAGGTCTGGTCAGATGGCGGTCACTCCGCGCGGAGGCCGAGTGCGGCGGTTGCCTTGTTCAGTGAGGGCAGGGTCATCAACGCGACGGCGAACACGACCAGAATCGCGTAGCCGGCCAGGAGGCCCGCGGCCGCCCAGTCAAACGCGAGTGGCTTGGACATCATGCGCAGCAGCAACGCCCCCAGCCCGAAACCGACAGCGGTCGAAAAGACCGTCGCCACCAGCAGCGGCAGCGCGTTCTGCCAGAGCAGCGAACGAGCGAGCACCCCGCGCGGCACCCCGGTGGCCGCCAACACCGCCAAGGAGCGACGCCGTTCCCGGATCTGTTCGAGCCCGAGCACCAGCAGGCTCGCGCCGGCCAGCAGCAGCGTGATCAGCGATCCGGCGGTCAACGCGCGCCGGATCGCCTGGTACTGCCGGACTGTGTCGCTCGGGTCCTGCTGCCCCTGCAGGGTCGTGCTCGTCTGCCAGGCCAGTGGGGCGACGGCGTTGCGGACGCGTTCGGCGGCGTCCGGATCCTGCGGATCCAGATGCACCGTGAGCCTCGCGTCCTCGTACGGCACGTCCACGCCCGCGATCGCGCCAGGGGTGACGAACAGCCCATCCCCGTACTGGCCGCCCGCCGACAGCGGCACCCTGGCGAAGACCGGAATAGTCCACTGAGGACCGTCCGGGGAGATCGCGCCCTTCTCCGTCGGCGTGCTGAACGTGACCTTCTGCCCCGCACTCACCGCAGGGCTGTCGGACCCCGGACCCTCGGCCCAGAAGGCGTCACCATCGGTGCAGTGCCCGACTTGGACCCGCAACCTCATCGCGGCGCATGGCAGGACTGTGACCATGCCGCCCTCGTTGGCGTTGCCGTGGAAGTCGGCAACCCGGATGCTCTCGATCGACCGCACCCCCGACGCTGTTCCGGCGAGCTTCTCCGCCTGCGCGAAACTGCCGACGGCCCCTGATGACAGCGCCACGACCAGGGTGTTCTGGTCCGCTGTGGGCAGTGGCCGGTCGAGCACCTCCCGCTCGACGCCGGACACCGTGGTCTGCAACGCGATCGCCCCGGCGAGCAGCACCGCGACCCCGCCGACCACCTTCGCCGCGACCCCGCTGTCCAGCTGCAGCCGCCGCGTCGCCAGCTGCCAGGACGGCGTGCCGCCGCGCAGATAGCCGACCGTCCGCTCGACCAGCCACGGCAGCAGCGTCGGAATCCCCAGTAGCAGCAACACGATCGCGGCCATCGCCGGGATCCCGGGCAGGCCAGGGTCGGACTCGGCGGTCAGGCTCCCCTGCGCGGCCAGCAAGGCGGCACCGAGCACTAGCGGGATCAGCCGCCACCACAGCTTGCGCCCGCGGCTCGAAGTCTGCCGGACCACCCCGAGCGGCTCGATGAGGGTCCGCCGCAGGGCGGTGATCGCTGTCATCACGGCCATCGCCGGCACTCCGACGGCGATGAGGACGGCCAGCACCGGCGCGGGCTGGACGTCGTCGACGAACACACTGACCCCGGCGAGCCGGACCTGGTCGGCGAACTGCCGGAGGACGAGGAACAGCCCGGTGCCGACCACGAGGCCCACCATCGCTCCGAGCAGCGACTCCCCGGCCGCGATCCGCCGGACCCGGTGCGCGCTCGCGCCGATCAGTCTCAACGCGGAAAGCCTCCTGTCCCGCTCGGCTCCGGAAAGCCGGGTGCTGATCGCGGCGAACACCAGCACCGGGAAGAGCAGCACGATCACCCCGACCACGACGAGCAGCCACAGGTCGGCGGTCATTCCCTTGCCGGGTCGGGCCTCCCCGAACCCGTAGACCAGGTTGATCGGCATCGCGGGCAGGTTCGACGCACCCGCGTAGTACTTCAGGTCGTCCGGTGCGGACAGACCGGCCTCGGTGATCGTCCCGATGACGTGCTGAGTGATCCGCGGGCGCAGCAACGCCCCGTCGGGCGAAGCCAGCACAGCCGCGAGCCCCGGTGAGAGCACTGCCTCTCCTTCACGTGGCAGCCGGGAAATCCCCGGTGGCACGGGCGAAGACGGCCCGGTGGCCTCGACGTAGTTGGCGCGGATTTCCTGACCACGGAAGGAGGTTCCGGAGTTGACGAGGACGAGCGGAGCGACTCCCGCCCGCGGCACACTGATGGAGGCGATCGAGTTCAGCCGCGCGTCCCGGTGTTCGCGGGTCGTTACCGCGGAGGCCGCGACCAGCAGGACGCACACCGCCAGGCCGATCCCGAGCCCGGTGAGCGCGAGCCTGGTCCACGCCGGCCGTCCACCGCTGAGGGTGAGGCGGCACCCCAGCAAAAGGTCGGCGCTCCACTCTTTCAGCCGGCTCACCTGCAGTCGGCTCGGCTGCAAGCGGCTCAACGGATTCGCTCCACTTCACGCGCCCGGCCGTCACGGACCATGACCTCGCGCCCGGAGTACGACGCGACCCGCGGATCATGGGTCACGAGCACCACCGCGGCGTTCGACTCGGCCGCCGAGGTGACGAGCAGGTTCATCACGCGCTCGCCGTTGAGAGTGTCCAAGGCGCCGGTGGGCTCGTCGGCGAAGACCACCGACGGCCCAGTGACCAGCGCCCTCGCGATCGCGACGCGCTGCCCTTGCCCGCCCGACGTCTCGCCGGGGCGTTTGCCCGCGACCTCGGACACGTCGAGCCGCTCGAGCCACTCACGCGACCGGCTCTCGGCTTCCTTGCGTTTGACGCCCCCGAGCCGCAGCGGAAGCGCGACGTTCTCGAGGCAGGTCAGTTCCGGCACCAGGTGGCCGAACTGGAAGACGAAACCGAACTCGGACCGGCGCAGGTCGCTCCGGTCGCGGTCGGACAGCTCGGCGAGGTCACGGCCGTGGTGGCGCACGGTGCCCGAGTCCGGCGGGATGATCCCGGCCAGGCAGTGCAGGAGCGTCGACTTGCCGGAGCCGGACGGGCCCATGATCGCGATGACCTCGCCCGCCCAGACGCTCATGCCCGCGCCGTCGAGTGCCGGGGTCAGCCCGAAGGACTTGTGCAGGCCTTCGGCTGTCAGCAACGGGGTGTCGGTCATGGCTTCATCTCTCGGGCGAGCTCGTCGAGGCGGGCCGCGGTCAGCTCGAGCCACCGGAGGTCGGCTTCGAGGTGGAACAGGGCGTGATCGCAGATCAGCTGGTCGGCGAGGTCGCCGGACAGCTTCCGGCGGGTCAGCTGGCGCATGGTGTCCAGATGCGCCGCACGCTGGACATCGAGCACCTCGGTGGCGCTGCGCTTCGACAGCAGCGCGAGGACGACCTTGCTGTAGAGCGTGTTCTGCAGGTACTGCTCCGGCTTCTCCGGGGTGTGCAGCCACTGGTCGACGTCGGTGACCCCGGCATCGGTGATGGCATAGCGCTTGCGCTCGGGCCCCTCCCCCGCCTCGACGCCGGCCTCCTCGACCAGTCCGTTGCGCAGGAGCCTGGACAGCGTTGTGTAGACCTGCCCGTAGTGCAGCGAGCGGTCGTTGCCGAAATGCCGGTCGTACGCCCTCTTCAGGTCGTAGCCGTGACTCGGGCCCTGTTCGAGCAGTCCGAGCAATGAGTGTCCCAGTGACATGAGACCCACTATACACACGAGGTATACACACGAGTCATACACCCCTGGCGGCTGGACGCCGGGACGCGACTTGGGTACCTTGACGGGTAAAGCGGAATATAACCATCCGCATACATAGCTCGACAGATCCAGCCCGACCTCACCCACCACCCGCTGTTCATCCCGGAATGAGGGTCTTTCCTTGACCGAAGTGGCCGATCCCGGCACCATCACGTTTCCACTGCCGCGCACCTGCCCGTTCGCGCCACCCGACGAGTACCGCCGCCTTCGTGAGGAGGAGCCGGTCACCAAGGTCGACCTGCCCAACGAGGGCGAGCAGATGTGGGTGGTGGCCCGCCACGAGGACGTCCGGGCGGTACTCGCCGACACCCGGTTCAGCTCGAACAGCCACCACCCGGCCTATCCCCGGCTGAACAAGAGCGATGGGTCGGCGCCGCAGCAAGGCAGGCGGGTGATCCTCAACCTCGACCCGCCGGAGCACGGCGAGTCCCGCCGGTCGGTCGTCGGCGAGTTCACCGTACGGCGCATGGAGGCGCTGCGGCCCCGGATCCAGCAGATCGTCGACCAGCACATCGACGCCATGCTCGCCGGTCCGAAGCCGGTCGACCTGGTCGCGGCGTTCGCGCTGCCGGTGCCGTCGCTGGTCATCTGCGAACTGCTCGGCGTCCCCTACGCCGACCATTCCTTCTTCGAGACCCGCTCGGCCAAAATGGTCGATCGCGCCACCCCCCTGGACGAGCGCTCCGAAGCCTCCGATGCCGTGATGGGGTACCTCCACGGGCTGGTGCAGTCGAAGCTCGCCGAGCCGACCGAGGACCTGCTGGGCAGGCTGGCCGCGCAAGCCGACGCCGCCGATCCCATCGCCGTCGCGGACCTGGTCGGGATGGCGGTCGCGCTGCTGGTCGCCGGCCATGAGACCACGGCGAACATGATCGGGCTCGGCGTACTCGCGTTCAAGGAGCACCCGGACCAGCTCGCGATCATCCGCGAGGACCCGAGCAAGATCTCGAACGCCGTCGAAGAACTCCTGCGGTACTTCACCGTCGCCGACACCGTCGCGCTGCGCGTCGCCACCGAAGACATAGAGGTCAACGGGGTGACGATCCCCGCGGGCGAAGGCGTGCTGCCGCTCGGATACGCGGCCAACCGCGATCCGAACGTCTACCCCGACCCCGACGCGTTCGATATCGAGCGCGGCTCACGTCAGCACGTGGCCTTCGGTTTCGGGCCGCACCAGTGCATCGGGCAGAACCTGGCCAGGATGGAGCTGCAGATCGCGTTCGAGACGCTGTTCCGCCGCCTCCCGAACCTGGAACTCGCCGTCCCGGTGGAAGAACTGTCCTTCCGGGAACCGTCCGCCCTCGTCTTCGGCGCGCACGCGATCCCCGTCACCTGGTAGCGAGCTGTCCCTCAAGGCCATTTTGAGTGCGTTCAACGCACTCAAAATGGCCTTGAGGGGTCCGCGCACGGATCAGGCGCCGGCTAGGTCAGGAAGTCCGGCGTGGCGGTGCGGAGCTCGGCGGCACGGCCTTTCGGCTCCTCCCAGTCTTCCTGCCGGCCGAGGTAGGTCAGGTCCAGGAAGTAATACGAACCGCCGAGGGTCTCGGCGCCGCGCGCGTAGCTCGAATAGGTGTGGAAGATGTCGTCGCCGTCGCGTAGGAAGCAGCTGTGGCCGGGCTCTTCGACGGACTTCGCGCCGTCGAAGTAGTAACCCGTGCCCAGTTCCTCGTGCTCGGCCTGGCCGCGATAGTTGTAGACCGGCGGCGCGACCGACTCGTCCATCGTCACGTGGTAGTCGTAGTTGAAGTCGCTGCCGTAGGACGAATACCAGGGAAAGTCCCAGCCCTTTTCCGCCTTGTACGCCTCGATCTTCGCCAGCGGCGCACGCGAGACCACGGCGAACGTGGTGTCGCGGGTGTGCAGGTGGTCGAGCAGCCCCGCGGACATCTCGTCGCAGGCCGCCGTGCAGCTCGGGCAGCCCGCGTCCCAGGCCGGGTCGAACATGAAGTGCCGGACGATGAGCTGACGGCGTCCTTCGAACAGGTCGGCCAACCCGACCCGGCCGTCCGGAGACTCGAAGACGTAGTGCTTGCCGACCTTCACCACCGGCAGCCCCCGCCGTTCCGCGTTCAGCGCGTCACGCTGCCGGGTCAGCTCCTTTTCCTTGACCAGCAAGGCTTTCCTGGCCTCCAGCCAGTCGTGCCTGGAGACGACTCGCGAACTATCCATGACGGATCCTTCCGATCGCGTTCCGTGGGCCCATCGTGCCACCGCGAGCGCCAGCCGGCCGACCACCTTGCGCCATCCGGGGGAAGGTGCTGGGATCAACCGTCGTGGGGAGCACCGAAACACAGGCCGACACACACCGGGCAATCGACGCCGTGTGGCGGATCGAGGCACCGCGGCTGATCGCGGGCCTCGCCCGGATGGTCCACGACGTGGGGCTCGCCGAGGAGCTGGCGCAGGACGCGCTCGTCGCCGCGCTCGAACAGTGGCCGTCCTCGGGCGTCCCCGACAACCCCGGCGCGTGGCTGATGACCACGGCGAAACGCCGCGCGATCGACAACCTGCGCCGCCAGCAGAACCTGCGGCGCAAGCAGGAGGAGATCGGGCGGGACCTCGAGTACGGGCAGGACACCGTCCCGGCCGAGTTCGACGCCGTCCTCGACGAGCCCGACGACATCGGCGACGACCTGCTGCGCCTGGTGTTCACCGCGTGCCACCCGGTGCTGTCGGCGGAGGCGCGCACGGCGCTCACCCTGCGCCTGCTCGGCGGCCTGACCACCGACGAGATCGCCCGCGCGTTCCTCGTACCGGAGCCCACTGTCGCCCAGCGCATCGTGCGGGCCAAGAAGACCCTCGCGAAGAAGAAGGTCCCGTTCGAAGTCCCCCGGGGCCCCGAGCTCGCCGAGCGGCTCGCGTCGGTCCTCGAAGTCGTCTACCTGATCTTCAACGAGGGCTACTCGGCCACTGCGGGCGACGACTGGATGCGCCCGGCGCTCTGCGAAGACGCCCTGCGCCTCGGGCGGATCCTGGCCGAGCTGGCCCCCGCTGAGCCGGAGGTACACGGGCTC
The DNA here is from genome assembly GCF_025464955.1 of Amycolatopsis sp. Lineage (GTDB taxonomy): Bacteria > Actinomycetota > Actinomycetes > Mycobacteriales > Pseudonocardiaceae > Amycolatopsis. The sequence continues at coordinate 33,461 of NZ_JAODNM010000094.1, read as the reverse complement.
GTCGCGCTGATGGAGATCCAGGCATCGCGGACCAGGGCACGGATCGGCGCGAACGGCGAACCGGTCCTGCTGCTCGACCAGAACCGCGCCCGCTGGGACAGGCTGCTGATCCGCCGCGGCCTGGCCGCGCTCGACCGCGCGGAGCGAACCGGAAACGCCGATGGGCCGTACGTGCTCCAGGCCGCGATAGCCGCTTGCCACGCGCGAGCGTTGGCCCCCGAGGACACCGACTGGGCGCGGATCGCCGAAATCTACGGGCAGCTCGCGAAGATGAGCCCGTCTCCGGTCGTCGAGCTCAACCGCGCGGTGGCCGTCTCGATGGCGTTCGGGCCCGCCGCCGGGCTGGAACTCGTCGACGCGCTCATCTCGGAACCGCTGCTGGCGAACTACCACCTGCTGCCGACCGTGCGTGGAGACTTCCTGGCGAAGCTCGAGCGGTTCGTCGAAGCGAAGGCCGAGTTCGAACGGGCGGCGGCGATGACCCGCAACTCCCGCGAGCGCACGTTCCTGCTCGGCCGCGCCGAAGAATGCGCCCGTAGTGCCGGGTGAGTGGAGTGCCGGGTGAGTGGAGTTTCGTTACGAGGTCAAGACGGCACGGTGAGCTGGTCCGCCGCCCACTGCGCCCACTCCTCGCGCATCGCGCTCAGCCGCAGTCCGAACTCCAGCGCGATCCGGCCGTTGACCGAGATCATGTCGTCGCCCCAGTCGATCTTCTCCTTGATGTCCTCGTACGCGTCGTGGTCCTGCGAGGCCCGCAGCTGCTCCTTGACGAGGAACGTGTGCGCCTCTTCCCTGGTCAACGCACCGAGGAAAAACACCCGGAGCAGCATGTCGCTGCGGTGGACCCGGGTGGGTTCGACGTCGACGAGCCAGTGCCGCAGCTCCGCGAGCCCGGACTCGGTGAGCGAGTACTCCTTGCGCCCGCGCGGACCTTCGGCGGCCACCGCCAGCAACCCGCCGTCCGCCAGCTTCCCGAGTTCGCCGTAGACCTGACTTTGCGTGGCAGGCCAGACGTTGGCGAGGGAGGTCTCGAACAGCTTCATCAGGTCGTATCCGCTGCCCTGACGATCCACGAGAAGGCCGAGCAGCGCGTGTCGGAGACTCATGACCCCACCGTACGCTCCAATATTGACATGTCAAGCAATCACCCTCTTTGAGTGACAGGTCACTTGTAGATTACAGTGCGCCGGAACCGGCCGCCGGGGCCCTCGTAGAATCGCCGGATGGCCTACCCCGAATCCGGTGCCGGTTCCGAACCCGAATCCAGCGAAGCGTTGCAGGTCCTGCATCGCGTGTTCGGCTACGACTCCTTCCGGGGCAACCAGGCCGACATCATCGACCACGTCTGCACCGGCGGCGACGCGCTGGTGCTCATGCCGACCGGCGGCGGAAAGTCGTTGTGCTACCAGATTCCGGCGCTCGTCCGCGAAGGTGTCGGGGTGGTGGTCTCGCCGCTGATCGCGCTGATGCAGGACCAGGTCGACGCACTGACCGCGCTCGGCGTCCGCGCCGGTTTCCTGAACTCCACCCAGGATTTCGAGCAGCGGCGCCGGGTCGAATCGGCGTTCCGGTCCGGTGAGCTCGACCTGCTCTACCTCGCGCCCGAGCGGCTCAAGGTCGAATCCACGTTGCGGTTGCTGGAAAACGGCAAGATTTCCCTGTTCGCCATCGACGAGGCGCACTGTGTCGCCCAGTGGGGCCACGACTTCCGCCCCGATTACCTCGCCCTGTCGACGTTGCACGAGCGCTGGCCCGAGGTCCCGCGCATCGCACTGACGGCCACCGCCACCGAGGCGACCCACTCCGAAATCGCGTTCCGGCTGAACCTGGGCGAGGCGCGGCATTTCGTCGCGAGCTTCGACCGGCCGAACATCCAGTACCGCATCGCACCGAAGAACGAGCCCAAGAAGCAGCTGCTGGACCTGCTGCGCACCGAGCACCCGGGCGAGGCCGGAATCGTCTACTGCCTTTCGCGTGCTTCGGTGGAGAAGACCGCGGATTTCCTGGTGGACAACGGAATTCAGGCGCTGCCCTACCACGCGGGGCTCGACGCGCGGGTCCGCGCCGCGAACCAGTCACGGTTCCTGCGCGAGGACGGGATGGTCATGGTGGCCACCATCGCGTTCGGGATGGGCATCGACAAACCCGACGTCCGGTTCGTGGCGCACCTCGACCTGCCCAAGTCCGTCGAGGGCTACTACCAGGAGACAGGTCGCGCGGGCCGTGACGGCCAGCCGTCGACGGCGTGGCTCGCCTACGGTCTCCAGGACGTCGTGCAGCAGCGGAAGATGATCGACACCTCCGAAGGCGACGACGCGCACCGCCGCCGGCTGGGCACCCACCTCGACGCGATGCTCGCGCTCTGCGAAACGGTGACCTGCCGCCGCGTGCAGCTGCTCGCGTACTTCGGCCAGGACAGCTCCGCGTGCGGCAACTGCGACACCTGCCTCACCCCGCCGGAGTCCTGGGACGGCACCATCGCGGCGCAGAAGCTGCTCTCCACGGTGTTCCGGCTCGCCGAAGAGCGCCACCAGAAGTTCGGCGCCGGCCAGATCATCGACATCCTGCTCGGCAAGACCACGCCCAAGGTGAGCCAGCACAACCACGACTCGCTGAAGGTGTTCGGCATCGGCACCGAACTGCGCGACACCGAGTGGCGCGGAGTCGTGCGCCAGCTGCTGGCCCAGCGGCTCCTGGCCGTCGAGGGCGACTACGGCACCCTGGTGCTCACCGACACGAGCGCCGAAGTCCTGCGCCGCGAGCGCGAGGTCCTTCTCCGGCGCGAGCCGGAAAGGACGGCGCGGGCGACCAAGACCGCCAAGTCGCGCGGCAAGGCCGCCGCCGTCGACATGCCGGCGTCCGCGAACGCCGATTTCGAGCTCCTGCGCGCCTGGCGCGGCGCCAGCGCGAAGGAGCAGGGTGTGCCCGCGTACGTGATCTTCCACGACGCGACACTGCGTCAGATCGCCACCGAACGGCCCGCCACGCTGTCCGCGCTCGGTACGGTCAGCGGGGTCGGCGAGAACAAACTGGCGAAATACGGACAGCAGATCCTCGACACGCTCGCCGGCTAGACAGTGGCCGGACAGTGGCAGCGGCCGGGGCCGGATAGCGGCCAGACATTACGGACCACACAGGCACGGCCAGGTTCACGGCGCTGCCACGGTGATTCCTCTACTGTGGATCTCAGTGCACAAAGAGGCCGTCACCTAGGCCAACGAGGAGGTTCGTCTTGACCGAGTGGGACGGCCGCGGGCTGCCACCGGTCGCCCGAGCGCGGGTCGACAGGTACGCCGCATCCGGGCTCAAGACCTCCTTGCTGTCGGTGCCCGCCGCGGTCGGCATCGAGACCGTCGGGCTCTCGCCGGTCGGCGAGGTCATGGGCTGCATCGTGATGCAGATCTACCCGGCGATCGCGCTCGGCACGGCGACCATGATGGCCACGAACACCGGCCTGACGATGGAACCGTTCGCGGCGGCGATGCGGCACGGGTACAACATGGCGCTCGACCGCCTGCGGCAGGAAGCCGTCGCGATCGGCGCCGATGGCGTGGTCGGGGTGACCTTCTCGATCTCGCACCTGGGCAACGGCCAGCGGGAGTTCGTCGCGCTGGGCACCGCGGTCCGGGCCGAGACGAAACAGCGTCCGAAGCGGCTGTTCACCACCGAGCTCGCGGGGCAGGACGTCGCCAAGCTGATGCTCGCGGGCTGGGCGCCGGCCTCGCTCATGATCGCGCTGGAGGCACGCGCGACCTACAACTACAACGCCGCGTACCAGCTGACGGCGTGGGCGGGCAATGTCGAAGTCGACGCCTACACCCAGCTCGTCAGCAAGGTCCGGGCCGGGGCGCGCGGCCAGTTCCGCCGCACCCTCAAGCAGACCGGCGCGGACGGCGCGATCGTCTCCGCGATGTCGCTGAACATGTGGCCGCTCGGGGAGTCCGCGGTGGCGGCACAGGCGGTCATGTTCGGTACCGCGATCGCGAAGTTCCACCGGGGCAAAGCAGCACCACACTCGACCTTGACCATCCTGCCGGTCCGGCAGCGCTGAGGAGAATTCACATGACGACCGCGGATCCCACAGCCACCAACATCCCGGAAGACGCGATGCGTCGCCTGGCCGAGATGAAGCCTGGCCAGGCGACCAGCCTCTTCACTTCGGATCTGAGCGTCAACGAGTTCCTGCTCGTACGCGAAGCGGGTTTCCGGCCGTTGGGGCTGGTACTGGGCTCGAGCATCTACCACGTCGGGTTCCAGATGGGCCGGTGGAGCAAAAACCAGGAGCTCGACAGGCTTTCGCAGGCGATGTACCACGCTCGCGAGCTCGCGATGTCCCGGATGGAGGCCGAAGCCGACGTGCTGGGCGCGGACGGCATCGTCGGGGTACGCCTCGAGATCGAGTTCAAGGAGTTCGGCAACGACCTTGCCGAGTTCGTCGCCGTCGGCACCGCGGTCAAGGCCGACGAGCCAGGCGAATGGCGCAACAACACCGGGAAGCCGTTCACCTCGGACCTATCGGGGCAGGACTTCTGGACGCTGGTGCAGTCCGGCTACGCCCCGCTGGGCATGGTGATGGGCACCTGCGTCTACCACATCGCGCACCAGCGGTTCCGGCAGACGATGAGCAACATCGGGCAGAACGTCGAGATCCCGCAGTTCACCGAAGCGCTCTACGACGCGCGAGAGCTCGCGATGAGCCGGATGCAAGCCGAGGCCGAGCAGCTGCACGCGGAAGGGATCGTCGGCGTGCAGCTGCTGTCGCTCCCCCACCGCTGGGGCGGCCACACGACGGAGTTCTTCGCGATCGGCACCGCGGTCAAACCGCTGCGCGCCGACCACACCATCGCCAAACCGCAGCTCGTGCTGCCGCTGACCGACTGATGGCCGACGAATCCGGCCTCGGGCCGATGGGTGACCTGCACCTGCTGGTCGCGGCGCTGCGGACCGACCGGTCCGACGTCGAGTCCTACGCCAGGGTCCTCTCCGACACCCTCGGCGACGCGCTGCCGGCCGGCATGGTCGAGATCGACCGCCGCCGCAGCATGGCCGACCGGGTGGCCGGCCGCGAGGGGCAGCCGATCTCGCTGCGCGTCACCACGGACGACAAGCTGCTCGAGCTGACAGCCGCCAAGCACGGCGGGGTGAAGGCCGAGGTGCGCTCGGTCGTCCGGGGTGTCGCGATCAGCCGCAAGGAGGTCGGCGTCGACGAGTGGCTGACCGTGCTCGCCGACGTCCTCACCAAGCTCGCCGCCCGCGACACCACCGCCCGCGAAGCCCTCTCCCGCCTCTTCGGCCTCTAACCCCGGGCACTTTTGTACTTTTGTCGCTCCTCGGTCATAGGTATGGGCCGTTGCCACCACAATTCGCCGTCGAGTTGCGCTGGTGGCGGAACCGGGCGTGGGACTCTGGTCCGTAAGCGTGGGACTCGCTGTCGGTGAGTGTGGGACTCGCCGGGCGCACCGCGAGTCCCACGCTCAGGACGTCGAGTCCCACGCTCGCGACCGCACACATACGACACAAGAGCCACTTTTGTGCCCTCCTTGAGGGCTCAACTACCGCAACTCGACGGCGAGTTGCGGTAGGGAGCGTGAGCACCTCGCTAGACGGGAAGGTGGGGGTAGGTGGCGGAGCGGCCTTGGAAGGACAGGATGGCCGGGTTCTGGATGACGCCGTCGTGGATCTCGATCGCCTTCGCGATGACCGAGTCGTCCTTCCACACCGACGGGCCCGCGAGCACGGTCCCGAGGTGCGGCAGCAGCGCCTCGCTGATCTCCCAGGTGGCCGAGTTCCACAGCAGTGACGGACTGTGGTCGACGCCGTAGTATTGGACGTTGTCGCCGACGGTGAAGGTCGGCTCGGTGAACGTCGTGGCGCGCGCCCAACTGAAGCCCATGCCTTCGTCGCACGAGACGTCGATGATGAGGCTGCCCGGAGCGAACGCGCCGAGGTCGCTCTCCTCCAGGAACGTCAACGGCGCGTCAGGCTGCTGCAGCACGCAGTTCACGACGATGTCGAAGCCGGAAAGGAACTCCGCGATCGGCACGCGCTCGCCCTCGTACTGCGCGTGTGTGCGGCGCGGGTCGGCGTCGTCGTGGTCGAACTGCACGATGCTGGCCGCGTGGATCGGGGAAGCCACCGCCGTGACGTCGCGGTTGGTCAGGATGTGGACGTCGTGGACGCCGTGTGCGCGCAAGGCCGTCACCGCGCCGCGCGCCGTCGCGCCGAAGCCGATCACGGCGGCACGCAGGCGGCGGCCGTAGTCGCCGGTGGACCCGATGGACTCCAGCCCGTGGATTACCGAACAGTACCCGGCGAGCTCGTTGTTCTTGTGGAAGACGTGCAGGCTGAACCAGCCCTCGGCGGTCCAGTGGTTCATCGCCTCGAAGGCGATCAGCGTCAGCTTGCGGTCGATGGCCAACTGGGTGATCTTCTCGTCCTGCACGCAGTGCGGCCAGCCCCAGAGGACCTGTCCGTTGCGCATCTCCGCGAGATCCTCGGGCTGCGGCTTCGGGTGGAGGATGACGTCGCATTCCGCGATGAGCTGGTCACGGGGCCGGATACCCGCGACGTGCTGCTCCAGCTGTTTGTCGGCCAACCCGAACCGTTCACCATAGCCGCGTTCGAGGTAGACACTGCCCTTCAGCTCGGGATCGATCCGCTCGAGGTGAAGGGGGTGGATCGGTAACCGGTGCTCGTTTTCCTTGCGTGACCGGGACATGACTCCCAGCGTGAGCTGACCCACGAGTGCTCCTCAAATGTTCAGTTATGGAGTGCGCGGCTCTCGGCGAAATCCGTCCGCCGGGAGCGCTTCAGACAGGGAGCAGTTTGGTGACCAGCCCACCCAGTTGTTCTACATTACGGCATTCGTGCATTTCGACGATGTCCGCGTAGGCGATCGCGGCCGAATCACCGGTCGGCCACAGCGACGTGCGCTCGGGGTTCAGCCAGTACGCGTGCCGCGCGCGCCCGACGATCCGGCGCAGTGCGTCCAGGTTCGGATCACCGCCGTTGGTGCGGGCGTCGCCCAGGATCAGCACCGACGTGCGCGGGCCGACGGCGTCGAGATAACGCTCGGTGAACTCGCGCAAGGCGGTGCCGTAGTCGCTGTGGCCGTCCCATTTGGACAGTTCCGCTTCGGTGAGCACGCGGCCGCCGAGCGCCTGTGGGTCGGCGTCGCCGCCGGTCACCAGGTGCGTGATCTCGTCGGTCGAGTCGATGAAGGCGAACACCCGGATCTTGCTGAACTGGTCATGGAGGGCCTGCACCAGCAGCATGGTGAAGTTCGCGAAACCGGCGACCGAGCCGGACATGTCGCACAGCAGCACGATTTCCGGCCGCCCCGGCCGACGCTGGCGGAACGCCGGGCGCAACGGGACACCGCCGGTGGACAACGACCGCCGCAATGTCCGGCGCAGGTCGATCCGACCGCGGCTGGTCCGGCGGCGGCGCGCGGCGAGCCGCGTCGCGAGCTTGCGGGACAGCGGGTACACCGCACGGCGCAGATCCGCCAGCTGGCTCCGGCTCGCGACGAGGAAGTCGACCCTGTCCGCGGCGGGCGGGATGGCATGCCGGGCGACACGCTCGCGCCCACGCAGCTCCGCGGCCCGGCGTCGGGCCTCCCCGCGGACCAAACCGCGGAAGCTCTCGATCCGGCGTCGGATCTCCTCGCGGTCGAGGCGGTCGGTGAACGACTCCGCTTCGGCCAGTCCCTGCATCTGCGTGAGGACGCGCACCAACAAAGTCTGCGGCTGCAGGCGTTCGAGCGTCTGGTGCGCCGACCAGCCGGTGCCGGAACCCGACCCCGGGCCTTGTCCGACGCCGTACCGGCCCAGTTCGTCGACGGCCATGGCGGCGAGCTGGGCCATCGCGGCTTCGTCGTTCGCAGCGAGCGCCGCGGCGAGCTCCTCACGCAGGTGGTCGCGACTCGTGGAACCTTCACGTGTCTGCTCGCGGGCACCGATGCCGAGCGGGAAGTACAGGTCGAAGGTCGCGTCGAACACCGCGCGCTGGCCGCCCCGCCGGACGAGCGCGGCCGCCAGACCCTCCCGCATCTGCTCGCGGTCGTCGAGCCCGAGCACCTCGAGCGCGGCGGCGGCGTCGACGGTCTCACTCGGCCCCGCAGGGATGCCCTGGGAACGCAGCGTGCGGACGAACTCCGTGAGCCGCTCGGGGAGGCCGGCTTCCTGCTCGCCGGCTTCCTGCTCTTTCACGGGGCTCCCAACACCCTGTCGAGCTGCAGTTGTTTACCCGCCTTCGTAACGTCGTCCTGATGCTTGAGGATCACGCCGAGGCTGGCCGTCACCACGGCCTCGTCGAGGGTGTCCGCCCCGAGCGCCAGCAGCGTGCGGGCCCAGTCGATGGTCTCGGCCACCGACGGCACCTTGCGCAGCTCCATCGCGCGCAGCGCGGTGATCACGCGGACCACGGAGTCGGCCAGGACGTCGTCGATCCCGTCGACCTTGAGCCGGACGATCGCACGTTCCAGCTCGGGATCGGGGAAGTCGATGTGCAGGAACAGGCATCGGCGCCGCAGCGCTTCGGACAGCTCGCGGGTGGCGTTGGAGGTCAGCACGACGAACGGCTGCCGGGTCGCGACGATGGTGCCCAGCTCGGGCACGGTGACCTGGAAGTCGCCGAGGACCTCCAGCAGCAGGCCTTCGACCTCGACGTCGGCCTTGTCGGTCTCGTCGATGAGCAGGACGGTCGGCTCGGTGCGCCGGATCGCGGTCAGCAACGGACGCGGGAGCAGGAACTCCTCGCTGAAGATGTCGTTCCGCGCCTCGTCCCAGCTCTCGTCGCGGCCGGCGGTGATGCGCAGCAGCTGCTTGGCGTGGTTCCACTCGTACAGGGCCCGCGACTCGTCGACGCCCTCATAGCACTGCAGCCGGACGAGCCCAGAGCCGGTCGCGGCGGCGACGGCCTTGGCCAGTTCGGTCTTGCCGACCCCGGCCGGGCCTTCGACCAGCAGCGGCTTGCCGAGGCGGTCGGCGAGGAACACGGTCGTCGCCACCGCTGTCGACGCCAGGTAGCCGACGTCGGCCAGCCGCTCGGACACCTCGTCCACCGACGCGAAGAACCCGGTCCCGCTCACGTGCGCACCCATGCCGACCATCTTAGTGGCGTTTCCGGACTGACTCCGTGAGTGAGAGAAACGGCTCGGGGGACCTTTTCGACGATGCACGGGACGAAAGGTCCTCCGAGCCGGTGTTTCGGCCGTGGGACCGGGCGCCGCGACTCACCCGGAGCCCACGGACGACCCCACCGCGTGGTGCCGATTCACCCGCGATCGAGCTGTGCCCCCACTGCTCGGACTCGTGAGTGTTCCGGCCTCTGAGAACCGGCGGGAACACTCACGACCCGAGGTGACCAGGCGCTCAGTAGATGTTCGACGGGCGGACCATGCCCTCGGCCAGGTCGCCGAAGCCCGGGGCCATGATCGCGCCGGGGTTGCCGAGCACCTCTTCGACAACGAGCGTCTCGGTGGTGAGCAGCAGCGCCGCGATCGACGCCGCGCTCTGCAGCGCCGACCTGGTCACCTTCAGCGGGTCGATGACCCCGAAGTCGAACATGTCGCCGTATTCGCCGGTCAGGGCGTTGAAGCCCTCCCCCACGGCCATCGAAGTGACGTGGTCGAGGACCTCCTGGCCGTCGTAACCGGCGTTGATCGCGATCCACCGGAGCGGCTCGGCGAGCGAGCGGCACACGATGTCGCGGCCGATCGCGGCGTCCCCGGTCAGCTCGAGGTCACGCGCGGCCTGCTCCGCCTGGACGAGCGCGGTGCCACCGCCGGCGACCACGCCGTCCTCGATCGCGGCCCGGGTCGCGGACAGCGAGTCCTCGACGCGGTGCTGCTTCTCCTTGAGTTCGACGCCGGTCGCCGCGCCGACGTGGATCACGGCGACGCTGCCCGACAACCGCGCGATCCTGGCCTGCAGGCTGTCCTGGTCGTGCTCGTTCTCGGCCCGCTCCAGCTCCCGCTTGATCTGCTCGATCCGCGCGAAGACGGCCTGATCGGACCCCGCGCCACCGACGAGCGTGGTGCTGCTCTCGGTGATCGTGATGCGGCGGCAGCGGCCGAGGTGCTCGAGCCGCACGGAGTCGAGCGTGCGCCCGGAATCGGAGGTGATGACCTCGCCGGCGGTGAACACCCCGAGGTCCTCGAGCTCGGCGACGCGGCGGTGCCCGAAGCCGGGAGCCCGCACAGCCACCGAAGAGAACGTGTTGTGCACGGTGTTCGTCACCAGCATGCCCAGCGCGGGCCCGTCGACGTTCTCGGCGAGGATCACCAGCGGGTTGCCGGTCCGCTGGACCTGCTCGAGTACCGGCATGAGCAGCTGGACCCGCGAGATCTTTTCGTTGGTCAGCAGGATGTACGGGTTCTCGAAGACCGTCTCCATCCGCTCCTTGTCCTTCGCCATGTACGGCGAGATGTAGCCGTTGTCGAACTCGACGCCGTCCACGAAGCTGACATCGAGGCCGAACGCCGGCGACTCCTCGACGGTGACCACGCCGCTCTCCCCGACCCGGCCCATGGCCTCGGCGATGACGTTGCCGATCTCGGCGTCGTTGCTCGCCGAAAGCATCGCCACGTGGGCAAGATCCTCCTGCCCGCTGATCTCCCGGGACCGCTCGGTCAGCGCGGCGACCACCGCGACCACAGCCTGCTGGATGCCCGTCTTCAGCTGCATCGGGTTGGCGCCCGCGTCGACCGCCCGCAGCCCTTCCCGGACGAGTGCCTGCGCCAGGACGGTGGCCGTGGTCGTACCGTCACCGGCCACGCCGTTGGTCTTCATGGCGACTTCCTTGACCAGCTGGGCGCCCATGTTGGCGAACGGGTTGCGCAGCTGGATCTCCCTGGCGATCGTGACACCGTCGTTGGTGATGGTCGGTGCGCCGGTCAGCTTTTCGATCACCGCGTTGCGCCCCTTGGGGCCCAAGGTCACCTTCACCGCGTCGGCGAGCGCGTTGACGCCCGCCTCCAGCAGTTGACGCGCCTCGACGTTGAACCGCAGATCCTTGGCCATCAGAAATACCTCTTCACACAGTCGCGGATTTTTTGTAGCTAGGGAACGAGAATCGCCCGTCCTCGCACGTTGCCCGCATCGAGATCGGAGAGCGCGCGCGCGAAGTCGGTGAGCGAATAAGTGCTGGTGTGCAACGAAACCTTGCCCTGCGCGGCCAGGACCATGAGCTCGGCGAGGTCGTTGTAGGACCCGACCAGGTTGCCGATGAAGTTGATCTCGGTAGAAATGATGTCGATCGTGGGCACGTTCAGCGAACCGCCGTAGCCGATGACGTAGTAGTTGCCCGCGCGCCGCAACATCGCGACGCCGTCCTCGATCGCCCCGCCCTCGCCGACGAAGTCGATGACGGCTTCGGCGCCGTTGCCGCCGGTGAGGTCCATGACCGCGTCGACCTGGCTGCCGTCGGCGACGATCAGGTGCTCCGCGCCGAGTTCACCGGCCAGTTTCAGTGCTTCGGGCGACCGGTCGACGACGATCATCTCAGCCGAACTGAGCGCCTTGAACACCTGCACGCCGATGTGTCCGAGCCCGCCGGCCCCGATCACCACCGCCTTATCGCCTGGCCGCAACGCCGCCGCGGCCTTGCGCACGGCGTGGTACGCCGTCAATCCCGCGTCGGCGAGCGCGGCGACGTCGACCGGTTGCAGCGACGGGTCGAGCTTGACCACCGCACGGGCGTTGGTCTTGATCAGCTCGGCATAACCACCATCGCTGTCGATGCCGGGGAACGCCGAGTTGACGCAGTGCACGTCGTCGCCTGCCCGGCAGGCACGGCAGAGACCGCAGGTGGCGAGCGGATGCAGGATCACCGGATCGCCGACGGCGATCCCGGTCACCGCGCTCCCGACCTCGTGCACCCAGCCCGCGTTCTCGTGGCCGATCGTGTAAGGCAGCGTGACGCCGGACTTCTGCTCCCACTGCCCTTCGATGATGTGCAGGTCCGTCCGGCAGACGCCCGCGCCGCCGACGCGCACGACCACGTCCAGCGGTGAGGTGACCTGCGGTTCGGCGACGTCGACCAGAGCGGGTTCGGAGTTGTACTTGCCGAGCTGGACCGCCTTCATGACTGACCTTCCTTCGCCATCCGGTCATAGCGGGTCTTCAGCAGCCCACGGCAAAGCCCGGCGTTGCCGTCGATGCTGACCCGGACCGCCTTGGCGAACCGCAGTCGCGCCGGCAGCTGTTCGGCCGAGACCCCGACACCGTCTTCCTCGACGAACAGCGGCGACTCCGGACCGGTCGGCAACCCGAGTTCGGCACGTCGGCGCATCAGGCTGTCGAACTCGTGCGACGGCGGCACGTCGGCGAGCTTCGTGTCCGCGAGCGCGTCGATCTGCCAACCTGCCGCGATCAAACGGCGACAGGTGCGTTCCAGGCAGGCCAAGTGAGTTTTGCGCTGGAACGTCAGCCGGAGCTCGTTCAGCTCCGACGTCGCTTCGCCCGGAAAGGCGTCCGTGAACCCGTTGCTGGCGGCCACCCCGGCGTTGATCTCCGCCGAGGCGAAATGATCCTGGAGCTCGACCTTCACGCTGTCGACATCGTCCAGGCCGAGGATCGCGTCATGCGCGTCGGCGACCATGAGGTAGGCGAAGTTGGGCGCGCAGAAATAGGTCGGCAACCGAAGCAGGACATGAACTTCCTGTCCGCCGCCCCCGGGCGGGACCACACTGAGCGCGGTGACGAAACCGAGATCGGTGATCGGCTCACCGAGTTCGGGATCGACGACCGTACCCAGCGCCGCCCACGCCCGGACCGCAAGTTCTTCATTCGTCTGAGCGGTCAAGGATTCCTGGGTGGTAGTCATGCCGGTACCTTCGGGGCCGAACCCACCGCCTCGCCGCTGTCCACGGGCGCGCTGGACGCCTGCGCCTCGGCGGGCACTTCGATGTCGTAGAGCGCCGCGGCGTTGAGACCGAGGATCTTCCGCTTGATGTCCGGGGTCAGCACACCGTACTCGGACTGCATGTCCTCGGGAATCTGGAAGTCCACAAAGGCCTCGACGAGCCACTTCGGGCTCCAGATCGCGTAGTCGCTGGCGAAGGTGATGCGGTTTTCGTCCAGCCAGTACAGGAGTTCCCCGATGATCTGCGCGAAGTACCGCGGCCGGGTGTGGATGAACGGCATCGCGACGGCGAGCCCGCCGTAGACGTTCGGCTCCTGCGTGGCGATCCAGCAGAAGTCCTCCAGCCGCGGCAGGCCGACGTGCTCGACGATGAAGTTGAGGTCCGGGAACGCACTGGCGGCCTCGTCGACATCGGCGACGTCGAAGGCGTCGCGGTTCAGCGGGTAGATCGTCGGTCCCTTGTGGACATGGACGTTCTTGATGCCGAGCTCCTGGCACTTCTCCAGGTAGCGGTACGCCCAGGGGTCGGACAGCTTCCAGCCCTTGGAGTCACCCTTCCATTCGGCGGTGTAGAGCTTGACGCCCTTGAGGTTCCACCGTTGGGCGAGCTTCGCCAAGTCGTCGAGGCCGGCTTCGCCGTCACGCGGGTCGAAAGCGCCGTTGACGATGAACTTGCCGGGGTTGCGTTCGGCGACGGCGCCGTCGTCCTCGGTGGTGTTGAACCCGTTGACGTAGAAGTCGGAGAGATAGGTGGGCTGGAAGATCGCCTTGTCGACGTAGCCCGTTTCGAACAGGTCGTGGAGCATCGTCTCTTCGGAGTACTTGCCGAACTTCTCCAGCGTCCAGACCCATTCCGACGGGCTCAGGTTGCGGTGGTAGTCGTAGAAGCACTCAATGAAGCCCTTGCCGTACCGGTTCAGCTGGTTGGCCGGGCTACCGTCCCAGAAGTGCACGTGGCTGTCCACGACAAAGTAGTTCTCGCCGTCCTTCGTGTACATATTCCTACCTCTGTTCTACGTCGCGGGTTTAGGGGTGGGGCCGCGGGAACGGGCACCGCGGCCCCGGGCACATCAGTTCGGATACCGCTACCGACTAGTCGATGACCTTGAGGTCGAAGTCGATGTACTCCGCGGCGTCCTCCGGGTTGGCGAAGAGGACTGTCTCGTCGTCGAGATGAACCATGCGGCCGTAGTGGGTCGACATGATCTCTTCGAAGTCGGGCTGGGCGAACTCGAAGCCGATGGCCTCGGAGATCTCGTCCCAGTTGAAGACGACCTTGTTCTTGCCGTCCACCCGGATCATCGAGGGGTACTCGGCGACTTCGACGCCTTCCTTGCCGCGCATGACCTCCGCGACCACGTACCCGTTCTGGTTGTTCATCAGCGTCACGCCGCACATGTTCGAGGAAGTGCGGTTGACCTCGTACTGCCTGCTCGCGGTCACAGGTCCAGTCCCTTCGGCTCGGAGAGGTTGAGATCGGACAGCAGAGTCCGGAATCCGGTCAGCGCCGCTTCCCAGGACTCCGCGAAGGTGACGACCTTTTCGTGCGGCTGAGACCAGATGGGCTGCAGCTCGCGCGCGGCTTGCACGCTGATCGGGACCCAGGTGTCCATCCAGCCCTGCATGGTCTCCTTGTTGGCCTCACCGTGCTGCTCGTCGGCGGTCAGCATGGCGAACAACACCTTGCTGTAGCGGCGATCCCGGTCGTAGTCGTGCTCGCCGGCGCCCACCACGGTCGGGGTGACGTAGTCACCGTTGCGGGCGGCGATCTGCATCACCAGATGGCTGCGGAACAGCGACCCGACCAGCGACTCGAACACGACGTTGGCGGCGAACAGGGATTCGGCCCAGTCACCGATGGCGGTGAGCCGCTCCACGTTCTCGCGGACGCCCTGCCACACCGGCGCGGACTGCCACGACGCCTTGTGCGCCGAGCCGTCGAACTCGATCTCCGACTCCGACAGGTCCAGGTTGTACAGCGCCAGGTCCTGGGCGAACCGCAGCTTGTGCACGCAGTTGACGGCGATCGCATTGTTGATCATGTTCGTCGGGGCGGACCGCTGCTCGGACATGAACACGTGCATCCCGAGACCGTGCTCGGCGTGCATCCACGCGCCGACGTGGTTCTCCACGAACTTGGTCCAGCTCGGCGTCCAGTGCTTGTAGGCGCCGGCGGCCTTCGCGTTGCTCAGGGTCCGCTCGATCTGCCGCACCGTGTTGGCGTTGTTGCGGTAGATCGTCTGTTCCCATTCCTCGTTGGGGTCGAGGAACAGGTGCCAGTCCGTGGACTTGACCGCGGTCCACTCCGGCGGGTAGCCACCGGGGCTGTTCGCGAACCCGTAGAGCCAGCCCTGGCTGAGGTGCCGCTCAGGGTCCGGCTGGACGTCCATCGTGACGTCTTCGTACATCGTCGCGCGCAGCTTCTTCGGCTTGAAATAGTTGTAACTGCGGCTCTTCGAGCTCGGGAAGTCGAGCAGGCCCGCTTCGGCACCGGTGAATTCCGGCTTCGGGAAGCTCTGCGGTTGGACTTTTTCCGCGCTGACCATGAGCACACCTCTCTGTGTGTGAACGTTGGTGGAGAACTGCCGCGCTGTCAGGCTTCGGCGGCGGCGGTGATCGTGAACTTGTCGTAGAAGATCTGCTCCTTGGGCACGCCCAGGGCTTCCAGCAGCGGCAACGCGGCGTCGATCATGGGCGGCGGGCCGCACAGATAGACGTCGCAGTCGGTCAGGTTCTCTTCGCAGCGCTCGAGAACCTGAGTGACCAGCCCGGTTTCGCCTTCGACGCCATCGCCTGGCCAGCCATCCGGCCAGGACTCGGAAAGGCACGGCACGAACCGGAACTTCGGGAGTCGTTCGGCGAGCTGCGCCATTTCCTCGGCGTGGAAGAGATCGGCTTCCGTGCGCGCTCCGTAGTAGTAGACGGCTTCCCGTTCGTTCCCGCTTTCGGCCATCTGCCCGAGCAGCGACAGGATGGGGGACATCCCGGCGCCACCCCCGACGAAGACCAGCCGGCGGTCCGAGCTGACCCGCAGGGTGAACGTCCCGTACGGGCCAGTCACCTTGAGCGGGTCGCCGGGCTGCAGCGTCCCTTCGAGCAGGCCCGAGAACTTGCCGCCGGGATACCGCTTGATGATGAACTCGAGGACCCCGTCGGCCACGGTGATGTTGGCCATCGAGAACGAGCGGTGCTCCTCGGTGCCGGGGATCGCGATGTCCACGTACTGCCCGGGGTGGAACCGCAGCCCCGCGTCCTCGGTGATCTTCAGCCGCAGCAACGAGATGTCGTGCGTCAGCGGGGTGATCGACTCGACCTCGGTAGCCGCGCTGACGACCGGCAGACCCGAGCGGATCATGTCCTCGTCGTAGTTGACCAGTTCGATTTCGAGATCGCTGTAGGCGTGTCCCCGGCAGAGCAGGACGTAACCTTCTTCGCTCTCGTAGTCGGCCAACGCGAAGGTGGAGTACCGGTCCATCTGGAGGTCGCCCTCCAGCAGGAAGGACTTACACGCCGAGCACTGCCCTTCCTTGCATCCGTGCATCAGCATGACGCCCTGCCGGAACGCCGCGTCGAGGATCGTTTCGTCCTCGTCCGCCTCGATGTCGATGCCGACCGGTTCGAACCGGATCCTGTGGGTCTCGCCCATGTACGCCACTCCTTGCCGCGAAAAAGGGGATGGGTCACCCGCGGCGGCCCGGGTTGCGGGCCGCCGCGGGGATGCTCATCAGCTCACCGTGACGTTCGGGTTGGCCCGGTACGCGGCCACGTGGGCCTCGCGCTCGGCGTCCGACATCTTGTTGAGCGCGATGTTCGGGCTGCCGAAGGGAATGCCACGGACGTCGTCGAGGGTCCACAGCTTCTTCGGGTCGTCGAGGTCGAGGTGCGGCTGCGGGATCAGCGTCTTGCCGTCATCACGGACGTAACCGAGGTCGGTGATGATGTCGGCCAGGTCGCCGCCGTCGTACAGCGTCTCCCACTCCCGCTTTCCGGTGAGCCGGCCCATGTTGGGGGTCTCGCGACCCTCGTAGGTCGGGCGGAACGCGGTCTTGTCGGTCCAGGCGCAGGTTTCCGAGCAGTAGGTGCGCCAGGTGTCGTCGACCTTGTCCACCACCATGTCCTCGCGGATCAGGCAGGGGACCATGCACGACCAGCAGCGGTGCGGGTACTCGTAGCCGACGTCCTCGAAGGCGATCGGCTTGTTCTTGCCCGGGTAGCGCAGGCGGCTGTACGCCTCCCACCACTTGCCGAACTGGCTGTACCAACCCGGGTACTTGGCTTCGAACCACTCGAAGTCCTTGTCCGTCATCGGGTCGATGCGCCAGTAGTTCACCGGCCAGCCCGTCGCGAAGAACTGCGCGACGCGGTGGACGTAGAACTTGTTGATGATCCGGTCCCACGCCTCTTCGACGAGGTCGTGCGGGATCTTCAAGCCGTACTTCTCCAGCGGGATCAGGTACGAGCGGTAGTAGTCGTCGTAGATCCACCGGCGCCACATCTCGGCGTAGCTGTCGCGGTCCTTGCGGCGGTCCTTCGTGCCGTACTCGATGAAGGTCCCGATCGCGGCGTCGACCACGCAGTGGTTGTTCCACCAGGCGTAACGCAGGTCGCGCTCGAGCAGCTGGCGGTTGTCCTCGTCGGCGAGCGCCATCAGCAGAATGGAGTAACCATTGCTGATGTGGCGCGACTCGTCCGACTGCACCGAGTGGAACACCGTCGGCAGCAGGTAGTCGCCGTTGGCGGCGGCTTCCGACGGCATGGCGACGAACAGCGTGTTGGTGAACGCCGTCTCGGCCACGACCGTCAGATAGATGTTGGCGGCGGTGATCGCGTCGCCGGTGATGAACCCTTCACCGAACTGGCGGCCGATGGTGCCGCAGTAGCTGTTGGAGAACGCCTTCTCGGTGATGTCGAACCCGGCCGGGTCGATGTAGTGGTTCATGTAGAGGCGCTTGAGGTTCATCTGGATCGTGGAATGCCGGACCTCGTCGATCATCTGCACCGCGAGGCCGTTGTGCACCTCGGGGTTCGGGACCGCGTCGATGGCCAGCGGCATCGCCCGCGCCGCCGAGATCTCCGGGAACGGGATGATCGACAGGAACAGCTTCTGCCACTCCATCCACCGCTCCTGCACCTGGCGGAACATGTTCCCGCGGATGGCACCGTCCATCGCGCCGAAGACCCGGTTGTCCTTTTCCTCCTCCATCGGGAAGTAGGAGCGAAGGATCTGCTTCAGTGGATCTTTCTTCGGGGCCTTGTCGAACTTGTAGTCGGTGCCGAAACGCTTCGCGGGAGTGGCGAACGTGGGATCCCACGACAGTTCGGTGATCTTTTTATGTGCTTTGCTCAGACTCTGTCGGCTCACGCCATACCTCCGTGGATGGGGTTCGTGCGCAGGTCCGGGATGAAGCATTCGCGGTGCCGTCCTGGTAACTCGAATCACACCCCAGAGCCGATGGGCGCGCGGTCTCATTGTGAGACGATGCCGGACTTGCGCTCCGCGTACTCTGGTCAGCGACACAGGGCTGTGCCGCGCCTCGACGCTGCACTCCCCACGGCAGATCCGGGACTCAGGTCGGAGGTGGATCGTTGGCGGATTCGTACGGCCAAGGCAGCTCTCTTGGCCTGCTCGCGGAGGCACGAGAACGTTTCCTCAGCGCGGAATCGGTCGATGAACGCGCTGTACGGTCGACGATCCTGGCCTCCTGGTGGCGGTCGAGGACGTGGAACGTCGCCGCCGACCACGTCGAATCGCCATACGTCAAGGACCCCAACCTCGAGACCCCGCTGACGCAGAGCGCGGGCCCGGTGCTCGCCCGGCTTCAGGAGCAGCTGAACGGCTCGGCCGTCAGTGTCATCCTCACCGACGACCGCGGGCTCGTCCTCGACCGCCGGACCGACGACCCGTCACTCGAACGCCACCTCGACCGCGTCCAGCTGGCACGCGGGTTCAGCTACGCCGAGGAGTTCGTCGGCACGAACGGCATCGGCACCGCGCTGGAAGGCCGGCAGCCGACGGCGGTGTTCGGGCACGAGCACTACGCCGAGAACCTCGACATGCTCGGCTGTGCCGGAGTCCCGATCCGCCACCCGATCTCCGGCCAGGTGGTCGGCCTGCTCGACCTGACCTGCTGGCGGAAAGACGCCGGCCCACTCCTGCTGACCCTGGCGAAGGCGACCGTGCAAGACATCCAGCACGAACTCACCACGCAAGTGGGTATCCGCGAGCTCAGCCTGTTCACCGAGTACCTCCGCGCGTGCCGCCGCGGCCAAGGCATCGTCTTCGCCGTCAACAACAGCCTGGTGATGCTGAACGAGCACGCGCGGCGTGTCCTCGCCCCCGGCGACCAGGCCGCGCTGCTGGCGCGCGGCGCCGAGGTGCTGACCGCACGGCGGCAGGTCACGCTCAGTATGGACCTGCCGAGCGGCGCGACCGCGCGGCTGTCGTGCACGCCGGTGTCGAGCGAAGCGGGCCCGGCCGGTGGCATCGTGCGCGTCCGCCTCACCCGGGAAGCCGAGTTCCCCGCCGCGGCCGCCGTCCCCATCCAGGCGCCGCTGCTGCCCGGGATCGTCGGCTCGGGCGCCCTGTGGCTGCGTGCCTGCAACGACACGCGCCACCACCGCCAAAACGGCGAGTGGACCGTGCTCGAAGGCGAACGCGGGACCGGCAAGCTGTCGATCGCCAAAGCCGTCCACGATCGGCAGAACCCCACGGCCCCGTTCACCGTTCTCGACTTCGCGCAGCTGTCGACACCGGACGAGCTGTTCAAGCCGCTCGCCGAAGCGCTCGACCGAGACTCGGGCACCGTCGTGCTTTCCCATCTAGACCAGATGCCTCCCGAGCACGCCGACAGGCTCGTGGCGAAGCTTGACGCGGCGGCCTTGCGCCGAGAGGACAAGCAGGACGGCCCCTGGCTGGTCGCCACGATGGCCGAGGGCCAGGACCACGCGGCAGACGACGTCCTCGAGTGCTTCCCCCGGTCCGTCCCGGTTCCGCCGCTGCGGCACCACATCGAGGACATCCGCGAGCTCGTCCCGTTCCTGCTGCTGAAGCTGGGCCAGGACACCCGGCTGGTGTGTTCGCCCGCCGCGGTCCAGCTGCTGCTGCGGAACAAGTGGCCCGGCAACGTCAGCCAGCTCAAGCAGGTGCTGCGGAAAGTCGAGCGGCGCCGGCGGGCGGGCACGATCGAGCCCGAGGACCTGCCACCCGAATGCCGCACGGTGAACCGCCGCATCCTGAGCCCGCTCGAGTCGATGGAACGGGATGCGATCGTGCGGAGCCTGCTCGACGCAGAGGGCAACAAGGCGCAGGCGGCGAAGGCGCTCGGCATGTCACGGGCGACGATCTACCGCAAGATCCACGACTACGGCATCGACGTGCCGCACTAGCGCGGGCAGGGTTAGATTGGCGGTCGTGACCTACGTTGCGGCTAGCAGCCGATATGACTCGTTCCCCTACCGGCGCTGCGGGCGAAGCGGCCTGAAACTGCCGGCGATCTCGCTGGGTCTGTGGCACAACTTCGGCCACGACCGCCCGTACGACACCCAGCGGGCCATCGCGCGCCGGGCGTTCGACCTCGGCATCACGCACTTCGACCTGGCGAACAACTACGGCCCGCCGTACGGCTCGGCCGAGACGAACTTCGGCCGCATGCTCGCCGACGACTTCCGCCCGTACCGCGACGAGCTGATCATCTCGTCCAAAGCCGGTTACGACATGTGGCCGGGCCCGTACGGTGAGTGGGGATCCCGGAAGTACGTGCTGGCGTCGCTCGACCAGTCCCTCGGCCGGCTGGGCCTCGACTACGTCGACATCTTCTACTCGCACCGCTTCGACCCGGAGACCCCGCTGGAGGAGACGGTCGGCGCGCTGCACACCGCCGTCACCTCGGGTAAGGCGCTCTACGTCGGGATCTCGTCGTACTCCTCCGAGAAGACCCGCGAGGCGGCGCGGCTGCTGCGCGAACTCGGCACGCCGCTGCTGATCCACCAGCCGTCGTACTCGATGCTAAACCGCTGGACCGAGGACGACCACCTGCTCGACACCCTCGAGGAGACCGGCTCCGGCTGCATCGCGTTCTCCCCGCTCGCGCAGGGCATGCTGACCGACCGCTACCTCGACGGCATCCCGTCGGACTCGCGCGCCGCGCAGGGCAAGTCGCTCAACCCGGACACCCTGAACGAGCAAGCGCTGAGCAAGGTGCGCGCGCTCAACGAGATCGCCGGACGCCGCGGTCAGAGCCTCGCCCAGCTCGCACTGGCCTGGGGCCTCCGCGACCCGCGGATGACCTCGGTCCTCATCGGCGCGAGCAGCGTCAAACAGCTCGAGGACAACGTCGGCGCCCTGGACAACCTCGAGTTCACCGCCGATGAGCTCGCCGAGATCGACAAGTACGCCACCGACGCGGACATCAACCTCTGGAAGAAGTCCACCGACTCCTGAGGTCCTCCCGGCAAAGCTCCCTCAGGGCCACCCTTGTGGCGTTGAACGCCACAAGGGTGGCCCTGAGGGCTCCCGAGCTCCCCCTACGGGCAGGCAGGGAAGAGCGGCCGGGTGCCGGTGGCGTGGGCTGCCGGGTCGGTGAAGCGGCAGCCGAACGTCGGGGACGCGACGGTCTTCGGGTTGTCGACGACGTCGCCGGCGGGGCGGTGCCCGGTGTCGACCCAGCGAACGAGGTCGTTCCAGGCTGATCCGGCCTCGGTCGCGTCGAACTCACAGTGGTTCACCGACCGGATCGCCCGTTGCACCACCAGGCCACCCTGGCCGGTGCGGTCGACGTCGGCGCGGTACGCCTGTTCCATCGAGAACGGGACGAACATGTCCCCGAGGCCGTGCAGCGTCAGCACCGGCACGCGCGGCAGCCCGTAGATGTGCGGGATCTGCGTCAACGCGGGCGAGAGCCGGGCCGCGAGGTTGGCCGGCGGGACCCGGCGCACAGTGGCGTTGACGTTGACCGGGGTGTTGGGCTGGTACCGGGTGAACAAGTTCGTCGCGACCTGGCCCGGGTTCTGCGCCAACGTCGTCCCGCCCGACGGCACGGCGATGCTGAACAGGAAGTCCTTCCAGTACGCGAACGCGTTGTCCGCGCCCGGCCGCACGCCGCCCGTGCGGTTGACCGTGATCGCCCGCAGCTGCGCTCCACGCTCGTTCGTCGTGTCCGGACCGCCCGGCTTCAACGCCGTCAGTCCGAGCGCGGCTTCGATCTTCGGCGCCGCGTTCGTCGCGTAGTCGGCGGGAATCGGGAACGCCGGCACGCCCGCGAGGTCCTGCGCGGCGAGGTTGTAGTCGTAGTAGCCGTCGAACAGCGTCTGGTCGCCGAGCACCCCGCACATCGGCAGCGCGCCGGCGTAGAACCCGGGGTACTGCTCGAGCGAGCGGCCGATGACGTGCCCGCCCATCGACACCCCGGCGAGGAAGACCTGCTTGGGCTTCCCGGCGAGCTTGCCGAACAACGTCGCGAGATCACGCGTCGTCGTCACACCGGACCGCACGTCGTAGCCGTTGTCGTAGTACGACGACGCCGCCCACGCGTAGCCCTGGTCGAGCATTTGCTGGCGCAGGCCGTACGACGGCGCGTCGACGGTGAGCACGGTGCCCTGACCGCGATACCCGTGCGCCCACAGCGCGAGGCTGCCGTTCCAGTGCGGCGGAACTTCGATGGTGTACGCGGCGTGGCTGTGCACGCCCTGGGTCACCTTCGCGAGTTGACCGCCGACTGTCGCCGGAGGCAACGGCGGATTGCTGATCGTGTAACCGGGCAACGGCTGGTCGTCCGGTGGAGACGTCGCCGCCGCCGAAGCCGCGGGCGCGAGGAGCGCCCCCAGCAGTAACAAACCCAGACCTACTGACACCACACTGCGGACCCGGCGAGCCAAGCGCATGCGACACCTCCGTGGGGTGACGTTAGCGTGGTCCGACGACCTCGTCGAGGAAAGGCCCGAGCACGTCCGCCATCGCGGCCGCGGTCTCGGCGGGCGTCCCCTCCGGCGACGCGGCGAAGCTGACCGCCAGCCGGACCATGTACTTGGCGACCAGTTCGAGCTTCGCGGCCGGGGCGTCCGGCCAGTGGGCGATCAGGAAGGCCGCCAGCCGCTCGCTCGCGCCGCTCAGCACCGGGCCGGCGTGGTTGGTGACGAGCGAGAGCAGCCCGTCGGCGTCGTCACCGGCGACGATCGCCTTGATCAGCGGCTCCTCGGCAGCCGCGGTCAGGAAGACGGAGATGGCCGCGCTCACCGCCTGACGCGGGTCGTCGAGGTGCTGGGCGACCGCACTCTCGACGGCGGTGAGGAACACCCCGGCCTCGCGCACGATGTAGGCCTGCGCGAACGCCTGGCGGGAGCCGAACTCCTTGTACAGCGTCTGCCTGCTGACCCCGGCGGTCCTGGCGATGTCGGCCATCTTCAGCTCGGCCCAGGCGTGCTCGCGCAGCAGGTCGCTCGCCGCGTCGAGCAGAGTGTCCCGCAGCAGCGTCCGCGCCGCTTCGGCGAACGGGACCCGGGTTTTGGTGACGGCCATGTCCGTCACGTTGTCAGCGCCCGTCCGCAGTGTCAAAACCGCGCTCAAGCCCGTTCCACCTCGACCATGACGAAGTCCGCCTTCGCGGCGCCGCAGTCGGGGCAGGACCAGTCGTCCGGGATGTCGTCCCACGGGGTGCCCGGAGCGATGTCCTCGTCCGGCCAGCCCAGCGCCTCGTCGTACTCGAACCCGCAGACCTCGCAGCGGTAGACCTTCATGACCCGACCTCCTCGAAATCGATCTTCTCCCTGACCCCGCAGTCCGGGCAGCACCAGTCGTCGGGCACGTCGGCCCAGCCCGTGCCGGCCGGGAATCCTTCACGTGGCGCGCCCTGAGCCTCGTCGTAGACGTACGAGCAGACCGGGCACCGGAACCGGCTCATGCCGCCTGTCCATACCTGGCCAGGATCCGGCCGCGGTTGCGGGGGTTGACGTTCGCGAGCGTGACGTCGCCGCCGTAGTGGGCGAGTACGCGCTTGTCCATCACCTTGCGCCATACCGGCGGGAAGTACGCGCACACGATCATCGACGCGTACCCCGCGGGCAGCTGCGGCGCCTGTTCGAAATGCCGCAGCGCCTGGTACCGCCTCGTCGGGTTCGCGTGGTGGTCGCTGTGGCGCTGGAGGTGGTACAGGAAGACGTTGGTGCACACGTTGTTGCTGTTCCAGCTGTGCCGCGGCGCCGGGCGCTCGTAACGACCGGAAGGTTCCTTTTGCCGCCGGAGGCCGTAGTGCTCGAGGTAGTTCACGGCTTCCAGCAACGAAAACCCGAACACCGCCTGGACGACCAGGTACGGCAGCACACTCACGCCGAACACCGCGACGAGCGCCGCGAACAACACGAGCGTCATCGCCCAGGCGTTGACGACGTCGTTGCGCAGGCTCCACGGCCCCTTGTTCGACCTCGCGAGCCGCGCCTTTTCCAGGCTCCATCCCGATTTGAGGCTGCCGGACACCGAACGCGGGAGGAAACCCCAGAACGTCTCGCCGAACCGGGAGCTCGCCGGGTCTTCCGGGGTCGCGACGCGGACGTGGTGACCCCGGTTGTGTTCGATGAAGAAGTGGCCGTATGCGGACTGCGCCAGCGCGATCTTCGACAGCCAGCGCTCGAGTTCGTCCTTCTTGTGCCCCAGTTCGTGCGCGGTGTTGATGCCGATCCCGGCGACGATGCCAACCGTGACCGCCAGGCCGATCTTGTCTGCCACCGACATCGGATGTGTCGTCCAGAGCCAGCACGCGACGGCCAGCGACACGTACTGGATCGGCAGGTAGAGATAGGTGACCCAGCGGTAGTAGCGGTCCCGCTCGAGCCAGTCGATCAGGTCGTCCGGCGGGTTCTCGGCGTCGGTGCCCACCACGACGTCGATGAGCGGGATGAGCAGGAAGACGAGGATCGGCCCGGCCCACCAGAACAGCCCGAGCCCGGTGGCCGAAACCAGGCCCCAGGCGATGAACGGGGCCGTCGGGATGATCAGGCCGAGCAGCCACGCATACCGCTTGCCATCGCGCCAGGTGACCTCTTCGGCCTCCTGACCCCTCGACGTCGATGCCGTCATGACACGCCTCCTTGCGGTCCCGACCAGCTTACAAACCATCGTGATGTGTACCCAATCTAGACACGAGAGCAATCGGTGTCAACCTCGTGGTTCATCACTCGATAGATTGATCAAGCACGCCGGAGCCTTGACCCGCGGCCGGCTGGACGGCGATATGAAAGGGATTCGACGGCGAACGGGCCGGTCGGCGAGCTTCGAGGAACCACGTTGCCCCCACCCGCGTCACGCCGTGTCCAGCTCGGGCTTGTCGCGCTCGTGCAAATCCTCGTGATGGGACTGTGGTTCTCCGCCTCCAGCGTGGTTCCGGCGCTGCGCGCGGAATGGGCGCTGTCCCGCGAGGCCGGCATCCTGCTCACCGCCACGGTGCAGGTCGGGTTCGCCGCGGGCGCGGTGGTCTCGGCGGTGGCGAACCTCGCCGACCGGCTGCGCCCGCAGCTCCTGATCGCCCTCAGCGCGGCGCTCGCCGCCGGCGCGACGCTTGCGTTCCCCTTCTATGGCAAGGAGATTTGGGCCGCCGCGGCATTGCGCTTCACCACCGGGTTCGCGCTGGCCGGGGTGTATCCGACCGGGATGAAGGTCGTCGTCTCGTGGTTCCCGCGCGGGCGTGGCACCGCGCTCGGCGTGCTCCTCGGCGCGCTCGCGCTCGGTTCGGCCGCACCCCAACTGCTCAACGGACTGGACATGCCGCGCTGGCGCGATGTCCTCCTCGTGGCCGCGGCGCTGGCATTGCTCGGCTCACTGATCTCGCTCCTGTTCGTCAAACCCGGCCCGAACGCACGCCCCGCGCCGCCGTGGGCACCCGCACAGGTCACCCGGCTGTTCCGCGATCGACGTCAGCGACTGATCGTGTTCGGCTACTTCGGGCATATGTGGGAGCTCTACGCGTTGTGGACCTGGTTGCCCGCCTACCTCACCGCGAGCTACGCGGCCTGGTCACCCGGGCCGGTGAGCGCCCGCGCGGTGAGCTTCGGTGCATTCGCCGTGATCGGGATCGGCGGTGCCATCGGCTGCCTCGCCGGCGGAACCCTGGCGGACCGCGTCGGCGGGATCGAGGTCGCGAAGGCGGCGATGCTGCTCAGCGCGGCGTGCTGCGTCCTGTCCGTCGCGGCGTTCGGGGCCCATCCTGCCGTGCTGTTCAGCCTCGTGCTGGTGTGGGGCATTGCCGCGATCGCCGACTCCGGCCAGTTCTCGGCCGCGCTGACCGAAGCGACCGATCAGGCCTACGTCGGCACGGCGCTGACCGTCCAGACCGCGATCGGGTTCGGCATCAGCGTGCTGACCATCCAGGCCCTGCCGCTGCTCGCCGACGCCGTCGGCTGGCGCGCCGCCGCACCCCTGCTCGCGTTGGGCCCGCTCGCGGGTGCCGCCGCACTGGCCCGGTTGAGCGGCACCCGCGCCCGTTCGCGCGAACTGAAGGGCATCAAAAACGCTTAAGAGAACTTCGTCTTCGGTCGCACCTGCAGAACATCGTCCACATATACGTCGACTTTCTCGTCTGTGAACGCGATCAGCCCGGCGGCCTTCTGGCTCTCCGGCAGCGGAGTGCGGTAGCTCCAGGCGATGTCGGTATGAACGTCTTTTCCGGTCCGCACCGACCAGTACTCGGCCGAACCCTTGTACGGGCAGTGCGTGATCGTCGCGGTCGGCTCGAGCAGGTCGAGCCGGACATCGACCTTGGGCAGGTAGTACCGCGTGGGCAGCCCGGTCTCGAACAGCAGCCGCGGCCGCACCGAATCGGCGACGGTCATGCCGTCGATCTCGACGCGGACATGCCGCGAACTCGGCAGGATGTCGACCCGCACCCCAGGATCACGCGGATGGGTGAACACCTCTTCGTCCTCTTCGAACCACGCGTCCATGGCGTCCCAGGTGAGACGGATATGGCCCCGAAGCTCGTCGATGGGCGAATCGACGTACTCCAGCGCGGCGTCCACGACTTCCCGCTCGTCGACACGTAAGCTCGACAGAACGGCGTCTCCCCTGCTCGGCGAGTGCTGGGTGCGACCGGTAGCGGACAGGAACTCCGTGCGCACGTCGCCGGACGGAATGTAGTAGGCGGGGTAGTAGGGGACTTCCCACACCAGCAAGGGATGGACGGTGTCGGCGATGACCTTCCCGCCGAAGTACGCCCTGATTCGCTTGGCACCTGGTGAAACGCGGACTCGTCCGCGGCCGACTGTGTTCATGGACAGCACAACCCCGTTCCGTACGGTGGTATTTCGGGAACGATCTTACGGAAACGGGCGGAATCGGAAAGGTTCTTAACCCTTGCTCAGCCGGCGCCGATAACTTGGACTGACTGACAACTCATTCGACAGGAAGCAGGCGCCGGTGGTCGGCCTCGAAACAACTCCGGTCGGCACGCCGGCCGGAATGCGCAAAATCAACCAGCGGGCCGTGCTGGACCTGCTGCGGCGCTCCGGCCCGGCCACCCGACCCCAGATCGCCAAGGACACCGGACTGTCGAAGCCCACGGTGAGCCAGGCGCTGCTCGCCTTGGAAGGCGTGGGGCTCGCCCGCGCCACCGGGCACACCTCGACCGGTACCGGACGCTCGGCCGTGCTCTACGAGGCCGACCCGACGGCGGGGTACGTCCTCGGGGTCGACATCGGCCGCGAACACCTGCGGACCTCGATCGCCGACCTCGGCGGCACGATCGTCGCGCACCGTGACGAACGCAATACGTCCAGGTCGGGTGTCGCGCTGGTCGCCGCGATCGGCGCGCTCGCGACCGAGACCGTGCGGGCCGCGGGGCTGAAACAGAACGACATCCTGGTCCGCGTCGTCGGCAGCCCCGGTGTCGCCGATCCGAGCCGCCGCTGCTTCCGGCACGCGCCCAACCTGCCCGGCTGGGGTAAGGCCGGCCTGCTCGACGAGCTGGAGGCCGCGATCGGGCCGGACGTGGTGGTGGAGAACGACGCGAACCTCACCGCGGTCGGCGAGTGGGAGCGCGGTGCCGCGCGGGGCGTCGACGTGTTTGCCTGCATCACGATCGGCACCGGGGTCGGGATGGGCCTGATGCTCAACGGCGAGGTCTTCCGCGGCGCGACGGGCGCGGCGGGCGAGATCGGCTACCTGCCCTACGGCCAGCTGAGGGCGGCGGACCGGGCCGGGCTGGAGCCACCCGCCCGCGGCCACCTCGAAGAGGCGACAGCGGCGCAGTCCGTCGTCCGGGGTGCGAGGGAACTGGGGCTCGGCACGGCTCGTTCGGCGCGGCAGGTCTTCCGGCTGGCACGCGACGGCGACGAACTGGCCCAACGGGCCGTGGACGCGGAGGCTGACAGGCTCGCCTACACCGTCGCGTCGGTGGCTGCCGTCGTCGACCCGGAGCTGATCGTGCTCGGCGGTGGCATGGGCGCCAACGCCGACCTGCTGCGCGAGCCCATGGAACGCGCGCTGCACGCCTTCACTCCCCTGGTGCCGAAGATCGTCCAGGGCGAACTGGGCGAGGACGCCGTCCTCGCCGGCGCGATCACCGTCGGCCTGCGCACCGCCGAGGGCCTCGTCTTCGAACGCCGCGTCGGCGCATAACGGGCTGTGACCTGTCGTGAAGGCCACCTTCACAGCGTAAAGCGCACTCAACTAGGCCTTCACAACGTCCCTGCCCTACCTACGGGGCGGGGGCTCCGGTGGGGTTCGGATAGGGGACGGCGGAGGTGGCGAGGCCGCGGGCGAGAGGGCGGAGGACGTCGGCCAGCGCCACCAACTCGGCAGGGTCGACATCGCGGTACGGGGCGGCGGCGAGGTCGTCCGTGCGCTGCTCGATGTGTGCACGCAGGGCAGCACCTTCGGCGGTGAGCCCGCCGGCAGGCGCGAGCAGACCGCGCGCGGCTAGGCGCGCGACGCCGTCATCCCACTCCACGTCGGTCCAGCCGCGGATGGCCATGATCGACGCTCGGTTGCCTTCCTCTGCGTCTCGCAACACGTGCGCCTCGACGCCGTCGACGCCTTCAGCCGACAGGACGGCTACGTGACCATCGCCGCGGTGCTCCCGCAGCACCGTCGCCGCGTGCCACAGTGCCTCGACGGGCTTGTCCGGCCACGGCAGCGCCGCGTTGGCCGCACCGAGAGGCCGGCCCGCCCACCCCGCACGGGAGACGAGCCCGCGCAGCGTGCCGAGTACTCCGTCGATCCGGGACTCGTCGAGCAGGTCCGGCAGGTACGCGCGCAGTGAGGCCGTCGCGCCCTCGGTCCGAACGGCGAGGGCCTGCGCGGGCGACACGATGTCCCAGACCTCCGGCAGCGACCGAGCGAGGAACGACGGTGAGAAGTTGTAGAAGACCGCCGTCACCGGGCCGAGCCCGGCGGGCCCGAGCGGCGCCGCCCGCATCGCGACGTACCCGCGCCAGAAACCACGCAACCCCACGGCTTCGTGCGCGGCCCGCGCCTGCGGGGTGAAGTAGGTGACGGCATGGATGGGCTCGAGCAGACTCCAGATCGAGCGCGGTGACGGCATGGCCATACCGCCATCATGGGATACCGGGCCGAACCCGTCATGGGCAGCCTGTGGCCGCGTGAGCGGCGACCGGTGCCGGAGGGGATAATTCGCCCCGTGAGCACCGAGCCCGTCCGTCCCCTGATCGATCCGCAGCGTGTCGAAGACGCCCTGGCCGGTCTCGGCGATCGCGCGGGCATCGACGAATGGGCCCAGCGCTTCTCGGTGGTCGCCGATCCGTCCCGGCTGACGCTGCTGGTCTGCATCCACTACGCCAAGGAGATCTGCGTCTCCGATCTGGCCGTGGCCGCCAGGATGACCGACACCGCCGTCTCGCAGGCGCTCCGGCTGCTCCGCGCGCACGGGCTCGTCACGGCCCACCGCAGCGGCCGCGTGGTCCGGTACCGGCTCACCGACACCACCGTGCACGACCTGATCCACCGCGTCCGGCCGCATTCCGACACGCCCGACGGCAAATGATCCACCTCTTTATCTGAACAGGTGAAAAGAGATCCAGCAATTTTAGAGGTCTCGAACTAACACATTGGACTGAAAACATCAACATCGCTGTTGTGTGATCTTGCTTTCAGTTCTACCTTGGACAGGGTCTGCCTCCCACTCCGAGGAAGTGACTGCAATGCCGTGGTCTTCCGACGACGCGGACGCCGTGGAAAAGATCTTCGCGCGGCGAGAAGCGCCGGTTGCCGACCTCGCCGCGCGAGCGGACGAGGTCGCGCGCCTGTGCCACGCGATGGCGGTCCGCTTTCATTCCGGCGGCAAGCTCGTCGTGTTCGGCAACGGCGGCCCCAGCACCGACGCCCAGCACGTGGCCGTCGAATTCGTTCATCCGGTGATCGTCGGGAAACGCGCGTTGCCCGCCATCTCGCTCACCGCGGACATCGCGACCCTGACGAACATCGCGAGCCGGGCGGGCCTGGCCGAAGTATTCGCCCATCAGATCCGGTTCCTCGCCGAGCCCGCAGACATCGCACTGGGGATCTCCACCGACGGCGACTGCGAGAACGTGCTGCGGGGTTTGGCCGCCGCACGCGACCTCGGCATGCTCACCGCCGCGCTGCTCGGCGGGACAGGCGGCCGGATCGCCGACCTGCCGGGCCTGGACCACGTCCTGGTGGCGAAGTCCGCCGATCCCTTGGTGGTCAAGGAGATCCACGTGACGACCTATCACGTGCTCTGGGAGCTGGTCCACGTGTTCTTCGAGCAACCGGGCATCCTGACCCCCGGAGTGGCGTCATGAACGAGCGTGATGCGGACAGAGTGCCCGTCCCCGAGTGCCACGACGGGGTGTGCATCACCTGCTCCGACACCGCTCTCGCCGTGACGGTGGTCGAGCTGCTGGGTGACGGACTCGCCATGGTGGACACCGGTTCGGGCACCGAAGAGGTCAGTGTCGCCCTGGTTTCGGCGGGCGTCGGCGACCGCATCCTGGTCCATGCCAAGGAAGCGATCGCCACCCTCGGTTGAGCTCCCCATCACACGGGAACGTGAGTGAGTTGGAAGCAAGCGGCCTTGAAGCGCTCTACCCGTTTCTCTATTCCGCAACGAGCGATCTCGACGCCGTACTCGCGCGCGTCCGTCAGTCTACTGTGGACAAAGCACGTGAGATCACCGCACTGCGCCGCGAAGTGTGCCAGGCGCAGGGCGGGCGACTGCTCGCGTGCGCCCGCGACATGGCGACGGCGTTCGGCAACGGCGGACGGCTGCTGGCTTTCGGCAACGGCGGGAGCTCGACCGACGCCCAGGATCTGGCGAGCCTGTTCCTGAGCCCACCGGGCGATTCCCGGCCACTGCCCGCGTTCGGGTTGACCAACGACATCGCCGTGGTGACGGCCTTGTCGAACGACATCGGCTTCGACGTGGTGTTCGCCCGGCAGGTCGGCGCGTTCGGCCGTCGCGGCGATATCGCGGTCGGCCTGTCGACGAGCGGCAATTCGGCGAACCTGCTGCGCGGGTTCGACGAAGCCGCCAGACGCGGGCTCATGACGGTCGGAATCGCCGGGTACGACGGCGGAAAGATGGCGGAGCTGGACACGATCGACTACCTGTTCGTCGTGCCTTCCCCGTCGGTGCACCGGATCCAGGAAGCACAAACGACTCTTTATCACGCGCTGTGGGAACTCAGTCTCGCCGCGCTGGCAGCCCAAGACGCGGGCCGCGCGAACCCGGCACCTCGAGCCGGACACCACCAAGGACACGTCCCAACACCCGAGGGTGATCTGTCGTGACAACAGCGGCCTCTGAAGCCAAGCACGCCCAACCGACCGAAGAAGTCAAACCGATCCACATTCTCTGGATCAACGCCGGCCTGTCCTGTGACGGGGACTCGGTCGCGCTGACCGCCGCCACCCAGCCGAGTATCGAGGAAATCGTGCTCGGTGTGCTGCCGGGACTGCCGAAGATCGCCGTCCACTGGCCGCTGATCGATTTCGAATGCGGTCCGGAGCAGGGCGCCGACACGTTCATCGAATGGTTCCACAAGGCCGACCGCGGCGAGCTGGAACCGTTCGTCCTCGTCGTCGAAGGGTCCATTCCGAACGAGGCGATCAAACAGGAAGGCTACTGGTGCGGGTTCGGCAACAACCCCGAAACCGGGCAGCCGATGACCACCAGTGAATGGTTGGACAGGTTGACCCCCAAGGCGCTCGCCGTGCTCGCCGTCGGCACCTGCGCCGCCTATGGCGGAATCCATGCCATGGAAGGAAACCCGACCGGCGCGATGGGCGTCCCCGACTACCTCGGCTGGGACTGGAAGTCCAAAGCGGGTATCCCGATCGTGTGCGTCCCCGGCTGCCCGACCCACCCGGACAACCTGTCGGAGACCATCACGTACCTGCTCTACCAGGCCGCCGGCCAGGCCCCGATGATCCCCCTCGACGACAACCTCCGTCCGCAGTGGCTGTTCGGAAACACCGTGCACGAAGGCTGCGACCGGGCGGGCTACTACGAACAGGGCCAGTTCGCCGACACCTACGACTCACCCCGCTGCCTGGTCAAGCTCGGCTGCTGGGGCCCGGTCGTGAAGTGCAATGTCCCCAAGCGCGGCTGGATCAACGGCGTCGGCGGCTGTCCCAACGTCGGCGGGATCTGCATCGGCTGCACGATGCCCGGGTTCCCGGACAAGTTCATGCCGTTCATGGACGAACCCCCCGGCGCGCACGTTTCGGCCATGGCCAGCGGTGCCTACGGTTCGGTGATCCGCAGGTTGCGGAAGTACACCGAGAAGAAGGCGGACAAAGAACCGAAGTGGCGTAACAAGGGGAAGCAATTGCAGACCGGCTACCGCTCGACCTGGCGTTGAAAGGGAACTGACCAATGGCCGCCTCAGGCAGGAGCTCCAAGGGAAGCAACGACCTGGTCGAGATGAACTGGGATCCGATCACCCGGATCGTCGGCAGTCTCGGCATCTACACGAAGATCGACTGGGCGCAGAAGAGGGTCGTCGAGTGCCACAGCACGTCGTCGGTCTTCCGCGGGTACAGCATTTTCATGAAGGGCAAGGACCCCCGCGACGCGCATTTCATCACCAGCCGGATCTGCGGGATCTGCGGGGACAACCACGCGACCTGCTCGGTGTACGCGCAGAACATGGCCTACGGGGTACGTCCGCCGCATCTCGGGGAATGGATCATCAACCTCGGCGAGTCGGCCGAGTACATGTTCGACCACAACATCTTCCAGGAGAATCTGGTCGGGGTGGACTACTGCGAGCGCATGGTCCGCGAGACCAACCCGGGCGTCTGGGAGCTGGCCAAGAGGACCGAGGCTCCGCACGCCGGCGAGCACGGTTACAAGTTCATCTCCGACATCATGACGTCGCTGAACCCGCTGTCCGGCGAGTTCTACCGGGAGGCCCTGCAGGTCAGCAGGTCCACCCGGGAGATGTTCTGCCTCATGGAGGGCCGGCACGTCCACCCGTCCACCCTCTATCCGGGCGGCGTCGGCACGGTCGCGACCGTCCAGCTGTTCACCGACTACCTCACCCGGCTCATGCGCTACGTCGAGTTCATGAAGCGGGTCGTGCCCATGCACGACGACCTGTTCGACTTCTTCTACGACGCGCTTCCCGGCTAC
>NZ_JAODNM010000072.1 GCF_025464955.1 Amycolatopsis sp. | reverse complement strand
G
Source organism: Amycolatopsis sp. (assembly GCF_025464955.1). GTDB lineage: Bacteria > Actinomycetota > Actinomycetes > Mycobacteriales > Pseudonocardiaceae > Amycolatopsis. Next base: position 121,898 of record NZ_JAODNM010000072.1, on the reverse strand, counting down.
GGTCGAGGGTGTCGAGGATCCGGTCGCCGGCTTTCTTCACCTCGACCGGTGACGCGTGGACGGCGAGGTTGACGAGGATTTTCTCCGCCGCCACCCGATCCTCCTCCGACACCGTCGCAGGCATCGCCGTCATCGTCTTCACGATCACGTCCACATGCGCAGGAGTGAGAGCACCGGCCAGTGCCGCAAGACCGGTCAGCGGTGCGACACCGGGGATCTCTGTCCCGTCGATGGTGTACAAGGAGTTGGTGCCGCGGGCGCGGACCACGATCTGACGCGCCGCAGGCTCGGACAACCCCGTCGTATGCATCAGCCACTGCACCGCGGAGGTGTACTGATGGGTGGCCTTGATGCCGTCGGTTTCGGTTTTGGTGACCACGAGCCCCAGCAGCGCGGTGTACCGGTTCATTTCCCGGGTGATCGCCCGGGCGTAGTCGACCAGCGTCGCCGGATCGGCACGCCGGATATCGGCGGGATCGGGGAGGGTGGTCGGTACGCCGGGCACTCCTTTATTCTACTACGGATCGAACGTACATTCGGAACACGTTAAGGTGATACACGCTATCGCGGGGCGTAGTCGTCGGTTATTCGGAAAGCCTGCCATAGCAACAAAATGCGCCCGCTCGTCTCCTGCAACTGCTTGCCGTGTCACTCACTGATGCACCACGAGGACAAGGCCGGTTGCTTAACGTGAGTGGCGAAGTGCGAACGGTGTTATCCGTGCGTTGACTGCAAGGAAAGTCCCTTTCAGTCACCCGAAAACACCACCAGCACAAAGCAACCGGCCCTCGAAGCCGCCATGAATCCCCACCTGGCCCCGGTCCTTGCTGCTGTAAAACAGAACCGACCCAACAGAACCGCAGCTCACGTATCCCGGTAAAGCGCGGTGAGGAGCTCTACGGCGGCGGGGGTCGCGGGGTGTGGGTCGTCGTGCCACCAGGCGAGCCGGACGGCGATGGGTGGCGCGTCGCGGAGCGGCCGGTAGACGACGCCTGGTCTCGGATACTGGGCGACGGTGGCTTCAGCGGTGACACCGATGGCGTTGCCTGCCGCGATGACGCCGAGCCAGTCGTCGATGTCGTTGGTGTACTCCACCGCTGGAACGGCTTGCGGTGGCCACAGGTCCGTGGTGGTCGTGCCCGTGCGCCGGTCGACGAGGAGGGTGCGCTCGCTGATCTCGGCCAGGCGTAGGGAACGTCGTCGCGCCCAGACATCGTCGGCGGCTATCGCGCAGAAACGGCGCTCCAGTCCGATGATGACGCTGTCGAACCGCCGCTCGTCGGGCGGGGTGCGGACGACGGCGACGTCGCACGCGCCTTCGGCGAGCCCGCCGGTGGCGGAGTTCGTCCGGACGAGGTGCAGTTCGGTGTCCGGGCGCAGGGCGGGCCAACGGCGTTGGAAGGCGAGCGTGTGGCGGCCCATCGCCGACCACGCGTACCCGACGCGCAGCCGGGTATGGCCGGTGGTCGTTTCGCGGACGAGTTCGGCGGCGCCGGCCAGCACCTGACGGGCATGGGAGAGGACGCGTGCTCCGGTCGCGGTCAGCGTGACTTCCCGGGCAGTGCGTCGAAGCAGGCGGACACCCAGTTCTGTCTCCAGTGCGGCCAGGGTGCGTGACACGGCTGCCTGCGAGATACCGAGATCGATCGCGGCGTCGGTGAAGGTGCCGGCGTCGACGATCGCGACGAGGCAACGCAACTGGCGTAGCTCGAGAGTCATAACCAAAGCGTATAGCTCGCGCGTGTCATGCATTTTGCGAAAGCGTGCCGGGCTCACATCCTCGGTCTATGCAGACGACAGCGCAGGAGCAGTACGTCAGCGCCCCGGCCGGACATCGGCGGTGGGTGGGGATCGCGATGATGACCGGCAGCGGCCTGTCCAACCAGGTCGGCGCGGCCGTCGGATCGTTGGCGTTCCCCGTGATCGGCCCGGCCGGGGTGGTGGCGGTGCGCCAATGGGTCGCCGGAATCGTGCTGCTGAGCATCGGCCGTCCCCGGGTGCGCTCGTTCACCTGGGCGCAGTGGTGGCCGGTTTTGCTGCTGGGGCTCGTGTTCGGCACGATGAACCTGTCGCTCTACACGGCCGTCGACAGGCTGGGGCTCGGCCTCGCGGTGACACTGGAGTTCCTCGGGCCGCTGGCTGTCGCGCTGGCGATGTCGCGTCGCCGGGTGGACGTCGTATGCGCGGTGGTCGCCGGCGCGGGCATCGTCGTGCTGGGGCGGCCGCAGCCGTCGACGGACTACCTCGGCCTCGGGCTGGGCTTGCTGGCCGCCGTGTGCTGGGCGTCCTATATCCTGCTCAACCGCGTGATCGGACGCCGGCTGCCGGGTGTCGAAGGCTCCGCCGCGGCAGCGGGGATGTCCGCGTTGCTGTTCGTCCCGGTGGGGATCGTCGTGCTCGTCCGGCATCCGCCGACGGCGGCGGCGCTCGTGTGCGCCGCCGTGGCGGGGATCCTGTCGTCGGCCGTTCCGTTCCTGACCGACGTGGCTGCTCTGCGCCGCGTCCGCGCCCAGTTCTTCGGGATCTTCATGAGCGTCAACCCGGTGCTGGCCGCCGTGGTCGGTCTTGTCGTGCTGAAGCAGACACTGGGCTGGGCCGAATGGCTTGCGATCGCCGCCATCGTCGCCGCGAACGCCGTCAACGGGCTCACGGGGGCATCAACAGCATCAACGTAATCGACGGCGACTACCAGCCGCAGGCACTGGCCGCGGCGTCGAGAGTGCTCAGGGCTATCCGTTCGTCGACCTTGCGCAGCAGCACCCAGCCGTCGTCGACGTTGACGATGTCGTAGCCGCGAGCGAGATGGTCGCTCACCGCTTCGCTCATCGCCCGGCCCGGTTGGACCCGGACGACCAGGCACGACAGCTCCGCGGGCAGGCCGAAGCGCGCCGAACGGGTGTCCACCGTGGGGTACGCGCGCGGCGGCGCGGGCTTTGTCGCGTCCATGACCATGACGCGATGCCTCCCATCGTGATCGGGCCTACGACGACGTCGAGTGGTTGGCTCGTCGCCGGTAGCCGGCCCGCCACGTATGGTCCAGATGGCGTCTGTCCAGCATGGCACCTTCCAGCCCGCGAAAGTGCACCGGAGACCGCCGTTTTTTCAGTGTGCATCCAGCCATCGGCGAATACCGGCCGGGGCGCCGCGCTGCCTATGATGATCAGGTGAAGCTGCACAACCCGGACGGTAAGTCGGAGATTTCCGCCCTCGGTCTGGTCGTCCATCCGACCAAGCCGGTGGACGATTCCGTGGCCAAGATCATCGCGTGGGCGGCGAGCCATTCCGTTCAGGTCGTTGCCAGGGAGCAGGACCGCGACCGGGTCACCCCGGAGGTCGAAACCCTGCCCGACGACGAGTTCGTCGCCAGGGTGAGCGGGCTGCTCGCCCTCGGCGGGGATGGCACCATGCTGGGCGCGATGCGGCTGGTCATCGCCCGTCCGGTGCCGGTGCTCGGCATCAACCACGGCAACCTGGGCTTCCTCGTCGAGGTCACCCCGGCGACGCTCGAGGACTCCCTGGCTCGGCTGATCGACGGCGACTTCACCATCGAAGCGCACAGCTGCCTTGACGCCGAGTGGGCAGGCGCGACGCCGTCGCAGTCCGTGGGGTTCAACGACATCGTGCTCGCGAGCACGGGCCGGGCCGGCGCGGTTTCGGTCGATCTGACCGTCAACGGCCTCCAGTACGGTTACTACAAGTGTGACGCGCTGGTGCTGTCCACGCCGAGCGGGTCGACGGCGTACAACTACGCAGCAGGCGGTCCGGTGGTGTCCCCGTCCGCTTCGGTGGTCGTGGTGACCCCGGTGGCGCCGATGGCGGGCATCAGCCGGGCGGTGGTCCTCGGGGCCGAGGACCGGATCTCGATCCACGTGGCCGCGGAAAGCGCGCCGGTGGAGGTCGACATCGACGGCACCTCGGCGGGTCAGCTGGCGCCGGACGGCGTGCTGACGGCGTATCTGCGGGAGGACGCCTCGCAGGTTGTCCGGTTCGCCGCGGGCGAGCACGCCAGCCGCAGCCGGATCAAGCTCAGCCTGCTCGACCTGCCGTTGCGCCGCGACCAGCTCCTCGAACTCATTCCCGGCGATCTCCGCACGGGCAACGACGCCGACGGCTGAGTGAAGGCGCCCGAACCGCTGACCGGCCGTCTCGGCTGAGCCGTTCGGATCATTCCCGGGTGACGCGCCGGAGCAGATCGACGAGGAGCTCCCGTTCCGCCGGGTCCAATTCGGACATGAGTTCGTCGTCGACGGCATCGGCGAGCGCGCGGGCCTCGGTGACGCGCGCGCGGCCGGCGTCGGTGGCGACGATGAGCCGGGCGCGGCGGTCGTCGGGGTCGGGGTCCCGTTGGACGAGCCCATCGCGCACCAGGTCGTCGACGATCGCGACGACCGCGCTGGGATCGATGCCCAGCAACTCGCTGAGGCCTCGTTGTGAGCGGCCGGTGGACTCGGCGGAGATGACCAGCACGGTGTAGTGCCGGCTCCGCATCCCGAACGGCTGCAGGGCCCGGTTGAGATCGCGGATGGACCGGCCGCCGGCGCGGGCCAGCTGGTAGCCGACTCCGTCGGTCAGCGGTACCGGCTCGAATCTCTGGGCCGATGCGGCAGCGGCTTTCGCTCGGCTGATGACGACTCCTCGGTGACGGATGGGCGGCTTCCGGGCTCAGCATACTGGATGAACGCAATCGTTGACATCCACAATCATTGTACTTATGGTCTATTTGTGGATCACCGGCGAGAGGACGTCTGATGGACTTGAACGGGAAGGTCGCGGTCGTGACCGGGAGCGGGCGGGGGCTGGGCCTCGCCTACGCCCACCGGCTGGCCCGGGAGGGTGCCGCGGTCGTGGTGAACGACGTGGACAAGGCGGTCGCGGAGGCCGCGGCCAAGGAGATCGTCGAGGCAGGCGGCAAGGCGGTGGCGGAGGTCGTCGCGGTCGGGACCGCCGAGGCCGCCGACGCGCTCGTCGGACGAGCTGTCGCCGAATGGGGCCGGCTCGACGTGATGGTCACCAACGCGGGGTTCCTGCGCGACAAGGTGCTGTGGAAGATGACCGACGAGGATTTCGACGCCGTCATCGCTGTCCATCTGAAAGGCACGTTCACCTGTGCCAGGGCGGCCGCGGTGCGGTTCCGTGAACAGGGCGAAGGCGGCAGGCTCATCCTGGTCGGATCGCCGGCCGGTCAGCGCGGCAATTTCGGGCAGACCAACTACTCCGCGGCGAAGGCAGGCATCGTCGGGTTCGCCAGGACGTGGGCGATGGAGCTCGGCCGCGCGAACGTCACCGTGAACGCGGTGGTCCCGGTCGCCGCGACCGGGATGACCGCGACGATCCCCGCGCTCGCGCCGTACGTCGAGGCGCTGCGGGCGGGTGAGCCGATGCCGTCGTTCGCGCGACGCGCGCTGGGGTTCGGCGCTCCGGAGGACGCCGCCGGGCTGGTCGCCTTCCTGGCTTCCGACGCCGCCGAGGGCATCACCGGGCAGGCGATCGGGATCGGTGGCGACCGGTTGAGCCTGTGGACCCATCCGACCCAGGCCGTCGCCGCCTACGCCGACGGCGGCTGGAGCGCGGACGCCATCGCCGAGGCCTGGCCGACCATTTTCGCCGAGCACGAGCAGAGCGTGGGCGAGAACCTGCCGGAGCCGTCCGGGGCGAAGTCATGACCGGTCTCGACGTCGACGCGTTGGCGGCCATCGACGTGCACGCGCACGTCGAGGTCGACGGACACGGTCACCTGTCGCTGCCCGACGAGTTCGTCGAAGCCTCGTCGAAGTACTTCGCGGCCGAGCACCGGGCGCCGACGCTGGCCGAAACGGCGGCGTACTACCGGGAGCGGCGGATGGCCGCGGTCGTGTTCACTGTGGACACCGAGTCCGCCACCGGCCACTCGGCACTGTCCAATGAGGAGATCGCCGACGCGGCAGCCGAGCATTCGGACGCGTTGATCCCGTTCGCCAGCGTCGATCCGGCGAAGGGACACGCCGGGGCGCGGACGTTCCGGACGCTGGTCGAGGAACGAGGGATGCGCGGGATCAAGTTCCACCCGTCGCTCCAGGGTTTCGCGCCCAACGACCGCAGTGCCTATCCGCTGCTCGAAGTCGCGCAGGAGCTGGGCGTGCCGGCGCTGTTCCACACCGGGCAGACCGGGATCGGCGCGGGGATGCGCGGCGGGGGCGGGATCCGGCTGGGACTGTCCAACCCGATGCTGCTCGACGACGTCGCGGTCGACTTCCCGGATCTGACCATCATCATGGCGCATCCGTCGTTCCCCTGGCAGGACGAGGCGCTCGCGGTGGCGACCCACAAGCCGAAGGTCTACATCGACCTGTCGGGCTGGTCGCCGAAGTACTTCCCGCCGCAGCTCGTCCAGTACGCGAACACGTTGCTGCAGGACAAGGTGCTGTTCGGCTCGGACTACCCCCTGCTCACCCCGGACCGCTGGCTGACCGACTTCGCCAAGCTCGAGATCAAAGACCACGTCCGCCCGAAGATCCTCAAGGACAACGCGGTCCGGGCCCTCGGGCTCGACCGGAAGGAGAAATCATGATCACGGTGACCTTCGACGAGCTGCCCGGACTGGAAGGCACGGACCTCGGGACCGGTGACTGGCTCGACGTCACGCAGGAGCGCATCAACCTCTTCGCCGACGCCACCGGCGACCACCAGTGGATCCACGTCGACCCGGAACGGGCGAAGGACGGTCCGTTCGGCGGGCCGATCGCCCACGGATACCTGACGCTGTCGCTGCTGATTCCCTTGTGGACCGAGCTGCTCGACGTCGAGGACGTGTCCACAAAGGTCAACTACGGGCTGAACAAGGTCCGGTTCCCGGCGCCGGTGCCCGCCGGGTCCCGCATCCGGCTGTCCGGGGTGTTGGCGAAGGTCGAGCAGGTCGGCGGGGACGGGGTGCAGATCACCGCGGACGTCACTGCAGAGATCGAAAACGGCGGCAAGCCCGCCTGCGTGGCCCAGCCGGTGTTCCGCTTCTACCGTTGACGTTACTCACCGAGGAGTGCTCATGATCTATCGCAGCACCGAACCTGATGTCGACATCCCTGACGTACTGCTGGCCGAGCACCTGCTGGGCAACGCCCGCGACTACGGCGACAAGACCGCGCTCGTCGACGCGAAGTCGGGGGAGCGGGTGAGCTACCGCGACCTGGCGGACGGGGTCGACGCGGCGGCCGGTGCCTTGGCCGGGCTCGGGGTCGGCCCCGGCCAGGTGGTGGCCCTGATGAGTCACAACCAGCCCCAGTACGCCTTGGCCGTCTACGCCGCTGTTGCGGCTGGCGCGGCGATCACCCCGATCAACCCGGTGCTGACGACCGGCGAGCTGGTCAAACAGCTGATCGCGGCGAAGGCCACGGTGCTCATCACGTCCGAACAGGCCGCCGCCAAAGCTGCCGAAGCAGCCGATGTGGCGTGGATCGAGCACCGATTCGTGCTCGGCGAAGCTCCCGGTTTCCGCCCGTTCGCGGAACTCGTCGCGTCCCGGGAAACCGCGCCCCGCCTGACGCTCGATCCGCGGACCGCCATCGCCGCGCTGCCGTTTTCCAGCGGTACGACCGGTTTGGCCAAGGGCGTCCAGCTGACCCATCGCAACCTGGTGGCCAATGTGGAGCAGAACCGGGCGGGCTGGCGGGTCGGCCGGGACGAGGTGGTGGCCGCGGTGCTGCCGTTCTTCCACATCTACGGCTTCACCATCATCCTCAACTCCGCGCTGCGGGCAGGCGCCACGGTCGTCACGTTGGAGCGTTACGACCTCGACAGCTACTTGCGGATGGTGCAGGACCACCGGGTCACCCGGGCGTACCTGGCGCCGCCGATGGTGCTGGGCCTGGCGGGTGCCGAGGACGTGAGCGGCTATGACCTGTCCTCCCTGCGGTTCGGAATCTGCGGGGCCGCCCCGCTCGACGTGGACGTGACCGAACGGGCCGAGAAGCGGCTTGGGTGTCCGATCCGGCAGGGTTACGGGATGACCGAGGCGAGCCCCGGTACGCACCTGGTCCCGGACGACGAGTTCACCACCGCTCCGGCGGGTTCGGTCGGCAGGCTCGTCCCGTCCACGGAGGCCAGGCTGGTGGACCCGGAGACCGGTGCCGAATCGGCCGAGGGCGAACCCGGCGAGCTGTGGGTCCGCGGTCCCCAGGTGATGGCCGGTTATCTGGACAATCCGGGTGCGACAACCGAAACCATCGTCGACGGCGCTTGGTTGCGAACCGGGGACATCGTGCGGGTCGACGCCGACGGGATCTTCTGGATCGTCGACCGGCTCAAGGAGTTGATCAAGTACAAGGGCTACCAGGTCGCTCCGGCCGAGTTGGAATCTGTGCTCCTCACCCATCCCGAAGTACTCGATGTCGCGGTGGTCGGCATTCCGCACGCCGAGGGCGGGGAGGCGCCGAAGGCGTTCGTGGTGGCCGAGCGGCCGATCGACCCCGACCTGCTGATGGCCTGGCTCGCCGAGCGGGTCGCGCCATACAAGAAGGTGCGCAGTGTCGAGTTCGTGGCCGAGATCCCGAAGTCGCCGAGTGGGAAGATCCTGCGGCGGCTGCTTCGGTAGTATTGTCCAGCACAGGCGGCAAGGCCATCGCGACGCCGTCCTCCGCACTGGCGTTGTGACGTGTCGTGAAGGCCACCTTCACGGCGTAAGGCGTACTCAACTAGGCCTTCACGACGTCTCTGCCTTGTCGAAAGTGCAGTCAGGGGCAGCACCGCCAGAACGACGCGACTCTTGTCCAAAAGTGCCCTCGTTGCACACGCGCGCAACCCGCGCGCACAAGGATCGCAACTCGACGGCGAGTTGCGATGGTCATGGCCCACGGATACGACCGAAGAGCCACAAATGGTGTGTACTGAACGTCCCCCGAGTCGCTCCGTGCGTCGGGCCGCAACGCCACCTCAGGGAGCACTCATGTGGAACGTTCGGTTCAAGCGCAGCAGGCCGCGCCGGTGACTGGTGCGGAGCTGTCCTTGCCGAACGAGGCGGAGTCGTCCTTGACGGTGTAGACCTCCCATGGCTCCTGGCCCGGACCATGGACCCACACCTTGTCCTGCAGCGCATAGCAGCACGTTGTGCCGTTCTCCAAGAGTGTCTCCATGCCTTCGCCGGTCAGCCGCTTCGACGCGGCGTCGACCTGTTCGGTGGACTCGACCTCGACACCGAGGTGATCCATCACCGTCGCCTGGCCGGGTTCGCCTTCGAGCAGCACGAGCTTCAGCGCGGGCTCGGCGATGGCGAAGTTCGCGTAGCCGGGCCGCAGCTTGGCCGGTTCGGTGTTGAACAGCTTCGAGTAGAAGGCGATCGACCCTTCGAGGTCGCCGACGCGGAGAGCGAGCTGAACGCGGGACATCGCAGAACTCCCTTGGATAGATGTGTATCAAAGCAAGACCTGCGACCAGATTGCCCTCTGGATAGAAGCCTGTCAATATAGACGCATGTCGAAGCAACTGCCGCTGGTCGCGATGGACGCGTGCTGCTCTCCGCTGGCCCGCGAACCCTTGTCCGCGCCGCAGGCCGTGGAACTCGCCCGCGCCTTCAAGGCGATCTCCGACCCCGTCCGGCTTCGCCTGCTCTCGCTCATCGCGTCGCACGAGGGCGGCGAGGCCTGCGTGTGCGACCTGACCGACGCCTTCGACGTCACCGGACCGACCATCTCCCACCACCTCAAAGTGCTGCGCGAAGCCGGCCTCATCGACGGCGAACGCCGAGGCACCTGGGTCTACTACCGCGTCCACCCCGAAGTCCTCGCCCGACTGTCCGCCGTGCTGGTTCCGGGTGAATCCGGTGTGGTGACCGCGTGACCACTACGGACAACACTCCGGCCGACGGTGGTGTGGTCGCGAAGCCGTCCACTCTCGACCGGTTCCTGCCGGTGTGGATCGCCGCCGCCATGGTCGTCGGCCTGCTCGCCGGACGCGGCATCCCAGGACTCGGCACCGCGCTCAACGCGGTCTCGGTCGACGGGATCTCCCTGCCGATCGCCGTCGGCCTGCTGATCATGATGTACCCGGTGCTGGCGAAAGTCCGCTACGACCGGCTTGACCGCGTCACCGGCGACAAGAAACTCTTGTGGACCTCGTTGGCGCTGAACTGGGTCATCGGCCCGGCGCTGATGTTCGCGCTGGCGTGGCTGCTGCTGCCCGACCTGCCGGAGTACCGGACCGGGTTGATCATCGTCGGGCTGGCTCGCTGCATCGCGATGGTGATCATCTGGAACGACCTCGCCTGCGGGGACCGCGAGGCCGCCGCCGTGCTGGTTGCGCTGAACTCGGTGTTCCAGGTCGTCATGTTCGGCGTGTTCGGCTGGTTCTACCTCTCCGTCCTGCCCGGCTGGCTCGGCCTGGCGCGGACCGACCTGTCGGTGTCCGGCTGGCAGATCGCCAAAAGTGTCCTGATCTTCCTCGGAATCCCTTTGGTGGCAGGATTCCTGACCCGCCGGTTCGGGGAGAACGCCAACGGCCGCCAGTGGTACGAGACGAAGTTCCTCCCCAAGATCGGCCCCGCCGCGCTCTACGGGCTACTTTTCACCATCGTGATTCTCTTTGCCCTGCAAGGAGATCAGATCACCACCAGGCCGTGGGGCGTGGTGCGGATCGCGCTGCCGCTGCTGGCGTACTTCGCGATCATGTGGGCCGGGTCCTACGCTTTCGGCAAGACCATCGGCCTGTCCTACGAACGCACCACCACCCTCGCGTTCACCGCGGCGGGCAACAACTTCGAACTCGCGATCGCCGTCGCGATCGCGACCTTCGGCGCGACCAGCGGCCAAGCGCTCGCCGGGGTCGTCGGCCCGCTGATCGAAGTGCCGGTGCTGGTCGCGCTGGTGTATGTGTCCCTAGCGCTGCGGCGCCGCTTCGCTACCAACTAAGGAGACCGTGTGTCCACCACCCCCGAGGTGCTGTTCGTCTGCGTGCACAACGCCGGCCGCTCCCAGATGGCCGCCGCACTGCTGTACCACCACGCCAACGGGAGAGTTCTCGTCCGCTCCGCCGGATCCGCACCGGCCGACACCATCAACCCCGCCGTCGTCGCCGCGATGGCCGAACTGGGCCAGGATCTGTCTCAGGAGTTCCCCAAGCCGTTGACCACCGAGGCCGTGCAGGCCGCTGATGTGGTGATCACGATGGGCTGCGGTGACGCATGCCCGATCTTCCCCGGCAAGCGCTACCTCGACTGGCAGCTCGACGACCCGGCCGGGCAAGGGATCGACGCCGTCCGCCCCATCCGCGACGAGATCGACCGCCGAGTGCGTGCACTGCTCGCCGAACTGGTTCCCGTCAGTCGTTGAAGGGTTCCGGAAGGCCCATTCATTGTATATCGTCGATTGACGATGAAAGGAGTTCCGTTGTGCTCGATCGTCAACTCGCCGAAACCTATGCGGGGTGGTTCCGTGCGCTCGCGGACCCGACCCGGGTGCAGATCCTCAACCTGCTCGCCGAATCCGGTGACGCGATGTCCGTCGGCCAGGTCGTGGAACGGGTGGCGGTCGGGCAGTCGACGGTGTCGGCGCATCTGAAAGTACTGACCGAGGCCCGATTCGTTCTGGTCGAACCGCGCGGAACGGCGCGGTTGTATCGGATCAACCAGCGCTGCGTCGACTGCTTCCCGAGCGCCGCTGACGTCGTCATGGGCCGATCTGTCACCACCTTCGCCGCCACCGGGCAGGCGACGTCGTGACAGCGCCTGACCCCGCTGAGCAGGTTCGCCGGCGGTATGCCGCTGCCGCCCGCTCGTTGGCGGCCGGACGTGGATCCGGCCTGTCGAACAACCCCGATGACCACGCCCGGTTCGGACCGGCCCACTACGACACCGACGCCACAGAGCTGCCGGACGCCGTCGTCGGGGTGAGCCTGGGGTGCGGTAACCCCGTTGAGGTCGCCGACCTCGCCCCCGGCGAGACGGTGCTGGACCTCGGTTCCGGCGGTGGCCTGGACGTCCTGTTGTCGGCTCGACGAGTCGGCCCGTCCGGGCGAGCGATCGGGCTCGACATGACCGAGGAGATGGTCACTCTCGCTCGCGACCACGCCGCACAGGCCGGGGTCACCAACGTCGAGTTCCTGGCCGGGCGGATCGAGGACATCCCGCTGCCCGACGGATCGGTGGACGTGGTGATCTCCAACTGTGTCATCGCGTTGTCCGCCGACCAGGCTGCGGTATTCGGCGAGATCGCCCGCGTCCTGCGCCCGGGCGGGAGGATCGGGATCACCGACGTCCTCGCCGCCGACACCCTCACCGACACCGAGCGGGCCGACCGCGCTGGAAAGGTCGAATGCCTCGCCGGCGCGCTCACCCAGTCCGACTACCGGTGCCTGCTGACCGCCGCCGGGTTCACCGGGATCGAGGTCCGCCCAACCCGTCCGGCCGAAGACCACCTGTTCTCGGCGATCATCCGGGCCACCACGCCCGACGCTCGGGTGGTGGCGATGACCGCCGAGCACGGCGCGGCGGTGCTGGCGATCTACCAGGCCGGGCTCGACGGTGGCGACGCGAGCTTCGAGACCACCACCCCATCCTGGGAAACCTGGGATGCCGCCCATTCCGCGGAGCACCGGCTCGTTGCCCTCGACCCGGCAGGCCGGGTGTCGGGGTGGGTCGCGGTGTCGCCAGCGTCGTCGCGGTGTGTGTACGCCGGGGTCGTGGAACACAGCGTGTACGTCGACCCTGCCGCACGCGGACGCGGTGTCGGACTCGCGCTGCTGCAAGCGCTGATCGCGTCGACCGAAGCCGCCGGGATCTGGACCATCCAGAGCGGGATCTTCCCCGAGAACACCGCCAGTGCCGTTCTGCATGAGCGTGCCGGGTTCCGCCGGGTCGGTATCCGCGAACGCCTCGGCGCCCATCACGGCCGGTGGCGCGACGTCGTGATGATCGAACGCCGCAGCGGCCTTGCGGGAAACTCAGGACCGGCCGGGTGACGTCGTGCCGTCCATAATGGCGTGATGAGCCCTGTGCATCTGGTGGAGCATTACGGCCCCGAGTGGGAACCCGGCCCGTACGAGCGGGGGACCGACGGGCCGAGGGTGATCATGGCCGGCGTCGACCTCTCGCAGACAGCGCTGCGCGCCGCTGCCTACGCGGCGGGGCTCGCCCGCCGGCAGCGGTCGCGGTTGGTGTTGGTCCACGTGGTGGTGCCGTCGGCGTGGGCCGCAATGTCCGTCGCCGGCGTCGCGGACCTGCAGCAGCAGACCTTCGAGGAAGTGATCGAGCAGCTCCGCGTCGACCTGCTGGCCCGCGCCGCCCAGGTCGGCGTGCCGATCAGCTTCGTCGTCCGCCGCGGTGAAGCGTTTGCCGAGCTGCGGGACGCCGCCACGGAAGCGCATGCCGACATGGTCGTCGTCGGCGCGTCGGAGCAGGCCGGGCATCGCCTGGTGGGCTCGGTCGCGAACAAGCTGGTCCGCGCCGCGACCTGGCCGGTCGTCGTCGTGCCGTGAAGACCGGCCAGGCGCGTCAGCCTTGGTACGGCGGAGCGACACCCCAGCCCCACCGCGGCACCGGGGCCTGCTGGACGGGGTCCGCGCCGGGCTGGGAGTTGTGCACCGCGAGGCGCGTGCCCCATTCGAGGTAGCTCGCGAAGGCCGCCCGGAACTCAGGGTCCCCCGGGAGCCCGACCTCGTCGGCGGCGTCCATCATCAGCTCGACCCACCGCCTCCGTTGCGGTTCGGTGATCGCCTTCCCCCGGTGTTGTCCGACCATGTGGTGGTATCCGCCGTGCTCGTCGGTGTAGACCGCGGGACCGCCGAAGACCTCGGCGAGCCACAGGCCGACAAACTTGGCGTGGTCGGGATCCATGTGTTCGAACATCGGCGCGAGCAGGTCGTCGGCGCGGACCAGCCGGTAGAACGCGTCGCAGAGCCCCAAGAACGCTTCCGTGCCACCCGCCCACTCGTACAAGGTCGGCGGCGCACTGCCTCCGGACCCTGCCACCGCGGTGACGGCGTAGTGCTGCATCTCCTCGATGTCCTCGACGTACGGTTTGATCGCGGCGAAGAACTCGCCGAACACCGGGCCGCCGCGAAACCCGTGCAGATGCTCGTCGACCGAGGTCCAGGTGATGCGCAGGATGAACCGCTCGGGTTCTTCAACGCAGCGGCCCAGTTCGTAGTCCACGCATTGGGGCGCGGCGCGGAGTGCGGCGGCGGCGCGCTGGTACGCCGGTTCGAACTCGTCCAGCCGTTCCGATGGCAGGCGATACCTGATGTACTCGATGACCATGGGTACAGTTCAGCGCCCTGGGCTGGACGGATCAAGTACGCACCATTCGGTACGTGGGCGGGAGGAGACCGCGATGCCCCAGCGATACCACTGCCCGGTGGAACTCGCCGTCGACATCATCGGCGGCAAATGGCGGCCGGTGATCCTCGCCCACCTCAAGGACGGAGTGCACCGCTACGGCGAGTTGCGCCGCCGGATGCCGGGGGTCAGCGAAAAGATGTTGACCCAGCGTCTGCGTGAGCTCGAAGCTGCCGGGCTCGTCGACCGCGAGGACCACGAAACCGTGCCCCCGCACGTCGAATACCGGCTTACCGAGGAAGGCCGGAGCCTGGCCCCGGTGCTGCAGGCGCTCTACGACTGGGGCACCGCGCGGGCCGCCCGCACCGGGACGTCCGTCACCGGCTGACGTCCCGGTGCGGCCGGTCAGGATGTCGGAGGTTCGATGTTGAGCCGGGCCGAAAGGCGGGCCATCTCGGCGGAATCGGAGACGCCCTGGAGATCGTGGCGCGGGGTGTACGGGGTCTCGAGGGCGGCGACCTCGTCGTCGGTCAGGTCGAGGTCGAGCGAGGCCACCGCGTCGTCCAAATGGGACGGTTTGCTCGCGCCGACGAGCGGGGCGACGACGACGGGGTTGTGCCGTAGCCACGCCAGCGCGACCTGCGCCCGGCTGACGCCGCGGGCCTTGGCGATCGACGCCACCGCTTCGATGATGGCGCGGTCGCTCGTTTCCTGGGGGTAGAGCAGGTCGGCGAACGGGTCGTTGCCTGCCCGGTTCGTCGGCGCTTCGGGCTCACGGGCGAGGCGGCCGCGGGCCAGCGGGCTCCACGGGATCGTGCCGACGCCTTCGTCCGCGCACAGCGGCAGCATTTCCCGTTCCTCTTCACGGGCGAGCAGGTTGTAGTGATCCTGCATCGAGACGAACCGGGCCCAGCCGTGCTGCCGCTGCAGGTGCAGCGCCTTGCTGAACTCCCACGCGTGCATGGACGACGCGCCGAGGTAGCGGACCTTGCCGGCCTTCACGATGTCGTGCAAGGCCTCCAGGGTCTCCTCGATCGGGGTCACGGTGTCCATCCGGTGGATCTGGTACAGGTCGACGTAGTCCGTGCCGAGCCGGCGCAGGCTGTGGTCGATCTCGGTGAAGATCGCCTTGCGCGACAGGCCGGAACCGTTGGGGCCTGGGCGCATCGCGTGGCGGAGCTTCGTGGCGATGACGATGTCGTCGCGGTCGGCGAAGTCCTTCAGCGCGCGGCCGGTGATCTCCTCGCTGGAACCCTGGGAGTACATGTTGGCCGTGTCGAAGAAGTTGATGCCCGCTTCGACTGCCTGCTTGATCAGCGGGCGGCTGTTCTCCTCGTCGAGCGACCAGGCGGGGTGACCGCGGTCCGGCGCGCCGTAGGTCATGCAGCCCAACGCGATGGGCGAGACGTCGAGGCCGGTGTTGCCGAGTTTGAGGTAGCGCATCATGCTCTCCTGGTCAGGTGTACCGGTTGGCGGGCTGGCCTGGCCCGCGCTGTGGTTTACTGGAGCGGAGAACTCTCCGCTTGACTTCGACAGTATCGGAGAGTTCTCCGGTTGGCAACACGGCGGAGGAACCATGACCCAGCGGCAGCACGAAGCCCTGCGAGCGGACGCGCAACAGAACCGCGACCGCATTCTCGAGGTCGCGCACGACGCGCTCGCCGCTTCGAGTGACGCTTCGCTGAACTCGATCGCGAAGAAGGCCGGCGTCGGCCCGGGGACTCTGTACCGGCACTTCCCGAACCGTGAGGCGCTCGTGCTGGCGGTGTATCGCCACGACGTCCAGCGGCTCGCGGACTCCGCGCCCGTGCTGATCAAGGAACATCCGCCGCTCGACGCGCTGCGGCTGTGGTTCGGCCAGCTCGCGCACTACGGGCGGATCAAGCACGGCCTGGCGGACGTGCTGCACGCCGCCACCAGCGACGGTCTCGCCGGTGAGACCTACGGGCCGGTCACCGGCGCGATCACCCTGCTGCTGCGCGCTTGTGAGGAAGCCGGGGCCATCAGGCCGGGCTTCGACCCCGACGACGTCCTGCTCGTCGTGGGCTTCCTGTGGCGTATCGACGCGACCGACGACTGGGAGGCCCGCGCCGGCCGCTTGCTCGACCTCGTCATGGACGGCCTCCGCACCGGCGCCCCAGGCCCCCAGACCTGATACCAGCCATCGCAACTCGCCGTCGAGTTGCGGTGCTTAGCGTCCGCAACCATCGCAACTCGCGGTCGAGTTGCGAGGGGCGTGTCAGGCCTGGGCGGTGGGGCGGATGATGATCTCGCTGACGTCGATGTCGGCGGGCTGCTCGATCGCGAACGCGATGGTCCGGGCGACCGCGGACGCCGGCATCGCGAACGTGTCGCGGGCCTTCGCGAGCTGGGCTTTCATCGCCGGATTTGTTACCCCGTCCTCGAAACCCGTCCGGGTGTACCCCGGCGAAATGATCGTCACGCGCAGTTTGTCGCCGGCTTCCTGGCGCAGGCCCTCGGAAATGGTGCGCACGGCGAACTTCGTGGCGGCATAGACCGACTGGTTCGGCACGATACGGTGTCCCGCGGTCGAAGCCGTGTTGACGAAGTGCCCGAAACCCTGCTCACGGAAGACCGGAAGCGCGGCCGCGATCCCGTACAGCACGCCTTTGATGTTGACGTCGATCATGTCTTCCCAGTCTTCGACGCGCAGGTCGTCGAGCGGGGAAATCGGCATCACGCCGGCGTTGTTGACGAGGACGTCGAGTCGTCCGTAGCGCTCGCCGGCGACGCCGACAAGCTTGGCGACGTCTTCGCGTCGGGTGACGTCGGTGCGTACAAAGGATGCTTCGCCGCCCGCGTCCGCGATCCGTGCCGTTAAGGCTTCCAACTGATCCGAGCGCCGCGCGCCCAATACGACCTTCGCGCCGCGCTCGGCGAGCAGAAGCGCGGTCGCCTCGCCGATTCCGCTACTCGCGCCCGTGATCGCGACGACCTTGCCGGTGATTTCAGACATCGGTTCTTCCTCCGGTCCGGATGTAAGATACCTCTTACATTACACGAGTGTAAGAGGTGTCTTACACTGGCCGGGACCAGACCGTTCCGGAGAGGGGTTCCGTGGCTCAGCGCGACAGCTACCACCACGGCGGCCTGCGTTCGGCGCTCGTCGAGGCCGCCCTCGCGCTGATCGCCGAACGCGGGATCGGCGCGCTGTCGGTCGCCGAGGCCGCCCGGCGCACCGGGGTCAGCCCGGCGGCGCCCTACCGTCATTTCCCCACCCGTGAGGCGTTGCTGATGGCGACCGCCACCCGCGCGGCCGAACTTCTCGCCGTCGAGTTGCGCGACGCGCTCGCGGAAGAACCGACCGGGGACCCGGGTGAGGCGCTCGCCGTCACCGCCGCCGTCTACGTGCGGTTCGTCGCCCGCCATCACGCGGGGTTCGATCTCATCTTCGACGACCAGCTGCGACATCTCGACGATCCGGGCCTGGGCGCCGCGGGTCGTGCGGTGATGGACGTCTTGCTGCCCATCGCCCTGGACCTCGCCGGCGACGCCGAAGCCGCGCTGTCCTTGCTGGAGAAGCACGTTGCCGCGGCCCACGGTTACGCGGTCCTCCACCTCAGCGGGTTCCTGAACCGACGCGCTCCCGACGTTGACGACATCGCGGCCGGCGCGGCCGAAACCAGCCGCATCCTCGCTGCCGCCGCTGTGGCACGGTGACGGGATGACCGTCCGCCATGTCTTCCTCGACTTCTTCGGCACGCTTGTCGGCTACTCGCCGTCGCGAGCGCCGTCACGCTTCAGCCGCACGCAGCGTGCGATGGAAGGCCTCGGCTACGGCGGTCCCGAATCCGCTGCTTCGGCACTCTGGACGACTGCGTTCAATGAACTCGACTCCGCGACAGCGCAATCCATGCTCGAGTATTCGATGGACGTCGTCGCCACCCGCGTCTTGACGGAGGTTTTCGGTTACCCGCCGGACGTCGACGCGGTCGACGCGTGCGCCGGGGCGTACCTGGCCGACTGGGAGCAGGGCGTCGTCGTCATCCCCGGGATGGCAGCTGCGCTGGAAACGCTGAGCGGGCACTGCGTGCTGACGGTCGTGTCGAATACCCACAGTGCTGCCATGGTGCGCCGCCAGCTCGAGCGGATCGGTGCGACCGCGTCGGTCTCGAACCTCGTCACTTCCGTGGACGTCGGCTATCGCAAACCGCACCCAGCGATCTACGAGGAAGCGCTCCGCAAGGCAGGTGCGACTGTGGACGACGTTGTGTTCGTCGGCGACACGATCACGGCGGACTATCTAGCTCCGCGAGCGCTGGGAATGCGGTCCTATTTGATTTCGTCCTCGCCGGTCGACGGAGTGCCGGGGGAGAACTGCATCGATTCCGTACTCGCGCTGCCCGCAGTGCTGGGTCTGCCCGCCTGACGTCGCGCCCGAAATGACCATTGATGCCGTTTTCGGCGTTATGGCTGAATGGCATTCTGTCGCCATCACCCGGATGGCCCTTGCTTGTCGGTGAATTGTCAACCGACCGACTTGCCGCGCCAAGTCGGTGCACGGGTTTCCCTTGACAGCGGGACTGGCTGGGCGCCACCCTGAACGCCAGTTAGGAAGGAAACTTTCCTAACTACGTGGTACCCCCTCTCCTCGAGCAGTTGAAGCCGACGCCGCAGCTCACTGCTCCCGTCCTCAGGAGCACGAATGCGCACACGCAGAAGACTGCAGTTCGTGGCCACGGCCACGGCGGCATCCCTCCTCACGCTGTCGCTGGGCACCGCTGCCCAGGCCGCGACCACGGCCCATCCGTTCCCCGCGCACACGACCTACAAGGTCGGTGTGCTGCCGTCGGACCCGGCGGCCACCCGCGACTCCGCGGTGGAGAAGCAATACGACTCGTGGAAGGCCAACTACCTCGTCCACGGCTGCGCGTCCAACGAGTACTACGTCTCCACCAAGGGTGACGGGGACGCGAAGAACAACGGCCCGGTGTCGGAGGGGCAGGGCTACGGCATGAACATCGTGCCGCTGATGGCCGGCTACGACGCGAACGCGCAGACCGAATTCAACGGCCTGTGGCAGCTGGTCAAGGACCACAAGGACAGTGCGGGGCTGATGGCATGGCAACTCGATGGCAAGACCTGCAAGTACTACTCGGGGACCCCGGACAGTGCCACGGACGGCGACCTCGACATCGGGTACGGCCTGATCTTGGCGGACAAGCAGTGGGGTGGTTACACGGCCGACGCAAAGGCGTGGCTGGCGTCGTTCTACGCCCACGACGTCGCCTCCGACGGCCACCTCAAGTGTGAGGACGACAGCGGAGACACCGCCGACACCCGTCCGTCGGACAACATGCTCGACCACCTCCGCGCCTTTGCGGCGTACGACACCGCGCACGACTGGAACAAGGTCATCGCCAAGCAGGAGGCCCTGTTCACCTCATTGACCAAGAGCTACTCGGCGAGCGCCGGCCTGCTCCCGGACTTCGTGGTCAACGCCAACACGACCAGCCCGAAGCCCTCGCCCGCGAACTACATGGAGAACCAGCCGGACAACATCGTCGGGTACAACTCCATCCGGGTGCCGTGGCACATGGGGACTGACGCACTGCTGTATGGCAGCACCACCGCCGCAACCTCGCTCGGCATCGCGACCAAAGAATCCACCTGCCTCAAGACGTTCTCCAAGGGCGTCCCGGCGAACGTCTGGCCGCATATGAACCTCAACTGCACCGGACGCTCCACCGACGGTGACGGCAACACCGACACCCAGGCC
Source organism: Amycolatopsis sp. (assembly GCF_025464955.1). Classification (GTDB taxonomy): domain Bacteria; phylum Actinomycetota; class Actinomycetes; order Mycobacteriales; family Pseudonocardiaceae; genus Amycolatopsis. The sequence continues at coordinate 101,925 of NZ_JAODNM010000072.1, read as the reverse complement.
GAGGAGGCCGGCGACCCGGTCGGTCCTGCCGCGATGGCCGCGGGTGACCAGGCGTGGACCGACGCGATCTGGACCGAGCTGAGCAAGAACCCGTTCGGCGACGGCTACTACGGAGAGTCGATCAAGATGCTCGTCTACATCGTTATGGCCGGCGACTACTGGAACCCGGTGACGGCATGAGAAAACTCAACAGATTCGTCGTCGCGGGCCTGGGTTTCGCGCTGATGTCCGGTATCGCGGTGACGGCCCCCGATGCAGGTGCGGCGGCCCCAGCCGCGAGCACCGCCGGTCTGACCACGCTCGGCACCGCCGGCTGGTCGGTTCTGACCAGCTCGACAGCCACCCAGGGCGGCGCGGCCATTTCCAAGCCGGGCTTCACCACCGCGTCCTGGCTGCCGGTCAAGCCGGACGCCGGGGGCGGCCCAGGTACTGAGATCACCGCCCTGCTGCAGAACAACAAGTGCCCCAACGTCTTCTTCGCAGACAGCATGAAGACGTGCTTCGGGACGCAGAACCAGACCGGCCCGGTCACCGCGGCGCAGTTCACCGCGCCCTGGTGGTATCGCACGGACTTCAGCGCCGCCCTGACCTCAGGACAGACGGCGTCGGTGGTGGTCAACGGTGTAGTCGGCAAGGCGGACGTCTGGGTCGACGGCCACGAGGTGGCCACCAGTTCCACGGTCACCGGGGCGTACACCAAGTTCACCTTCGACGTCAGCAAGCTGCTGGTGTCCGGGACGAACTCGCTCGCGCTGGAGGTCTACCCGAACGACCCGTCGAAGATGCTGACGGTGTCCGATATGGACTGGAACCAGTTGCCACCGGACAACAACACGGGGATCCAGTTCCCCGTCCAGCTGCTCGTGTCCAACGCGCTCTCGGTGGACAACGCGCACGTCAACCAGAGCACCGCGGCCGATCTGAGCAAGTCGGACCTGACGGTCAAGGCCGACGTCACCAACCCGGGCGCGAGCAGTCAGACGAGCACGGTGTCCGCGACGGTGACCCCGCCTTCGGGTGGCGCGCCGATCACGGTGCAGCAGAGCGTGACGGTGGCCGGCCACACCACGAAAACCGTGACGTTCGCGCCGAGCGCGTTCGGCGGCCTGAGCATCACGAAGCCGCAGATCTGGTGGCCGTACCAGATGGGCGCGCAGCCGCTGTACACTTTGGACACCACCGTCTCCGGTGGCAACAGCACGCATGAGACGTTCGGCATCCGCACGGTGACTTCCAGTCTCATCGGGAAGTCCACGATCGCGCCGGACGGTGTCCGGCAGTACTCGGTCAACGGTGTGCCGTTCGTGGTCCGGGGCGGCGGATATGCCCCTGACCTGTTTCTGCGCTACGACCCCGCGGACGTCGCCCGCCAGATCGCGCTGCTGAAGAACATGGGACTGAACGTCATCCGGCTGGAAGGCCACTTTTTCCCGGACGACTTCTTTCAGCAGATGGATGCGGCCGGCATGCTGATCGACTCCGGCTTCCAGTGCTGCTCCGCCTGGGAACCGTCGGGGACGCCGAATTCCACAACACTGGGCTTGATGCAGCTGTCCGCCCAGATCACCGGGCAGAACGAACGCAACCACCCCAGTGTGTTCACCTTGAGTTGGAGTGACAACGCGCCCGGCGCCGCGCAGGAGACGGCTCAGCTCAACGGGTTCAAGGCGGCGGACTTCCAGGTGCCGCTGGTGTCTTCGGCGGAGTACAAGAGCAGCCCGCAGCTGGGGGCGGCCGGAGAGAAGGAAGGCCCGTACGACTGGGTCCCGCCGAACTACTGGTACGACACCTCGCACTTCGACAGCGGTGATGACAGCCGGACGAACGCGGGTGGCTCGTGGGGCCTCGACAGCGAGGAGAGTGCCGGTGACACCGTGCCGACACTGGACTCGATCAACCGGTTCCTGTCCACTTCGGACCGGACCAACCTGTGGAAGACTCCGGACTACAACCAGTACCACGCGAACTACGAAACCGGGCACGGCGACTACAAGTTCGGCACGCTGTACAATTTCGACACGGCGCTGACGAACCGCTACGGCACGTGGACGGACCTGCCGAGCTACGTCCAGGAAGCCCAGGTGCAGAACTACGAGAACACCCGGGCCCAGTTCGAGGCCTTTGTGGACCACTCGACGAACAAGTCGGCTCCCGCGACCGGCACGATCTACTGGCAGGCCAACAAGGGCTGGCCTACCCTGCTGTGGGATCTGTACAACTACGACGGCGACCAGGCGGGTAGCTTCTTCGGCGCGAAGAAGGCCAACGACACGCTGCACGCGCTGTACGCCACTGACAACAACACGGTGACGCTGGACAACCTGGGCGGCACAACCCAGTCCGGAGTGTCCGTCGAAGCGAAGGTCTACGACACCGCGGGCAAAGTGCTCGACGACCAGACCGCGAGCGGCCTCAGCCTGGCCAAGCAGCAGGTCCGCAACTCGGTACTGACCCCGAAGGTACCGACCAGCACCCCGGGCAACGTGTATTTCGTGGAGCTGCAGGTCAAGCAGAACGGCACAGTCGTGGACCGCAACGTCTACTGGCAGCCCACCAAACAGGACGCGGTGAACTGGTCCTCGACGCTGGGCGGCTCGGGGGCGACCATGACCCAGTACGCCGACCTGTCCGGGCTGAAGTCGCTCGCACCGGCCAAGGTCTCGGCCACCGCGACGACTACGTCGCAGGCGGGGCCGGCCGGCGCGGACCGGGTGGCGAAGGTGACGATCACCAACACCTCCACCACCCCGACCGTCGGGTTCTTCCTTCGGGCCGACGTCCGGAGGGGGACCGCGAGCGGCGCTGAACAGGCGGGTGACAACCAGGTCACTTCGACGCTCTGGGACGACAACGACATCACGTTGTGGCCCGGCGAGTCGCAGACCTTGACCGTCAGCTACTCGTCCGCGGACTTGAACGGCGCGACGCCGGTGGTCAGTGTGTCTGGCTGGAACGTCGGAAAGATCGACGTCGTCGCCGGGTAATCTCAGTGCTGTTGGTGAAGGCCATCCCTGCTTGCAAAGAGGGGTGGCCTTCACCGCATTCTCAGCCGGACAACGAGATGTGCCCGAACGGCCATCGAGGTCTGCCCTGGCGGCAAGTCGACGCTGTCTATATTGGTCTGGACCTGTTAGCATCCGTCGGTTCTCTCTTCTCGTTGGTACCGAAGGGAAAGTCGTGCTTCGTCTGAGAAAGCGCTTGCCTGTGGTGATCGCCGCGATGGCCTTGTCCGTCGCGTCGTTCGCCGCCCAGCCGGCGGTCGCCGCCCCGTCCCAGCCCCAGGCCAAAGCCCAGTCCAAGGTGATGGCCTACTTCGCCGACTGGGACGTCTACGCGCGCAATTACCACGTCAAGGACATCGAGACCTCGGGGTCGGCGGACAAGCTGACCCACATCAACTTCGCCTTCGGCAACGTGGCCGGCGGGCAGTGCACCGCGGGTGACCCGTGGGCCGACAGCGACCAGCCCTACGACGCCGCGGGTAGTGTCAGCGGCGTGGCGGACAGCACCGCTCCGGGTGCGTTGCACGGCAGTTTCAACCAGTTGCTGGAACTGAAGAAGCTGCACCCCGGGCTGAAGGTCATTTGGTCGTTCGGCGGCTGGACCTGGTCGGCCGGTTTCACCGAGGCGGCCAAGAACCCGGCCGCGTTTGCGGATTCCTGCTACAACCTGGTGAACAACCCACGATGGGCCGGGCTGTTCGACGGCATCGACATCGACTGGGAGTACCCCAACGCCTGCGGTCTGGTCTGCGACACGAGCGGACCCAAGGCCTTCACGAGTGTGGTGTCGGCACTGCGCGCGAAGTTCGGCGGCAAGAAGCTCATCACCGCCGCGATCACCGCGGACGGCACCCCGGGCGGCAAGATCGCCGCGACCGACTACGCGTCGGCGAGCAAGTACCTCGACTGGTACAACGTCATGACCTATGACTACTTCGTCGCCGGCGCCAGCCCGGCCGGGCCGACCGCCCCGCATTCGCCGGTGCGTTCGTACGCCGGTATCCCGACGGCGGGCTTCTACGCCGACGCCGCGATCCAGCGGCTGCGAGCGTCCGGCGTCCCGTCGTCGAAGATGTTGCTGGGGCTGGGTTTCTACGGCCGCGGTTGGGACGGTGTCACCCAGAAGCAACCCGGTGGCAGCGCGACCGGGCCGGCTCCGGGTACCTACGAAGCCGGAGTTGAGGACTACAAGGTCCTTAAGACCACGTGTCCGTCGAACGGCTTGATCGCCGGCACGGCATACGCGAAGTGCGGTTCGCAGTGGTGGAGCTACGACACTCCGGCCACGGCAGCGTCGAAGGCCGGCTACGCGAAGTCGCGGGGCCTCGGCGGAGTGTTCGCGTGGGAGCTCTCCGGCGATACCGCGAACGCAGAACTGCTCAAGGCGATCGCGCCGCACTGCTGACGTTCCGTGAAAGCCACCTTCACGGTTCAACCGGCCGTGAAGGTGGCCTTCACGGCCGGTCAGCGCGGGATGACGATTCCGTGGTCCCTGATCTGGTCCCAGGTGGTGATCGGCAGTTCGGTGGCCGTGAGGACGTCGTCCACCGTGATGAACGAGTTCCCGTACTGCGTTCGTGCCTCGATGATCATCGCGACGGAAGGCTCATCGAGGTCGCAGATCCGGGCTATCGCGGAAGCCGGGGCGGAGTTGAGGTCGACCAGGCCGCCGTCGTCGAACGTGCCCCCCAGATCCGGGCGGCCGATGTGCAGTTCGTGGGCCATCAGCGGGTCTTTGCCCGCGAGGTCGCGGGCCCCCTGGCGGCGGGCGCGAGCGGCTAGAACCTGTGCGACAGAAGGATCTTGGACCAAGGGTGCCTTCGTCACGCGCGTGACACCGGTCGAGGCGACCAGCGACCGCCGCAGGTGCCACTGCTGTATCGATCCGCCGATGATCATCGCGATGATCAGCAGTCCTCCGAGCGCGCCTGTGGCGCTGTCCGTGTTCGGCTCCGTACCGGCGGTGGGGAGCAGCACGAAGATGGTCACGGTGAGCGCGAGGTAGAGGGCCGCCCACCAGAGGATGGCGCGCCGGGACATTCGAATGGCCGCGTGGAGGAAGGGGATCCACGCCATTGTTCCGGCCGTGAGGATGGTGACGGGGAGGTACCACCAGCCGGCGAAACGCTCGGTGGTGGTTGAACCCGTCGGGGCGATGAGCGGGGTACCAGGGGCTTCCATCGCGGCCTGCCTTCCGTGTGAACGGTAGGTCGCCCCTACCCGGTAGATCGTTACGGAGTGGGAGCAGCGGCCGTCGGGTTCGGGGTGGCGCCATCGGCAGGCCAAGGTCGCGGCGGTTCGAAACGGCGACACTGGGGCGCGCACGGAATGGATTTGCGGAACTGGATCCGGCGGTTTCGGTGGTGGCTGTGCGGCGTGTCCGCGGTGGTCGTACTCGCCATTGTCGCGGTTTTAGTGTGGTGGCCGTCTTCGGCGGCGAAAAACGACTTGCCGCCGAGTCGCGCGAAAGTGTTCGTCGATTTCGATGTCTGTTTGCTGACCGGCCCGGAAGGGCTCGCGGCCGTTGGGGTGCCACCGGTGTGGGCCGGGATGCAGGAGGCATCGGCGGCGACGGAGGTGAAGGTGTCCTACCTCGCCTCGGCAGGCCCGGCCACAGTCGGCAACGTCATGCCCTACGCGATGTCTCTGCTGGAGCGTAAATGTCGAGCGATCGTGGCGGTCGGCGAACCGCAGGTTGCCGTTACGGGTCAATTGGCACCTGGATACCCCGATGCCCGTTTTAGGCTCAGTTCAGCCGGGAAACCCGGCCCGGATGGCCGCTGCCGCGCGGAGGACCAGGGGAGCGGTGGCCGTTTCGTCGAGGGGCCCGAGCGCGACGACGCCGACCGACGCCACCGCGACGCCGTCGCCCCCGGTCACGGGCGCGGCCAGGCCCCAAGCGCCGCTTTGGAGTTCTCCCGCGCTGGCGGCGAAACCGCGGCCGCGGCCGACGGTCACTTCGGGGCGTTCCTCCGGCTGCTCCGGGCGGCCGAGCAAGATGGCCAGCCCCGCGGCGCCGACGGCCGACGGGTGCCGGAAACCAACCTGGTAGGCGACGTGCACCCCGGCGTTGGCCGGCTCGGTGACGGCGATGCTGACGACGTCGTCACCGTCGGGGATCGTCAGGTGGGCTGTGGCGCCGGTCGCTTCGGCGAGGTCGCGGAGGTGGGGCTGCGCCACCGAGCGGAGGTCCGAGCGCAGTGACATCGACAGCTCGACGACCCCGAGCCCGAGCCGATAGCGCCCGTCCTGGTCCTGGGCCACCAGCGCATGCCGGGCGAGCGTGCCGAGCAGGCGGTAGGCGACCGTGCGATGCACGCCGACCTCCCGGGCGATCTCGGTGACCCCCAGGCCGCGCGGGTGGGCGGCGACGGCCTTCAGCACGCGAATCCCGTTGTCCAGCGTCTTCGCTCCGGCCGCGGAGGTGCTTTCGGTCATCATTTGCCCCCATCCCTGGACTTCTCGGCTCGACGTTCCTACAGTGAGGTGCACTAACTGCACTGGTAGTGCGATTATAGCACCCGGAGGGGAAATGCCCGAGTATCAGTCCGGTTTCGGCAACGGCTTCGAGACGGAGGCCCTGTCCGGGGCGCTGCCGATCGGGCGGAACTCACCGCAGAAAGTCGCGTACGGCCTGTATGCCGAGCAGCTCAGCGGGTCGCCGTTCACGGCGCCGCGGGCGAGCAACGAACGGTCGTGGCTGTACCGGATCCGGCCGTCCGTGCTGCACACCGGACGGTTCACCAAGGTCGATTCGGGGCTGTGGCGGAGCGCGCCGGACACCGCGTTCCACGCGCCGATCGGGCCGATGCGGTGGAGCCCGGTGCCGCTCCCGGAGACCCCGCAGTCGCTGATCGGCGGCCTGCACACGATCACCACGGCCGGTGATGTGGCCACCCAGAACGGGATGGCGTCGCACCTTTACCTGATCACGAAGTCGATGGAGGACGAGTACCTCTACAACGCCGACGGCGAGATGTTGTTCGTGCCGCAGCAGGGGAACGTGCGGTTCTGGACGGAGTTCGGGATCATCGACGCCGAGCCCGGCGAAATCGTGGTGATCCCGCGCGGGGTGAAGATGCGGGTGGAGCTGCTCGACGGGCCGGCGCGGGGGTACGTCTGCGAGAACTACGGCGGTTCGTTCACGCTGCCCGAGCGCGGTCCGATCGGCGCGAACTGCCTGGCCAACCCGCGTGACTTCCTGACCCCGGTGGCCGCGTACGAGGACCGCGACGACGTCGAGTCCACTTTGTACGTCAAATGGGGTGGCGAGCTGTGGCGGACGGAGCTGCGGCATTCACCGCTGGACGTCGTCGCGTGGCATGGGAACTACGCGCCCTACAAGTACGACCTGCGCCGGTTTTCCCCGGTGGGGCCGCTGCTGTTCGACCACGCCGACCCGTCGATCTATACGGCGTTGACCTCGCCGTCGGAAACCCCGGGCACGGCGAACGTGGACTTCGTGCTGTTCCCCGACCGCTGGGCCGTCGCCGAGAACACGTTCCGTCCGCCGTGGTACCACCTGAACATCATGTCGGAGTTCATGGGTTTGATTTACGGTGTGTACGACGCGAAGCCGCAGGGTTTTGTCCCCGGTGGGTTCAGTCTGCACAATTCGATGACCCCGCACGGCCCCGACACCGAGGCGTTCGCCCAGGCGAGCACGGTCGAGCTGAAGCCGACGAAACTCGAGGGCACGATGGCGTTCATGTTCGAGACGCGCTATCCCCAGCGCGTCACGGAATATGCGGCGCACCTGGGTGAATTGCAGCAGAACTATGCCGATTGCTGGTCCGGTCTCGAGAAAAGGTTCACGCCGGATCACCCATGAGGAGGAGGGGGTGGGGACCACTCCCTGGAATTCCGGTTACCTTCCTGTTATGAACCCCATGCACGGACTCCTGGTCCCGATCCTTCTCGCCAGTGCCTGCGCGCTCGCCGCTCCGGCGTCCGCCACCGCCGCCCCGACCTGCGGTCATCCGGCGGACGTCCTGGCGCTGTCGAACTGGAAGGAAACCCTCCCGACCGGGTCGAAGGGCAATCCCACCGAGATCGAACAGCCGAAACTGGCGAGCTACTCGGCGGACCCGTGGTTCACCACCGACGCTGCCTGCGACGCCGTTCAGTTCCGGGCGGCGGTCAACGGGGTCACCACCAGTGGCAGCGGGTACCCGCGGTCGGAGCTGCGCGAGATGACCGGCGGCGGTTCCGACGAGGCGAGCTGGTCGACCACCTCGGGCACCAGCACCATGACGGTCGACGAGGCGGTCACACACCTCCCCGAGGTGAAGCCCCAGGTGGTCGCCGGGCAGATCCACGACGCGAACGACGACGTCACGGTCTTCCGGCTCGAGGGCAGCAAGCTCTACGTCACCAAAGGCAATGACACCCACTACGCCCTCGTCACCGACAAGTACCAGCTGGGCACGCGATTCCAGGCAAAGTTCGTTGCCGGTGGGGGCCAGATCAAGGCGTACTACAACGGAACCCAGGTCGCGTCCATCTCCACGAAGTCCTCTGGGGACTACTTCAAGGCCGGCGCCTACACCCAGGCGAACTGCGACAAATCCTCGCCGTGCGCTGCGAGCAACTACGGCGAAGTGCTGATCTACGGACTCACCGTCAGCCACCAGTGACGACGGGGACCGGTCCCCACGGACCGGCCTAACGTCAGGGCGCACCGGCTCGCTAACTGTCCGTGACCGGTGTCCGGCTGAAGAATGGAGAGATCTGTGGGGAAGCGAAAGACATGGCTCGCGATCAGTGGGCTGGTGGCCAGCGTTCTCGGCTCGCTGCTCGTGTTGTCGGGGCCGACTCCGGCGGCGATGGCCGACTCCGCCGTGGCGGCGAACTCGGCGGTGACGGCCCCGGTGACGGCGCCGACGGCCGGCCAACTCTTGGCCAAGGCCAAGGGTTGCGCCACGAAGCTCACCAAGAAGCCGCTGCAGACCGACGAGGACACCGCCCGCAACGTCGACGTGTGCGGCCTCAAAGGCGCGGTGTACTTCAACGCCGATATGGACGTCGACTGCGACGGCCAGACCACCGATCAGTGCAATAAGGACACTGATTGCTGCTATCAGGACGATACGACGTTCCACCAGTCCGACGGGAAAGCGCTGAACGCCGCGAAGCTGCCCTATATCGTCCTTCCCCGGGACAGCGGCAATTGGGATTGGCACCAGCAGGGTATCGACGGCGGTTCGGTGGTGGCGGTGATCTATCAGGGCAAGGTCACTTACGCGGTATTCGGTGACACCGATTCGCCGAACAAGGCCGGTGAGGCTTCGTACGCCACCGCGCAGAGCCTTGGTATCGACCCGGATCCGCGGTCCGGGGGCGTCGACAGCGGGGTCACCTACATCGTGTTCTCCAACGCCAAGGCGAACCCGATCGAGAACCACGATTCCGCGGTTTCGGTCGGCGAGCAGGCCGCGCGGCAGTTCATCGCCGCCAACTGACCCGGACGCGTTCGGGCCGGGGATCCTTGTCGCTCACGCGGCCCGAGCGCGTGACCGGCTGTTCGGCGCTACTGTGCGGTCATGACGGATTTTGTGAACGCCAGCGGTCACCTGGACGTCGGCGATGGCCACCGCCTGTACTGGGAGGATTGGGGCAACCCGGCGGGTGTGCCGGTGATCTTCCTGCACGGCGGCCCGGGTGCGAGCTTCCATGACGGCCACAAGGCCGTGTTCGATCCCGGCGTCCACCGCGTCCTGTTCTTCGACCAGCGCGGTAGCGGGAAAAGCACGCCTTTCGCCACCACCGAAGCCAACACGACCGGCAAGCTCGTCGAGGACATCGAGACCCTGCGCACCCTGGTCGGGTTCGAGTCCGCCCATGTGGCCGGCGGCTCGTGGGGGTCCGCTTTGGCGCTGATCTATGCGATCCGCCATCCCGAGCGGGTCAGGAGCCTGCTGATCTGGAGCGTGTACCTCATCCGGCAGTTCGAGAACGACTGGGTCAACGAAGGCTATCCGCGTTACCATTTCCCGGCCGAATGGGAGCGGTTCATTTCTTTCGTGCCCGAAGCGCAGCGAGTCGACGGAACGTCCATCATGGCGTTCTACGCGGACAGGATGCGTTCCGCGGACAAGTCGGAAGCCACCGCGTATGCGCTGGAATGGACACTCTGGGAGTCGACGCTCCTCTCGATCGACTACGACCCGTCGACACTGGAAGCCGGAATTCGCGAAGACCCGGCGACGCTGTCCGTCGCGTTACTGGAGACCCACTATTTTTCCCAGGGGTGTTTCGTCCCACCGAACTACATTCTCGACAACCTCGGCAAGATCGCCGAAATCCCGTGCCACGTCGTCCAGGGCCGGTTCGACATGTGCACGCCCGCGATCAGCGCGTTCGACCTGCGGCAGAGCTATGGCGAACGGCTCAGCCTGCGCTGGGTCAACTCTGGCCACCTGAGGTCGGACCCCGAAATGCTGGCGGCCCTGCAGGAAACCGCCACCAAGGAACTCTGCTGAGCTCCTGAGCGTGAGGGGCCCTCGCCTTCACGCCCTGGAGGTGGAGAGTGGCGGGTTTCCCCGTTGGCAGGCTCGGTAGGCGGCTGCCTTCATCTTGTTGTCGCAGGTCTTCATGGCACACCATTCCCGGCGGAACCCGTGGGAGCGGTCGAGGTAGACCTGGGTGCATTCCGGGCGTCCGCACTCCTTGAGCAGTTCCTTGTCTGGCCCGCTGAGGATGTCGATGGCGGCCCTGGCGACCGACGACAGCGCCTGCTCCGAGGTGCCGTCGAGGCGAAGTCCCGCGGGGGTGAGCTGCGGGACGACCGGGGCCGCGCGCGCCGCGCGGTTCAGGACTGCGAACGCGCTTTCGTCGTAGTCGTCCTTCGTCAGCCGCGCGGCGACGAGCGAGTAGATCGCTTCCCGCAGCTCGATCGCCTTCGGGAGATCGGACAGTTGGCTGTTCGTACTGCCCTTGACGACTCCGGATACGCGGAACCACGCGTCGAGACTCGATGGCGCGTCGAGCATCTCCGTGGGCGCGAGGTTGCGCCGGGCACGCAACGTTCCCACGTAGTCGAGAGCGGAGTTTTCGCACGGGAAGGCGTGTTCCTTGCAACCAGCCTGACAGGTGACGAATTGTGGTGCAATGTCGGTAACGGAGTAAGCATCGACCGTTAGGGCTTCTCCGCCGCGAGCAGTTCCCGGACCAGGGGCGCGACCCGGGTCCCGTAGAGCTCGATGTTGCGCAGCAGGGACTCCTGGGTCAGCTGCCCGAGCCCGTACTTGAGGTCGAAGCGGGTCGCGCCGAGCGTCCGTATGGTCGCCACGATCTTGTGGGCGACAGTTTCCGGCGCGCCGACATACCAGGCGCCGTGTTCGACCTCGTGATCGAAGGTGGCGCGCGTCGGCGGTGGGAAACCGCGGATGCGCCCGACCCGGGTCAGCACTTCGAGATAGTGCGGGAACAGTTCCTCGCGCGCCGCCTCGTCGGTGTCGGCAATGTGTCCCGGCGAATGCACGCCGATCGGCCGCGGTGGCATCTCCAACCGATCCAGCGCCTGGCGGAACAGTTCGGCGAGCGGGCGGAACCGCTGCGCCGGCCCGCCGATGATGGCGAGCATCAGGGACATGCCGTACCTGGCCGTCCGCAGGACCGACTCGGGGCTGCCACCCACGCCGATCCACGTGGGCAGCCCTCCCGCGGTGTGTGGCACGACGTCCTGGCCGTCCAGGTCCGGCCGCATCCGGCCCGACCAGGTGACCGGCTTTTCCTCGAGCAGCCGGGCGAACAGGTCGACCTTCTCGTCGAACAGCTCCTCGTAGTCGGCGAGGTCGAAGCCGAACAGCGGGAACGACTCGGTGCTGGAACCGCGGCCCAGGATCACCTCGGCCCGGCCGCGGGACAGCGCGTCGAGGGTCGAATAACGCTGGAACACCCGGACCGGGTCGTCGGAGCTGAGGACGGTGACCGCGGAGCCCAGGTGGATGCGGGTTGTCCTGGCGGCGATCGCAGCCAGGACAACATCCGGCGCGGACAATGGCATATCCGCGGTGTGGTGTTCACCGATGCCGAAGTAGTCCAGGCCGACACGGTCGGCGAGGACGGCCTGCTCCACCAGGCCGCGGATGGTCTCCGCGTGGCTGACCGGGTTGCCGTGGGTGTCGGCGTGGACGTCACCGAAGGTGTTCAAGCCCAGCCGTACGGCGTCTGTATTGTCGGGTAGTTCTTTCATACGACCATGGTGGCCCCGATAACCGCGGTCGAACCTCCCCTGTCATGGGTACCCAGCGGGATCCGTCACTCATCAAGCAGGTGTCGTATACGTAACGTGGTCAGTTCGGTGATCGCCGGTCCAGGTGGAGATGGCCGTGTTTGCCGATCCAGCCTCTGGTCACACTGCCGTCGCGATACGCGATGGTGATGAACCAGCCGCGTTCGGCGATGGGGGAGCGGGCGACCTCGAGGCTGACCGGGAGTTGGCTGCGCACGCTCAGGGTGGACGACGCCGCTCGGGGTCTTATCGGCCACCAGTGCATAAGTCCCCCTCAGGACTTGGCGAGAAGACGTAGCGCTTCTCCGTTTCGCCAATTATCGAACTCCGCCGTGCTGGGCGTGTCAAGGTGTTGCCGCCGCGGGAAAAGTGAAATCTGCGGGTACATGCCGTGAAGGATTCAGGAGAGTGCCTCGCGCTGTGGCGGACAGGCGGACGTCGACGCCGTGAGCAGGCGTTATGCGTGCTGGGACGCCGACGTGACCGCCCGGCCGGATGCGCCCGCCGATGGCGAATAAATCTCGTCTTCGAATTCGTTATCCGGCGTGTTTGTCTTTTTCAGTGAAAGGCGGAACCGTGCGCGGTAAATCACGCGCCCGGTGCCTTCGCTGTGCGTTTCGGATCGGGTTCGTCGTTGGTCCGGCTGAACCTGCTCGGAAGACCTGAGTGTCAGTGGAGGGAGCCGACGACGGACGGGTCCAGCTTGGCGACGCGTTCGCGTTGCGGGAACGCGCCGACGGGTACGCGCGCGACTTCCTTTGCCGTGGCGTAGTCGACGACCGAGACTTCGTTGCGCTGGCTCAGGGAGACGTAGCAGTACTGGCCGTTGGAGCTCGTCTGGCCCCAGTAGGGCAGGCTGCCTACCGGGTAGGTGACGGTGCCCTGGGTGGCCAGGCTGCTCGTCGACACGATCGCGGTGTAGTCGTCGATCGTCCCGACATCGCAGAGCCTGCCGGCGTCGCGGGAGAGGGCGAGGCCGTGATGGGCGGAGTTCTTCGGGTAGTCGTCCGGTTTGAGGCTCGCGCCCTGAGTGGAGAACGGCATCTGCACGGTGTTGACGATCGCGTCGGTGTTGAGGTCGTACTTCACGAACCCGTTGAGGTAGGAGAGATCGGCGTAGAAGGTGTGTCCGTCGGGCGCGATCGTGCTGGGCCGGATCCCGTGCGGGAACTGCCAGGTGCGGACCACCTGGAGGGTGGTGGCGTCGACCTCGGTCAGCTGGAAGGTGCCCTTTGCCCATTCCATCCACTGCGGTAGTGAGACGGTGCCGATACTGGAGTTGTAGATGTACTTCCCGTCGGCGGAGTAGTCGTTCTGGTGGGGGTAGGTGCCGGTGGTGAACGATCCGACGACGTGGCCGGTCGCGGTGTCGAACACCTGCGCCTCGTTGGCGGTGGTCGCCGAAACGACATACCGCGTGCCGTCGGGGGACAGCGCCGCGTGGTCGGCGTGGAAGCCGTCCAGCCGGGTGTGCCAGAGCTGCGCGCCGGTGGCGAGGTCGAAGGCCGACACGTCGTCCAGGTTTCCGCGTGACACATAGAGCTTTCGGCCATCGGGGGAGAGAGTGGCGTCGTCGACGAACCGGTCGCCGCCCTCGATCCCCTTGACGACCTCGTAGCCGGCGCGCTGGATGGGGTCCATCTCGGCGAGCCGGGTCTGCAGGTCGGGTACGACGTTGAAGGCGCCGAGACCGGCGAAACCGTGTTCGTCGATGAAGCTGACTGTCCCGGCTTGGCTGTTGCCGACGACCAATACGTCGCGGAGGTCGGCGGCGGAGGCTGTGGCTGTGGTGGCGGGCAGCGTGGCCATCAGCAGCAGTGTGGCGGCGAGGCAGCTGGTCCTGGCGTTTCGCATCGCGACTCCCCGTGGTCGGTCCGGCGACTGGACGCGAACAATATTCATGTATGACGGGAGCGTCCGGTACCGCTGACCGGGGGTCGCCCGGTTACCCAGCGTTCCGGTCGCTGCGGGACGCCGGTTCAAGTCATGACAACGCCTCCTCCTTTCGGGCCCGTCGCGGCGGCACGATCGGGTGGAGAGCCGTGTCGTTCCGGGCCGCGGTGGGTGGTCGCGCCTATCTTTGGCGCGGTGTCCACGCCGAGATCCCCGCGCCGCATTTGGCTCTACTTCGCCGTGCCGATCGGGGTCGCAGTAGCGGTGACGATCGGGGCGCTCGGGTTCTTTGCCGAGTTCAGCAGTCGCAACGTCGAGTACACGATCGGTGCGGACGTCCCGGCCACGGGTGCGGTGTCGGTCGAGGTGACAGTGCAGCGGATCGACGCGGCCACCCGCGAGATGGTGCTGCAGGTACTCGTGGTCCCCAACGGTTCCTTCGCCGACCAGGGACAACCTGAGGTACCGGCTCAGGAGCTCGTACTCGACACGTCGTCGCTGACCAGCGCTCCGCTGACCTTCCGCGCCCACGAACGGATCACCGCCAGGGAGCTTCGCATCCCGATGGACGGCGTGGTGTCGTTCTTCCCCTTCGACAGGTACAACGCCGACCTCTACGTCGGCGTCGACGCGGCCGGAGCGCCGGCGCCGGTGCGGCTGTTCGTCACCGACCACGACCCGGGTTTCGTCACCCAACCGATCTCGCAGCAGACAGGCGAGGGGTTCGTGGGATCACAACTGCACGTGACACGTTCGCGCAGTACCTACATTCTGGCGTGGTTCCAGGGCATCGTCATGTGGCTGCTGGGGCTCTCGGTGCTCGCCGGCGCGCTGTACATCGTGCGCCACCGGCTGGGCCTGGTGTGGCCGGCGCTGGGGTGGATGGCGGCGACGTTGTTCGCACTGGTGGGGTTCCGCAACGCCGCCCCCGGGCTGCCGCCGATCGGTTCGCTGATCGACTACTGCGCGTTCTTCTGGGCGGAGGCGATCATCACGCTGTCGCTGGTCCTCGTGCTGGTCAAGGGCGTGCGGCAGAAAGCCTGACGGCCCAGCAGTTCAGTCGGCCGCCTGGCTGCGTTCGTAGTGCCGGCGGGCTTTCAGCCGGTTGCCGCAGACCTTCATCGAGCACCAGCGCGCGGTGTTGGGGCGGCTGTGATCGAGCAGGAACAGGCGGCACTCGTCGTTGGCGCACGGGCGCAGCCGTCCGGGCATCTGTTCCTGGGCACGGCCCCATGCCAGCAGCGCGCGGGTGGCGAGATGGCGGTCGTCCTCGACGTCCAGGCGCCAACTCAGCCCGGCTTCGGTGACGTCGGGAAGCAGCCGGACGCCACGCAGTGACGCTGTCAACGCGGCGGCCGGCTCGGTGCCGCGCACGACCGCTTGAAGGCGGTCGCGGACCCGGCGCAGATTCGCGGCCTCGGCCGGTGAGCCGGTGCCGCCGCGGGGGCGGGTCCAGCTCGCGGCATCGCCGTCGGCGAGCAGGTCCGTGAACCCGCCTTCAGCGACCGGTGTGCTGTTGAGCAGGTCTAGCAGCACGCGCTCGTCGTCGGGGTTCGTCGTCTGCACCATACGTCTGAGTCTAACCGGAAAACACAGTTTGACAAGTTAGGAACCAGGGGTGCGTACTGCGGTGACCTAACGGTCAGGGCGTCGCTGGACACCAAGGTCATCGGCCGCTGATGCCGGCCAAGCACCTGGGCTAGCGGATCAACGCCGGCGGCTCGCTCGCGCTGTTCTCCGGCGTCGCCGCCTTCAAGATCGCCGTCGGCAGCATGGCCGTGGCTCTCGCCAACGGCGCCGCCGACACCCTGACCCGGTCGCTCGCCGTCGAACTCGCACCCGTGCGGGTCAACGCCATTTCCCCGGACGTGATCGACACCGGCGCCTGGGACGCGCTTGGCGAACAGGGCAAGGTCGACCTCTTCGCCGACCACAGCGAGCGCCACCCTGCTCGGCGGATCGGCACCGCCGCCAACGTCGCCGAGACGGTGCTGTTCGCGATGAGCAACTCGTTCCTGACCGGTGTAACTCTGGCTGTCGATGGCGGGGAAGCGCTTACGTGAGGTGGCTGGTCCTTTTACTGCGGCAAGGACCGGGGCGGGTTGGGGTTCGTGGGGCGGATCTCGAGGCCCGTTTCGCGAGTAGCCGAAAGGGAAATTTCTTGCGGTGAACGCACGGATAACGCCGTTCGCAGTTCACCAATCACGTTAAGCAACAGGCCTCGCGGGCTTGGTGCATCTGTGACTGACCGTGCTGCTCGCGCTGATGGTCGTGGCGCTGGAGTACCGCAGCCGCGTGGCCGGGCGCGGCCAGGGACGCGCGCCGATCACGGCCACGGCCGCACACTTGGGCCTGACAACAGACCGCGTCGCCGACCGGCTCGGGTGCTCGGCGCGCTCGGTCCGGCGAATGATCCACGATGGATCGCTCCCGGCCCGGCGCGTGGGTCCACTGTGGATAGTCGACGAGGCCGACGTTCGGAACTACGCCGCCCGTCGCCCAGCCTGAACGAGAGAGAAGACCATGGCTGAATTCGCAAGCAACAACGCCAACGTAGGCGCGGCCAACACGCCCGAGCGCGTCGCGGCCGCACGTCTCCGCACCACGGCCGAACAGCAGTGCGCCGCGACGCGTGCTCGCACCGACCTGTCCGACCTGGGTAAGGCTGCCGATATCGCCGCCACGCATCTGGGTGTCAAGGCAAAACTCACCGACCTTGCACAGTCCGAACAGGACCGCCGAGCAGCCGATAGGAACGCCGCCGAAACCGCACTGTTCGGCCTGCCGCGCAGTCCACTGTCCGGTGCCGACGCTGTCAGCCAACGCGACGCCGCTGACAGGGCCGCCGCGCTCGCCACACCGGACAGTGCGGCGGCACTGCTCGACCGTGCACAGCGCGGCAACGACCAGCACCTAGCGTCCGCCGTCGCGCAGCGTGCCGCGCAAGACGGATGGCGCGGCGTCCTCGCGCAGTACGTCGGCGACAATCAGGGCAAGCAAGACGCGCTCGACGTGATCAGCGAGCACAAGGCCACAGTCGGCACCACGGCGGACAAGTTGACCCGGGACATGATCTTCCGGGGCGGCACGCCGCCGGAGGTCAAGGGCATGTCGCCGCAGAAGGTGAAGGCGCTCGCCGACCAGTCCGGGTTGATCGAATAGCGCTCGAAATCACGGTTCCCTGAGATTGTTGCAGCGGGTACGTTAACCGTTGAGAACTACCCACGTGTGCGCAGTCGCCGACGACACGGGTTGCCCGCCGTGAGTGCCGACCTCCACCGAATACTTTGCTGGCCCATCCGGGACGGCGACGATGGAGAATCCCCACTTGCATTCCTTGCCGAGCGGGTTGGAGACGAACACGCCTGGCTCAAGGTAGCCACCGGTGAGTCGGTGACCAGCATCGTCAAACACCGTAACAGGAGTGGTGTCGCTGATGTCGGCGTCGAGACCGTCGACACGGCAGTGTGCGCCGTCAGCGAGAGTGCTGTTTTCGACAGCAACAAGGAAGACGCCATTCATCGTGAACCCTGGCACGGAGGGCGCTTCCGTTGGCGCGGGGGCCGCCGCTGACGCGGCCCCCGCCGTTGGGGCGAGACTGGGGTTGCGGCGACCCAGGTAGATGCCGACGCCGACGCCGGTCGCGGCGATGACAACGCCCACGGTGATACCGATAAAAATCCGTCGCATCTGTTTCTCCTCGGTTAATGCGACAGTCGCGGCTGCTATCCGAGGTGTTACGCGCAGCCCGGCAGGTTCCGACCGGGCCCGACGCCTCGTTGCCGAACCGCTCTGGCTGGCCGCTCGACGTGCTCGACGTCGCGACGTCGGCAACCGGAGCGCCAGAAACTCGGAAAAATAGGAATGTACCCCCTAAGGTCCCCTTGCCCATGATCAACACCACCCGGATATTCGGGTACTCGGCGTCTGTGCGAAATGAAAACCATTTGCAAGTGTAAACCGTCAGGATCGGTGTCGCCGGGCCGCTCACGGGCGTCCACGAGGCCGTTTTCGACCCGGTTTCGGACCGGCCAAGGGGCCTTTTCGCCAGGTCAGGCAAGCTATTCGCACCTCGCGCTGATCCGGTGACATGTGCCGTCGACGCGGAGATAACGACCGGCAGGACCGCGCAAAAATGTGCCGAAATCCCGGCCGTTGTGCCGCTTTCGGGGCTGGATAGCGGCCGTGACGACTGGCGGGTACATGGTCGTTGACCAAGGCGCTAACTGTGTCGTGGCTGGCGCGTGGCCACTCTCGTACGGGTTGAACCTGGACGACGTAACAGATTTCCTTCAGGAGTACGCGCAGCAGTCAACCTAGGGGATGAACAACCCCCGGCGGGGCACGAGGGGCAACACCTGACAGTCAGGCGTCTACGTCTCTTGTGGAACTTGCTATATCCGTCGCCCCCGGCGGGGCGGTTCAGGGTCAATGCCGCTACCGGTCGCTGTGTGGACGGGTCGAGTATCTCGATCGCGAAGTTCCCGGGCTCCGCGAGAACCCTACATAGCAACGGCATACCATCGGGTGATGTGAACGTGACGGTGTGTTCGTCGAGCATGGTGCGTCACTCTTCCCTTACATCGCAACGGTTATCGAGGTTCATGGGCAGTGTGACCGATTGCCTGTCTGGCGCGACCGTCCACACCCACGACTCAAGCGGCGGCTCGCCTCGACTCTGCCACCACCGGTACGCCGTCTCAGCTTCATTCCACAGTCTGCGCGGTCCCTGTTGACGAACGACGTAGGCGGCATCTTCGCGCGCCACGCTCGCCCACGACGCTGTCAAGGGGTCGCGCAGCCACGCGACGCCGGGGCGTTCCGGCGTTTTCTCCCACACGTCGTAGCGGCATCCCGGCAGCGCGACCGCCAACGGCCAACAGTGGTCCAAGTCGAGCAGCGGTTTCCATGGTGACAGGGTTGTTCCGGTCACGTCGGCCGTCGTGTCGTCCCATGCGGCGTCCATTCCCGCCGACGACGTCACCCGGTCCGCGCGTAGTTCCATGAACCCGACCCGCATCGTCACGGCGTGCCCGGTAGCCGTTCCGTCGTCGCCGACGACGAACCGCACGAGCGGGCCGGACGCGAGATCCGCCCGCATCGGTGCCAGGACGATTCCCCCGGCCTGGGTGTCGCGT
The DNA here is from genome assembly GCF_025464955.1 of Amycolatopsis sp. GTDB lineage: Bacteria > Actinomycetota > Actinomycetes > Mycobacteriales > Pseudonocardiaceae > Amycolatopsis. Next base: position 82,657 of record NZ_JAODNM010000072.1, on the reverse strand, counting down.
ACCCAGCCGTACGGCAGTCGGCCCACGTGGACCCCGGCCGTGGCAATTACCCGGTCCCACGACTGCCCGGCGTCGGGCCGGTCTGTGGCCCCGTCGCCGACCTCCACTGACACGTTGCCGTACCCGTCGCCGTCGCCGGATGCGAGGTTGGCGCGGGCGAGGCCGGCGAGCACGGCGTCAACCTCGATGGTCGAGACAAACCCTTCCTTGCCAACCATTGCAGCCAACAGTGCCGCGTTGAACCCAGTGCCCGTACCGATCTCGCGGATTCGTTGACCCGGCTGGACGTCCAGTTCAGCGAGCATCCCCACCACGACGGACGGCATGGACGCCGAGCACGTAGGACGACTCCCGACCGCTGGCCACTCGGTGCGCCCGTCGTCCCACTGGGTCACGATGACCCGGTCGGAGTACACGTTGCCCATCCACCGATCGGCCTCGACTACGCGGTCAAGGGCCACGTACGGGCCGCCGTCGTCCTCTTGAACCCACATCCGGGCCGGGATGAACCGTTCCCTCGGGGTGATTTCGAGCGCGGACCGGCACGCGGCCGGGAGAGTCCCGGCCGCGTCCAGTTCGTCGATCAGCGCGTGCACACGCCCACCGGGGGTACTACTGGTCACTTGCTGTCCTCGTACTTGTCCGGGTCGATCTCGCCGTCCTTCTTGCCAGTCGACTTGTCGTCCTCGACGGAATGCTTGTCGGCCATCGTCGGTCTCCCTGTCTGGTCGGACCATGTAACCGCACACTGCCTGTGCACGGAACCCTGGTCACCCACCTCCGAGCGACCCGGTAGAGACAGGGACCCCGGCCACTACATGACCGGGGTCCCCTTCACCCCGCACTCGCGGCTACCTACCGGCTGATGTCGTAAGCCGTGAGCAGCCGCGCCGACTCCCTGCAAAAGGGTCGGTACTGGGCACAGGGCGGCGTAAGAGGTTTCCACCTGTGTCCTTACGCCACCCCGTGTTTCTCGATACCGGCCACCCGCGTCGGGGGAGGACGAGCAACCGGAGCATTGGTGGCACACCCAACTTTCGTGGCGAGTGGAATCACGGTGGGGGCGTCCGTGCGTCGACGACGACGGTCCGCAGGTGCCGGGCGTCTGGCAGGTCAAGACGCCCCCTCCGTGACGTTCAGGGGCCGCGCTGATCGCGCATGTGGTGTTCCGGGACGTTCAACATCTCGGCGTCACTTGAGACTGGCGCTCGACCTCGCGGAATTCGAGCAATGACGCGATGGCCTCATCAATTTCACGTTCGGACGGCTTATGCGTCGGGTTGAAAACCAGCGTGAGGCTTTTTGAGGCTATGACGCGAAACTCACACGGCACACCGCTTTCCTCGCACGCAGCCTGGACGGTTTCCCGCCACACGTCGGGGCTGGTCTTGTTGCCGAGTTCGGACCATTCATGCAGGAAGATCGACGCATAACCCTGCTCGATCTTATCGGCCGTTTCGCGGGCCGTCGCCGTCATGAACGGGTTAGTCGTGTTGTCGTCAGACATGCGCATGAATCCTGTTTTTCGAGGTTGCCCGGCGTTGCGGCGGAATGATCAGGCCGTCAGGAATGATGTAGCCGTGAACCCGGGGCGTCGGCGACGGTCGGGGGTAGAGCGTCGGACGGGGCGGCCGGGGCGAGTCGACAGCGGCGACCTGAACGGCCGGTATGACCTCTGTGGGATGCGCGGCGGCCCGGCGCATCTCGCGCTCCACCTTGGCCTGCTCGGCGGCAGCATGCTCCTCGACCTGTTCCCGCACCACCCGAGCGTGGATCTCGGCAACGGTCTGACATGCGGCACTGTCGATGCGGGGTGACTCCCGACATGCCACCGTGGACAGACGTTCGGCGACGCGCACTAGATGTCTCGCCATCTGTTGGTATAGAGCGAAAATGTGGTGCGTGTGCACACCGGCGTCGGCGCGCTTGTCCCACTCGCGAAGCCATATCGACACCCACAGATCTGCGTCACTCAAGAGAGCGGCCGCGAGCGAGCCACGCCGCGCCCGACTCCGCGCAGCAACGACCGCATTGTGTAGCTCGACAAGATCTTGCACGGCCGCGTCGTTGTGGTCACGGGAGCCCAGCAGGATCACGGGCGGACACGCCAACGCGCGGGCCGCGCGAGCAACCGCTACTGCTCGCCGGTGTCGACGCCGCCGGAGGACACGGTTCATGTCACGGCCTCCACAACGTCGGCGCGGTCGCCTTCACCAGACGAGGTGCGCCGGGTGCGTCCGGCGCGGGGAGGGACACCAAGCCGTCGACGACGTCGGCCAACGTGCCCTCGCGCCGCCAGACCACGCCGCCGACGTCGTCACACCGCAACCCGGCGGCGTCGGTGGTGTAGCGCACCCGGAGGGCGTCCGCGCTGCCCGAGCCCGGCCACGTCCGCACGCCCCGCACCTCGATCAGCTCGCCGTCCGCGTCGCACTCCGGCAGGAACGTCCAGCGGCCCGTGTCGCGTAGGTCGACCAGGCGGCGCAGCTCGGGGAACGCGGCCAGTGCGGCGGCTTCACTGATCATGGTTTGAGCATCGATCCTCCAGGCCGCCGACCCCATACCACCTTGGGTATCTCACCGTGAGATGTAACCTGTTTGCGTGACTACTACTAACGGACCTCTGACCCTGCCGGTTTGGGCATGGCAGCGTCCCGAAGTGCGGGTGGCTCTGAAAGGGCGAGACATAGCGTCCCTACTGAAAGCTGCCCAGCAGTACAGCGGAGCGTCACAGAGCCGCGTCGCAGTGGCAATCGGACTGGGCCAAGGCCGCGTGTCGGAGATCATCCGCGGCAACCGCACAGTAACCGCCCTTGACCTGTTCGAGCGCATCGCTGACGGGCTGGACATGCCCGACGACGCACGAATGCTGCTCGGCCTGGCACCCCAACACCCGGCAGGCTTGGACCACCTGAGCGCATCCGGCCGGGCCGAAATCCTGGCCGTCTACCCCTCGCAGTCAACCGCACGAGCCGAGATCGAACGACGTGCCGGGATCGCCACAAAGATCGAGGTACTTGCCGTTCGGGGTCTCGGCATCATCGGCATGAACGATTCACTACTCCGGTCCCGCCTACAGCTTCAGTCCGTCGCCGTGCGCGTCCTGCTGCTCGACCCCGACGGCGAGGCCGCGCACCGCCGGGCCGCCGAAATCGGCGAGACCTACGGCAGCTTCAGCGCCGGGATTCGCCTGTCCATCGAACGGCTCGCCGACCTCGCCGGAGACGGTGGCAACATCGAAGCGCATGTCTACGACATCTTGCCGACGTGGCGCGTGATCGGGCTCGACGCAACCCTGTTCATCAGCGCATTCGGCGAAAGCCACGAAGGTCACACGTCACCAATGTACAAACTCACCGGCTCGCCGCATGGCGCACTGCACCGTGGGTTCCATAGATTTACAGACGAGTTGCGGCGTACCGCGCGCCGCGTCGTCTGAACGGGAGCCACCGTGCCGGTAGAGGCCGAACTGACAGCCACCGTCCGTGATCCAGAACAGGTGCGCGCCCGGCTCGCCGACCGGGCAGCCGTCGAACGCAGTACCTACGCCGATACCTACTATGACTGGCCGGACCACAGTTTGGACGCCGCCGGATTCGAGCTTCGAGCACGAACTATCACTACCGATGAGGACGCACGTGTAGTGCTCACGTACAAACAGCCGCCGGTCGACGCTGACTCACGTTCCAAGCCGGAGCATGAAACCGAAGTCGCTGACGCCACCGTGCTTCATGAAGTGTTTACCGGGCTGGGTCTCGCTGAGCTGATCTCATTCAAAAAGTATTGCGAGAACTACCGGTTCAGCGAACAGGGACGCGATCTCCTCGCCACCGTGGTCGAGATTCCGGAGCTGGACGGACAGGTCTTCATCGAACTTGAGACGATGGCCGAACCCGACGACGTCGCCGACGCGCTCGGCGTTGTGCGTGCCGTTCTCGACGGCCTAGGGGTCACTGACCAGGACGCGGTCACCGAGTCTTACACGGACATGGTCGCCGCTCATCGATCGGACGCGGACCGACCAGGCTCATCGACGTAGAGCCGTCTCGCCACGAGGCCAGCTTCTCCACCTGACGATCGGGGACCGATGTTTCCGCAGGTCAGGGACATGGATCCCCTCGTAAGGTACCTGCAACTTGACCCTCCTCTGTGAACGCCGCCATCGGTTGGTTCATTGTGGTGGTTGGGAAGTGCGCATGGGTGGTGACGGGAGACCGGACTTCTTCGCGCCCGCTCATCTAGATCCGCTTCGAAGACCGAGGCGTAACACCGTTCACGTGTAACAGAATATCTCGTACCAGGGCTCGTGAGTGCCGCGACCGGATCATCCGGCCGCGACACTGACGAGCCCTGACTGCATTCCCGGACACACCAGCCTCAAGTGATCACATCGTTCCTTGCTTCAGTAGTCGGGAGCGCACGCACGACAGTGATGGTGTTCCCCGCGCGACCGCCAGTCCCAGGAGAAGCGTTGGTGCCTACCAGGATCTCGACCGGACGCGGCCAACGTCGAACGGGCGTCGCAAGTTTACGAAGCCGTCGCCCGGATGCCTACCACTGCGAGCGCCTCGACCTCCTCACCCAGCCCTCTTTATTGCTTGGGCTCCGGGCATGGGTTTGGGAACCTAACGTGCAATGCCGCCACCATCCCTTTCGTGCAACTGCCACGCCGGGACGCTGCTCAGCAATGCGCGACGGGCCCTCGTTCCAGGTCGACGCTCCCACCCGTCCTTGCTTCCCTACGCCGCCACATTCACACACCAGGCGGCCCCTCGGGGCCACACCAGTGGCGTTCAACACCACTGGTGTGGCCCCGAGGGAACGACGACCCTGGCTTACGCCGTGGGGACGCTGGCGACACCGGGGGATAGGAACGGCTTGCCGTTGACCTTCTCCGAGACACCGGAGCGGTCGAGGTACGGCGTGATGCCGCCGAGCCAGAATGGCCAGCCGGCGCCGAGGATCAGGCACAGGTCGATGTCCTGCGCCTGCGCCACGACGCCTTCGTCGAGCATGAGCCGCACCTCGTCGGCGATCGCGGCGAGCGCGCGGTCACGAACCTGCTCCTCGGTGGACGGCGAGTCGCCCTGCTTCCACAGCTCGGCCACCTCCGGGTCGACCGACGCGTTGCCGGCCGAGTCCCACTGCCACACCGCGGACTTGCCCGCCTTGACGAAGGCACGCAGGTTCTCGCTGACGGTGAAGCGGTCCGGGAACGCGCCGTGCAGCGTGTCGCCGACGTGCAGCGCGATGGCCGGGCCGACGAGCTGCATCAGCATCAGCGGGGTCATCGGCAGCCCGAGCGGGTTCAACGCCTTGTCCGCGATGTCGAACGGCGTGCCCTCGTCGACCGCGACGAGCACCTCGCCGAGGAAGCGCAGCAGCAGCCGGTTCACCACGAACGCCGTCGCGTCCTTGACCAGCACGCTGGACTTCTTCAGCTGCTTGCCCAGCGCGAACGCAGTCGCGAGCGTGGCGTCGTCGGTCTTTTCGGCGCGGACGATCTCCAGCAGGGGCATCACGGCCACCGGGTTGAAGAAGTGGAAGCCGACAACGCGCTCCGGGTGTTCCAGCTTCGACGCCATCGCGGTGATCGACAGTGAAGACGTGTTCGTGGCGAGGATCGTGTCCGGCCGCACGTACTTTTCGAGGTCGCCGAAGACCTCCTGCTTGACACCCAGCTCCTCGAACACGGCCTCGATCACGAAGTCGGCGTCGCCGAACTCTGTCTTGTCGAGTGTGCCGGAGACCAGCGCCTTCAGCCGGTTCGCCTCGTCCGGCGAGATCCGCTTCTTGCCGAGCAACTTATCGACTTCGGTGTGCACATAGGACACTCCTTTGTCGACACGGGCCTGGTCGACGTCGGTCAGCACGACCGGCACCTTCAGCCGCCGGACGAACAGCAGCGCCATCTGGCTGGCCATCAGCCCGGCGCCGACGATGCCCACCTTGCCGACCTTGCGGGCCAGCGACTTGTCCGGCGCGCCGGCCGGGCGGCGGGCGCGTTTGTTGACCAGGTTGAACGAATAGAGCCCGGCCCGCAGGGTGTCGGACATGAGGATCTCGGCCAGCGCGTCGGTCTCCGCCGCGTAACCGCGGTCGAGATCGTTCGCACGGGCCAGCTCCAGCAGCTCGACGGCCTTGGTCGCACCGGGCGACGCGCCGTGCGTTCGTCCGTCCACAATAGCCTTCGCGCGGGCGATGGCGGCGTCCCAGCCGGCCCCGCGGTCGATCTCGCGACGCGGGGGCGTGACCTCGCCGCGGACAACCTTCGACAACCACAGCAGCGACTGCTCGAGGTAGTCGGCGGAGTCGAAGACCTGGTCGACGATGCCCAGCTCGGCGGCCTGCTTCACGCGCAGCATCTTGTTCTGGCTCAGCGCGTTCTCGATGATCACCGTGACGGCGGCGTCCGGCCCGATCAGGTTCGGCAGCAGCTGCGTGCCACCCCAGCCGGGGAACAGGCCCAGGAAGACCTCGGGGAACGCGATGGCGGCGGTGTTCGACGACAGCGTCCGGTAGTGGCACGACAGCGCCAGCTCCAGGCCGCCGCCCATGACCGCGCCGTTGACGAACCCGAACGTCGGGATCTTCGACTCGGTGAGCCGTCGGAACACGTCGTGCCCGGTCTGCGCGATCTGCCGCGCGAGCCCAGGGTCTGAGACCTCTTCGACCCCGGACAGATCCGCGCCGACGGCGAAGATGAACGGCTTGCCGATGACCGCGATGGCGGCGGGCTCGGCGGCGAACGCGACGTCCAGTGCGGCGTCGAGGCTCAGCAGCCCCTGCGGGCCGAACGTCGACGGGCGCGTGTGATCGAGCCCGTTGTCCAGGGTGATGAGCGCGACCTGCTTGTCGAGCCCGGGTACCTTGACCAGCCGGGTGACGGCCTTCGTGATGACCTCGTCGGGGAACGCGGCCTTGGCCTCCTCAGCGGAAATCGTCATCACTTGCCTCCGTCGAAAGCCGGGTTCTCCCAGATCACGGTGCCACCCATGCCGAGGCCGATGCACATCGTGTTCATGCCGTACCGCACCTCGGGATGCTCGGCGAAGTTCCGCGAAAGCTGCGTCATCAGCCGGACTCCGGACGCGGCCAGCGGGTGACCGCAAGCGATTGCGCCGCCCCACGGGTTCACGCGCTCGTCGAGCTCGTCGATGCCGAAGTGGTCGAGGAACGCGAGCACCTGCACCGCGAACGCCTCGTTGATCTCGAACAGGCCGATGTCCGAAATGGACAGCCCGGTGCGCTTGAGCAGCTTCTCCGTCGCCGGGATCGGGCCGACGCCCATGACCTCGGGCTCGACGCCCATGAAGGAGTAGCCGACCAGCCGCATGCCGACCGGCATCCCCAGCTCGAGCGCGGTCTCCTCGTCGGCGAGGATCGCCGCGGTCGCGCCGTCGTTGAGCCCGGCGGCGTTCCCCGCGGTGATGCGGCCGTGCGGGCGGAACGGGGTGCGCAGCGTGGCGAGCTGCTCGACGGTGGTGCCCGGGCGGGGCGGCTCGTCCTCGGTCGCGAGGCCCCAGCCGAGCTCGGCGGAGCGGGTGGCGACGGGGACCAGCTCGGGGCCGATCTTCCCGGCCTTCACCGCGTCGGCGTAGCGCTCCTGGCTGCGCGCGCCGTAGGCGTCGGTGCGTTGCCTGGTGATGGCCGGGAACCGGTCGTGCAGGTTCTCCGCGGTCTGGCCCATGACCAGTGCGGACGGGTCGACCAGCTTGTCGGCGATGATCCGCGGGTTCGGGTCGACGCCCTCGCCCATCGGGTGATGGCCCATGTGCTCGACACCGCCCGCGATGACGACGTCGTAGGCGCCGAAGCCGATCCCGGACGCGGTGGAGGTCACCGCGGTCATCGCGCCGGCGCACATGCGGTCGATGGCGAAGCCGGGCACGGACTTCGGCAGTCCGGCCAGCAGCGCGGCCGTCCGGCCGATGGTCAGGCCCTGGTCGCCGATCTGCGTGGTGGCGGCGATGGCCACCTCGTCGACGCGCTCGGGCGGGAGCTCCGGGTGCCGCCTCAGCAGCTCACGGATGGTGTTGATGACCAGGTCATCGGCCCGGGTCCCGGCGAAGATGCCCTTGTCTCCTGCCTTGCCGAACGGGGTGCGGACCCCTTCGACGAAGGCCACGGTGCGCACCGCGCGCGCGGATGGCGCGAGCGGCGTTGCTGGTGCGGCCACGAATGCTCCTGAAGTAGACGGAAATCCTCCTTCGCACGATAGCCCTTGTTACCCATGGGTAACCACCTCTGTGCTCCGGTCGAGTGGGGTACAGCACACTGTCAGGTGCCCGCACCGGCACCTTGACCACTTCTGGGCTCGGGAGCGTCAGCCGCCACGCAGGTGGGTGAGCCAGCCTCCGGACGCCGTGATGTCCTCGGCCCCGGCCAGCGCCGACGGCTCGCACAGGAAGCCCGCGACCTCGCCGATGCCGGCGAGCCGCACCTTCCCGATCGTCAGTGGCGCCGGCACGCTCGCCACGAACTCCCCGAATCCGGCCACCGGCAGCTCCCACACCTCGGCGGCGATGGCGCGCCCGTCGGCCGCTACGCGTACGAGCCCCGGCTTGGGGGGCTTGGTGTCGAGTGCATGCAGCCGGTACTCGGGCTCGGTCGTCGTCGCGACGACGAACCGGCCGCCCCGAGAGGTCAGTTCGTGGTTGAGCGGCTGCCCGCGCAGGTGGGCGCCGACCACGGCCAGCTCGACCCGCTTCTCGGCACTGCGCGCGATCTCGACGAGCAGCGAGTCGTCGAAGGCCCGGCCGACGAGCATCACGCCGAACGGCAGGCCGTCGACGTCCCCGGCGGGGACGGCGAGAGCGGACAAATCGAGCAGGTTGGCGAAGTTGGTGAAGCGGCCGAGCGCCGAGTTGGTCCTGATCGGGTCCGCGGCGACCTCGGCGAGCGTGGGATGTCCGGTCGTGGTCGGCAGCAGCAGGGCATCCACTGTGGACAGTTCGTCGTCAGCCGCCCGCTTCAGGTGCTCCAATGTCTCCAGGTCCGCGAAGACGCGGTGTGCCGGTATGTCCCGCGCGGCCTCGATGATCACCCGCACCGTCGGGTCGACGTCGTGGGGATGTGCTTCGACGAACTTGCCGACGGCGGTGTAGCGCTCAGCGACGAACGCACCCTCGTAGAGCATCCTCGCGGCCGCGAGGAACGGCGCGAGGTCGATCGGGACCACTCGCGCGCCTGGGAAGCCGCGTACCGCTTGGGCGAACGCCTCGATCCAACCTTCCCGCAGTGGTCCTAACTGCTCGAAGTCCGGTACGCCCACTCGGAACGGCCGCGTCCGGACCGCGACCCGGTCATGCGGGATGTCCCGGCTCGCGGGGTCCTCGGCGTCCGGGCCGGCCAGGCACGCCAGAGCCTGTGCGGCTTCGTCGACGGTCCTGGCGAAGATGGTCACGCAGTCGAGGCTCCGGCACGCCGGGACGACACCGCGTGCGGGAAGCAGACCTCTGGTCGGCTTCAGCCCGACGATCCCGTTCAGCGCCGCCGGTATCCGGCCGGAGCCGGCGGTGTCCGTGCCGAGCGCGAGGTCGACGATGCCCAGCGCGACGGCGACGGCGGAGCCCGAGCTGGACCCGCCGGAGATGAACGCGGGATCGATCGCGTTGCGCACGGCGCCGTGCGGGCTACGGGTGCCGACCAGGCCGGTGGCGAACTGGTCGAGATTGGTGGTGCCCAGGATCAGCGCCCCCGCGTCCCGCAACCGGGCCACCACCGGAGCGTCGTCGGCCGGAAGGTACGCGTACGCGGGGCAGCCCGCTGTCGTCGGCAGCCCGGCGACGTCGATGTTGCCCTTGATCGCGATGAGTTTTCCGTACAGCGGCAGCGGTTCACCTGCTCTGTGCCGCGCCTCCAGCGCCGCGGCGTCCGCGAGCACCGCGGACTCCGGACGCAGGTCGATCCAGATCTCCGGCCGGTCCACCGCTTCGATCCGCCGGTACGCGGCCATGACTCGGGTCTTCATGCCAGCACGACCAGCGGGGTACCGGGGGCGACCTGGTCTCCGGGGGAGACCAGTATCTCCGCGACAGTTCCGTTTGCCGGGGCAGGAATCCGCGCCTCGGTCTTCATGGCTTCGAGCACGACGAGTGACTGTTGCTCGCTCACCTCTTCCCCCTGCCGAACGTCGACGCGCCAGACTGCGGCGGCGAACGGAGCTTCCACCACATGACCTCCCGGTGGGGCTTCGATCCGGGTCGAAGGTGCCTTCGCGGGTTCGGGCTCCGGGCGAGGGTCGAATTCCCCCGCAGCGGCCCATGCCTGCCGCTCCGAGTCGAAGGCGCCGGACTGCCTTTCCCGGAAGGCCGCGATGTCGGTGGCGTTGGCGGCGAGGAATTCTTCGTAGTCCGCGAGTGCGAACTCGCCTTCCTCGATCTCGAGGTGGAGCTCTCCGGCCGCCGTCTCCGCGCGTAGCTCCAGCAACTCCTCAGCGGACACCGGGTACCACGAGATCCGGTCGAAGAACCGCAGGAGCCACGGTGCCCCCGGCTCGAACGAACCTCTTTGGTGCCAACCACTCCAGACCTGCGTGGTGCGGCCGACGAACTGGTATCCGCCGGGGCCTTCCATACCGTAGACACACAGGTACGAGCCGCCGATGCCGACCGAGTTCTCCGCCGTCCAGGTGCGTGCCGGGTTGTACTTCGTGGTGACCAGCCGGTGCCGCGGATCCAGCGGGGTGGCCACCGGCGCGCCGAGGTAGACGTCACCGAGCCCGAGGACGAGGTACTCGGCGTCGAACACCGTGCGGTAGACGTCCTCTACAGCGGACAGTCCGTTGACGCGCCGGATGAACTCGATGTTCCACGGGCACCACGGCGCGTCGTCGCGGACCCCGGTCATGTACCGCTCGATCGCTTCGCGAGTGGCTGGATCGTCCCACGACAGCGGCAGCCGCACGGTCCGGCTCGGTACCACGAGGTCTCGGGTGTCCGGGAGGTCCCGTTCGAGCTCCTTGACCAGCGCGAGCACTTTCGGCAATGGCAGCGCGTCGGGGTCGACGTGTACCTGGAGTGAGCGGATTCCCGGTGTGAGATCGATGATCCCGGTCAGCTCCTCCGCGGCCAGCCGGGTGGCGAGGGCGTGGACGCGCATCCGCAGCGCGAGGTCCAGGGTCATCGGGCCGTACTCGATCAGCAGGTTGTCATCCCCGCTGCGCCGGTAGGTCACCGGCGGGTTTCCGTCCTCGGTGGACAGTCTGCCGAGGACACCGCCGTCGTCGATCGGTTCGCGGCTGGGGGTGAGCGGCGCACCGGGCCGGGTGCGAAGCTCGCCGGCGTGATCCGGGGTGATCGGGACGAACCGGACGGTGTTGCCTGGCCGGAGCTGGCCCAGCTTCCAGCGTTCGCCGGTGGCGACGGTCGCGGGGCAGACGAACCCGCCGAGGCTCGGACCGTCCGGGCCGAGCAGGATCGGCAGGTCGCCGGTGTAGTCGACGGCTCCGATCGCGTAAGGCGTGTCATGGATGTTCGACGGGTGCAGCCCAGCCTCACCGCCGTCGGCGCGGGCCCAGGTCGGACGCGGGCCGACCAGCCGGACGCCGGTGCGGGCGGAGTTGAAATGTATCTGCCAGACGGTGGCGTAGAACGTCTCGATGTCATCGCGGGTGAAGAACTCGGGCGCCGCGTGTGGTCCCTCCAGCGCGCCGATTTCCCATTCGGTGGGGAACTCCGGCCGATTCGGTACCACGCCGGCGACGTCGTCGACGCTGTCGGCCGGTGGCGGCCCGGGATACAGCACGTCGCCAGCCATGAGCGGCCTGCCACCGTGCCCGCCGAACTTGCCCAGCGTGAACGTCGACGCGCTGCCGAGGAACTCCGGGACGTCGATGCCGCCACGGACGAGCACGTACGAGCGAAGGCCCGATTCGGACACGCCGACGTCCACTGTCCCGCCGGCCGGCACGAGGATGGGCGTCCACTGTGGATACTCGACTCCGTCGACGATCGTTCGAGCCGGTGCTCCGGTGACACACACCTCGGTCTCCCGGGTGAACCTGAGTTTCACACCGTCCACTGTGCACTCCAGGCCGGCCGCGCCCTCGGGATTGCCGAGCGCGGTGTTGCCGAGGCGGAACGAGCGGTCATCCATCGGGCCGTTCGGGGGGACGCCCACCTGCCAGTACCCGATGCGGCCAGGCCAGTCCTGCACGGTCGTCATGGTTCCGCCGCGCAGGACTTCTATCCGTGGTTCGGTGTCTTCGATCCCGTCGAGGGTCGACGTGTCGTGGGTCGCGGCGTGCAGATGTCCGTCGACGACCGCTGCCCGGAGTTGACCGAGATTCGTGCGCACACCGTCCACTCGGCTGGCCCCGAGCGCCGCCTCGAGCGCGGCAAGTGCGCCTGCTCGGTCAGGACCGGTGCAGATCACCTTGGCCAGCAACGGGTCGTAGTGGGTGGTGATGGTTGCCCCGGCCTCGATCCACGTGTCGACCCTGGCGTTCTCGGGGAACGTGACGCCGGTGAGCAGGCCTGCGCTCGGGCGATGTCCGGCGCTCGGATCCTCCGCGTACACCCGCGCCTCGAAGGCGTGTCCCCAAGGCTGAGGCTGTGTTTCGATCATGTCGTGATCTCCGCCGGCGAGCCGCAGCATCCAGGCCACCAGGTCGATGCCGTACACCGCTTCGGTGACCGGGTGCTCCACCTGAAGCCGGGTGTTGACCTCGAGGAACGCGGCCTCCTCGCGCACCGGGTCGTAGACGAACTCGACGGTCCCGGCCGAGCGGTAGCGCACCGATTCACACAGTGCCACCGCCGAGGTGACGAGCTGCTCGCGAACGGCGTCCGGCAGGGCCGGTGCGGGGCACTCCTCGATTACCTTCTGGTTCCGGCGTTGCAGACTGCAGTCGCGGGTGCCGAGTGCGAGGACTTGGCCCTCGCCGTCGCCGAAGACCTGGACTTCGACGTGCCGGGCGTGCTGGACAAGTCGTTCGAGGAACACGCCCGAAGTCTCGAAACTCTTGGCAGCGAGGCTGTGCACCGGTTCCCAGGCGGCCTTCAGCTCGCTCGGCGACGCGCAGGCGCGCATGCCGATTCCGCCGCCCCCACCGGTCGCTTTGAGCATCACCGGATAGCCGATCCCCTGTGCCGCGGCCAGAGCGTCGTCCAGGTTCGCGAGCAGACCGGTGCCCGTGAGCAGCGGCACCCCGGCGTCAACGGCTTTCGCTCGAGCGGTGTGCTTACTGCCGAACACTTCCAACTGATCGGGCGTGGGGCCGACGAAGACGATCCCGGCGGCTTCGGCGGCGCGTGCGAAAGTCGCGTTTTCGGCCAGGAAACCGTAGCCCGGGTGGATGGCGTCGGCGCCGGTGTCGAGTGCGGCCTGGATGATCACGTCTCCACGCAGATAGCTTTCGCGTGCCGGAGCGGGCCCGAGGTGGACGGCTTCGTCGGCCAGCCGGACATGGGCGGCGGTCCGGTCGGCGTCGGAATACACCGCCACGGTGGCGATCCCGAGCTCCCGCGCGGTGCGGAGGATCCGGACGGCGATTTCGCCGCGATTGGCCACCAGTAGCTTCACGCGAGCCTCCCGCGCACGATCATCCGGACCGCTGTCGGCGTGAAACCATTGCAGGGGTTGTTGATCTGCGGGCAGTTCGACACCAGCACGAGCACCTCGGTCTCCGACCTCAGCCGGATCTCCATTCCCGGAGCCGAGATGCCGTCGACGATGCCGAGCGTGCCGTCGGCCTCCACCGGGACATTCATATACCAGTTGATGTTGCCGACGAGGTCGCGTTTGCCGAGGCCCCATTTCGCGCCTTCGGAGAGGAAGTTCTCCACGCAGGCATGCTGATACCGCGTGTGCTGGCCGTAGCGCAGGCTGTTCGACTCCTTGCTGCAGGCGCCGCCGATCGTGTCGTGCCGCCCGCAGGTGTCCGCCACCACGGTCATCAGGGGAGCGCCTTCGCCGGTGCGCAGGACACTGCCGGTGGTGAGGAAGATGTTGCGCTGCGCGGCGATCGTGGCCGCGGCGCTGTAGCGTTTCGCCGTGTCAGCGGCGTCGTAGACGAGGAAGTCGACGGCCTGGTTGCCGCCGAGGTCGATGATGGACAGGGTCTCGCCCGGGCCGATCAAGGTGGAGAACGCCGCTCTGGCGGGGACTTCGACGTCGAGCAGGGTCGCTTCGGTCGACGTCGTCATACGATACCCCTTGCGGTCAGGTAGTCGGCGGTGTTTTCGAACGCCCGCCGGGCCTCGGGGGTGTGCGTCCACTGTGGATCCTCGGGACCGGTCGGCCGCCCGCGCCAGGCGAGCACCCGCAGCGGGCCTACGGTGTACTCGGGCCGGGGATCCAGCGGGTGCGCGACGTTGGCGAGCAGCACGATGAGCGGCAGCTCCGCCCGGAGCACCACGGACGTTCCCGCGCCTGCCGAACCGGTGAAGCCGAGACCGCCTTCGGTGTCCACTCGAACTCCTTGGAAGAACGACAAGCTCGGTGGGAGATCGCGTGGCCCGAGCCCGTTTTTCGCCGCGGCGAGGGTGAACTGGGCGGTGCCGGCAGGCGAAGGGCCCTGCGGCGAGCTGTCGCCGTACTTCCCGGTGTTTCCCACCGTGGTGGAGGTCCCGCACAGGGCGTCGTGGTGTCCGCTGCTGTCCGAGACCAGGGTGGCCAGGACTCTGGCCTGGTCGGAGAGCAGTGCCATCGACTCGCTTAGGTAGGCGTTCCACTGGACCTTGACCGTGTCCGCCACGTTCAGCCGTTCCCACGGCGCATCCGCGTTGAACAGCAGGAGGTGCGCGCAGGCGTCACCGCCGAGGTCGGTCAGCTCGAGGTGGCTGCCCCTGGCCAGGACCTTGTGCGTGTAGCCGCCGCCGGCGACCGTCTCGGCCCAGATCAGGTCGTCGTGGCCGACCCCCGCGGGTGGTGCCGGCCATCCCCGCGCGGGGATGGTGGGCATCGTCTCCACCACGGTCCCGTCCTGCGCCCGGGCATGGTCGCGGGCGCCGTAAGTGGTCGCGGTCGTCATCGGAGCTCCTTTCACGCGACGGATTCGAGGACGGGGGCGGGCGAGGTCCGGCGCAGGCGGAACCAGCACACCCAGCCGATGACCAGCGCGGCGAGGACGAATTCCACCGGGAAGAGCAGGGCCCAGGCCGAGCCGGTGCCTGCCACGTCGTAGACCTCGGGCCGAGGCCACGCGATGTTGACCGTCATCGCCACCCCGTACGCGACCGCCGCGAGGTTCACGGGCAGCGCCCAGCGGCCGAGGGAGAACAGCCCCGCCTGGGCCGGGAATCCGCCGCGCAGCCGTTTGACCAGCAGCGGCACCGTCACCATCAGGTACGCCAGGTAGACCACGACGACAGAGGTCGCGGTGATCGTGCTGAACACCGTCGGATTGCCGAGGTTGAGCAGCAGCAGCCCGATGGCCAGCGCACCCGACAGCACGGCCGGCGCCAAGGGGGTGTTCGTCTTGCGGCTCACCCGGGACAGGGCTGCCGAGCCGGGCAGGGCGCCGTCGCGAGCCATCGAGTAGATGAGCCGGATCGTGCCGGTCTGGATGGTCAGCGTGCACACGACCACCGCGATCGCGACGTCGGCCAGGAACACCGGGCCCAGCGTGTCGCCGAAGACCGCGGTGATCACGTACGGCAGCCCGCGGCCGGCGAGCTGCCCGTCGGTCAGGCTGGGCGCGGCCATCAGCGCGGTGAGGATGACGACGAGCCCGCCGATCCCGGAGACCAGCAGCGCTCGCAGCACGGCACGAGGTGCGGTCCGGCGGGCGTTCTTGGTCTCTTCGGCGACCGACGCGGCGGTGTCGAAGCCGAACAGGACGTACGCGGCCATCAGTGCCGAAGCCAGCACACCGCCGAGCCCCGCCTCGCTCGCGCCGCCGCTTACCGGGACGTCGTGCAGAACGACCTGAGGCCCGCGCACGGCGAACAACCCGAGCCCGCAGATCAGGACGGTGACCCCGATCAGTTCGGCCGCGACGCCGATGTCGTTGACGCGTGCCACCAACCGCACCCCGGCAGCGTTGACGGCGGTCGTGAAGACGATGAGCAGCGTGCCGAGGAGGACGGCGTTCGTCGCGCCCGTCGGCGACGTCACCGACGAGTCGCCGCCGACGAGCTGGAAGCCTGTCCACACCGACGGCAGCACGATCTGCAGGGCGATCGCGGCCGCCGCGAGCGCGACGACGCAGCCGAGCAGCATCATCCAGCCCGCGAACCAGCCGGCGAAGCCCTTGGCGAGTTGCTTGGCCCACTGGTAGACGGACCCGGCTAGCGGATAGCGCGCGGCCAGCTCGGCGAAGTTGAGCGCGACGAGCAGCTGGCCGACGAGGACGACCGGCCAGCTCCAGAAGAACAGCGGCCCGCCGAAGGTGTAACCGAAGCCGAACAGCTGGAACACCGTGGTCAGGATCGAGACGAACGAGAAGCCGGCGGCGAAGGCGGAGAACCCGCCGAGGGTACGCCGGAGCTCCTGGCGATAGCCGAATTCCGCGAGTTCTTCGGTGCTGACTGGGGGTGGGGACATACCGGGCTCCCGTCTCTGCCGATCAGGTATTTCGATCGATCGACAGAAATTAAGCCCCGGCGGCGAAGCCTCGATCACTGTTCCGTTAACGTGCCGTAAAAGGGAGCGCGGTGAGGCGTTCCAGCCGGTCATCCGCAGGTAACGTGCCGGGCCTGGCAGGATCGCCGGTATGAGCGGCAAATCGACCGGGGTGGGCAGGCCCAGGGCCAGCGGCGCGGCGGCCAGTCGGCAGGACTCGCGGCAGGCCGTGCTGGAGGCCGCGGCCGAGCTGTTCACCGGGGCCGGCTACGCGGCTACCACGACCCGCGCCATCGCTGAACGCGCCGGTCTGCGCCAGGCGTCGCTCTACTACCACTTCCCGTCCAAAGAGGACATCCTCGCCGTACTGCTGGAGCAGACCGTCCGTCCGTCGCTGGCGTTGGCCGGGCGGCTGGTCGACGATCTCGCACCTGTCGACGTCCGGCTGTGGGCACTGAGCTACGCGGATATCCGCCTGCTGGCCGGCGCGCCGCACAACCTTGGGGCGCTCTACCTGCTGCCGGAGGTCGCGTCCCCGCACCTCGCCCGGTTCCGGTCCGAACGCGCCGAGCTGAAGTCCGCCTACCGCCGGCTGATCGCCGCCGCCGGCCAGGACGCCGGCGCGGACATCCGGACCGACCTGGTGTTCGGGCTCGTCGAGAGCATCGCGGTGATCCGGCGGGACGATCCCGCACTCGACGTCGAAGCTCATGCCATCGAAGGCGCGGACGGCGTCCTACGGCTCACCGGCCTCGGTCCACCCGATGGCCCGCTCCGGACCGCGGGTCTGAGGCTGCTCGAAGGTTCGTGAACTGTTCGCTTACTGTGGCTGCCCTTCGGGCTCGTGTTCGGCCTCGGGCTTGGGGGCTTCGGCGTGGAGGGCTTCGCTGAGGGCGGCCGCCGCCAGCTCGACCTGCCATGGCCGCGCGTGGCCGGCGTGCAGAGCCTCGGCGACGCCGTCGACGCTGAGGTCGGCCGGGGGCTTCCAGCAGGTGCGGCGCACGAGGTCGGGTAGCAGCAGGTTCTCGACTGGCAGACGGTGCTCGGCGGCTATCGCCGTCAACGCCGTCCTCGACGCGGACAGCCGGGCGGCGGCGTCCGGGTCCTTGTCGGCCCAACGGTTGGGCGGCGGAGGCCCGTCGCTGACCTGACCGGGTGTGGGCAGCTCGCTCGACGGAAGCGCGCGGGCCGCCTGCAGGTGGCGGAACCAGTTCGCGGTGTACCGGCGTTGGACGCGGCCGCTGAACACCGGCAGCGCCTGCAGCTCGGCGACGGTTTTGGGATCGACAGTGACCGCGTTGATGATCGCGGTGTCGGGCAGGATGCGGCTGGGCGCCCTGTCCCGTTTGCGGGCGAGTTCGTCCCGCGCCTGCCACAGCGCGCGGACCGCCGCGAGACTGCGCGGATTGCGGATCTTGTGCACCCCGGACGTCCGGCGCCAGGGCTCCGCGCGCGGAGCCGGCGGGGGAGCGGTGCGGACGGCTTCGAACTCCTGCATTGCCCAGCCGAGTTTGCCCTGTTCGTCCAGCTCGACCTCGAGCTTTTCGCGGAGCTGGATGAGCAGCTCGACGTCCAGCGCCGCGTAGTTGAGCCAGTCGACCGGCAGCGGCCGTTTCGACCAGTCCGCCGCGCTGTGGCCCTTTTCCAGCCGGATGCCCAGCAGCTTCTCGACCAGGGTGCCCAACGCCACGCGGTCGTACCCGGCGAGCCGTCCGGCCAGTTCGGTGTCGAACAGGCTGATCGGGTGCAGGCCGAGTTCGGCGAGGCACGGCAGGTCCTGGGACGCCGCGTGCAGCACCCACTGGGTGTCGTTGATGACGCGCGCGAGCGGTTCGAGCTCGCCCGCGAGCGGGATGGGGTCGATCAGAAAGCTTCCAGCGCCTTCGCGTCGCAACTGGACCAAATACGCCTTTGGCCAGTAGCGGTAGCCGGAAGCCCGTTCGGTGTCGACCGCGATCGCTCCGGTGCCGGCCGCGATCGCCGCACAGGCGTCCGCCAGCGCCGCAGGATCGGCCACCACCGGTGGCGTGCCTTCGACCGGCTCCTGCAACAGGATGGATTCAGCCTGCTCGGGTGCTTCGTCGGGGCCCTGATCTGCGCTTTCCACAACCGTTGACCTTACGGGACGGGCGTACCGCGCCTGGTCCGCCCGTCCCAGAAGGTGATTCGTCTCCGTCAGCGGATTACGCCTGCGCGCATCGCCAACGCGACCATCTGTGCCCTGTCCCCGGTGCCGAGCTTCCGGCCGATGCGGGACAAGTGTGACTTGACCGTGAGAGCGGAGAGGCTGAGCTCCTCGCCGATCTCCTTGTTGGACTGGCCGTCGGCGACGAGCTGCAGCACCTCCACCTCGCGAGCTGAAAGCTCACGCGGGGTGTTGTCGGTGCCGGCAACACGAGTGCCGGTGGCCAGGACCGGAGCCACGCTCGGGTCCGCGTACACGCCGCCCTCGAGCACCCTGCGGACGCCATCGGTGACAACCACCGGGGACGCCGACTTGAGCAGGTATGCCTGAGCACCGGCCTGGAACGCCGACCTGACCGCGTACGGGTCGTCGGATGAAGCAAGAACGACAACACGAGGCCAGCCCTGGCTACGAAGTTCCGTGACCAGTTCTATGCCGCTGCCATCGGGCAGACCGAGATCGAGGATTGCCAGGTCACAGGGTCCTGTGGCCTGTGCCCTTGCCCTCGCCTCGGCCACCGTGGCGGCCTCGTGGACTGTGCCCGCACCCATCTGTGCGAGTCTTGCTGCGATTGCCTCCCTCAACAGCGGGTGGTCATCGACCACTAACACGGAAAACAGCTCTTCCCGTGGATGCGGAACCATGCTCGCCGGCAAAGCACCGGCTGGCGTGGATCGGACGGCCTGAGATAAGCCGACGGTAGCCACGTCACTACCTCCCTGGAGTCGGTCGTGCCCCCCGACCGGCACCGGGACCTTCGGCCATTTAGCCGCGCCAGCTTTAGACCGAAAGTGGTGTCGTCGGAGGCACTGTATCTCCCTCGGAGGGTCTGCGGGGGGATCGAATGGGTATCTATCCGGATGAAGTCGTCACTTTCTGCGGTCGCCGTCACACGATTGGGCTAGCGAATGGGCGGTTGCTAACGGATCATGCGCATAACACGATGAAACCCAGTTACCGGTGACGTTCTGCTCGTGCAGATGGCTCCCGCAACCGCGCGAGCGACCTTTTCACCGGCTGTGCTATCGAGTCCGCCCAGGCGTAAAAAGGCCCTCTCCCCGGCGTCGGCTCGTCCCGCTCTCCGGCACGCGGTGTCTGTCGCGACGAAGCCCCGAACCGCCCAAAACGCCCCGAGTGGCCGTGTCCGGCGCCGGATGGCGACCAAGATCAAGTTGCCGTCCGTGACGACCGGTGCTTCACGATAGTGAACGCCCCCGCCGGCGAGAAGGCCCGTCCCCCGGCTGCCTCCATTCGGCCCCATCGCGGCCGTCGTGCGGGGGCGCGTGCGGGGGTCACACCGACACCACCAGCCCCACGGACGCGGGCCTCTGATCCGGTCCGCGTGCCCCGGCCGCCCCAGTCCCTGCTGCCCTAAGACTGGCCGCTACGAGCCTTGCCGCTGGCCGAAGAACGTCACGCCGACCGGCGGCAGGCCGACGACGCTGGCCATCACCTGGCAGAAGGCGTCGCCGTGCGGCCGGAGGTCGGCGTCGGTGGGCGTCCAGGACGCCCGCAGTTCGAGGTCGTCGGTGGTCGTCGGGCCCGAGATGTCGCCGAAGCGGGCCGACGACGTTTCCGTGACCGTCCCGCCGAGTGCCGTCCAGGTCGCGCCGGACGTCTCGAGCGCATCGGTCAGCCACGACCAGCCCACGGTCGGCAGGAACGGGTCGGTCGCGAGTTCGGTGTCCAGTTCGGCGCGCACGTACAGCACCATGCGCAGGAGCCCGTCCCAGCCTTCCTGGCCGTCCGGGTCGTGCAGCAGCACCAGCCTGCCCGACGCCAGCACGTCGGCCGGGCCCGTCATCTCGCAGCTGATCGCGTACGACCAGGGTGCGAGTCGCTTCGGCGCGCGCATCTCTTCGAGTGCGACTTCCGGCCTCGGCCGCACGGATCGCAGCGTCGCCACGGCTTCGCGGAACAGCTCGGGCGCTTGCGTCATGGCGGTCACGTTCCCGACTGTAAGGCGGCGCGGGCTCCAGATCGGGGCAGACGCGCCGAGGGACCCGCGTCCAGGGTCGCATGGCACCATGGGACCTGATGTCAAACACAGCTCCGGCGCGCGCTCTGGGCGCCCGCCGCACCCTGCCGGACGCCCCGTTCCTCGTCGCCGCCCGAGGCGGCCGACCGGCCAGGTTGCCGGTGTGGTTCATGCGGCAGGCCGGTCGCTCGCTGCCCGAGTACCGCAAGCTGCGCGAGGGCGTCGCGATGCTCGACTCCTGCTTCGACCCGGAGATGCTCGCCGAGATCACAATCCAGCCCGTGCGCAGGCACGATGTCGACGCGGCCATCTTGTTCAGCGACATCGTGGTGCCGCTGAAGGCGGCCGGGATCGGCGTCGAAATCGTCCCCGGCACCGGGCCGGTGGTGGAGCACCCGATCCGCACCAAGGCCGCCGTCGACGCCATGCCGACGCTCGAGCCGGAGCAGGTTTCGCGGGTGGCCGACGGCATCCGCCTGCTGGTGTCGTCGCTCGGCGAGACCCCGTTGATCGGTTTCGCGGGCGCGCCCTTCACGTTGGCGTCCTATCTCATCGAAGGCGGCCCGAGCCGCGACCACGCGAAGACCAAGGCGCTCATGCACTCGGAGCCCGAGGTCTGGCACGCGCTGGCGGGCAAGCTTGCCGACATCGCGCTCACCTTCCTGCGGGCCCAGCTCGACGCCGGGGTCGACGCCGTCCAGCTGTTCGACTCCTGGGCCGGTGCGCTGTCCGTCCGCGACTACCGTGAGTTCGTGCTGCCGCATTCGGCGAAGGTCTTCGCCGGGGTCGCCGAGTACGACGTCCCGAAGATCCACTTCGGGGTCGGCACCGGCGAGCTGCTGACGTCGATGCGTGACGCCGGGGCCGACATCGTCGGCATCGACTGGCGCATCCCGCTCGACGAGGCCGTGCGCCGCCTGGCCGTCCCCGGCGCGCCCGTACCCGTGGTCCAGGGCAACCTCGACCCGGCGCTGCTGCACGCGTCGTGGCCGGTGCTCGAAGCCGAGGTGCGCCGCATCGTGGAGGAAGGCCGCTCGGCCGGCGGGCACATCTTCAACCTCGGCCACGGCGTCTTGCCCGGCGTCGACCCGGATGTGCTGACCAGGGTCGTCGGGCTCGTCCACTCACTCGAACCATGACACTCGGCAGTCGCATCGCGGTCGTCGGCGGCGGGCTGTCCGGGCTGGTCGCCGCATACCGGCTGCGTCGTGAGCTCGGGACGTCCGTCGAGATCACCGTGTTCGAGTCGGCCTCGGCGCTGGGCGGCAAGCTCCGCACGATCGACCTGGCCGGACGCCGTTATGACGTCGGTGCCGAGGCGTTCCTCGCGCGCAGGCCCGAGATGACGGCGTTGGTGCGTGAGATCGGGCTCGGCGACCTGCTCGTTCACCCGACCGGCGCCCGAGCGAAGGTCCACGCGGGCGGATCCGTGCTCGGCCTGCCGAGCGGCACTGTCATGGGCGTCCCGGCCTCGGCCGACGCCGTTGCGGGCGTGCTGTCCGAACACGGCCGTCGCGCTGTCGCTGCGGAATCGACCTTGCCGCCGCCGGTGCTGCCGCAGCATGAAGACGTCGCTCTCGGCGCTCTGCTGCGGGAGCGGTTCGGGGACGAGCTCGTCGACAGGCTCGTCGACCCGCTGCTTGGTGGCGTGTACGCGGGCGGCGCCGACGGGCTCGGCCTGCGCGCTGTGATGCCCGCGCTGGCCGCCAAGGTCGACGCCGGAGCGATCTCGCTGACGGAGGCCGCTTCGCAGTTGATGCCCGCTTCGCCGAGCACCGCACCAGTCTTCGGCACCCTTGTCGGCGGCCTCGGCACGCTCGTCGACAAGCTGGCGGAGCTGGCGAATGCGGACGTCCGGCTCGGGACCACGGTTCGCACCTTGTCCCGCAACACGTCCCACACTGCCAGTGGTTGGCATCTCGAGTTCGGTGCCGCCGCTCATGCGCACGCGCCGGCCGACAGCCCGTTCGACGTCGACGCCGTGGTGCTCGCCGTTCCGGCTCCCGCCGCGCGTCGTCTGCTGGACGGCGTCGCTCCCGAAGCCGCAGCCGCCTACGGCGAGGTGGAACTCGCGTCGATGGCCGTTGTCGCGCTGGCGCTGCCGCCGGGGACGAAACTGCCCGAGGACTCGGGCGTGCTGATCGGAGTCGGCGAGCGGTATGCCGGTGGGACGCCCTTCGCGGCCAAGGCGTTCACCTTCTCTTCGCGCAAGTGGGCACACCTGGGCACCGAGGACCCGGACGCCCCGGTGGTGCTGCGCGGCTCGGTCGGCCGGTTCGGCGACATCGCGACGCTGCAGGCCTCCGATGAGGAGCTGATCGGCGTCGTGCGGGCGGACCTGGCCGAACTCACCGGCATCACGACGGACCCGCTGGACGCCGTCGTCACGCGCTGGGGCGGGGGACTGCCGCAGTACGGCTGGGGACACCTCGACCGCGTCGACCGGATCGAGCGGGCCGTCGCCGAGCTGCCGGGCCTCGCCGTCGCGGGCGCGACCCTGCATGGTGTCGGGCTCCCGGCGTGCGTCGCCACGGCCGACGCGGCGGCGATGCGCATCACGTCATGGCTGGCGCGGTAGCAGGCCGAAAACCGCGAGTGCCAAGATGGACCTATGGCGCGGCTGAACTACAACGAACTCAACGACAAGATCGTCTACACCGCGTGGTCGGTGTTCAAGGCCGAGCAGGGGAAGCTCCCTGACGACCGCGGCCCGGCGGCGAGCGAGACGACGGCATACCTCGACGCGCTCGCGGACAAGGGCGTCGTGGTGCGCGGGGTGTACGACGTCGCGGGCCTGCGCGCGGACGCCGACTACCTCGTCTGGTGGCACGCCGAGGAGATCGAGCAGATCCAGGCCGCGTACACCGGTTTCCGGCGCACTCCGCTCGGCAAGGCGTCGAGCCCGGTCTGGAGCCAGGTCGCCGTGCACCGGCCGGCCGAGTTCAACAAGAGCCACGTCCCCGCGTTCATCGCCGGGGAAGAAGCGCACAAGTACGTCTGCGTGTACCCGTTCGTCCGGTCCTACGAGTGGTACCTCCTGCCCGACGACGAGCGCCGCAAGATGCTCGCAGACCACGGCATGGAGGCCAGGGACTACCCGGACGTCCGCGCCAACACGGTCCCGGCGTTCGCGCTCGGCGACTACGAGTGGATCCTGGCGTTCGAGGCGGACGAATTGCACCGCATCGTCGACCTCATGCGGCACCTGCGGTCCACCGAGGCGCGCCGGCACGTGCGCGAAGAGGTCCCGTTCTACACCGGCACGAAGGTCGACCCCACCGACCTGATCACCAACCTGCCGTGACCTTGCCCGCCCGGGCGTCCGAGACCGAGGTGGTCTGATGAATTCCGAACTGACCGGGCTGTGGAAGAACCTGACGGGCGACGCGCTCGAGCCGGACGCCGTCGAGCTCACCGGCGACGAATCCGTCTTGCCCGGGCCGTTCCGCGTCGCTGCCGCGGCGTCCACCGCTGTCGCGGCAACGACGCTGGCCGCCGCCGAACTGCTGCGGCTGCGCGGGATCGAACCCGGTCAAGTCGTGGTGGACACGCGGCACGCGGCCGCGGCGTTCCAGAGCGAGCGGCACCTGCTGGTCGACGGCGAGTCCCCGGGCGCCGGGTGGGCACCGCTTTCGGGTGACTACCGGGCCAGGGACGGCTGGGTCCGCCTGCACTGCAACTACCCGGACCACGTGTCGGCGGTGTGCTGGGCCCTCGGGGCCCCGGCCACCAAGGACGCCATCGCGGCGGTCGTCGCAGGGAAGACCGCGCAAGAGGTCCAGGAAGCCGTCATCTGGTCGGGCGGCGCTGCCGCGCTGATGCGTAGCGCGGACGAGTGGCGCGCGCATCCGCAGGGCCAGGCCGTCGCCGCGTCGCCGCTGGTCGACCTCGAACAGGCCGGGGACGCGCCCCAGCGGGCGCTGTGGGATTCGGACCGGGCCGCGGGCGGCCTGCGGATCCTCGACCTGACCCACGTCATCGCCGGCCCCGTCGCCGGACGGACGTTGGCCGCGCACGGCGCCAACGTCCTGCACGTCGGCGCCGCTCACCTGCCGACAGTGCGTCCGCTGGTGATCGACACCGGACTGGGCAAACGCTCGACGCACATCAACCTGACCATCGACGGCGGCCGCAACCGCTTGCGCAAGCTGGTCAGCCGCGCCGACGTGCTCATCCAGTCGTTCCGGCCGGGCGCTCTGGCGAAGCAGGGGTTCAGCCTCGACGAGCTGTTCGAGCTGCGCCCCGGCCTGGTCGTGGTCGACATTTCCGCGTACGGGCCGTCCGGTCCCTGGGCGGGTCGGCGCGGGTTCGACAGCCTCGTGCAGATGGCGAGCGGTATCGCCGCCGAGGAAGGGCTTGACGAACCTCGGCCGCTTCCGGCACAGGCGCTGGACCACGCCACCGGTTGGCTCGCTGCCGCAGCTGTCATGACGGCTGTGCGACGTCAGGTCGCCGAAGGTGGCAGCTGGCACGCGAAGCTGTCGCTCGCGGCGACCGGGAACTGGCTGGATTCCTTGGGTCGAAAGGATTCTGCTGGTGAGCTGCCGGACATCAGCGATCTGCTCGACCAAACCGAGAGCCAGTTCGGCAGGCTGACCCACGTGCGGGCACCGGGTGTCCTGCCCGGCGCGAGTCCGATGTGGACGGACGGCACGCACCTACCGGGCAGCGACGCGCCTGTGTGGTAACTCAACGGCCTCCGGGTGAAGCCAAGGCCTCGGGCTTGAGCCTGCGATGCAGCAGCGCCGTGGCGAGTGCCTGGTCGGGGTAAGTTGCGAGGCCGTTGTTCGCGACCGTAAGGGCCGAAGGTCGTGCTGCCGGTCGGGGCCATCGTAAACGCTGGGCAGTGCCCGAGCCGGGCTCTGTTTCGCCAGCATGCCCGGGCTGGTCATCACGCCAATCCAGAGCGGCACCCACCAGGCGTACTGCGCCCAGTGCACTAGCTGCCCGAATGGTCCCAGGGATCGCTCATTTGCCTCGCCCCTGCCCCCACGACGTGTGCTTTGTCGACGTTAACGCCGGGGAGCGGGGCCAGGTGGCTTTCGACAGGTTACGGCTTGGGCACCATCTTCAGTGAGATGGAGTTGATGCAGTAGCGCTGGTCGGTGGGGGTGTTGTAACCCTCGCCCTCGAAGACGTGGCCGAGGTGGCTGTGGCAGGACGCGCACAGGACCTCGACGCGCTTCATCCCCATCTCGCGGTCTTCGCGCAGGATGACGGCCTTGGTGTCTGCCGGGTCGAAGAAGGACGGCCAGCCGCAGTGACTTTCGAACTTCGTGTCGCTGCGGAACAGCTCCGCCCCGCATGCGCGGCACTCGTAGACGCCGGTCTCGGTGGTGTCGGTGTACTCACCGACGAACGGACGTTCGGTGCCGGCCTGACGGAGCACCGCGTACTCCTCGGGCCCCAATTGCTCCCGCCACTCCTGCTCGGATTTCACTACACGAGGGGTGGCGCCGACGACGGGTTTCATGCCTTTCACGCGTTTCACGGTACGCCTGCCGGAGCCCCCTCCGCCCGGTCTGCGGGCGTGAACGCGCCCACTGTCCGCAGTCGGTAAGAACTACCAGCCGAGCCAGGTGATGGCCTGCCCGACAATGTCCCAAGCGGCGACCAGGACGCCGAAGATGATCAGGATCACCAGCGCGACCGACGCCCACCAGCGCAGCCCGCCGAGGCGGTTGCTGGACTCGGCGAAATCGGCAACGCCGCTGATGGAGGCCTCGATGGTGAAGTTGGGACCGCAGCGTTCGATCCGGTCCAGGTGCTCGGCGAAGGCTCGTGCTTCGGGGTCGAACGGATCCAGCCCGACGAGGTCCTCGTGGAAGCGAGGATGTGGGCCCGACCCGGTTGGTCCGATATCGGCCATGCCCCACGGTAGGCCACGAACCCCGGTCCGCGCACCTGTCGCCACGTAACCGGCGTGTCAAAGTTACGACGTCGGGAGGCCGTCTACCTTCGTGTTCGCGTCGATCTTCAGGCCGTCGGCCGTACTGACCACGCGGAACGATCGACGACCGAGCGAACCCATGTCCACGTACATGTCAACCGAGCCGTCGGCGTTCAGTCCCTTGTCGGCGCGTGCGGTCTTGGCCGGGATGTCCTTCTGAAACTGGCTCCAGTACTGGGCGAACGCGGTCTGGTTGCCGAAGACTTCCTGTGCCGCGGGCGTCAGCATGGTCCACGCCAGGTCCGACCCCTTTTCGCCGAAGTACTTGAGCACGAAATTCCCGGCGGGTGTGTACCCGACAGAGCCACCGGTGTTCGGAGTCTGTCCGAGCGCTGAGGCGGCAGGGCTCGACGGCGTCTGTGCGCCGGAGCTGCTCTGCTGAGACGAGTTCGACTGCGAGCCGCTGGGCGACGAGCCGGTGGACGTCTTCTTGTTGTCAGTGCCGGAGCTGAGGATCAGGAACACCACGACGGCGACCACCACGACACCGGCGCCGATGGACGCGTACAGCGCCATCTTGCGCTTCGAGTCCGGCGGTCTGTTTCCCGAGTTCGGGGACCTTGGCGCCGCGGCGGGCCGGCGGGGCGCGGCGGGGCGCTGCTGGATGGGGATCGGTCCCGAGCGTGGCTGCTGCTGGGCAGGCGGACGTGCCTGGGTGGGCATGTACGCTGCGGTCGGCGGCGGGTTCACCGGGCGCGGCGGGGTCATCGGTGGAGCAGCGGGGGCCTGCTGGACGGCGGCAGGCTCGACGCGCTGCCATGGCGGCCTGGAGCCGCCGGGTGTCCGGATTCCCGCGGGCTCGGCGAGCGGGGTTACGGGCTGTCGGCCCGCGCCGTTGCCGGTGCTGAACAGCGCCGGTGAGACCTCCGTGCCGGGCGGAGTGGGCTCCTGCGCAGCCAGCGCGGCGAGCCTGTCGCGCGCCTCGGCCATGGTGGGCCGCTCTTCGGGGTTCGTGCGCAGCAGGTGCATCAACAGCGCCGTGGCCGCGCCGGACTGCTTCGGCGGGTTGATGTTGCCGTTCGCCGCCGCGTAGAGCAGGGCCAGCTGGTTGGAGCTGTTTCCATACGGGGTCTCGCCCTCCAGCGCCTGGTACAGCGTGGCGCCGAGCGCGAAGACGTCCGAGCTGGGCACCGGGTCCGAGCCCCTGGCCAGTTCGGGCGCCAGGTAGGCCGGGGTGCCGCCGATCAGGCCGGTCTGGGTGAGCGCCATGTCGCCTGCGGCGCGGGAGATGCCGAAGTCGGTGATCTTCACCGTGCCGTGGTCGTCGAGCAGGATGTTCCCGGGCTTGACGTCGCGGTGCACGATCCCGGCGCGGTGCGCGGCCACCAGCGCCGACGCGACCTGCTCGCCGATCCGGGCGACCTGCGACAGCGGCAGCGTCTGCTCTTCGCCCAGCAGGGCGGACAGACTGCGGCCGGGCAGGTATTCCATCACCAGGCAGGGGTCGCCGCCGTGCTCGGCGATGTCGAACACGACGATCGCGTTGGGATGCTGCAGGCGAGCTGCGTTCTTCGCCTCGCGCATGGCGCGCTGGCGCATGTTGTCGCGCTCGGCCTCGGACAATCCTGGCTGGGCGAGGATCTGTTTGACCGCGACAGAGCGTTCGAGACGCACATCGATGGCGCGCCAGACCACGCCCATGGCACCGCTGCCGATGTGTTCGACCAGGCGGTAGTGCCCTGCGATCAGCTGACCGGTGTCGATAGCGCCTGCTCCTGACGAAATATCCCGCGATGGTGGCTTTCGCGATGGTGGCATCAACTGTGCGCAACCTTGCCCGGCGCACCCGATCGAGTGTAGCGGGGCGGCGTTCCGCCGCAGCGTCAGCCAGCGGGTGTCGAGTCGGCCAATTCCGGTTCGGCCGGTGCGGGCACCCTGGTGCGTAGCACTTTGACCAGGCCGACCGCGCCAACGAGGGCAAAGACCCCATAACAGGCCAACAGCGCCGGTGGCGTGTCGCCGGTGAGGGCGTCGCCGAGGATGACCACCGCGACCGTCCCGGGCAGGCTGCCGAGGGCCGTCCCCAGGAGATACGGCCCCAGTCGGACCGAGGAGATCCCGCAGCAGTAGCTCAGCGGGGCGAACGGGACCACCGGGATCAGCCGCAGCGAGGTGATCGCCAGCACACCACCGCCGGACAGCCGGTCGTTGACCGCCCGGACCGACTTTCGGTGCAGATGCCGTGACACCAGGTCACGGCCGAGGAGCCGGGCGAGGCCGAACGCGAGGCCGGACGCGATCGTAGTGGCGACGATCGCGACCACGATGCCGACGAAGTTGCCCAGCAGCAGCCCGGCGGCGAGGTTGAACACCGTGCGTGGGATCGGGATCACGGTCAGCAGCGAGTACGCCACCAGGAGCAGCAGCGCCGTGCTCACGCCGTGACCGCCGGCCCAGGTGCGCAGTTCGGCCGGGCTGGGCACGGGCAGCACGAACGCAGCCGTGACGAGCACGGCGAGCAGCGCGAGCGCCACGATGAGTTTCAGTCGGCCGGACATGCTCCCCACGGTAGGGCAGGGCCCGAACCCGGTGAAATGGCCCGGCAGAATGTCGGTGTCCCCGGTTACCGTGTCGCCATGCCCAAGAACGGCGATCCGATCGAGTACCAAGTTGGCCGGCGGTCGGTCCGGGTGTCGAGCCCGGACAAGGTGTACTTCCCCGAGCGCGGCATCACCAAGCGCCAGGTCGTGGAGTACTACATCGCCGTCGGCGAGCCGCTGCTGCGCGCGATCGGGGAGCGCCCGACAACGTTGAAGCGCTTCGTCGACGGCGTCACCGGCGATCCGTTCTACGCGAAGCGGGTGCCCAAGGGCGCGCCCGAGTGGGTGGACAAGGTGGAGATCACCTTCCCGTCCGGCCGCAAGGCCGAGGAGGTCTGCCCGACCGAGCCCGCGGTGTTCGCCTGGGCGGCGAACCTGGGCACGCTCGATTTCCACCCGTGGCCGGTGCGCCGCCCGGACGTCGACCACCCCGACGAGCTCCGGATCGACGTCGACCCGCCGGACGCGGCCGGCTTCTCCGACGCGGTCGCCGTGGCGGACACCGTGCGCGAGGTGCTCGATACGGCTGGGCTGGTCGGCTACCCGAAGACCTCGGGCGGCCGCGGGGTGCACGTCCTCGTGCGGATCCGGCCGGAATGGGACTTCGTCGAAGTACGGCACGCGGTCATCGCGCTCGGCCGCGAGGTGGAGCGCCGCATCCCCGAGCGCGCGACCATCGCGTGGTGGAAGGAGGAGCGCGCCGGACGCGTCTTCCTCGACTACAACCAGGCCGCGCGGGATCGCACGGTCGCGTCGAGCTGGTCGGTCCGCGGCACCGCCCGCGCGACCGTGTCCACCCCGCTCACCTGGGCGCAGCTGGGCGAGGTTCACCCGGACGACTTCGACGTGCTGACCGTGCCGGACTGGCTGGCCGAGCACGGCGACCAGCACGCGGCCATCAACGAGCAGTCGTTCGGGCTCGAGACACTGCTGGAGTGGTACGCCCGAGATGAGCGTGACCACGGTCTCGGCGAGATGCCGTATCCGCCCGACTATCCCAAAATGCCCGGCGAGCCGAAGCGCGTCCAGCCGAGCAAGGCCCGCGCGGACACCTAGTAGCCGACCGGTCACGGGGTGGGCCGAACGGGCTAATCCGCAGGTCAGCCAGGTGGAGATCGTGATCGTCCCAGCGTAACGTCCGACGTTCTCCCGACGACATGGGAACGCGGAAGGCCAGGGGAGGCCAGCTGAGGAGGCACGTCGACAGTGGTAGACCTGGTGTCGTTCTTGACCGCGCGGGTCGCGGAACGCCAGGCCGTGATCATGAACGCGGTCCGGAAGAGCAGAACCGGCGAACGAGTCGATCGTGGCGAGGCCAAAGTCGCCATCGAGCAGCGGATTCGCGGGATGGCGGACGTCGAGCTCGATGTCGTCACCCAGATGATTTCCGAAGTCGAGTCGGTCCGCAGGATCATGGGCGCCCATCGCACCTCGGTGACCGATCGGGTGCCCGGGTTCCCGATGCACGGCGGCGAATACTGGTGTGAGACCTGCCACGTGCCCGGCGACGAAGCCGGTTCGAACTGGTGCCCGACAATGCGGCTGCTCGCGCTGCCGTATGCCGACCACCCGGCCTACGACCAGAAGTGGCGTCCCTAGCCGCGGGAATTGTGGGCCGTGGGTGGCGTTTAACCGAGTGTGAACTCCCCGTTGCGACTGTCCGTATTGGACCGTTCACCGGCCCGCCAGGGCGGCGACCACGCCACTGCGCTGCGCGACACCGTCCGTTTTGCCGCCGACGTCGAAGCGCTGGGGTATCACCGGTTCTGGGTTTCGGAGCACCACAGCGTGCCCGGGATCTCGGGGTCCGCGCCGACCGTCCTGGCTGCCGCTGTGGCGTCGGCGACGTCGACGATCCGGGTAGGCACCGGTGGTGTCATGCTGCCGAACCATCAGCCGCTGGTCGTCGCCGAGCAGTTCGGCGTGCTGGAGTCGCTGTTCCCCGGGCGGATCGATATGGGGCTCGGTCGATCGGTGGGCTTCACCGAGGGAGTCCGGCGAGCGTTGGGCCACGGCAAGGACGCGGCCGCCGGGTTCGGCGAGCAGGTGACCGAGCTGCTCGGCTACTTCACCGGCAAGCAGGAGTCGTTTCCCGGGGTCCACGCGATCCCCGCCGAGGGGCTGCGGGTGCCGGTTTTCCTGCTGGCCACCGGATCGGGCGCGGACCAGGCCGCCGAACTCGGCCTGCCGCTGGTGATCGCGGCCGTCCGAGGGGAGCAGACGATGCTCGACGCGATCGGCCGGTACCGGGACAGCTTCAGGCCGTCGGCGCTGTCCCCGTCGCCGTATGTGGTGGTGTCCAGCGCGGTTGCGGTCGCGGACAGCTCCGAACGAGCGTGGCGGATGTTGTTGTCCGAGGCGTGGTCCACGACGTATTCGCGCACGCATGGTGTGTTCCCGCCATTGTTGCCTCCCGCCGCCGTACTTGCCCAGCCGATGACAGACCGCGAGCGCAGGCTGCTCGACAGCTCGCTCGCCGGACAGATCTACGGCACGGAGGCGGAGGTGTCCGACGCGCTCCGCGGGCTCGTCGAGCGCACTTGCGCTGACGAGGTACTGGTGACAACCAGCGTTCACGATCCGGCTGAGCGGTTGGATTCTTACCAACGTCTCGCCCGGGTCGCGGACATCGGATTAACAACAAAAACCGTTACCGGGTAACGATTCGGCCCACCCGGTCGCCATGGGTGTGATCTACGAGAAAACACGGGTGCGAAATCGGCGTGAAGCCGCATACTTGCGTCTCCTTTCCGATTTCCTGATGGGGGACCGATGACCGACACCGCAGACGACAGACCGAGAAGCACCCAGCCTTCCAACGGTGGGCCTTCGACGTCGCAGCAACCGGAATGGCCGGCTGCGCCACAGCCGGTTGCTTATGTCGGCGAAGGCACGCCGTACAGCCCCGAGCCGACGACGGAGCAGTGGCCCGTTTCGGCGCCACCCGCCAAGTCGAAGAAGACCGGGCTCGTCGTCGTGTCGATTCTCGCGGTGCTCTTCCTGGGGGCGGCCGGTGCGTTCGGTGGGCTCTACCTTTCGGAGAAGTCCGACCACAACGCCGTGAGCGCTCAACTGGTCGACAAGGACAAAACGTTGGCGGACAAGGACAAAGCGCTGAGTGACGCCGCTCAGAAGGCGGACACGGCCGTGAAAGCCCAGCAGGCTGCCGAAAGCAAAGCCCTCGGCTACCAGGCGTGCCACGACACCGCCGTGGCTCTGCTCCATGCGGCTGTCGGCGGGGCCGGCGACGCCGCAGCCGGTTCCCTAGGAGTGCAGCTGTTCACAGCCTGCTCCTAGCGTCCCGACTCAAGGCGGTCGCACTTTTGCGCTTTGTGGGGTCATTGCGCGTGCAATAGCCAGCGTGCGCAACGAGGCTGCCGAGTTCATCTCAGCTGACCAGCAGGTCCACCAGCATGGCGAGGCGCTTCTCCTGGTCGCCCGGGCTGAGCCGGCCGTCGCGGTTGAGCGTGATCAGGCCGTGTAGCGCGCTCCAGCAGACTTCGGTGAAGGTCCCGGAGTTGCGGTTACCGGCATGTGGCGCGAGCGCGCTTTCGATTTCGCCGAAGCCCGCTTTCAGCGACTCGGGCGCGTCCGGCTGTGAGAACGGCAGTTCGGTGGAGAGGGTGAACATCGCGAGGTAGAGGGCCGGGTTGGCTTCGGCGAACGCGACGTACGCCCGGACGATGGCCGCGAAGGCGTCACGCGGTTTCTTCGCCTTGCCGCGGCTGGTGCCCATGGCCTCGGCGAGTTCGGTGAAACCCTCGATCGCGACCGCCGTGATGATGGCGTTCCGGTTCGCGAAATGGCCGTACAGCACGGGTTGGCTGTAGTCGATCAGCTCGGCCAGCCGCCGGGTCGTCACGGCGTCCCAGCCCTCGGCCTCGGCCAGTTCGCGCGCGGACTTCACGATCAGCTGATGGCGGTCGGCCCGCTCGCGCTCGCGGCGCTCCTGAATGGACACGCCGCCACGCTAGCACCGCTAGAACTCCGAGCAACATTCGCGCAGCACGGTCAAAGGCGGAGCTGGAGTTGGGTGAGGAGGCGTTGGGCGGGGTCGTCCAGGTCGATGCCGGAGACCTCGCCGGCGCGGCGGACGCGGTAGCGCAGGGTGTTGGGGTGGATGGTCAACTTCGCCGACGCGCGGCGGACGTCGCCGAAGGCATCGAGATACGCCTGGAGCGAGGGTACGAGGATGCCGCCGTGGGCAACGTCGTGCGCGACGAGCTCGGTGAGCCGGGGATCGCGGATCCGCGGCTCACCGGTGAGGAACGCGAGGATCTCCGACAGCAGGACCTCGGCGCGGACGTCGGCCAGCGAGGCGACGTCGGCGTGCCAATGCCCACGCGCCATCGTCTCGAGCACCCTGTCCGCGTCAGCGCGTGACGCCGCGCTCTCCGACAGCCGCGTCACGACCCCGCCGATCGCCGCGCGCACCCCGACGTCGAGATGCTGTCGTGCCGTACTCACGATTTCCTTCGCCAGCGCCAAAACCGTGGCTTCGGCGCGTTCGGGGAGGTCGGGCAACAGCGCGTACACCCGGCCGCCGATGACGCTCACCAGCGCGCTGCGGCGATACGCGGCCGTGTGCACCGAAATCAGGTTCACCAGCTCCGCCCGGTGCAGCTGACGCCCGGCGTCCGTGCCCTCGCGCTCCAGCGAGAACGCGACGACCAGTGCCCTTCGCGCCGGATCCGCACCGATCTCCCCGGCGACGGACTCGCTGTCCAGCCTCCCGTCAAGCAGGCTGATCAGTAGATCCTCGCGCAGTCGCAGTTCCGGGCTCGGCAATGTCCGATGCCGCACGAGCTGCGGCGCGAGCGCGCGGCTGGCCCCCAGCAGCGCGACTTCCGCCTGTTCGGTGAGCGGCTGTGAACCTTCCTGGACCCAGATGGTGCCCAAGGGCTGCGAGCCGGCGTGGATTCCGGCCGCGATCCGCCGCCGGATCCCGAGATCGGGCCGCTCGTCGATGCGGACGATCCCTTCGCCCGCGCGAAGCCGCTGGTAGACACCCCATTCGCGCAGCATCGCGAGATACCGCTCCGGCCCTTCACGGCCGAGGATCGACAGCCTCCGCAGCTCGTCGACCTCGTCCCCGGCCCGTGAATACGCCAGTACGCGGCTCGCGGTGTCCTCGATGCTGACGAGGCCGCCGGTGAGGGTCGCGATGGTCTGCGCGAACGAGAACAGGTCGCCCAGCACCTCACCGGTCTCCGCCTCGCCACCCAGCCTCGCCGCGTCCACGACGCCTCTGGCCAGTGCTTCGACCTGCTCCCATCGGGCTTCTTCGCCGACGGCGAGTAGCGCGATCCCGACGTCCGACGCGACGTCCGCGAGCCCCTTCGCGCCCTTGACCGCCACCACCGAGGCTCCGCCGCGTCCGGCTGCCCGGATCGCCGGGGCCGCCGCCCGGCCGCGCGCGCCGATGACCAGTACCAGGTCGCCCGGATGTGCCTCGGGCGGGTCTTCCGGATCGACGATGACCACGTCGTCGACCGTCACCCCGAGCCCGTTCGGCGCGGCCAGCACCTCGACCAGGGGATCGCCCAAGGTGCCGAGGATGTGCCTGAGCGTGGTCGCCATCGAGATTCATCCGATCGTACAAGTGTGAGGTCCCGATTCTAGCCGTTCGGACAAAATAAAGTCGCCCTCGCAGGCATACCGTTCGGCGCAGGAACGTCGGTGAGATCGTGGAGGAGCCGTAGTGGACGCAGTGACCCAGACCCCCGCCCCCCGGAACGAGACGGTGCTGACCTACGCACCCGGCAGCGCTGAGCGCGCTGAGCTCGAGGGCGCGCTCAAGCAGCTGGGCAATGCGGACCCGATCGACCTGACCGCGACCATCGGCGGTGAGCAGCGGATCGGCGGCGGCGAGAAGATCGACGTCGTCCAGCCGCACAACCACAGCGCGGTGCTCGGCACGATCCACAACGCCACGGCGCAGGACGCCACCGACGCCATCGCCGCGGCCCACGACGCCGCCCCGGCGTGGCGCGGGCTGTCCTACGACGACCGCGCGGCCGTGCTGCTGCGCGCCGCCGACCTGTTGACCGGCCCCTGGCGCGCGCGGATCAACGCCGCGACCATGCTTGGCCAGTCCAAGACGGCCACCCAGGCCGAGATCGACGCGGCCTGCGAGCTGGCCGACTTCTGGCGCTTCAATGTCGAGTTCGGCCACCGGCTGCTGGCCGAGCAGCCCGCCAGCTCCCCGGGCATCTGGAACCGCATGGAGCAGCGGCCGCTGGAAGGCTTCGTCTACGCGATCACGCCGTTCAACTTCACCGCGATCGCCGCGAACCTGCCGACCGCGCCCGCGCTGATGGGCAACGTCGTGCTGTGGAAGCCCTCGCCGACGCAGAGCTTCGCCGCGCACCTGACCATGCGCCTGCTCGAAGAGGCCGGCATGCCGCCGGGTGTGATCAACCTGCTGCCCGGCGACGGCAAGGCCGTGTCCGACGTCGCACTGGCGCACCGCGACCTCGCGGGTATCCACTTCACCGGGTCGACCGCCACGTTCCAGCACCTGTGGGGCACCGTCGGCGCGAACATCTCCGGCTACCGCAGCTACCCGCGGATCGTCGGCGAGACCGGCGGCAAGGACTTCGTGCTCGCCCACCCGTCGGCCGACATCGACATCCTGCGTACCGCGCTCGTCCGCGGTTCGTTCGAGTACCAGGGCCAGAAGTGCTCGGCCGCTTCCCGCGCGTACGTCCCGCGTTCGCTCTGGGGCAAGCTGAAGGACGACCTGATCGCCGAGACCGAGGCGCTGACTGTCGGCGACGTCACCGACCTCGGCAACTTCGCGGGCGCGGTCATCGACCGGCGCGCGTTCGACAAGCACGCCGACGTCCTCAAGCGCGCCGCGGCGGACCCCGAGCTCGACGTCATCGCCGGCGGAACCGCGGACGACTCGGTCGGGTACTTCGTGCGGCCGACCGTCATCGTCTCGGACAACCCGAAGCACGACGTGTTCCGCACCGAGTTCTTCGGCCCGATCCTCGCGCTGCACGTCTACGAGGACGCGGACTACGACAACGTCCTCAAGCTCGTCGACGAGACCGCGGACTACGCGCTCACCGGAGCGGTCATCGCGAACGACCGCACGGCCGTCGCGAAGACGATGGAAGCCCTGCGCTTCGCCGCCGGCAACTTCTACGTCAACGACAAGCCGACCGGCGCGGTCGTCGGCCAGCAGCCGTTCGGCGGGGCTCGCGCGTCGGGCACCAACGACAAGGCCGGCTCGATCTTCAACCTGCTCCGCTGGACGAGCCCGCGCTCGATCAAGGAGACGTTCGTGCCGCCGACCAGCGTCCGCTACCCCCACCAGGGCTGAGTCCCAGACCCTTCGGAACCGAGGAGTTCGCCATGCTGCGTTCGCCGTTGCTCGCCGCTGCCCGCTCGAAGCGGATGCGGTCGCTGATCGAGACCGTGCCCGCGACGAGGTCGGTGGTGGGCCGGTTCGTCGCCGGGTCGCAGCCCGAGGACGCGGTGCGGGTCGTCCGTGAGTTGACTTCGACCGGGCTGCGGATCAGCCTGGACCACCTGGGCGAGGACACCACCGACGCCGCGCAGGCGGCGAAGACCGTCGATGCCTACAAGGTGATGCTGGCCGCGTTGGCGGCGGACGGCGTCGCCGAGGGCGCGGACGTTTCGGTGAAGCTCTCGGCCGTGGGGCAGTCGCTCCCGGTCGACGGCCAGAAGATCGCGCTCGAGAACGCCCGGAAGATCTGCGTGGCGGCGGCCGCGGTCGGGGCCACGGTCACGCTCGACATGGAGGATCACACCACCACCGACTCGACCCTCGGGATCCTGCGCGAGCTGCGTGTCGACTTCCCCTGGGTGGGCGCGGTGCTGCAGGCCTACCTGCGACGTACCGAACAGGACTGCCGGGACCTCTCGGGCGAGGGTTCCCGGGTGCGTCTGTGCAAGGGCGCCTACTCCGAACCGGCTTCCGTCGCGTTCGGAGAGAAGGCGGACGTGGACAAGTCGTACGTCCGTTGCTTGACGATCCTCATGCGCGGCAAGGGCTACCCGATGGTCGCCACGCATGACCCGCGGATGATCGCGATCGCCGAGAAGCTGGTGCTGGACACCGAGCGCGCGCCGGGCGACCACGAGTTCCAGATGCTGTACGGCATCAGGCCCGACGAGCAGAGCCGCATCGCCCGCGGCGGCGAGTCGATGCGGGTCTACGTCCCCTACGGCGACGAGTGGTACGGGTACTTCATGCGCCGCCTCGCCGAGCGCCCGGCCAACCTGACGTTCTTCCTCCGCGGCCTGGTGACCAAGAGCTAGCGCCGCCAGGTTCCGTAGCGCAGCTGCCGTGGGGCTGATGGGGCAGCGGGTGCTGCTGTGGCGTTGCGGCCCGCGCGCGAGCGACCTCGGGGGACGTTGAGTACAAATCATTTGTATCGGGGGACGTTTCGTACACAACGGCACCCGACCCGCCAACCCCAGCAGTCACACCGACACCACCAGCCCCACCAGCCATACGGACCTGGGCCTCCGATCCAGTCCACGTGGACAGGCCGCGCCCCAGTCCCCGCTGCCGTCGACCGCAGCCCGACACGACGTCCCGGCCTCGCGCCGCCGTACGCCGAAGACCCCTCGGGGCCACCCTTGTGGCGTTCAACGCCAACTCGCCGGCCGCCATCAGGATGGCTCCGACGGGTCCGTAACGCTGCCGGGTCAGGACTCGGCGGGCGGGACGGACTTGGCGCGGACCTCGTCCATGTCGAGGTCGCGAGCCTGCTGGAGCAGGTCTTCCAGCGTCGACTCGGGGATGGCGCCGGGGTTCGCGTAGACCAGCACCTTCTCGCGGATGACCGCGAGCGTCGGGATCGACCGGACCTCGAACGCGGCCGCGAGCTGCTGCTGGGCCTCGGTGTCCACCGTCGCGAACACGATGTCCTCGTGCTTGTTCGCCGCGCGCTCGTAGACCGGGGCGAACTGGCGGCACGGGCCGCACCAGCTCGCCCAGAAGTCGATCACGACGAAGTCGTTCGCGGAGACGACCTCGTCGAAGTTTTCCACGGTCAGCTCAACAGTGCTCATACTCCGGGACAACAAACCGGGGGCTCGCGCACATTCCCGCCGCAGCGCGTAGCGTCGTGCGCGGAGCGGGGACGACCAGGAGGAAGAAGATGGCCGACGGCGAGATTCTCAGCCGCATCGACGAGCTGATTGCCCAGGAGCACGAACTGCGTTCCAAGGTGACCGGTGTAGGACTGACCGTGGACGAGCAAGGCCGTCTCGGCGAGCTCGAACAGCGCCTCGACCAGTGCTGGGACCTGCTGCGTCAGCGCCGCGCCCGCACCGAGTTCCACGAGGACCCGAACGCGGCCGAGGCCCGGACCGTCAACCAGGTCGAGTCTTACCGCCAGTAGCGCGCCACAGCAAGTGGCTCAGGGGACCCCTGGCACGAACCATTCGTACCAGGGGTCCCCTGAGTCGAATGAAGCCGGCTCAAGCCGGGCAGAGGGTGCCGTCTCGGGGGACGGTGCCGTCGACGAGGAACGAGCTGATGGCGTCGGTCGCGCAGGTCGAGTTGCCGAAAGCCCCGTGACCGGCGCCCTGCCAGCTGATCTGCACCGCGCTCGGCATCTGGTCGGCGGCCTTCGACGTGCCGTCGCCGGGGGTCACCGGGTCGACGACCGTGCTCGCGACGAGGATCGGCGGCGCGCCGGGCGCACCGGCCGCCGGCAACGGCTCCGAGCGTCCCTGCCACGGCAGGCACCACGCGAGCTGACGCGCGGTGAAGTCGCCGAACAGCGGGTACTTCTGCCGCAGCGTCTGGATGACCTTGGTGATCTGGTCGGCGGGCATGCGCGTCGCGGAGTCGTTGCACTTGGTGGCAATCGTCGCGTCGAGCCGGGACGGGTTGAGCCGCGTCTCCTGGCTCAGCGGGTCGGAGAACACCTCGAGCTTGGTGAAGTCACCGGCCACCGCGGCGCTGATCGCGTCCGCCAGTTCCGGCCAGCGGGCGCGTTGCGCGAGCCCGGCGCTGATCGCGGACAGCGTCAGTCCGGGACCGGCCGAACTACCGTCCTGCGTGATCAACGGGGTCGCGCGGACCTTCGTGACCAGCGCGCCGATCGCGGTGCCCGCGTCCGCGCCGAGTGCGCACCCGCGCTGCGCGCAGTCCTGGCCGAACGCCGTCACCGTCGCCTGCAGACCGGCCGCGACGCTGTCGAGGACCGCAGCGGCGTCCGTGCTCGGGTCGGGCACGCCGTCGAGCGCGAACCGGCCGACCTGGCCCGGGTACCGGACGGCGTATTCGCTGAGCACTTTCGAGCCGTCACCGTGCCCGAACGCGTTGAGCTTGGTCATCCCCAGCTGCTGGCGCACCTGGTCGAGGTCGGCAGCGGTCCGCCAGCTGTCGAGCGCGGTGGTGGCGGTGTCGAGGTCGATCGCGCACTGCTGGCCGGCACGGCGCGCGGCCTGCAGGATGCCGTCGAGGTCGCCGGACGCCGGGTCCTGGTCCAGCAGGTCCTGGCGGACGCCGGCGGGCACACACATCATGGGCATCGACTGCCCGGTGCCGCGGCGGTCGACGCCGATCAGCGAGAACTTCTGCAGCAGCGCCGGCGGCGCGACCGCGGCGAGGCGGGCGGCGTACAGCGTGCCGGGGTCGCCGGCGATGTCGTTGACCACCACCAGCGGGATCGGGCCGGTCCCGACCTTGAGCACGGCGATCCGGGCCAGGCCGCGGTTCGGCAGGTCCGGGGAGTCCAGCGTGCTGTTGACCTTGCCGCACGAGAACGCCAGGTTGTCCGGCACACCCGGCTGGCCGAGCCTGTCGCGCGTGTCCTGCGTGCAGTCGCTCCACCTGATGCTCGGCGACTGCGGCGGGGTCAGCGCGGGGAGCGGGACAGCCGGCGGCGGGGGCGGCGCCTGACTCGACTGGTGGGCTCCAGTGCCGTCGTTGACGATCACCTCGGGCCGCGTCGACGGTCCGGCCGTGCAGCCCGCGAGAGCGGCCGCCGCGAGGGTGGTGGCCAGCGCGAGCCGCGTGCTCCGGCTGAGATGCGCTCTGGGGCTGCTGGCGAAACCACGGCGGCGCACGGGCGGGTCCTCACTCACTTCCTGGGGCAGTCCGAGTGAGCCTCGCACGTCTGGTGTGGGGGTCGCGTTAGCGGGTACGCCGGACTTCGCCGCGGAACACGGCATCGAGGTCGTACCGGGCCGGCTCCTCCAATTGACCGTAGTCGCAGGAGGACGGTTCACGGTCCGGGCGCCACCGGCTGAACTGCGCGGTGTGCCTGAACCTCGATGGCTGACCGCCTTCGGTGTGCTCATAGCCGACCTCGACGACGCGCTCGGGCCGCAGCGGGACCCAAGGATGCTCGCCCGCCCGCCACCTCGTGATCCCGCCGGGCAGACGCTGGCCTTCGATGGTCGCGTCGCCGAGCCATGGGTGCTCCCCGTCGGTGATCA
Organism: Amycolatopsis sp.; assembly: GCF_025464955.1. Lineage (GTDB taxonomy): Bacteria > Actinomycetota > Actinomycetes > Mycobacteriales > Pseudonocardiaceae > Amycolatopsis. The sequence goes on along the minus strand of NZ_JAODNM010000072.1, from coordinate 42,062 downwards.
GCGGCGCGAGTTCCTCGGCGAGTTCACGCCGCCGGGCGACGGAGAACGAGCCGACCACGCCGACGTGGTGCAGGATCCCGGCGTCGTCGTACAGCCCGAGCAGGAACGACCCGACCGCTTCGCCGGGCTCGCCGTCGACGTGCCAGCGCAGTCCGGCGAGCACGCAGTCCGCGGTCCGGGAGTGCTTGTATTTGAACATCGTGCGCTTGCCGGGGGAGTACGCGGCGTCGAGCGGTTTGCCGATGACGCCGTCGAGCCCAGCACCTTCGAAGAGTTCGAACCACTTCCTGGCCAGTTGAGGATCCGTGGTCGCCGGGGTCAGGTGCACGCCCTCGACGGCGAGTTTCTCCAAGCGGCCGCGGCGTTCCGAGGTCGGTTCATCCACAAAGGACTCATCGCCGAGTGCCAGCAGGTCGAACGCGACATAGGCCGCGGGTGTCTGCTCGGCGAGCAGCTTCACGCGGCTTTCGGCCGGATGAATGCGCTCGGTCAGCGCGTCGAAGTCCAGCCGTCCGTCGCGGGCGACGACGAGTTCGCCGTCGAGCACGACCTTGTCCGGCAACGTCGCCCCGAGCCGCTCGAGCACCTCCGGGAAGTACCGGTTGAGCGGTTTGCCGGAACGGGACTGCAACGTCAGCTCGTCGCTGTCGCGGAAGACCAGGCAGCGGAAGCCGTCCCACTTCGGCTCGAACAGCAACCCGCCCGAGTCGGGGATCGCCTTCGCGGGACGCGCGAGCATCGGCTTGATCGGCGGCTTCAGCGGCATGGCCGACATTCTGCCTCAGATCAGACGACGCGGCTGCGGGTTCCGGTGTCCAGTTCGAGGTGCACGGCGGTCGGCAGGACGTCGATGCCGAGTGACTCGCGCGCCCTGGCCAGGACCCGCGTGTCGAGCTCCTCCCACACCTTCTTGACGTCCGTGCCGGCGAACAGCCACAGCGTGAGCCGAAGCGCCGGGTTGTCGACGTCGCCGACCGCGCGGGCGCGTGCCCGGCTGACCCCCTCGACGGTCTCCGCGTCGACCTGCACGGCGCCCGCGATCGCCGCGGCGGTGACCGTCAGCGCGGTATCGGGCGTCCGGTCGAGCTCCAGGTCGGGGCGTCCCTCCGGCCGCAGTGACCGGAAGAACCACCACAGCCCGCCGACCAGCAGCACGACTCCGACGGCGAGGCCGAGGCACTGGGTCAGCGTGGGATGCCGCCAGAGCCAGGTGAGCGCCATCGGGTCAAGCACGGATCGCTGCGCCCGGTACCGGCCGAACAGGCCGAAGCTGACACCGAACACCACCGCGCAGACGAGCACCGCGAGCAGGCCGACCGAGAACGTCAACGCCCGCTCGGTGCCATAGGACCGGCCGAGTGCCTTGGCAGAGGTGGAGCGGCGGCTCATCCGCGGTCCTTCGGGGAGTCGACGACGACGGAGACTTTCGGCTGCCTGACCAGCGGTACTTCGCTGAGCAACTCCGTGACCACGGCGCTGAGACGCGGACGTAACTCGCCTTCGCTCTCCAGACGGCTTGTCGCGCGTACTCGGACCCGCTTCGCGCTGGCTGTGACCGACGCGCTCGTGACGTTGTCCTGCGAGCGGACGGCCTGCCCGACCATCCTGGCCAGCGAACGCGGCGACGTCGTGACGCTGACTTCGTCCGCCGGGTCCGTCAGCCGCACGGCCCGGCTGCCCGCGACGGCGGCGAGGACCACCAGGACCAGCCCGGCGGCGGCGGCGATCCCCGCGATCAGGCGGACCGCGAACGAGTCCCAGCCGACCGCGCCGAGCTGATCGCGCCACGCCGGCCACGGCACCACCAGCCCGGACTCCCTGGCTTGGGCCGGCCGCGCCCAGTACCAGCCGACTTCGAGCACGAGCAGGGCACCGGCGGCCGCCGCGGCCAAGGCGAGCAGCGTCGAAAGCAGACGGACGAACAAGCGCACTGTGTTCCCCTATCGCACGCGTGGTGGCACATCGGGCACGAGCGCGGACACCGTCACCGCGAGCGAGCGGACGGTGTACGAAGTGATGTGCTCGACCTCTTCGGTGACCGCCGCGCGCACCGTCCCGACGACCTCGCGCACCGGCGCCGGGTAGTGCAGCGCGACGTCGAGACGCAGGTCGACATCGTTGTCGCGGCCAGAAACCCGCGCGCTGGCGCCCTGGCTGCCGACCGCGACCCCGGCGACGCGGCGCTCGACCTTCGCGGTGCCCGCGATCTGGTCCGCGGCTCGCTGGGCCACCTTGCGCACGACGGCATGGTCGATACTGAGCGTGCCGCGCTCCTCGGGCTCGGGCAGTGCCGGCGTGCTCACCGGTCGCTGTCCTTGCCGCGGCCGAACAAGTCGCTCAGGTCGAGCTGCCCGTCGACCACCCGGCCGACTACCAGCCCGATCACCCCGACCGCGAGGGTGACCAGGAAAGCGGTGAAGCCCTGTGTCGCGGCCAAGCCGAGAATGAGCCCGCCGAGTACGCCGGTCTGCGTTGCGTTCATCGTCTCTCCTCGGATAAGTCCAGTGCCTGCCGGGTTTTCTCCACGACTGCCACGGTGATCACTCGACGCGGGAGTTTTCGAGCTCGCCGTCGTCGTCGGGCAGATGGACATCGTTGACCGCGATGTTCACCTCGATCACCTCGAGCCCGGTGATCTGCTCGACGATCGCGATCACGTTGCGCCGCACGGCCCGCGCGACATCCACGATGCGCGCGCCGTACTCGACCACCAGATCGAGATCCACCGCGGCCTGCTTTTCGCCGACCTCCACCGAGACCCCGGAGGTGGTGACCGTGCCGGAGCCGGGGATGCGTTCCTTGATCGCGCCGAACGCGCGCGACACCCCGCCGCCGAGGGTGTAGACGCCAGAGACCTCCCGCGCGGCCAGCCCGGCGACCTTCTGCACCACCATCGAGGAGATGGTCGTCCTGCCGGCCGTCGTCTCCTCGTTCAGCGCCGCGATCGAATCGGGCCGGCTCGTGCTCGGCTGCGTCATGGGGCGTACTCCTCCGTAGCGCTGGGCGGACTCTGGGTGGCGACGCTGGTTGGCCACGCTGTCCGGCAACTCTGCCAGGGTCTCACTGGTCACGATGCCGCCCCTCGGTCCGGCGTTGCGCACTATCGCCCGATCGGGTGTATCAGCCGGGGTGGACATCGACGACGTGCACGTGGACCGGCGGGGCCGGCTCGCCGAGTTGCTTGGTCAGCGCGGCCCGAAGGCGCGTGCTCAGCAGGGCGGCCGCCTTGTCGGCGACGACGCCGTAGCCGACCGTGATCAGCACCTGCAGGCCGATGTCCTCGAGCGCGACGGCGGACAGATGTACGCCGCCGATTTCCCGGCCGAGGTCCGCGCCGAGGCGGCGTGCCAGCAGCACCACGACCCGCTCGTCGACGCGCACCCGGTCGCCGTCCACCTCGAATTCAAGGGGTTTCGCTGACGTCGTCCCGCGGACGCCGCCGATCGACCGCAGCACGCGCGCGATGAGACCGGGCGGGGTGGGCACGGTGGCGCGGGCCGCGGCGCGGACCAAGTCCCATTGCGGGTCCTGCCGCGGATCGCCGGCGGGCCCGTCGTCCCTCGTGCTCATCGCTGCTCCCTGAGTTTCGCGAGCAACGCCACCCTGGCCCGGTGCAGTCGCGAGCGCAAGGCGGGCACGCTGACCTCGAGCACCTCGGCGACCTCCTCGTAGCTGAGGCCTTCCAGCTCCCGCAGCACCAGCGGGACCCGCTGGGGGAGGTCGAGTTCGGCGATGGCGGCGAGTACGGCGTCGATCTGCTCAGCCCGCACCACCTGGCCTTCGGGGTTCGAGCGCGAGTCGGCGAGGACCCCGGAGCCGAGGAGTGGGCCGTCGCCGCGTTGCTCGGCGTGCAAGGCCGCGTCCAGTGACACGGTGGGACGGCGGCGCCGGACACTGGCGAGCGCGCTGTTGGTGACGACGCGGTACAGCCAGGTGGACACCGCGGACTCATGGCGGAACAACGGCAGGGCACGCCACGCCGAGATCCACGCTTCCTGTACGACGTCCTCCGCTTCCGCCGCGGACCCGGTGATCCGCAGCGCGACCCGGTACATCCTGGGCGTGTGCGCCCGGACCAGCGTGTCGAACGCGCCGTGATCGCCCTGGACCGCGCTGGCGACGAGTTTCTCGTCAGCTTTCTCGTCGGCCGCGTCCATCAGCCTGTGCTCCGGCGGTACCGCAGCATCGAGAAACCCTCCTCGTGCAGCATCGAAGCGAGTTCCAGCTTTCGCGCGGCACTCGGCAGCTCGCCGCCGGCGATCCGGCCGGCGCCGGCGCCGGCAAGCAGCGGCGCGATGGTCAGGCACAGCTGGTCGACGAGGTCCTCGGCGATCAACTGGCCGAACAGGCTGGGGCCGCCCTCGCAGTCGATCCGGTGCAGCCCGCGGCGTGCCAGCTCAGCCAGCGCGGCCCGCAGGTCCACCTTCTCATCGCCGACGATGAGCACTTCGGCGCCGGCGTCGGCGAGCTTCGCGCGGCGTTCGGCGGGTGCGGCCTCGGTGGTGATGATGATCGGCGGGACGGCGGTGTCGGTCAGCAGGCTCGAATCCGGCGCGATCGACGCGCTGCCGGTCACCACCGCGATCGGCGAGACGGGCGCGAGGTTGTGGCGCGCGCGCCGCTCGGCCCGTTCGCCACTGGAGCGGGCGCCGCGGTAGTCCTCGGCGATGGCGGTGCCCGCGCCGACCAGGACGACGTCGGCGAGGTCGCGGCCCATCAGGAAAATGCGCTTGTCGGCCGGGTGGGACAGGCCGTCGGACACCCCGTCGATGGCGACCGCGCCGTCGACGGAACAGGTGAAGTTGACCTGGACCCAAGAACCGGTGAGGGTCTCTGGATAGCCGTAGATCCGTTCGAGGTCGGCGTCGCTCACGGTTTCGGCGCTGCCGCCTGCTGGTGGTGTTGGCCACAGACTCTGCACACGCACTATCCCAGCACGCAGCCAAACCGCCCCCGACCGGGGGATAGGCGTTGCCCGGTGGTGGTCGTCGCAGGTGACTCCCCGTCTACGCTCGGCCCATGCCCGCACAGCTCATCGATCGGTTCCCCGAAATCGGCGCCGAGGAACTGATCGCGGCCCTCGTGCCGCCGCCGCGGTTCGACGCCGTGCGGTTCTCGACCTACGTTCCGGACCCGGACGAGCCGAGCCAGGCCGCCGCCGTCACGGACTGCTCGGCGTTCGTCGAACGGGTCGCGGTCAAGCCCGCGAAGAAGTCGAAGCTGCGCTCGCTGTTCGGCGGCGAGCAGGTCCAAACCGGACCGATGGGGCTGTACCTCGACGGCGGATTCGGTGTCGGCAAGACCCACCTGCTCGCGTCGACGTGGCACGGCGTGCCGTCGCCCAAGGCGTATGGGACGTTCGTTGAACTGACCAACCTCGTTGGTGCGCTGGGATTCCGCGAAGCGGTCGCGCGGCTTTCGGAGCACCGGTTCGTGGCGATCGACGAGTTCGAGCTGGACGACCCCGGCGACACGACACTGGTGGCCCGGCTGCTGGGCGAGCTGATGGCCGCCGGTGTTTTCGTCGCCGCGACGTCGAACACCTTGCCGGACAAGCTGGGCGAGGGCCGGTTCGCCGCCGACGACTTCCTGCGGGAGATCCAGACGCTGTCGAGCCGATTCTCGGTCGTCCGGGTGGACGGTCCCGACTTCCGGCACCGCGGCCTGCCGGACGCGCCCGAGCCGGTCGGCGACGACGAGCTAGAGGCATCCGCCGAAGCCCATCCCGGTTCGACGCTCGACGACTTCGACGCGCTGTGCGAGCATCTCGCGAAGCTGCATCCTTCGCGGTACGGCCGGATGATCGAGGGCGTGTCGATGGTGCACCTGCGCCACGTGCGGCCGGCCGGCGACCAGAACGTCGGGCTGCGGCTCGTCGCGCTGGCCGACCGGCTCTACGACAGCGCCATCCCGGTCGTCGTTTCGGGGTCGCCGCTGCCGGAGCTGTTCACCGAGGAGATGGTGAACGGCGGCTACCGGAAGAAGTACCTGCGCGCTGTCAGCCGGTTGACCGCGCTGGCCCGAGACGCGGCCACAACGACGCCATAGCCAGCACGACCGTCACGCCGAAGAGCGTGCCGCCGACGATGTCGGTGAAGTAGTGGTAGCTCAGCCCGATCATGCCGACACAGGCGCAGACGAGCCCCAGCGTGCCGACACCGAGAACGGTCCTGGTCGCCGTTCCCGCCGGAACGAGCAGTGCCAGCATCGTCAGCGTCGATACCAGGCTCACCGTGTGGCCGCTCGGGTAGACCAGAACACCTTGGTAGTGGCGGTCGAACAGCGGTTTGAGCACCCAGGAGTTGAGCCCGATCGCGACCGGCGGGCCGAGTAGGGCAAAGGCGGCGTCACGGCATCGACGGAGACGTAGGCAGATCGCGGCCGTGACCAGGATCACCGGGATCCACAAATACGGCTGGGTGGCCAGGACGAGCCAATAGAGGACCGTGGAGTGGCTGCCGAGGCGGCTGTCGATCGCCGACTTTACGGCCGCGTCGACTCGGCCGGGTGTGCTTTCACCGGCGTAGACGAGCCCCAACGCGAGCGTCAGCAGCGCGCAGACCGCCGATCCGACCGCGAGCCTCCGCTCGACCAAAACCCCTCCTGAAGCCTCGTCCGCGCAGCCTACGGCAGGCGTTCGGGGAAACCCGGTCGCCGTCGCGGGTGGGGATCGGACACTATGACCGGGTGGGATTCCTCGAAGCCAGCGCACTGGCATACCGCCTCAACGACGGCAGAGACCTGTTCTCGGACGTCTCGTTCCGGGTTTCGGCGGGCGACGTCGTGGCGCTCGTCGGCGACAACGGCGCGGGGAAGACAACGCTGCTGCGCATCCTCTCCGGTGAGCTCCCGGCGCTTGCGGGTTCGTTCCAGATCCAGGGCGGGCTCGCGGTGATGCCGCAGTTCGTCGGTTCGGTGCGGGACGGCCGGAGCGTGCGCGACCTGCTGCTCGACGTCGCGCCCGCCGCGTTGCGTGCCGCCGCCGTGGAACTGGACGCGGCCGAACTCTCGCTGATGGACGTCGACGACGAGCCCACGCAGTTCCGCTACGCCGACGCGCTCACCGCGTGGGGTGAGGCAGGCGGGTACGACGCCGAAGTGCTCTGGGACACCGTGACCGTCGCGGCTCTCGGCGTCCCGTACGACCGGGCGAGGTTCCGCGATGTCGGCACGCTGTCCGGCGGTGAGCAGAAGCGGCTCGTGCTCGAAGTACTCCTGCGGGGGACCGAGCAGGTACTCGTGCTCGATGAGCCGGACAACTACCTCGACGTGCCGGGCAAGCGCTGGCTCGAGGACAAGCTCGCTGAGACCGGTAAGGCCGTGCTGCTGGTCAGTCACGATCGCGAGCTGCTTGCCGCCGCGGCGACGCACATCGTGTCGCTCGAAGGCAAGACGTGCTGGGTGCACGGCGGCGGGTTCGGCAACTGGCATGAAGCCCGCCTCGCACGGGCGGACCGGATGGCCGAGCTGCGTCGGCGCTGGGACGAGAAGCACGAGCAGCTCAAGGAGCTTGTCGCGTCGCTGCAACGCGCGGCGAGCATGAGCCACGAACTGGCGTCGAGGTATCGGGCCTCGCAGACCCGGTTGCGGAAGTTCGAGGAGGAAGGCGCGCCACCGACCCCCGCGAGGGAGCAGAAGGTCGACCCGCGACTGCGCGGCGGCCGGACCGCGATCCGGGCCGTGACGTGCGAGTCCCTTGAGCTGACCGGGCTGATGAAGCCGTTCGGCCTGGAGCTGTTCTTCGGCGACCGCGTGTGCGTGCTCGGTGCCAACGGGTCGGGCAAGAGCCACTTCCTGCGGCTGCTCGGCGGAGACGTAAGCGTGGCGCACACCGGCGTCTGCCGGCTGGGCTCGCGGGTCGTGCCTGGGCTGTTCGCGCAGACGCACCAACATCCTGAGTGGGTCGGCCGCACACTCATCGACATTCTCGGTAGCGGTGAAGGGGGCAGGGCCGGGCGCGAACGCGGGTCGGCGACCGGTGTGCTGAGCCGTTACGGGCTCGCGGCGTCGGCCGAGCAGCGGTTCGAAAGCCTGTCCGGCGGCCAGCAGGCGCGGTTCCAGGTGCTGCTGCTCGAGCTGTCCGGGGCGACGCTGCTGCTACTCGACGAGCCGACCGACAACCTCGACCTCGTTTCGGCCGAGGCGTTGCAGGACGCGTTGGCCGAGTTCACCGGCACGGTTGTCGCGGTGACGCACGACCGCTGGTTCGCGCGCTCGTTCGACCGGTACGTGCTGTTCGATTCGGACGGTCAAGTGTCCGAGGTGGACGAACCGGTTTGGTCGCACCGAAGGGTTGTCCGCGCGCGATGAGGGTGGCGGTGGTCGGCGGCGGGGTCATCGGGCTGAGCTGCGCTTCGCGGCTCGTTCACGCCGGGCACGCCGTCACGGTGATCAGCGAGGGCAAGCCTTCGGAGACGACCTCCGCGATCGCGGGCGGGTTGATCTACCCGCCCGGGACTCGGCCGTTCGACCGGTGTGCGGCTTGGACCTCGACGAGTGTGGCCGAATTCCGCGGGATGGGCGGTCCGGGTATTCGGATGATGCCGGGGCGGCTGATCCACGCCGAGCGCGTCCCCGATCCTGAGTGGACGGTCGCGATGGACGACGTGGCTTGGGAAGGCGCCACGCTGACCTTCACCACGGCCGTCGTCGACACCCCCGTGTACCTGGACCGGCTCGCCGCCGGCGTCGCGTCCGCCGGAGTGCGCTTCGAGTACCGGCGCGTGCACGATCTGGACGACGTCGACGCGGACCTGGTCGTGAACGCGGCGGGTCTCGGCGGTGGTGACCTGGCCGGGGACGACTCGGTGCGGGCGGTCGGGGGACAGGTCGTGCACCTGGCCGACCCGGGCTTGACGGAATGGGCTTGCAACCAAGGACTCGACCCGGTCGCCTACGTGATCCCCCACGGCACGCACGTCGTCTGCGGCGGCACCGAGGAACCCGGACGGCCGGACGTCGACCCGGACCCGGACGTCGCCGCCGCCATCGTCCGGCGCTGCCGGGAACTCGTCCCTGCCCTCGCGGACGCTCCCATACTGGGCACGAAAGTCGGCCTTCGCCCGTACCGTCCCGAAGTCCGCCTGGAGCGCGTCGGCGACGTCATCCACTGCTACGGCCACGGCGGCGCCGGGATCACCCTCTCCTGGGGCTGTGCCGACGATGTCTTGGCTCTGGTCGGGTGAAGTACGTCGTCGCGAGGACGCCGGACAACTACAGTTCCCCGGTCGAGTACCAGGAACGACTCGCCGGCTTCGCTGAAGACCTGCCCCCGGGTGCGAAGGCTTTCGCGACAGACTCTGGCCACTACGACTACTACGGCAAACGATGCGTGAAGGACCTGGCTCTCGAACAGATCGAGTTCGGTGGCGCTGGCGGCGAGGTCGATCTGATCCTCAGATTTCGGCACAACTGCTGGAAACACGAAGAGAACCTGACGATTCGCTATACCGGCGTCAGTGGCTTCGACTTGGACACCGGCAGCTCTCCGCGGGACTGGAACCGGGTCGGCACGGTCATCCTCGACGAGATTCTCCCCGGCCCGCGTGGATGTAGTCAGGAGATCGCCTTCTTGTCGGGGTCCCTGACGATCTTGTGCCGTGATCTCGTGGCCGGCTGGGAATATGCCGATTGCGCGCTCAACGCAAGAAACGTCCCTTTCACCTCACCGCCGGCGGCCGTGGCCCACCTGGGCTACCGGGTGACGGCGCGGGTGATGGCGTCGATGCCGCGGTCGAGTTCCTCGCGGGTGATCACCAGCGGGGGTGCGATACGCAAGGTGTGGTCGTGGGTTTCCTTGCACAGCACGCCTTCGGCCATCAGTGCCTGCGATGCCTCGCGGCCGCTCGGGCCGCCGGGGGCGATGTCGATGCCGGCCCACAGGCCGCGGCCGCGGACCGCGGACAGGCCGTGGCCGACCAGTGCGCCCAGCCGCGAGTGCAGGTGCGCGCCCAGTTCCGTCGAGCGCTGCTGGAACTCGCCGGTGGCCAGTAGCCGGATGACCGCGCGGCCGACGGCGCAGGCCAGCGGGTTGCCGCCGAACGTCGAGCCGTGTTCGCCCGGCTTCAGCACACCGAGCACGGCGCGGCTGCCCACTACTGCGGACACCGGCAGGATGCCGCCGCCGAGCGCCTTGCCGAGGGTGTAGAGATCGGCGCGGACGCCTTCGTGGTCGAGTGCCAGGAGTTCGCCAGTGCGGGCGAGGCCGGACTGGATCTCATCGGCGATGAGCAGGACGTTGTGCTCGTCGCACAGGCGGCGGGCCTCAGCCAGGTAGCCGGCGGGCGGGACGATGACGCCGGCCTCGCCTTGGATCGGCTCCAGCAGCACCGCGGCTGTGCGCTCGTTGATGGCGTCACGCAGCGCCGCGGCATCGCCGTAGGCGACCGTGACGAACCCGGGCGTGAACGGGCCGAAGTCGGCTCGCGCCGTCTCGTCGGTGGAGAACGAGACGATCGTCGTGGTGCGGCCGTGGAAGTTCGACCCCGCGACGACGATCTCAGCTTGGCCGTCCGGGACGCCCTTGACCTGGTACGCCCATTTGCGCGCGACCTTCACCGCGGACTCGACGGCTTCGGCACCGGAGTTCATCGGCAGCACCATCTCGGTCCCGGTCAGCTCGGCCAGCTCCTGGCAGAACAGGCCCAGCTGGTCATGGTGGAAGGCGCGCGAGGTCAGTGTCACCCGGCCGAGCTGCTCCGTCGCGGCGGCGATCAGCGCGGGGTGGCGATGCCCGAAGTTCATCGCCGAATACCCGGACAGGAAGTCCAGGTAGCTCTTGCCGTCGACGTCGGTCACGGAGGCGCCTTCGGCCTCGGCGATCACGACCGGCAGCGGGTGGTAGTTGTGCGTGCTCCACTGCTCGTCGAGCGCGATGAAGCCGGCCGTGGCGTGCTGCGAGGCAAACGTCGTCATACGTTCAGGTTAGGTGGCTTGAGCGAGGAGTTCAGCCGGGAAACGTTGCTCGTCTGGGTTGTTCGTTGCGGAGATCCGCTATTCGGCGGCGGAACGTTGCGTTGGGGGTCCGATTGGTTGACCCACTGCTCAGTAAGCCGTAACTTACCGTTCGTGACGACTTACGGAGTCGACGCGCTGGCCTCGTTGGCCGACCCGTCGCGACGCGCCATCTTCGAGGCGCTCCGCGACGGGCCGCGTGCTGTCGGAGAGCTCGCCGACGGGCTGCCGATCAGTCGTCCCGCGGTGTCCCAGCACCTCAAGGTGCTCAAGGACGCGGGCCTGGTCGCCGACCAGGCCGCCGGCACGAAACGCCTCTACCGGCTCAGGCCGGAGGGCATCGCCGGGTTGCGGGCGTACCTCGACCGGATGTGGTCCGAGGCGATGACGTCCTTCGCGCAGGCAGCGGAGGCGGCGGAACGGGAAAGTGGAGAACAGCCATGACGCAGACGATCGAATCCGTGCGCAAGACCATCACCGTGGCCTGCGGGCAGGCGCGGGCGTTCCAGGTTTACACCGAGGGCTTCGGCACCTGGTGGCCGCGTCAGCACAGCATCGGCGAGGCCGCCCAGTCCGACGTCGTCCTGGAGCCGAAGGTCGGCGGGCGCTGGTACGAGATCGGGGTCGACGGCAGCGAGTGCGACTGGGGCACCGTGCTCGCCTACGAGCCACCCTCCAGAGTGGTTCTGACGTGGCAGCTCAACGGCGACTGGGCGTACGACCCGGACGTCTCGCACGCCAGTGAGATCGAGGTCAGGTTCATCGCCGAAGGCCCCGCCGCCACCCGCGTGGAGCTGGAGCATCGCGGGTTCGAACGCCACGGCGAGGGTGCCGAGTCGGTGCGGAGCGGCGTCGACAGCCCGGACGGTCACGAAGGCCTTCTGCGGCTGTTCGCGACCGCCGCCGCGGCCTGACGAACGGCCTGTTCAGGCGTGGGTGGCTAAGGTCGACCGATGACCAAGGATCAGACGAAGGCTTCGGTGCGGGACGTGTTGCGGGTCGGGGTTGGGGTCGCGGATCTCAGCGTGCTTCCCGAGCCGGGCTCGTTCCCCGCCGGACCCGACACCAGGATCAAGGCCCAGAAGAAGCTGCTCGGCGCCGGCGAACGGCTCGAGAACATGCAGGAGGCCCTGTACGCCGAGGGCGCGGCCGGAGGCGACCGCAGCGTCCTCCTCGTCCTGCAGGGGATGGACACCTCGGGCAAGGGCGGCACCGTCCGGCACGTGCTGGGCCTGGTCAACCCGATGGGCGTGCAGTACGAGGCGTTCAAGAAGCCGACCCCGGCCGAACGCCGCCACCACTACCTGTGGCGGGTGCGCAAGAAGCTGCCCACGCCCGGTCACATCGGCGTGTTCGACCGCTCGCACTACGAAGACGTGCTGGTCCCGCGGGTGCAGGGGCTGCTGACCGACGACGAGCAGGCCAGGCGCTTCGCCGAGATCAACGAGTTCGAACATGAGCTCGTCGACGGCGGTATGACGATCGTGAAGGCGTTCCTGCACATCTCGCCCGAGGCCCAGCGCAAGCGGCTCAAGGCGCGGCTGCTCGACCCGACGAAGTGGTGGAAGTACGACCCGTCCGACCTCGAAGCCCGCTCCCAATGGGCGGACTACGACGCCGCCTACCTCGACGTCCTGCGTGAGACGTCGACCGACGCCGCGCCCTGGTACGTCGTGCCGTCAGACCACAAGTGGTACCGCAACTGGGCGGTCGCCCAGCTGCTCACGGAGACGTTGAAGGACCTCGCACCGGCCTTCCCGGAATCCCACTTCGACGTCAAGGCCGAACTGAAGAAACTGAAGGGTGTTGGCGTCCCCGCGTGATCGTCTGAAAGAGTGCCTGGTGTGACCGATCCCGCGAACTCGTTCCTCCGCCTGCAAGCCCGCACCCGGCGATTCACCTTGGGCGCGCCCAAGGGCTTCCGGGTTTCCCCGGACCACACGCGGGTCCTGTTCCTGCGCTCCGAGACCGGCACCGACCCGCGCAACAGCCTCTGGTCGCTCGACGTCGCGTCCGGTACGGAGTCGAAGCTGGTGGACGCCGTGGAGCTGCTGCCCGGCGAGGAGGAGTTGCCGCCGGAAGAGCGCGCGCGGCGTGAGCGCAGCCGGGAGACTTCCGGCGGGGTCGTCGGCTACACGGTCGACGACGAGTTCAGCGTCGCCGCGTTTTCGTTGTCGGGCAAGCTCTACACGCTCGACCTGGCCACGGGCGAGGTCACCAAGCGCGTCGACGGCGCGGTGATCGATCCTCGGCCCAACCCCACCGGCACGCATGTCGCGTATGTCCGCGATCGACGACTTCGCGTGGTCGACCTGGCCACGGGCGAGGACAGCGAGATCGTCGGCGAGGACGGCGACGAGATCGCCTGGGGCCTCGCGGAATTCATCGCCGGCGAGGAGATGGACCGGTCGAACGGCTACTGGTGGTCGCCGGACGGCCTGAGCCTGCTGGTCGAGCGGTACGACCGGACGCCGGTGCCCCGCTGGACCATCGCGGACCCGGTGAACCCGGACCAGCCCGCCAACGTCGTCGCCTACCCGGCGGCCGGCGTGCCGAACGTCGAGGTGTCACTGGCGATCCTCGGGCTGGACGGCGCCCACGTCGACGTCCAGCGCGGCGACTGGGAGTACCTGGCGAGCGTGCACTGGTCGGCCGGCGGCCCGCCGCTGCTCGCCGTGCAGTCGCGTGACCAGCGCCGGAAGCAGATCCTGGCGGTCGATCCCGCGGACGGCTCGGTGACCACGTTGCACACCGAGACCGACCCGGTCTGGATCGACCTCGTGCCGGGGGTGCCCGCGTGGACGGCCGGTGGCCGGCTCGTGGACGTCCGGGCGTCGGAAGGCAGCCACCGGCTCACGATCGACGGCACCGCGGTCACCGAACCAGGGCTGCAGGTGCGCTCGGTGGTCGCTGTCGGCAACGAGGTGCTGTTCAGCGCGTCCGAACAGGATCCGACGCAGATCCACGTCTACCGCACCGAAGGCGACGCCGTCCGGCGCCTGTCCGGGACGGACGGGGTCCACGCCGGCGCGGGTAGCGCCGAGCTGACCGTGCTGTCGTCGTGGAGCCTGACACACAACGGCCCCGAGGTCACGGTCCTCGACGACGGCAAGCCGGTCGCCGGGATCTCGTCGTCCACAGTGGACCCTGGGCTCGTGCTGAACCTGAAGTGGCTGACGCTGGGTGAGCGCGGGCTGCGCGCGGCGCTGCTGTTGCCGACGGGCTACGACCCGGCCGACGGGAAGCTTCCGGTCCTACTCGATCCGTACGGCGGCCCGCACGCCCAGCGGGTCCTGCAGAGCCGCAACGCCTTCCTCGTGCCGCAGTGGCTTGCCGACCAGGGCTTCGCGGTACTCGTCGCGGACGGTCGCGGTACGCCGGGTCGCGGTCCGGCCTGGGAACAGGAGATCGCCGGCAAGCTCGCAGAGGTCACTCTCGCCGACCAGGTCGACGCCCTGCACGCGGTCGCGGCGACCCGGCCGGAGCTCGATCTGGAGCGGGTCGCGATCCGCGGCTGGTCCTACGGCGGCTATCTCTCGGCGTTGGCCGTGCTCCGGCGCCCGGACGTCTTTCACGCGGGGATCGCGGGCGCGCCGGTCACGGACTGGTCGTTGTACGACACGCACTACACCGAGCGCTATCTCGGTACCCCGCAGGACGAGCCGGAGTCCTACCGGCACAACTCGCTGATCGCCGACGCCGGGGAACTCAGCCGCGCGCTGCTCATCGTGCACGGCCTCGCGGACGACAACGTGTTCGTCGCGCATTCGCTGCGGCTGTCGTCGGCCCTACTGGCGGCCGGCAAGGCGCACACGTTCCTGCCGCTGGCCGGCGCGACGCACATGACCCCGCAGGCTGAGGAAGTCGCGGAGAACCTCATGCGCGTCCAGGTCGAGTGGATCAAAACCGAACTTGCCGCCCACGCCCAGAAAGGCCGTTCATGAACCGTTGGGGAATCACGATCCCGCTCACCGGCGTCCCGCTTGCCGAGCACCGGGAGCTCGTCGAGCAGCTGCCGGACCTCGGGTACACCGACGCGTGGTCGGCCGAAACTGCCGGCGTCGACGCGTTCACGCCGCTCGTGCTGGCGTCGCAGTGGGCGCCGCAGCTGCGGCTCGGGACGGCGATCGTGCCGGTGTACACCCGCGGGCCCGGGCTGCTCGCGATGAGCGCGGCGGCGGTGGCCGAGCTGGCACCGGGGCGGTTCGTCCTGGGTATCGGCACGTCGTCGCCGGTGATCGTGTCGGGCTGGAACGCGCAGCCGTTCGAGAAGCCGTTCGCGCGCTCGCGCGACACGCTGCGGTTCCTGCGTTCGGCACTGGCCGGGGAGAAGGTGACCGAGGAGTACGAGACGTTCTCGATCAGCAAGTTCCGGCTCGAGCGGCCGCCCGTGCCGCCGCCGTCGATCATGCTCGCGGCGCTGCGTCCAGGCATGCTGAAGCTGGCCGCGGCAGAGGCCGACGGCGCGATCACCAACTGGCTCGCGCCGACGGACGTGCCAAAGGTGCGGGCCGAGGTCGGCCCCGACCTGGAGCTTGCGGCGCGGGTCTTCGTGTGCCCCACCGAAGACGCCGACGCCGCCCGTGGCCTCGGTCGCATGCTGATCAGCAGCTACCTCACGGTGCCCGTCTACCGAGCCTTCCACGAGTGGCTCGGCCGCGGTGAGGCGCTGGCGCCGATGCACGAGGCGTGGGCCGCCGGTGACCGCAAGAAGGCGAACGCCGTCATCCCGGACGAGGTCGTCGACGACCTTATCGTGCATGGCAGCGTCGACGAGTGCCGGGAGAAGGTCCAGTCCTATGTGGACAACGGGCTGACCACCCCGGTGATCGCGCTGCTGCCCACCGGCGGCGACCAGTTCGACCTCGTCCGCGGCCTGGCTCCTCGCCGGTAGGCCGCCGTCCCGTCGGACCCCTCGGGGCCATGGGCGTCCAACGCCCATACCTGGAATTTCAGGGCCGGGGTGGGCTGTTCTGTCCAGCGCAGCAGGACTGGGGCGAGTGGGTGCTGGTAGCGGGGTTGAGGGCCAGTCGCGTCATGCAGGTGGTGCTGGCGATGGCGATGGCGATGTGACCGTTGGGACCCTTGACGGCAGTTTCGGCAGGGCAGAGACGGCGTCAAGGCCTAGTTGAGTACGCCTTACGCCGTGAAGGTGGCCTTCACAGCACGTCACAACGCCACACCTGCCACCTCGACCCCGCCAGTCACCCCGACATGACGCGACAGGCCCTCGGACCACCGTGCGCGTGCACAAACTCGCCCCGGTCCTTGCTGCAGTAGAGCCGAACGCCGCCCGCCTAAGCCGGATGGCCGACGCCGGGGGCCGCGATTCCACCATGATGGGCAGTGGTCGTTACCCGGATCGGGCAACTCGGCGGGTATCCGTATTGTGGCTGAGGGTAGGCAAGCCTAAGAGCGGAGTGGTGAGTCGATGCCAGAGGAAACGGCGGTGGTGACCTCGCTGGCCGGCGGGGTGCCGGGGGCGGACCGGCTTGCCGAGCTGATCCCGCTGGCACTCAAGGGGTTTGCCGCGGGCGCGGTCGAACGCGGGGGCCCGGCGCCCGCAGGGGGGCCGGCCGCCGTCGCGGCAGGCCTCGCATCGACGCTCGAACCCGGCTTCCCCGCGACAGGGGTCGGCGCGGAAGCCGCGCTGACCGAGTTGAGCCGGCTCCTCGCGGCGGGTTCGGCCGATCCCGCGGACCCCTGGTGCGCAGCGCATCTGCACTGCCCGCCGCTCGCTGTCGCTGTCGCGGCCGACGTCGTCGCCAGCGCGCTCAACCCGTCGATGGACTCGTGGGACCAGGCGCCGGTCGCGAGCGAGTTGGAGCGCGAGTTCACCACTGGCATCGCCCGCCTGTGCTACCCGTCCGACCCCGGGCCGGACGCCGTGGTCACCACGGGCGGAACCGAATCGAACCTGCTCGGCCTCCTGCTGGCCAGGGAAAACGGGATCACGACAGTCGTCTGCGGCCGCAACGCGCACCACAGTGTCACCCGCGCGGCTTGGCTGCTGGGTTTGCCCGCGCCGGTCCTCGTCGACTGCGAGGGCGACCGGATGACACCTGGCGCACTGGCCGAAGTCCTGCGCTCGCTGGGTTCTCCGGCGTTGGTCGTCGCGACGGCCGGCACCACGAACACCGGAGAGATCGACCCGCTCCCCGCGCTCGCCGCGACCTGCCGCGAGTTCGGCGCACGGTTCCACGTCGACGCCGCGTACGGCGGCATGCTCCTGTTCAGCTCCGCGCTCAAGCCGCTCCTGCGTGGGTTGGCCGAAGCGGATTCGGTCGCCTTGGACATGCACAAGTTCGGCTGGCAGCCGATTTCCGCCGGGTTGTTCGCCTGTCGCGACGGTCGCGGGCTGGACGCGCTCACCGTGCGCGCCGAGTACCTGAACGCCGACGACGACACCGAAGCCGGGCTGCCCGACCTGCTCGGCCGGTCGATCCGGACCTCCCGCCGCCCGGACGCGTTCCGGATGGCCGTGACCGTTCGGGCGCTGGGTACCGTCGGGGTCGGCGCGCTCATCGAACGCTGCTGTGAAACCGCGTCCGAAGTCGCGCGCCTGATCGACGCGCATCCGTCAGTGGAACTCTGGGGCGAACCCACCCTGTCCACAGTGCTCTTCCGGCCGGTGGCCGGTGGAGACGCGTTGATCGCCAGGGTTCGGCGCGCACTGCTGGAGGCGGGAACGGCTGTCGTCGGCCGTGCCCTGATGCCCACCGGCGACGGCGGCTTCCGCCTGTGGCTGAAACTGACCCTGCTGCAGCCGCACGCCGAGGCAGCGGACTACCGCGGTCTGCTCGACGTGGTCGTGGCCACGGCCGCGGCGGAAGCCTTGGTACCCCAGCAGAGCACGGTCGTTTCGTGAGCCCTCTTGATCTGGCCGGGGTCGGCATCGGCCCGTTCAATCTTTCCCTGGCCGCGCTGGCGGACCCGATCGTCGGCCTGGACGTGGTGCTGTTCGACCGCCGCGACGAGTTCCGCTGGCACCCGGGCTTGCTCATCGAGGGCGCGACGCTGCAGGTCCCGTTCCTGGCCGACCTCGTCACGTTGGTCGACCCGACGAGCGCACTGTCCTTTTTGAACTACCTGCGGATCCGCGGCCGGCTCTTTCCTTTCTATTTCTCGGAACGATTCCACGTCCAACGCGCCGAGTACGACGACTACGGACGCTGGGCGAGTGCGCGCCTGGAAAGCTGCCGGTTTTCGAGCGCGGTCACCGCAGTGCGCTGGAATGCGCCCGCGGAGGCGTTCGAAGTCAACGTCGACGGGCGCGATCCGGTGCTGGCTCGCAATGTCGTGCTCGGCGTCGGTACGTCGCCGTCGGTTCCGGACGCGCTGGCCGACGTTGTCGCCGATCCGGATGTCCTTGCGCTGCACTCCGCCGACTACCTTGCCCACCGCGACGCGCTGATCGCCGCGAAAACCGTAACAGTGGTCGGTTCCGGGCAGTCCGGGGCCGAGGTCTTTCTTGATCTGTTGCGACGGCGGCCGAGCGCCGACGGGTTGCGCTGGCTGGCCCGCACGCCGTCGTTCGCGCCGATGGAGTATTCGAAACTTGGCCTGGAGCAGTTCACCCCGGATTACACGGCGTATTTCCGCGGCCTCGCCGAGCCCGTGCGCGAGCAGTTGTTTCCCGCGCAATGGCAGCTGTACAAGGGAATCGACGCGGAAACCATCGCGGCCATCCACGAGGAGCTCTATCAGCTCAGCGTCCGGGACTCCTGGCCGGACGTCGTGCTGACACCGGGTGTCGAGATCCTCGCCGCACGCCGGACAGGCGACGCCGTGTTGCTCGATGTGCGCCATGCGCAGCAGGACGCGCAAGCCGTCGTGCGAACGGACGCCGTCGTGGCCGCGACAGGGTACGCCGAGACGCCGGTGGAGCACCTGCTCGGCGAGCTGGGGGAGAAGGCCGAACGTGACACCCGCGGGCGGTTCGCCGTCGACGCCGAATACCGCCTGCGGCTACCGGACGGTATCACCGGGTCGATCTTCGTGCAGAACGCCGAGCGCCACCGCAACGGCGTCGGCGCGCCGGATCTCGGCCTCGGCGCGTGGCGGGCCGCGTCCATCCTCAACACGGTGTGCGGGCGGGCCGTCTACGACCTGCCGCAGCGCACGGCCTATACCTCGTTCGGGCTCGATCGGATAGCGGAGGCACGGTGAGTTTCATTCCGGGGGAACGGATCGACGCGGCAGGCGCCTGGTGTGAGGCCGGTGCGCTCATCGTCCACAAGATGCTGGGCGAGCTGTCGTACGAGGGCTTGTTGAAGCCTGAGCCTGCCGACGATGAAGGCGTCAACGGGTATTCCGGCTGGCGGTTGCCGCTTGCCGATGTGACCTACACCTTCCGGGCGCGGAGGGGTGCGTTCGACTCGTGGACGGTCGAATCCGGCAGCGCGCTGAGGAACGAGTTTCCTGCGGACGATCCCCGTGTACTGGTCACCGATGCGCGAACCGTGCTCGGCCTCACCGGGCTTCGGCTGGCGGACGTCCTCGCGGAGCTGACGGCCACGGTCGCCAACGAGGCCGCGCGACTGCGGCGAGCGCCGAGCGCGGCCGAACTGTCCACGATGGACTACAACCTCGCGGACGGTCATCTCACCGGGCATCCGAGGCTGGTCCTCAACAAGGGGCGCGTCGGGTTTTCCGCGTCCGATCGCGCGAAGTACGCACCTGAGGCGGGAGCCGACATCTTCCTGCGCTGGTTCGCCGTCCACCGCGACCACGCCGAGTTCCGTTGTGTCGACGAACTCAGCGAAGACGGGCTCAGGGCCCAGGAACTCGACGACGGGCAACGCGCCGAGTTCACCGCACGCCTGGCCGAAGTCGGAGACCCGGCTGACTACGTTTGGGTGCCCGTGCACCCGTGGCAGGCCGACGAGACCATCGGCACGTTGTACGCGGCGGAGATCGCGAACGGCACGCTCGTCGAGCTCGGCGAGAGCCGCGACCGCTACCGTCCACATCAGACGATCCGGACGCTGGCGAACCTGAGCGATCCCGGCCGCCGCGATGTCAAGACCGCGGTGTCCGTTCGCAACACCCTGGTCTACCGCGGGCTGGCGTCGGCGGCGACGCTCGCCGGCCCGGCCGTCACCAGTTGGCTGCGTGCTCTCAGCGCGGCCGATCCGCTGCTGTCCAAGGATTATCGTTTCGAGCTGCTCGGCGAGGTTGCGAGCGTGTCCGTCCGGCACCCGCTGTTCGGCTCGATCGAGGAGCTGCCGTACCGCTTCCACGAAACGCTCGGTGCGCTCTGGCGCGAGCCGCTGGTCGGTCGGCTCGTGGAGGGGGAGCGGGCGGTGTCTTTCGCTGCCTTGCCGTATCGCGATCCGGCCGGTGACACCGTGCTGGTCGACCTGATCCGGCAGTCCAGTTTGGACACTCAACAGTGGTGTGCTCGGGTTTTCGACCTGCTGCTGACCCCGCTGCTGCAGTGGTTGCTGCGTTACGGGGTCGGCTTCTGCCCGCACGGGCAGAACCTGATTCTCGTGCTCGACGCCGAAAGCCAGCCGTCCCGGGTGGCGATCAAGGACTTCGCCCAGGGCGTCGACCTGCTCGACGAGGACCTCGACTGCTATGGCTCGCTCCCTTCCGAGGTGGCCGAAGAGATGCTCCGCTGGCCGGCACATCTGCTCGCACAGTCGCTGTTCAGCTCGGTTTTCGCGGGCCAGCTGCGGTTCTGGGCCGAGATCCTCTTCGATGATCTCGGCTTCGAACGTTCCCTTTTCTGGGCGCCCGTTCGCGAGGTGGTGTCGAGGTTCCGCGACCGGAACCCGGAGCTGTCCGTCCGGTTCGACGCCTGCCGCCTGTTCGCCGAAGACGTCGAGCGCGTCACGTTGAACAGGGAACATCTGGCTGGGCAAGGGTTCGACAAGGTCGAGCGGGACGACGAGTTCGACGTCCGCTGGGGCCGCGCGACCAATCCGCTGCGGGCAGCGGATCCGGCGGGCGCGTGGTGAAGCGGCGTCCGGTCGGCCCGCGGTCGCTGGCGGCGAGGGCGGCCGTGGCCAGGGCGATGGACGTGGATTTGCGTCGCTCGCTGTCGGCCGGCGCCATCGAGACCGTCCTGCTCGTGGTGCCGGACGCCCACTCGCGGTTTGCGGCCGTCGAGCTGGATCACCGGTTCGTCGAGGAGGAAGTGCTAGGCGGCGGGTACGGGCTGTGCGGTTACGTGTTCGCTTGGGACGTCCACCGCGACACGTTGTCCACTGTGGATCCGTCAGGTCCGTTGGGCAGGTATGTGACAAAGTTCGGCGATGTGCGGATGCATCCCGATGCCGCCACTGCTGTGCCGTTGTCGGCGGACGGGCGCACCTGGGCGCTCGTGTGCGACGTCGAGTGGCCCGACGGCGAGCCGGTCGAGGCGTCACCGCGCCAGGCGCTGACAGCCCAGCTGAGTCAATTGGAACTGGCCGGGTTGATTCCGTCGATCGGGATCGAGCACGAGTTCGTCCTGCTCGACGGCGACGGAAAGCCGTTGACTTCCCATGGTGGCGACTACGCCCTCGGTGGCACCGAACGTCTTCAGCCCGTGCTGCGAGACGTGCGCGCGGCGCTCGCCAATGCGGAGTTGGGCGCCGAGTCCGCTCGCGCGGAGTGTCACCCGGGGCAGTACGAGATCGTGCTGAGACACCGTGACGCGCTCGCGGCCTGCGACGACGTCCTGCTGCAGCAATGGATCGTTCGCACCGCCGTCGCCGAGCACGGTGTCACGGCGAGCTACCTCGCCGCGCCCGCGGCGGGACAGGGCAGTTCCGGACATGTGCACCTTTCGTTGTCGAGGTTGGACGGCAAGCAGGCGTCCGCGGCGTGCGGCACGGTGCTTTCGCCGCTTTTCGGACAGTTCCTCGCCGGGGTGCTGCGCGACGCGCGAGCGCTGACGCCCATCTGGGCGCCGACTTGGAACAGCTACGTGAGGCTGCGCACCGCGCCGTTTTCGCCGCGCGTGCTGCGCTGGGGCATCGACGACCGTACGGCGTCGGTCCGGGTGGCCGGTTCCGGCGCGTCGCTGCGGCTCGAGTTCCGCTTCCCTGGTGCCGACGCGCAGCCGCACCTGGTTGTCGCCGCCCTCCTCGCTGCCGGACGCGCCGGGATCGAGGAGAAGCTGCCGCTGCCCGCCGCCGATCAGGTTCTCGGCAGCCTGGCCGCGACGCCGTGGGAGGCGTTGCAGGCGTTCACCGGGAACGGCCGCGGCGCGGAGCTGCTCGGCGAGGAGGTCGCCGCCCAGCAGGTCGCCCTCCTGGAGGCGGAAATCGACGCCGGGTGCTCGGCGGTCACCGACTGGCAACGGACACGAGGAGCGCTTCGCTCGTAACATTCACGCGGTCCCCACTTGCGCCGACCGGTCCGAGTTCAGCACGCTTACGACTGTGAGCGAGCGCGATTATGACCTGATAGTGATCGGTTCCGGCCCGGGCGGGCAGAAGGCGGCCATCGCGGCGTCCAAGCTCGGCAAGCGGGTGGCGATCATCGACAAGAACGACATGCTCGGTGGCGTCTGTGTCAACACGGGGACAATACCGTCGAAAACCCTGCGTGAGGCCGTGCTCTACCTGACCGGGATGAACCAGCGCGAGCTGTACGGCGCGAGCTACCGGGTCAAGCAGGACATCACCATCGCGGATCTGATGGCGCGGACCCGGCACGTCGTCGACCGAGAGGTCCAGGTCGTGCGCGCGCAGCTGATGCGCAACCACATCGACCTGATCGTCGGCATGGGGACGTTCGTCGACGAGCACACCGTCTCCGTCGAGGGTGTCCACCGCGGCGACCGGACGACGATGAGCAGCGACTACATCGTCATCGCGACCGGGACAAAACCGGCACGACCGGCCGAAGTGGACTTCGACGCCGAACGGGTCCTCGATTCCGACGAGATCCTGCAGATGGAGTCCGTCCCGTCCTCGCTCGTGGTCGTCGGAGCCGGGGTGATCGGCATCGAGTACGCGTCGATGTTCGCCGCGCTCGGGACCCGCGTGACCGTCGTCGAACAGCGCGACAACATGTTGGACTTCTGCGATCCCGAGATCGTCGAGTCCCTCAAGTTCCACCTGCGCGACCAGGCGGTCACCTTCCGCTTCGGGGAAAAGGTGGCGAGTGTCGTCGTTTCGGACAAGGCGACCGTGACGACGCTGGTCAGCGGCAAGCGGATCCCGGCTGACGCGGTGATGTACTCCGCCGGGCGGCAGGGGCTCACCGAGGTGCTGAACTTGGGGGCCGCCGGCCTCCAAGCGGACAAACGCGGCCGGCTGAGCGTCGACAACCACTACCGCACGCCGGTCGAGCACATCTACGCCGTCGGCGACGTGATCGGCTTCCCCGCGCTCGCCGCGACGTCGATGGACCAGGGACGGCTGGCCGCCTACCACGCGTTCGGCGAGCCGGCGAACGAGCTGGCGGCGCTGCAGCCGATCGGCATCTACAGCATCCCGGAGATCTCGTACTGCGGTGCGACAGAGGCAGCGCTGACGTCGTCCTCGGTGCCCTACGAGGTCGGCACGGCCCGCTATCGCGAGCTCGCCAGGGGACAGATCACCGGCGACTCCTACGGCATGCTGAAACTGCTCGTGTCGACAGTCGATCGGACGCTTCTCGGCGTCCACGTCTTCGGCACCGGCGCGACCGACCTCGTCCACATCGGACAGGCCGTGATGGGCTGCGGCGGCACCGTCGACTACCTCGTCGACGCCGTCTTCAACTACCCGACCCTCTCCGAGGCCTACAAGGTCGCCGCCCTGGACGCGACGAACAAAATCCGCGCCCTGGACCGGTTCACCTCGTAGGGCGGGCACCAAAGTTCCCTCCGGGTCACCCTGGTGGCGTTCAACGCCAACGCGGCGGCCGCCATCAGGATGGCCCCGAGGGGTCCGCGCCACCCACCCGCGTCGCCACAACAGCACCACCCGCCACAGCAGTTACACAAGCTGGAAGCCGCTGGTGGGGGCCTGCGTTGACACGCCGTTAGAACATGTGTTCGACTGGCTGGGTGCGATGGGACAGGCAGCGGACTGACGACCGGTCCGAACAGGCGTTGGTGCAGCTCGACGGGCTGGTGCGCTCGGTGCGCTCGCCCGAGTTCGACGACGTGACCTTTCACGAGGTGCACGCCAAGTCGGTACTCAACAAAGTGACGGGCTCGCCCATGCCGTTCGGCTGGACGGTGAACCCATATCGCGGGTGTTCCCATGCCTGCACCTACTGCCTCGACGGCAGCACCGAGATCCTGATGGCCGACGGGCGCACCAAGCCGCTTGCCGACGTCGTGGTCGGCGACGAGGTCTACGGCACCGAGCAGGAGGGTTCCCGCCGCCGGTACACCCGCACGCGGGTGCTCGCGCACTGGTCGTCGGTCAAGCACGCTTACCGCGTGGTGCTCGAGGACGGCACCGAGCTGATCGGGAGCGGTGAGCACCGGTTCCTCACCGACCGCGGCTGGAAGCACGTCACCGGCGGGCATGGCGCCGGCTCGCCGCAGCGGCCGCATCTGTTGCCCGGCACGAAGATCGTCGGTACCGGGCGGTTCGCCCGCCCGCCGCACCGCGACCCCGAGTACCGCGCGGGGTACGTCAGTGGCATGGTCAAAGGCGAAGGGTCCGCCGAGCCGGAGGCGTCCGACCGTTCGCGCGAGTTCCTCGCGGGTTTCCGCACGCTCAGCGACGCCTCCGAGCCGCCGATCTCGCCGTCCAGGTCGTGGCAGAAGGGCTTCCTGGCTGGAGTCTTCGACGCTTCAGGCTCGTACACGCGGGAGGTCCTCCGCGTGGCCAGTGTGGACGACGCCGCTTCCGAGGTGGTCGCCGATGCCTTGCGAGGCTTCGGTTTCCGGCACACGATCGGCGACTACGAGCGGGCCACCGGCGCGCGCACGGTCCGGTTGCTCGGCGGGCTGGGCGAGCAGCTGCGCTTCCTGCACACGGTCGATCCCGCGATCACCAGGAAGCGGGTGATCGACGGCACGGCACTGCGCGCGACCTCCCGGGTCGGCGTCGTGTCGGTCGAGCCGCTCGGGATCGAGCTCCCGCTCTTCGACATCACTACCGGCACCGGCGACTTCATCGCGAACGGCATGGTTTCGCACAACTGCTTCGCCCGGAACACCCACACCTACCTGGACTTCGACGCGGGCAAGGACTTCGACACCCAGGTGGTGGTCAAGGTCAACGCGCCAGAGGTGCTCGCCGCGCAGTTGCGCAAGCCGTCCTGGAAGCGCGAACACGTCGCGATGGGCACCAACACCGACCCGTACCAGCGTGCCGAGGGCCGGTACAAACTGATGCCGCGGATCATCCGTGCGCTCGCGGATTCGGGCACGCCGTTCTCGATCCTCACGAAGGGCACCGTGCTCACCCGGGACCTGCCGCTGCTGTCGTCGGTCGCGAAGGACGTGCCGGTCGGGCTCGGGGTGTCGATCGCCTTGCTGGACAGGGAGTTGCAGCATCGGCTCGAGCCGGGGACACCGAGCCCCCAAGCCCGCCTCGATCTCGTCCGCCGGGCCAGGGACGCGGGCCTGCCCTGCGGCGTGTTCGTCGCGCCGATCCTGCCGGGCCTGACCGACTCGACAAACTCCCTCGACGAACTGCTCACCGCGATCGCCGACGCCGGAGCCACCGGCGTCACGGTCGTGCCGCTGCATCTGCGTCCCGGCACGCGGGAGTGGTTCGCGCAGTGGCTCGCCGAGGACTACCCGGGTCTGGTGCCGCTTTATCGGGAGATCTACGGCAAGGGCGCCTACGCGAGCAAGGAGTACCGCGCCGAGCTCTCCGGACGTGTCGGCAGGCTGTTGCGCAAGCACGGGCTGGACCGTGGCTCGCGCGAAACCCCGCGCGGTATCCCAGGTGACAACTCTGGTGGCAATCCTGGTGGCAGGCTTGATGACGATGCCTCCGGCTGGCCCGCGGGCAGCTTCCCGCTACCGCGCACTCCCGCGGAGAGCACCCGGAACGCTACCGAGGGTGACCAGCTCCGCCTGCTCTGAACCCGCGCCGAACCGATGGCTACCCAAACCTGGTGGCGCCGCCCCCGGGGGTGTTCGTTAGCCTTTGGCATCGGCGAATTCCCTGCTGACACGTCTCCACTGACTTCGCGAGAGGATCCTGCGCAGTGCTTCGCACCCACAACGCCGGCACATTGCGTGCCGAGCACGCCGGCCACACCGTCACCCTTACCGGCTGGGTGGCCCGGCGGCGCGATCACGGCGGAGTGATCTTCATCGATCTGCGCGACGCGAGCGGCGTCGCCCAGGTCGTGTTCCGCGAGGGCGAGATGGCCGAGCGTGCCCACCTGCTGCGCTCGGAGTTCTGCGTCCGCGTCACCGGCGAGGTCGGCACCCGGCCCGAGGGCAACGCGAACGCCGACATCCCGACCGGCGCGATCGAGGTGCTCGCCACCGAGCTCGTGGTGCTGTCGGAGTCGGCCGCGCTGCCGTTCCCGATCGACGAGCGCGTCGACGTCGGCGAGGACGTGCGGCTCAAACACCGCTACCTCGACCTCCGCCGCAGCGGCCCCGCGAAGGCGTTGCGGCTGCGCAGCGACATCAGCCGCGCGGCGCGGGAAGTGCTGCACGCACAGGACTTCATCGAGGTCGAGACACCGACGCTGACCCGCTCGACCCCAGAAGGCGCCCGCGACTTCCTGGTGCCGGCGCGGTTGCGTCCCGGTTCCTGGTACGCGCTTCCTCAGTCGCCCCAGCTGTTCAAGCAGCTGCTGATGGTCGGCGGTCTGGAGCGGTACTACCAGATTGCAAGGTGCTATCGGGATGAGGACTTCCGCGCGGACAGGCAGCCGGAGTTCACCCAGCTCGACATCGAGATGAGTTTCGTCGAGCAGGACGACATCATCAAGATCGGCGAGGACGTAGTCGAGTCGCTGTGGAAGGTCATCGGCCACGAGATCCCGCGCCCGTTCGCGCGGATCACCTACGCCGACGCCATGGCGCGGTACGGCTCGGACAAGCCGGACCTCCGCTTCGACCTCGAAATCACCGACATGACGGAGTTCTTCTCCGACACGCCGTTCCGCGTCTTCCAGTCGCCGTACGTCGGCGCCGTGGTCATGGCAGGCGGAGCGGACCAGCCGCGCCGCCAGCTCGACGCCTGGCAGGACTGGGCGAAGCAGCGCGGTGCGCGTGGCCTCGCCTACATCCTGGTCAACGAAGACGGCACGCTCGGTGGCCCGGTCGCCAAGAACCTGTCCGAGGCAGAGCGGGAGAACGTCGCCGCCGCGGCCGGCGCGAAGCCCGGCGACTGCGTGTTCTTCGCCGCCGGCAAGCTCAGCGAAACCCGTCAGCTGCTCGGTTTCGCTCGCGTCGAGATCGGCAAGCGGCTCGGCCTGATCGACGAGAACGCGTGGTCGTTCGTCTGGGTCGTCGACTTCCCGATGTTCGAGTCCGTCGCGGACCTTGACGACAACGACGTCGCGGTCGGCGGTGGCAAATGGACGGCGCTGCACCACGCGTTCACCTCGCCGACGCCCGAGTGGATCGACAAGCTCGAGCAGGACCCGGGCAGCGCGCTCGCCTACGCCTACGACATCGTCTGCAACGGCAACGAGATCGGCGGCGGGTCGATCCGTATCCACCAGGCCGACCTGCAGAAGCGCGTGTTCGAAATCATGGGACTCACCGAAGCCGACGCGCAGGAGAAGTTCGGTTTCCTGCTCGACGCCTTCCAGTTCGGCCCGCCCCCGCACGGCGGCATCGCGTTCGGCTGGGACCGCATCGCGATGTTGCTCGCCGGCGCCGACTCGCTGCGTGACGTCATCGCGTTCCCGAAAACCGGCGGCGGTTTCGACCCGCTGACCGCCGCGCCCGCGCCGATCACCCCGGCGCAGCGCAAGGAGGCCGGCGTCGACGCGAAACCGGCCGCTCCCAAGGAACCGGCCGCCCCCAAGGAGTAGCCGCTGCCCCCAAGCAGTAGCAAAACGCCCACGCGGGTGCGCTCGGTAGTGGCCGGAACCAGCCGGGCCGACCGAGGCACCCGCGCGGCGTGTCCGCACGCTGTCGGCAGCTACTCATTGTGCGGGTTTTCCGCGGAAACCGTGCCGGTTACGGCCATTGAGCTGATTTTCCGCTGTCTCTGCAACGTTTCACCCTGATGCAACGTCCGTTGTCAGGCGGTGGTAAAAACCGGGCGGTCGTTTCAGAACCGTTTCAGTAGGTGGTTATCCGGATGAAAGTGGTCATGGTTACTCACTCACTAGTAGGGTCGGTGGCAATGACAGTCGACACCTCCTCTACCGACGATTCGACAGTCGGAGCGGAACTCGCGCATATCGAGGCGGCGGTCGAGGCCGGTGAATCGGTTCTCGCGCGCCGGTTCGGCAGCGCGATCAAGCTGGTCGATCCCGAGGAACTCCCCGGTAGCGGTCCGGCCACGGTGGTCCGCGCCCGCGTCGCGTCCTCGCCGTTCTCCCTGCCGAGAACCTTGGTCATCAAGCACTATCCGGCGCCGCCGCCGGCGGGTGAAGTCGACCCGTTCGCCCAGGAAGCGGTCAGCTACCAGCTGTTCACCTCGCTGGCACCGGAAGACCGGATGTGCCCGGAACTGCACGCGCACGACCACCGGCTCCGCGTCCTGGTCATCGACGACCTCGGTGACGCGCCGACCTTGCACGACAGGCTGAAGTCCCGCGACGCGCGCGGAGCCGAACGAGCTCTGTTGTCGTGGGCGCGTTCGCTCGGCAAGCTGCACGCCAGCACGGCCAACCGCGAAGCCGATTTCGACGCGCTGCTGCGGCGTCTGGGTGTCCGGTTCCAGGGCGAGGACGCCACTCCGGTCGTCGCCTGCGCGCAGTTGCCCGCGATCCTGGAGCGCAAGCTCAACGTCGTGACCCCTGACTCGGTCCGCCAACGTGCCGAACGCTCCGCCGAGCACGCCCGGTCGGCGTCGTACCGCGCGTTCAGCCCGGTCGACCTCACCCCGGACAACAACCTGGTGACCAGTTCCGGGGTCCGGTTCCTCGACTTCGAACGCGGCCGGGTGCGCAACGCGATGGTGGACGCCGCGTATCTGCGGCTGCCGTTCGCGGCCTGCCCCGACGCGCTGGCCCTGCCCGCCGGAATGAGCGAGGCGATGGTCGCCGCATGGCGGGCCGAGGTCGTCGTGGCCTGGCCGGGGCTCGCTGACGACGTCGCGCTCGCCGCCTACCTGATGGACAGCCTCCTGCTGCTGGTGTGGCACGTGACCTGGGAGATCCTGCCGACGCTGGGCTGCGTACGCGGCGCGGGACCGTTGAGCAGGCAAGCCGCGTTGGTCAGCTGGTGGCGTGATCTGGCCCAGCAGGCGGGCCGCGCCGGGCTGACCGACGTCAAGGAGCACGCCACCGAGGTCGCGACGATGCTGGACATCCACTTCGGCCCCGGTTTGGAACTGGCGCTCTACCCCGCGTTCAGGTAACCGGCTACCACTGGTTACCTGGCACCGAGGGTTCGCCGAGGCGTCCTCACCGCGTTACCCCAGCATCACCGCCAGTGAGTGTCCATGCCCGATTGTTCTCAGTGTGTCCGTGGTGAGCGTTGAAATCACTCAGGCCCCTGAACCCCGCGATCAGACCCGCGCCGAGAAGCCGGCGGAGCTCCAGCCGCCGGTTCCGGTGCTGCGCCAGGCTCGGCGCCTGGTCGTCCTCGGCGACTCCACCGCGGTGGGGCTCGGCGATCCGCTGCCCGGTGGCGGCTGGCGTGGGGTCGGCCCGCTGGTCGCCGACGCCCTCGGAGTCGAGCCCGGCGGCTACCTCAACCTGGCGTTCCCCGGTGCCCGCATGCGCTGCGTGCGCACCGACCAGCTCGCCGACGCCAGAGCGCACCACGGGGACGTCGCGCTGATCGTCGTCGGCATGAATGACACCCTGCGCTCGGACTTCGACGCCACCGCGATGGCCGAGGACCTCGCCGAGGTGATCTCCGTGCTGTCGGCCGAAGGCACGCTGGTGATCCCCGTCCGGTTCCACGACCACGGCCGCGTCTTCCGGCTGCCCGGTTCGCTGCG
The DNA here is from genome assembly GCF_025464955.1 of Amycolatopsis sp. GTDB lineage: Bacteria > Actinomycetota > Actinomycetes > Mycobacteriales > Pseudonocardiaceae > Amycolatopsis. Next base: position 12,126 of record NZ_JAODNM010000072.1, on the reverse strand, counting down.
CCGGGCGCTGACCTCGCGAATCGCGGAGCTCAACGAAGTCATCGACGGGGTCGTCACGCGCCTCGACGCCCCTTGTGTCGATCTCGACGCGCTCCCCGGGGCGTACGAATTGACGGCCTGGAGCGTCGACCGGCTGCATCCGTCGGAGCTGGGGCACCGGCTGCTCGCGACCGGGTTCACCGAACTCACCGCCGCGGCCGGGATCGAGGTGCCGAATCCAGTGAGCCTGACCTGCTCCGGCGGAGCCCAGCACGGAGCGGCCGCGCATCTCGCCTGGCTCGTGGTGAAGGGAATCCCGTGGCTGTGGCGGCGGGGCCGCGACCTGGTGCCTTACGCCGCTTCCATCATGTGGCGGTCCCTGAAGGGCTGAGCGGTTCGGCTCGGGTGGTATCGACAAGTATTGACGGTCGCAGCTGGGCTGTATCGGGGTCGTGACTCAGTAACGATCCGGATCTCGTAGATTGAAGTGGCCGGTCCCCGTCTCCCTGGCGCGGCCCGGCCTTGTTCTTACCGGCCGTCCCCCGCCTGCGTGCGGGGGACTTTCGGGTCACGAGCACAGCCGAACAGCACTGCGATGGGACCATGACAGCAAGCACGATCACGAAGTCGCCCGAGGTCACCGAGATTGTCGAGGGCGAAAGCACCCGGAGGTCCCGCTGGCTCCCGAGGGTGCTTCCGATCGCGTCGATCCTCGGCGGCACGGCCGTGATCGGTTGGCAGGCCTCGCGGTACGGGTCGTGGATCGTGGACGACGCGGGCATCACCTTCGCGTACTCCCGCAGCGTCGCCGAAGGCCTCGGTCCGGTTCTGCAGGCCGGTGCGCCGCCGGTCGAGGGCTTCTCGGACCCGACCTGGATGGTGCTGCTGGCGCTCGGCCGGATCGTCGGCCTGTTCGAGCGCGGGACCATCTTCGGCATCCCGGACTATGTGCTGTTCCCCAAGGCGCTCGCGCTCGTCTTCTGCGGCGGGATCCTGACCTGGTGTTACTTCGCCGCGAAGCGGGTCACACGCCGGCCCTGGCTGGCGACGCTGGTCATCGGGATCGTGCTGTCGGCGATTCCGTCGTTCGTGATCTGGTGCTTCTCCGGCCTGGAGAACTCGCTGCTCGGGTTCACCGTCGTCGGGCTCGCGGTCACCGTGTTCCTCGCCGTGCTGGACGATCGGCTGCTGAGCCGGAAGGTCGCCATCGCGGCCGGTGCCATCGCGGCGTTCGCGGCGCTGACCCGGCCCGAAGGCGTCATCTACGCGGGCGCGTACCCGCTGGTCGTGCTGATCCACGTGCGCCGGACGACGTTGGCGCACAGTGTCCGTTCCGTGCTGTGGTCGGTCGGCGCGTTTGCAGTGCCGTTCGGCGCGTACCTCACCTGGCGATGGTTCGAGTTCGGGCGGCTGCTGTCCAACCCCGCGGTGGCCAAGTCCCAGCAGTTCCCGAGTGTGCAAGACCTGGGCCGGGCCAGCGAGCTCGTGACGTACGCGGGTGCGCTGGGAGTGCTGGTGCTCGTGGTCACCGTCGGCATGGCGCTGGGTCGGCCGGTGTGGTGGCGCAGCGGGCTGGTGGCGCTGCTCGTGCCACTCGTGCTCGCCATCATCGCGTACGCCGTCCTGATGCCGGACTGGATGGTGCAGTACCGTTTCGCCACTCCGGTCTGGGTGCTGGCGTCGCTGACCGGCACCTTGGCGACGGCTGCGCTGCTTGGGCACGCCAAGGTCCGAGGCCGGATCATGGTCGTCGTCGGGCTGGTCGTCGCGCTCGCCCCGTCGGTGACCGGGTTCGCCACCGCCGCCACGACGTTCGCTGCCAACCCGACCGTGCCGATGTGCCTGATCGCGGACCGGTTCGGGCGGGTGTTCAACGACTACGCCGACATCCTCGGCCTGCAGCACGGCTCGCTGCTGCTGCCGGACCTCGGCGGTTCGTCGCTGACCAGCAGGTTGGACCTGGTCGACATGGCGGGCCTGGTGGACAAGAAGATCGCCGACATCACCAAGACCGGCGACCTCGTCACCCTGCGGAACTACGTCTTCGACGACGTCAAGCCCACGTTCATCCACTCCTGGGGCCCGTGGAGCGCCGGCAACGGCATCCCGTCCGACCCCCGCCTCGCGCGCGACTACGACACGATCCTGCTGTACTCCGCGGAGGGCCCGCCCAACGGCGACTGGGTCCGCAAGGACGCCGTGTCCAACCCAGCGCAGCTCAAGGCCCTGCAGACCTACGGCCAGACGACCGCCCTCGACATGGAGCGGCTGACGTTCGGATCCCCGCTGCGCAGCTGCGGCAACACCGTGAGCCCCGGCCAGGTCCCGGGCTCGTGAGCGTTCCGGCCTGGGGTGTGGGGGCGTTCCCTCAAGGCCATCCTGGCGACTCTCGCAGGGCGTGCAACGCCAAATGCCTGGAACTTAGGGGTGTCCGGTGGTTGGCCGGTTGAGGTGGCGGGTCCAGCTTTACCGCAGCAAGGACCGGGGCGAAAGCGCACCAACTAGGCCTTCACAACGTCTCTGCCCTGCCGAAAGTGCCTTCGGGGGCCCAACAGTCACATCGCCATCACCAGCACCACCTGGTCGACGTGACTGGCCCTCAACTCCGCTACCAGCACCCACTCGCCCCGGGTCCTTGCTGCTCTGGACAGAGCCGGCCACCTGCCTCAGCCGCGGGTGCGTGGGGTGAAGACGGCCAGGGCTTCGACGTCGGAAGCCTGGCTGCGGACGAAGTCGTCGGCCCAGGTCTCGATGCCGGGGTAGCTCGACGTCGCTACGAGGGCTCGGCATGCCGATTCGGCGTCGTACAGCGTGCGCCTGAGCTGCACGGCAGGCCCGTTCGCACCGCCGAGGAGCGCCCAGTGCGCGCCTGAGGTGCCGTACGGCATGCCGACGCTGCCCGGGTTCACCACGGTCCGCCGGTCCACGAGCCGCACGAACGGCATGTGCGTATGGCCGCAGACCACGGTCGGCGCCGTGACCCCGGCCAGCACCGCTGCCCAGCGGTCCAGCGGGCTGTCCACCAGTACGACCTCCTCGTCGTCACGGGGAGTCGCATGGCAGAAGAGGACCTCGCCGAGGCACTCGACCTCAAGGGTCACCGTGAGCGGCAGGCCGTCGATCAGCGCGAGGTGCCGCTCCTCGAGCTGGGCGGCCGCCCAGGGCGCGATCGGGTCCGGTATGGACGTCTCGCCGCCGCGAGCCAGCTGGAGCAACTCCCGTTCGGCGTTGCCGTGGACCCAGCTGGCGCGGTCGCCGAGCGCGAGCAGTCGATCGAGCGTCTGCGCCGGTAGGGGGCCTGCCGCGAGGTCGCCGCTGAGCACGATCCGGTCCGCGGCAGCCACGTCGGGCTCCGCGAGCACCGCCTCGAGCGCCGGAAGCACACCGTGGATGTCCGAAAGCACCGCGACTCGTCTGTTCACACCCTTACCCTGCCGGTTGCGCCGGCGCCCGGCCAGCGGTGTTCGCACTCGGCGTTGCGGCTAACGTCAACGCTGTGGCACAGGACGAACTCTTCACCGTGAACCCCGATGTGGGGCCACCGCCGGAGCGGACCGAGGGATCCTCGGTGCAGGCGGCTCCCGCGGAGTCGCCGCTCGCCGTGCGGATGCGGCCCACCTCCCTGGACGAGGTCGTCGGCCAGCAGCACCTGCTCCGCGAGGGCGCTCCGCTGCGCCGGCTCGTCGAGGGCGCAGCGCCGGCTTCGGTGCTGCTGTACGGGCCGCCCGGGACCGGGAAGACCACGCTGGCAAACCTGGTCTCGGCCGCGACCGGACGTCGTTTCGTCGCCATGTCCGCGCTGTCGGCCGGGGTCAAGGAGGTGCGCGGGGTTATCGAGGAAGCGCGCCGCCGCCGCAACTACAACGCCGAGAACACCGTCCTGTTCATCGACGAGGTTCACCGCTTCTCCAAGACCCAGCAGGACGCCCTGCTTGGCGCTGTCGAAGACCGGACCGTTCTGCTCGTCGCGGCGACGACGGAGAACCCGTCGTTCTCGGTCGTTTCGCCGCTGCTGTCGCGTTCGCTGGTGCTTCAGCTGCGTCCGCTGGGCGACGAAGACATCCGCGCGCTCATCAAACGGGCGCTGACCGACGAGCGCGGGCTCGGCGGCGAGCTGCAGCTGACGGAGGACGCGGAGGCTCACCTCGTCCGGCTGGCTTCGGGTGACGCGCGGCGCGCGCTGACCGCGCTGGAGGCGGCCGCCGACGCGGCGAGCGCCACCGAGCACAAGACCATCGACCTCGCCATCGTCGAGTCCACTGTGGACAAGGCAGCGGTGCGCTACGACCGCGACGGCGACCAGCACTACGACGTCATCAGCGCGTTCATCAAGTCGATCCGCGGCTCCGATGTGGACGCCGCGCTGCACTACCTCGCGCGGATGATCGAGGCGGGGGAGGACCCGCGCTTCCTCGCGCGCCGGCTCGTCGTCCACGCCAGCGAGGACATCGGCATGGCCGACCCGACGGCGTTGCAGGCCGCCGTCGCCGCGTCGCACGCCGTGCAGTTCATCGGCATGCCCGAAGGCAGGCTCGCGCTCGCGCAGGCCACCATCCACCTCGCGACCGCGCCCAAGTCGAACGCGGTGGTCGCCGGGATCGACGCGGCACTGGCCGACGTGCGCGCCGGGCGCATCGGCACCGTCCCGCCGCACCTTCGCGACGGCCACTACGCCGGCGCCGCGAAGCTCGGCAACGCGCAGGGCTACCGATACCCGCACGACGTCGCCGAGGGTGTTCTGGCACAGCAGTACCCGCCGGACGAACTCGTCGGCGAGGACTACTACAACCCGACCACGCGCGGAGCCGAGCGAACACTCGCCGAGCGCGTTCCCAAGCTGCGTCGCACCATCCGCGGCAGCTGATACCCAAAACCCAAGGGAGAGACAGGGGAAGATGACCATGCAACCGACTGTCGCGGTGCTCGGCACCGGGATCATGGGGCTGCCGATGGCGGCCAACCTGGCCGGCGCCGGACTCACCGTAGGCGCCTGGAACCGGACGGCCGAGAAGGCGGAGTCCCTGGTCGAGCGCGGTGCGACCGTGCACGCGGACGTCGCCGAAGCCGTTCAGGGCGCCGACATCGTGGTGACGATGCTCGCCGACGGGCCGGCCGTCGCCGACGTCTTCGAGAAGATCTCCGGCTCGCTCGAGCCGGGCGCGCTGTGGATCCAGATGAGCACGGTCGGTGTCGAGTGGACCCAGAAGCTCATCGCGGCGGCGGAAAAGTCCGGGACGCCGTTCGTCGACGCCCCGGTCATGGGCAGTCGCCAGCCCGCCACCCAGGGCACGCTGGTCGTCCTCGCCGCTGCCCCCGAAGACCTCCATGACCGCTGCGCCCCGGTGTTCGACGTCGTCGGTTCGCGCACGGTCTGGTTGGACGAGCCCGGCGCCGCGTCGAAGCTCAAGCTCGTCATCAACTCGTGGACCCTGGCCACGACCACCGCGGCGGCGGAAAGCATCGGGCTCGCCCGCGCGCTCGGCGTCGATCCCGCGGCGTTCCTGCAAGCAGTGTCGGGCGGCGGAGTCGACATGCCGTACTTGCAGCTCAAGGGGAAGTCGATGATCGACGGAGAGTTCCCAGCGTCGTTCCCCGCGCACCTCGCGCTCAAGGACGTCGCGCTGGTGCTCGAAGCGGGCGGCGACAAGGTCGATCTCGCCGGTGCCCGTGCGACGCGCGACCATCTCGCGCACACGGTCGAAGCCGGTTACGGCGACGAAGACATGGCGGCCGTCTACCGAGCTGTCGTAAAAGGACTGCACTGAGTCACCGGACCGGCGGGCCGACACGGCCGAACGGGGCACAGCGCGGTAACCTGACCCGCACTCATCCCGTACATGTTGACGATCTCGAGGAGGGCCCGTGTCGGCAGGGCAGATAGCCGCGCTGATCGCCGCAGGAGCTTTTGTGCTGCTGGTCTTGCTGGTGGCGATCCCGTTGCTCAAGCTCGGTCGCACCCTCGACGAGGCCACGATCGCGATCCGCAAGGCGCACGAGAACACCGACCCGCTGCTGGCCGGCGCGAACGAGACGATCACCCACGTCAACACCCAGCTGGAGCGGGTCGACGGCATCACCGCGAACGCGCAGGCCGTGTCCGGGAACGTCTCCGCGCTGTCCTCGGTGTTCACCGCGACCCTCGGCGGACCGCTGGTGAAGACCGCGGCGCTGTCCTACGGCATCAGCAAGGCCATCCGGGTGCGCCGCAAGAAGAAGGCCGCGAAGCTCGCCGACGCGGGCTCGCGCCCGGCCCGCAAGAGGGGCAAGAAATGATGAAGCGCCTCTTCTGGCTGGGGATCGGGGTGGTCGCCGGGGTCGCGCTGTCCCGCAAGGCGACCGAAACCGCTCGCCAGGCCACCCCCGCCGGATTAGCCTCGAACCTGGGCGAGGCCGTGCGAGAGCTGGCCGGCGCCGTGGGTTCGTTCGGCGCCGAGGTGCGCGCCGGAATGAGTGAGCGGGAGCACGAGTTGCACGAGATGGTCGAGGATCGCTCCGGCGTGACAGCACGCCTGCGCGATGGTCGCCACGCCGCGGCCGAACGCCCCGCCCGGCGAGCTCGCCGGGCGGAGGGCTGATCCAGCCGGGTCCGAACACGCAACGCTGGTCCCTCCGCCGCCGCGGCCCCTCACCCGATCCCGGCTCGGTGCCGCACCGCTTGCCCGCGGCCGAGCCTGAAGTGCAAGGAATTCTCCAGTGGAAACACATGACATCAACGACCGCTTCCTGAACTACTTCGAGAAGGCCGGCCACACCAGGGTCGCCAGTGCGTCCCTGATCCTCGAAGACCCGAACCTGCTGTTCGTCAACGCGGGCATGGTCCAGTTCAAGCCGTACTTCCTCGGCGAGGTCCCGCCGCCGTTCCCGCGCGCGACCAGCATCCAGAAGTGCGTGCGCACCGGTGACATCGAAGAGGTCGGCAAGACCACCCGGCACAACACCTTCTTCCAGATGGCCGGGAACTTCTCCTTCGGCGATTACTTCAAGCGGGGCGCGATCGAACTGGCCTGGAGCCTGCTGACGAATTCGGTCGACGAGGGCGGCTATGGGTTCGATCCCGAAAGGCTTTGGGCGACGGTCTATCTGGACGATGACGAAGCAGCGCAGCTGTGGCAGGAGATCGCCGGGCTGCCGCCTGAGCGGATCCAGCGCCGCGGCATGGCCGACAACTACTGGTCGATGGGCATCCCCGGCCCTTGCGGTCCATCCTCGGAGATCTACTACGACCGCGGACCCGAATACGGGGAGGGCGGCGGCCCCGAGGCCAACGAGGACCGCTACATCGAGATCTGGAATCTCGTGTTCATGCAGAACGAGCGCGGCGCCGGTCCCGGCAAGGAGGGCTACGAGATCCTCGGGCCGCTGCCGCGCAAGAACATCGACACCGGCATGGGCGTCGAACGCGTCGCCTTTCTGCTGCAGGGTGTGGACAACGTCTACGAGACCGACCTGCTGCGCCCGGTGATCGACACCGTCGCCGCGGTCGCCCCGCGCGGGTACGGCGTCGGCAGTCACGAGGACGACGTGCGCTACCGGATCATCGCCGACCACAGCCGCACCGCGGCGATCCTCATCGGCGACGGGGTGAGCCCGGGCAACGACGGTCGGGGTTATGTGTTGCGCCGACTGCTGCGGCGGGTGATCCGGTCGGCCAAACTGCTCGGGATCGACCGGCCGATCGTCGGCGACCTCATGGCCACCGTGCGTGACGCGATGGGCCCGTCGTATCCGGAACTCGTCAATGATTTCGACCGGATCCAGCGCATCGCGGTCGCCGAGGAGACGGCGTTCAACCGCACGCTGGCGTCGGGCTCGCGACTGTTCGACGACGCCGCCAGGAGCACCCGGGAATCCGGGGCCACAGTGCTGTCGGGCAGCGACGCGTTCACCTTGCACGACACCTACGGCTTCCCACTGGAACTCACGCTGGAGATGGCCGCCGAGGCCGGTCTGACCGTGGACGAGGAAGGCTTCCGCGGTCTGATGACCGAGCAGCGGCAGCGGGCGAAGGCCGACGCCGCCGCCCGCAAGCAGGCCCACGCCGACCTGTCCGCCTACCGCGACCTCGTCGACGCCGGGCCCACCGAGTTCACCGGCTTCAATGAATTGACAACTGAAGCAAGGATTCTCGGGATCTTCGTGGACGGCAGGCGAGTGCCCATGGTGACGCGCGGAGGCTCGGGTGATCTCGGTGGCCCCGCTGCTCCCGAGCGCGTCGAACTGGTCCTGGACCGCACGCCGCTGTACGCCGAGTCCGGCGGTCAGATCGCCGACGAGGGCACGATCACCGGCACCGGCTCATCGCTGTCCGCGAGGGCGGCGGTCACCGACGTGCAGAAGATCGCCAAAACCCTTTGGGTGCATCGGGTCAACATGGAGTCCGGTGAGTTCGTCGAGGGCGACACGGTGGTTGCCGCAGTCGAGCCACGCTGGCGTCACGGCGCGACCCAGGGCCACTCCGGCACCCACATGGTCCATGCCGCGCTGCGACAAGTACTCGGCCCCAACGCCGTTCAGGCCGGCTCACTGAACCGGCCGGGTTATCTGCGCTTCGACTTCAACTGGCAGGGTCCGTTGTCCGACGATCAGCGGACCCAGATTGAAGAGGTCACCAACGAGGCCGTCGAAGCCGACTACCAGGTGCACAGCTTCACCACTGAACTCGACAAGGCCAAGTCGATGGGCGCGATGGCGCTCTTCGGCGAGAACTACCCCGACGAGGTGCGGGTGGTCGAGATCGGTGGGCCGTTCTCCCTGGAACTGTGCGGCGGTACCCACGTGCGCAGTTCTGCCCAGATCGGCCCCGTCACCATCCTCGGTGAATCATCGGTCGGCTCCGGGGTGCGGCGCGTCGAGGCCTACGTCGGTCTGGACTCGTTCCGACACCTCGCCAAGGAGCGTGCGCTGATGGCGGGCTTGTCCTCCTCCCTCAAGGTGCCGTCGGAGGAGGTGCCCGCCCGGGTGGCCAACCTGGTGGAGCGCCTGCGCGCAGCGGAGAAGGAACTCGACCGGGTGCGGCTGGCGAACGCCCGCGCCGCCGCGGCGAACGCCGCCGCGGGCGCGGAGACCATCGGTAAGGTGCGCGTCGTGGCGCAGCGGATGGCCGGCGGGATCTCGTCGAACGACCTGCGCAGCCTCGTCGGCGACATCCGCGGCAAGCTGGGCTCGGACCCGGCCGTGATAACGCTGATCGCCGAAGGCGAGAACGACGCCGTGCCCTATGTGGTGGCGGTCAATCCGGCGGCCCAGGACCTCGGTCTGCGCGCGAACGATCTGGTGAAGCAATTGGGCGCGGCGGTGAACGGCCGTGGGGGCGGCAAAGCTGATCTGGCACAGGGTTCCGGTAAGGGGGCGGCGGGTATCGACGCGGCATTGGCCGCGCTACGCGCTGAGATAGGTCGGAGCTAACTTCCGTGACCAATCCTGACGACCGCCGGCCGGACCGGCCCGGTGGCGATGACCCTGGTCGCGGACGACGGATCGGCATCGACGTCGGCAGCGTCCGCATCGGGGTCGCGAGCAGTGACCCGGACGGCATCCTGGCGACCCCGGTGGAGACCGTACGCCGGGACCGGTCGCCACGGCATGTAATACGGCTGGCGCAGCTGATCGGCGAACTCGAGGCGGTGGAGGTGGTTGTCGGGCTGCCGCGTACCCTCGCCGATCGGATCGGGCCGTCGGCCCGCGACGCGATCGAGCTGGCCGATAGCTTGGCCCGGCGGGTCGCTCCAGTACCGGTACGGTTGGCCGATGAACGACTGACCACCGTGACCGCACAGCGGTCCTTGCGGGAGGCCGGTATCCGGGCCAAAGGGCAGCGGGCAGTGATCGACCAGGCCGCAGCGGTGGGAATTCTGCAGGGCTGGCTGGATCAGCGGCGAGCGGCACTGGCCGCACACGGAGAGGTCGGTGATGGTTGACAACTGGCGCGGCGAACGCGCGCAGCCCGTGGCGGTGGGACCGCCGCGGCGCGGAATGACCCGCTCGGATCGCATCCGCGAGGCGCGTAGCCGTCGCAAGCGACGTATTGTCACCGGCCTGTCGCTGACTTTGCTGATCGTCGTCGTCATCGGCGTCGTTTTCCTCGGCTCGAGGTTGTGGCACACCATGTTCGGAGGTGGCGACGACTACGCCGGTGAGGGTGTGAACGACGTGGTGATCGAGATCCACAACGGCGATTCGACGACCGCGATCGGCGAGACGTTGCAGCACCACGACGTGGTGGCGACGGTGAAGTCGTTCGTCAACGCCGCCGCGCGCAATTCGACCATCTCGTCGATCCAGCCCGGGTTCTACAAGGTGCGCACCGAGATACCCGCATCCAATGCTGTTGACCGGCTTTCTGATCCGCAGAACAGGGTGGGCAAGCTGGTGATCCCTGAGGGACGCCAACTCGACGACCTCCAGGACGTCAAGACCAACGCCGTCACCGACGGCATCTTCAGCCTGATCTCGCGCGCCACGTGTGTGAACTTCGACGGCGACCAGCGCTGCGTGTCGGTGGACGATCTGCGTCGGGTCGCCGGCTCGACCGATCCCGTTGCACTGTCCGTCCCTGACTGGGCGAACAGCGCCGTCATCGCGATGGGCAACGATCACCGCCGGTTGGAGGGGCTGATCACGCCGGGCACCTGGAACATCAACCCGTCGTCGTCGCCCCGGGAAATCCTGTCCACGCTCGTCGGAGCAAGCGCCACCCAGTACGCACAGGGCGGGATACTCGACACCGCGAAGGCGATGAACATGTCGCCGTACCAGATTCTGACCGTCGCGTCGCTGGTGCAGCGTGAAGCGAAGCCGCAGGACTTCGCGAAGGTCGCCCGGGTAATCTACAACCGGCTGGCCGAACACCGCACGCTGGAGTTCGACTCCACCGTCAACTATTCACTGGACCGGCAGGAGGTGGCCACCACCGACGCGGACCGTGCGCAGATGACGTCGTGGAACACCTATGTGCGCCAAGGACTTCCGGCTACGCCGATCTGCTCGCCCGGGGAGCAGGCCCTGGCCGCCGCCGAGCATCCCGCGGCGGGGGACTGGCTGTACTTCGTCACCGTCGACATGCAGGGCACGACGCTGTTCACGCGCGACTACCAGCAGCACCTCGCGAACATCGAGTTGGCGAAGCACAATGGCGTCCTCGATTCCGCACGATGAGCGTAAAGCCGCGGTATTAGGCTCGCCGATCGGGCATTCCCGCTCACCACAGTTGCACCTGGCGGCCTACCGGGCGCTGGGATTGCACGGCTGGACGTACGACCGCATCGAATGCACCGCCGAGCAATTGCCGACGGTGATAAGCGGTTTCGGCCCTCACTGGGTCGGGGTTTCCGTCACCATGCCCGGCAAGTTCGCGGCGCTGCGATTCGCCGACGAACGCACCCCCCGAGCTGAGCTGGTCGGCTCGGCCAACACATTGGTGCGCACACCCTCCGGTTGGCGGGCCGACAACACCGACATTGACGGGGTGACGGGTGCACTGGGCGGCGCGACGCGACCGGGCAGCGCAGTTGTCGTCGGCTCCGGCGGTACCGCACCGGCGGCGGTCGTCGGGTTGGCTCAGCTGGGGGTGCAACGGATCACGATCGCCGCGCGTAACGCCGGCAAGTCGGCACCGCTGGTGGAACTCGCCGGCAGGGCCGGCGTCGACGCCCGCTGGTGTGATCTCGACAGCGACGGGTTGGCCCGCATCGTCGCCGAGACGGACGTGGTGGTCAGCACCATCCCGGCTGCGGCCGCCGCGGCGTATGCGCCGGCATTGGCGACTACTCCGGTGCTGCTCGACGCGATCTACGAACCGTGGCCGACCCCGCTGGCCTCGGCTGTCGAGGCGGCCGGCGGCCGGGTGATCAGCGGGCTGCAGATGCTGTTGCACCAGGCATTCACTCAGGTCGAGCTGTTCACCGGGCACCCGGCACCCAAAGAAGCGATGAGAGCCGCGCTGAACTGACCTTAGCCTCGTGAACATGGGGGCGGTTGTGGTTGCGGTCGTGGTGGTCTGGCTTGCGGCGCTCACCGGGTATGACATCCGGGAACGCCGGCTACCGAACTGGCTGACGCTGCCCGGCGCCGCAGTGATCCTCGCCGCCGCCGTGCTGGCGGGACGGGGCGCCCCGGCCGTTGTCGGGGCGGTCGCGCTGTCCGCGGTTT
>NZ_JAODNM010000016.1 GCF_025464955.1 Amycolatopsis sp. | reverse complement strand
CGGCTGCCTGAGCTGGTGCATCAGGAGATCTGGGCGTGGCTGACCGTGCACTACGCACTCAGCGTCCTCATCGCCCGAGCCGCTGAAGCCGCGGACCTCGACCCCGACCGGATCAGCTACACCCGGGCCCTGCGCATCGCCCGCCGTACCGCTACCGGCACGGCGGGTTTCCCCCCCTCAGACCTGGGCTGACGCACTCCCGGCCATCATGGCCGACATCACCCGCAAACCTCTCCCACCGCGCCGGGACCGCAGCTGCCCTCGCGCGGTGAAACGCTTACGGCACAACGCTTACCGTGTCAAGAAACGCACCGAACCGGCAAGCACACGCCACCCCAGCCCACCCACGATCGTGCTGCACAGCCTCACCCACACAGCAAGATCGACTTAAGCTACGTGGCATTGCGTTCTAACCGGCCGGAACACTCACGAAACGTGCCCCGCCACCTGGGCGCGCAGGGTGCGGGCAGCGGCCGTGGGGTCCTCCGCGTGGGTGAGGGCGCGGACGACGACGATCCGCGACGCGCCGGCGTCAAGGACCTCGGGCAGGCGTTCCAGGTCGATGCCGCCAATCGCGAACCAAGGCCGTGACGTGCCGAGCGCGGCCGTCGCGCGGACGAGGTCGAGGCCGGGCGCGGGGCGGCCGGGCTTGGTCGGTGTCGGCCAGCAGGGGCCGGTGCAGAAGTAGTCCGTGCCCTCCTCGTCGGCGGCCGCGGTGGCCTGCTCGACGGAGTGCGTCGACCGGCCGATGACGACGTCGTCGCCCAGGATCCGGCGTGCGAGCGACACGGGGATGTCGTCCTGGCCCAGGTGCAGGACGTCCGCGTCGACGGCGAGCGCGACGTCGGCGCGGTCGTTCACCGACAGCAACGCGCCATGCCGCGCGCACGCTTCGGCGAGCACCTCCAGCGCCGCCAGCTCCTGCTTCGCCTCGATGGTCTTGTCCCGGAGCTGGATGACGTCGACGCCGCCGGACAGGGCCGCGTCGACGAACTCCGCGAGGTCGCCGCGGTCGGTCCGCGCGTCCGTGCACAGGTAGAGCCGCGCGTCGGCGAGGCGTTTGCGGATCAGGTCACCACTGAGCCCAGGCATGGCGGCGAGGGTACCCGCGCGCTACGGTGGGGTGGTCCGCACGGGAGCCCGAGCACGGGCTGAGAGGGAGCCGACAGCGCTCCGACCGTGGAACCTGATCCGGATCATGCCGGCGCAGGGAGCGTGATCTCATGAGTGAACTCGCAGTGGTCGGCGGCGGTGTCATCGGCCTGTCCGTGGCCTGGCGCGCGGCCGGGCGCGGGCACAGCGTCACCGTCTATGACCCCACGCCGGGCCGCGGCGCGTCCTGGCTGGCCGGCGGCATGCTGGCGCCCGTCACCGAGGCATGGCCGGGCGAGGAAGACGTCCTCAGCCTGGGCGAGGAGTCCCTGCGCCGTTGGCCGGCGTTCGCCCGAGAGCTGGCCGAGGAGGGCTTCGACCCGGGGTTGTCCGAGAAGGGCACGCTCGTCGTCGGACTCGATCGCGCAGACGTCGAGCACCTCGAAATCCTCGCCGGGTACCTGACCTCGCTCGGCCGCGAGGTCGAAGTCCTGACCGGACGGGAAGCCCGCCGCCTCGAACCGGGCGTCGGCGGGTCCGTCCGAAGTGGACTTTCCGTGCCCGGAGACCTCGCCGTGGACAACCGGAAACTCCTTGTCTCCCTTCGTAAAGCGGCGGAACAACGCGGCGTTCAGTTCGTCACCGAGACCATTGTCGACGTCGAATCCGTCGACGCGGACGTCGTGGTCATCGCAGCCGGAGCGTGGAGCGGACGGCTGCACCCGGCGTTGGCCGGGGGAGTGCGTCCGCTCAAGGGCGAGATCCTGCGCCTGCGTCCGCGCCGCGGCTGTCTGCCACCGCCGGAACGGACCGTGCGCGCGGTCGTCGAGGGCCGCCCGATCTACCTCGTGCCCAGGGCGGACGGCGAGCTCGTGCTCGGCGCGACGCAGTACGAGGCCGGTTTCGACGAGACCGTCGCCGCTAGGGGCGTCCGTGAGCTGCTTGAAGGCGCCGAGCGCGTCTTCCCCAGCATCGCCGAGTACGAACTCGTCGAGATGGCCGCCGGGCTGCGTGCCGCCAGCGTCGACAACCTCCCGTTCATCGGGGACCTTGGCGACGGCGTCCTCGCCGCTACCGGACACCATCGCAACGGGCTGTTGCTCGCACCCGTCACGGCCGACGCGATCGTCGCGCTGCTGGCCGGGTCCGAGCTACCCCCGCACGCCGAGGCGGCTCACCCGCGCCGCCTTCCGAGCCTGAAGAGTACGGAGCGAGTCTGATGCAAGTGCAGGTCAACGGCGAATGGCGGGACTTCCCCGACGAGTCCACAGTGGCCGAGTTGATGGCGGCGATCGAGGCGCCCGAGCGCGGCGTGGCCGTCGCGCTCGACGGCGAAGTCGTCCGGCGCGGTGAGTGGAGCGAGGTCGTCGTGCCCAAGGGCGCCCGGCTCGACGTCCTCACGGCGGTGCAGGGTGGCTGACGTCTCACTAGGTGGCGACCAGCTCGTCATCGGCGAGTACAAGCTCGACTCGCGGCTGATCATCGGCACCGGCGGCGCCGCCAACCTCGCCGTGCTCGAACGTGCGCTGGTCGCGTCCGGCACCGAACTGACGACCGTCGCGATGCGCCGCGCCGACTCCGACGGCGGCTCCGGTGTGCTGGAGTTGCTGCGCCGCCTCGGCATCCGGCTGCTGCCGAACACGGCAGGCTGCCGCTCGGCCGCCGAGGCCGTCCTGACAGCGCGTCTGGCCCGCGAAGCGCTGGAAACCGACCTCATCAAGCTCGAGGTCCACGCCGACGACCGCACCCTGCTGCCGGATCCGTTCGAGACCCTCGACGCGGCAGAACAGCTGGTCGCGGACGGATTCACGGTGTTCGCCTACACCAACGACGACCCGGTACTGGCTCTTCGGCTCGAAGAAGCCGGCTGTGCGGCGGTGATGCCGCTCGGCGCGCCCATCGGCACCGGGCTCGGCATCCGGAACCCGCACAACATCGAGCTGATCGTGTCGCGGGCGGGGGTCCCGGTGATCCTCGACGCCGGGATCGGCACGGCGTCGGACGCCACGCTCGCGATGGAGCTCGGCTGTGACGCGGTGCTGCTGTCGACGGCCGTCACCCGGGCGAAGGACCCCGAACGGATGGCGTCCGCGATGCGCGCCGCTGTACTCGCCGGCCGCCTCGCCCGTGGTGCAGGCCGGGTACCTCAGCGCTTTTGGTCACAAGCTTCGAGTCCGCCGCGCTAACAACACCAGTCTTTACCTGGATCCACGTGTTTCGCACGTATCGTTGACGGCACTTTCCCGGGTGCGTCAGCAGCCGGGCCACGCTAAGGAGCTTGCGGTGATCACGTCGTCGACACAGGACGTTTCGGGCAGGCTGTTCCTTGCCATCGGCAGGCTCTCCCGCTCACTGCGGCAGGCGGGCAGCCCCGGGCCAGGGCACGGCGCCATCTCGGCGCTGGCCACGCTGGTCAACCACGGGCAACTGCGCCTCGGCGACCTCGCGGCGAAGGAGGGCGTGGCCGCCGCGACGATGTCCCGCATCATCGCGTCGCTGGTCGAGACGGGATACGTCCGGCGCGAGTCCGACCCGGTCGACCGCCGTGCCTGGCTCGCCACGGCCACCGAGGAGGGCGTGCGGCTGATCTCGGGCGTCCGCTCGACGCGGGTCCAGGAGCTCAACAACCGCCTCGACAGGCTGTCCGAGGAACACCGCGAGGCCCTCAAGGTGGCTCTCCCTGCCCTCGAAGCCCTCTTGATCGACGAAGACTAGAACTCCTCCGGAGCCAGCCGCCAGAACGCCGAGACCGGGCCGACTTTGGCGCCCATCGGGTACGCGTGCTCGACGGCGTTCTGAACGAACCACTTGGCGTAGCGAGCGGCCTCGACGACGGACATCCCCTTCGCCAGGCCCGCCGTGAGCGCGGACGCCATGGTATCGCCGGCTCCGTGGGTGTGCGGCGTCGGATAGCGCGGGCCGGGTAGCTCGACGAACCTCGAGCCGTCGAACAGGACGTCGACGCATTCCGGGTCCTCGGTCAGGTGCCCGGCTTTGACCAGTACGTATTTCGGACCGAGGCGCTGCAGAACGGCGGCGGCCTGGTGCATCTGCTCGCGGGTGGTCACAGTCATCCCGGTGAGCAGCCGGACCTCGTCGAGGTTCGGCGTGAGCACCGTCGCCCTCGGCAGCAGTTCGTGGCGCACCGCGGCCAAGCCGGCGTCGTCGAACAACGGCTGTCCGCTCATCGACGCGGCGACCGGGTCGACGACGAACGGTACGCGCAGATCGCGGCCGATGTCCGCTTCGTCGCAGGCTTTCGCGACGGCGTGGATGATCTCCGCGGACGCGAGCATCCCCGTTTTCGCCGCGCCCACGCCCATGTCCTGCGAGACAGCTTTGATCTGCCCGGCAACGATGTGCGGCGGGATGTCGGCCCGGTCGTGCACCCCCAGCGTGTTCTGCACGGTGACCGCGGTGACCGCCACGAGCCCGTGAACCCCGCAGGTCAGGAACGTGCGGAGGTCTGCCTGAAGTCCCGCCGCACCGCCGGAATCGGAGCCGGCGATGGTCAATGCTGTGACAGGGGGCGAAGTTTTCGTCATGTAATAAGTCTCGTTCCCGACTTCTGGTCTAGTCCATTCGGCCATTCCCTCTTCACGTGGCGGCAATCCTGTTGGCACAGTGTTAGCCGGACGACACTCCCGGTCGGTGAAGGGAACATGATGAGATTCTCCTCGGTAGCGCTGGTGGTTGGCGCGCTGGTAGCGGGATCGCTGGTCACCAGCGCCACAGCAGGCGCGGATCCGGCGAAGCTTTCCGGGGCGACGACGGTCGGGGTGCACAACACCTACGACCCCGCCGCCTACCCGTACCTCGCTCAGGCGCTCGACGCGGGCTCCGCGCTGATCGAACTCGATGTCTGGCCGGACTTCATCACGCACGAGTGGAAGGTCAGCCACAGCAACCCGCTGGGCAACCAGAACAACTGCGTGGCGGCGAACACCGTGGCCGACCTCTACACCGGTGGCCAGAACAAGAACCTGGAGAACTGCCTCGACGACATCCGGATCTGGCAGAACGCGCACCCCGACAAGGGCCCGCTGACGATCAAGCTCGAGATGAAGACCGGCTTCTCCGCCAACACCGGCATGGGCCCGGCGCTGCTGGACGCGTCCTTCAACGCACACCTCGGCGGCCACATCTACAAGCCGATCGACCTGCTCGGGAACTACCCCACGCTCGACGCCGCGTCGAAGGCGGACAACTGGGCTACGCGCGACTCGCTCAAAGGCAAGTCGATCGTCGAGATCATCCCCGGCACGGTCGAGGAGCAGAACCCGACGGACACTTACCACACAGACGTCGAGTACGCGGACTACCTGATCGGCCTGAAGAACTCAGGCCAGCTCGCCAACGCGAACATCTTCCCGACCGTGCACAACGCGGCCCCCGGCGACCCGCGGTCGAGGTTCACCTCGACGCAGCAGCCGTGGTTCGTCGTGTTCGACGGGGATGCCAACGCGTGGGTCACCCAGACCGGCCCGTGGTGGTTCGACTCGAACCACTACTACCTGGTCATGACGGACGGCGAGAACGTCGCGCCGGCCATCGACGCCCACACCCCGACGGTCGACCAGGCCACCCAGCGCGTGACCGACCTCGCGAAGCAGCACGCTTCCGTGATCACCGCGGACTGGACGGGCCTGACCACCGTCCTGCCGCTGGTCCTCCCGCGCGGCTGACTTCCGACTAGGGCTCGTGAGTGTTCCGGCCGGGTTAGAACCGGTCGGAACACTCACGTGCGGCTACACGGCCGGCGGACCAGTCACACCACGGTGAGGACGAGTTTGCCGGCGAGGCGGCCGGTCTCGCCGAGTTCGTGTGCCTTGCCGACTTCTTCGAGCGGGAACGTCTGCTCGACGTGGACCCGCAGGTGACCGGCGTCGACGAGCGCGGTCAGCCCGAGTAGCCCGACCTGGTCCGGCTCGACGAGCTGCGGCGCGGTCCGCACGCCCAGTTCGTCCGCCTTCGCGCCAACAGACTCCGCGACCCCGCCCGGGACGCCGATCAGCAGGCCGCCCTTGCGGATTCCGGTCAGCCAGCGCAGGTCGCTCTGCTCGCCGACCAGCCCGTACACGAGATCGAGATCGGTCGCGGTCGCGTTCTTGTCGTGGTAGTCGATCGGCTCGTCGACGCCGAGGGACCGCAGGAAGTCGTGCTTCGGCGCGCTCGCCGTCCCCAGTACATACGCGCCGCGCGCCTTGGCGATCTGCACCGCCAGGTGCCCGACCCCGCCGGCCGCCGCGTCGACCAGAACACGTTGTCCCGCTTGGACATTCGCGACGTCGACCAGCCCCTGCCACGCCGTCAGCCCGGCCAGCGGCAGGCCCGCGGCCTCGACGTGCGACAGCCCGGACGGCTTGCGCACGAACTGGCGCGACGGCGCGGTGACGTACTCGGCGTACGCCCCGGCCTGGCGGGGAAACCAAGGCATGCCAAGGACTTCATCGCCGACCTCGAACCCGGTGGCACCGAACCCGACCTCCTCGACGACGCCGGACACGTCCCAGCCGAGGATGAACGGTGGCGCGCCGAGGAAGACCTCCTGGACGCGCGACTTCCAGTCGACGGGGTTGATCCCGGCCGCATGGACCCGCACGAGCACCTCGGTCGCGCCGGGCGACGGGAGCTCTGTCTCGACCACCCGCAGCACCTCCGGGCCGCCGAATTCATCCTGGGTCACCGCACGCATTTCTCGCTCCTTGATCGTTCCGAATGTCTGGAACCATCGTGGGGCAGCTGGTACCTTTTCGAAAGAAGGCACTTCTTTGTAGGGTAGGTACCTGATGGAAACTAGCTTTGAGCAGCCAGAATCGCCCTGGGACGTCTATCTGCGCAGTTGTCCCTGCCGTGAGGTGCTCGACCTGGTCGCCAACAAGTGGACCGCGCTGGTCCTCGGCGCGCTCGGCAGGCGACCCCATCGCTTCGGCGAACTGCGTCGCGCGGTCGACGGCATCAGCCAGAAGATGCTGACCCAGAACCTGCGTAGTCTCGAACGCGACGGCCTCGTCACGCGCACTGTGTACCCGACGACTCCGCCGACCGTCGAGTACGCGCACACCGAGCTGGGCACCGAGATCACCGTCTACCTCGACGCGATCAGCACCTGGACCGTGGGCAACTTCGACCGCATCCGCGTCGCCCGCGAGGCCTACGACACTCGCGTCCTCACCCCCGTCACCTAACGCGCCACGCGAGTCCCACGTGCCATGCTTGTGGACGCTAAGCATCGCAACTCGCCGTCGAGTTGCGTCTTTCGGTCATGGTGTGGTCGGCCGGGGACCGATCTTGCCGTCAAGCGGCGCGGATCGCTTCGCGGACGGCAGTGGCGAACGTGGGACTCGCGCGTTTGAACGTGGGACTCGCGCAGCGTGTCGCGAGTCCCACACTCAGGCGGCCGAGTCCCACACTCGCGACCCGTGAGTTCCGCGTTCAGCTCTCCTTGAGGCGCCAGAAGGGTGAGACCGGGCCGACGCCGGCGCCGAGAGCGTAACCCTCGGCGACACAGCGTTCGATGAACTCCTTTCCCTGGGCGACGGCGTCGGGGACTGTCGCGCCCTTCGCCAGGGCCGCGGTGATGGCCGAGGCCATCGTGTCGCCGCCGCCGTGGGTGTTCTCGGTGTCGTACCGGTGCCCGGAGAGCTCGACGAACTCGCGGCCGTCCGAGAGCAGGTCGACGCAGTGCGGGTCGTCATACATGTGTCCGCCCTTGACCAGCACCCACGTCGACCCGAACTCCAACAGCGCCCGCGCCGCCGCGTACTGGCTTTCCTTGTCCGACACCGAAACTCCGGTCAGCAGCTTGACCTCGTCGAGGTTCGGGGTGATCAACGTCGCCCGCGGGAACAACTCTGTGCGGATTGCCTCCAGCGCCTCTTCGCGCAGCAGCGCGTGTCCGGTCATCGACGCGGCGACCGGGTCGACGACGAACGGAACGCCGGTGTCGCGTCCGATGTGGACCTCGTCGAGCGTCTTCGCGACCGTGCGGATGATCTCCGCGGTCGCCAGCATGCCCGTTTTCGCGGCGTTGACGCCCATGTCCTGGGCGACGGCCTTGATCTGCGCCGCGACGACTTCTGCCGGGATTTCGGTGAAACCCTGGACGCCCAGAGAGTTCTGCACGGTGACGGCGGTCAGCGAGACCAGGCCGTGCACGCCGCACGCGAAGAACGTGCGGAGGTCGGCCTGAATGCCCGCACCACCGCCGGAGTCGGATCCGGCGATGGTGAGGGCGGTGCGCGGGGTTTCCGTCACGGACTGACCACCGGCAGGTAGACCTTGTTGCCGTGGTCGGCGAACTCGGCCGACTTCTCGGCCATGCCCGCGTCGATTGCTTCCACAGTGGACAGTCCGTGTTCGTCGGCGTACTTGCGGACGTCCTGGGTGATCCGCATCGAGCAGAACTTCGGCCCGCACATCGAGCAGAAGTGCGCGGTCTTCGCGGCCTCCGCGGGCAGCGTCTCGTCGTGATAGGACCGCGCGGTGTCCGGGTCGAGCGCCAGGTTGAACTGGTCTTCCCAGCGGAATTCGAAGCGGGCCTTGGACAGTTCGTCGTCCCACTCCTGCGCGTGCGGATGCCCCTTGGCGAGGTCGGCGCTGTGCGCGGCGATCTTGTAGGTGATCACGCCGGTCTTTACGTCGTCCCGGTTCGGCAGGCCGAGGTGCTCCTTCGGGGTGACGTAGCAGAGCATCGCCGTGCCGGCCCAGCCGATCTGCGCCGCGCCGATCGCGGAGGTGATGTGGTCGTACGCCGGCGCGATGTCCGTCGCGAGTGGACCGAGGGTGTAGAACGGCGCCTCGTCACAGAGTTCTTCCTGCAGGCGGACGTTCTCCATGATCTTGTGCATCGGCACGTGTCCAGGACCTTCGATCATCACCTGCACGTCGTGGGCGCGGGCGATGTGCGTCAGCTCGCCGAGGGTTTCCAGCTCCGCGAACTGCGCGCGGTCGTTCGCGTCGGCGATCGACCCCGGACGCAGGCCGTCGCCGAGGGAGAACGTGACGTCGTAGGCCTTCAGAATCTCGCACAGCTCGGCGAAGTTCGTGTACAGGAAGGATTCCTGGTGATGCGCGAGGCACCACGCGGCCATGATCGCGCCACCGCGCGACACGATCCCGGTGACGCGCCTGGCCGTCAGCGGGATGAACCGCAGCAGCACGCCGGCGTGCACGGTCATGTAGTCGACACCCTGCTCGCACTGCTCGATGATGGTGTCGCGGTAGATCTCCCAGGTGAGCTTTTCCGGCTCCCCGTTGACCTTCTCCAGCGCCTGGTAGATCGGCACCGTGCCGACCGGGACGGGCGAGTTTCGGATGATCCACTCGCGCGTCTCGTGGATCCGTTTGCCGGTCGAGAGGTCCATGATCGTGTCGGCACCCCAGCGGGTGGCCCACACCATCTTGTCGACCTCTTCCTCCACAGAGGACCAGACAGCCGAGTTCCCCATGTTCGCGTTGATCTTCACCAGGAACTTCTTGCCGATGATCATCGGCTCGCTCTCCGGGTGCTTGCGGTTCACCGGGATCACCGCGCGACCGCGCGCCACCTCGGACCGGACGAGCTCCGGATCGACCCGCTCCCGCGTCGCGATGTACTCCATCTCGCGGGTGATCACCCCGGCTTTCGCCCAGGCCAGTTGGGTTTTGTGCTCGCGGCCGTCCGCCCAGCCTGCCCGCAGCCGGTGCAGTCCATTGTGGACGTCGATGGTGGTGTCCGGGTCGGTGTACGGACCCGACGTGTCGTAGACGTCGAAATGGTCGCCGTTGGACAGCGACACGCGCCTGGCCGGTACCCGGAGCCCGGATTCCGTCTGGTTGTAGACCTTGCCTGACCCGGTGATCGGACCGGTGGTGACCTTCGGCTGGATTTCTGACGTCGTCAAAAGAAAGCACTCCCTACGCCGGCATTACCCGGTCAGGTTCATGCGGTCGGTGGCGCCGGATCCCGCAGCTGGGACCAGCCACCCTCTCAGCCCGCCATAGCGCGAGCTCCCGCGGTGTCTGTTCGGTTGTCCCCCGACCATGCCACGACTGCGCCCAGTACTCAACCCCGCGCCGCCCACGTCACCCCGCTCCGGTGGGCGAATTACCGGATCGGACCATGCGAAGGCGGGAGTTTTCAGTCAGAATCTTCAGGCGCTCCCGCAGCGAAGCGGGGCGGCACTCTCTGGGGGTCGACATGCGTAGGACGATGTTCGCGGCGTTCGCCGGACTACTGGTCGCGGGGCTCGTGCCCGCGGTGGCCGCGGCCGCGCCGCCCGGCGGAGAAGCGCCCGGCGCCCCCGGGGCGCACCCGAGTTGGCTCCCGGCGGACAAGACCGGTTTCGGCACCGCGCGGGCCAAGGCCAGCAATGTTTGGTTCACCCTGCAGGGTGGGCGAATGTCCGAGGTCTACTACCCGGACCTGTCGACGCCGAGCATCCGTTCGCTCGACTTCGTCGTCACCGACGGCCGCACGTTCGCGACGGTCGACTCGTCGGCCCACGCCCAGCAGGTCCGCCGGACCAGCGACGACGGGCTCACCTACGAGCAGACGATCACCGACGACCAGCACCGCTGGCGGATAGACAAGACCTATGTCACCGACCCGGCCCGCGCGACCGTGCTGGTCGACGTCGAGTTCACTTCGCTGACCGGGCATCCGTACCGCGTCTACGCCACCGCGGACCCGGACCTCACCAACGACGGCAGCGACGACTCGGCGCGCACCGACGGCAACGCACTCCTTGCCCACGACGCGAAAACCGCGGCCGCCGTCACGGCATCACCCGCGTTCACGCACACCAGCGTCGGCTACGCCGGGGCGTCGGACGGCCCGACGCAGCTCGCGAAGACGTTCAAACTTGTCGACTACGGCACGGCTACCAAGGGCAACGTCGTCCTCACTGGACAGACCACAGTGGACGGTGTTCGCGCACGGCACGTCGAGGTCGCCATCGGCCTTGACGCACAAGAGAACGCGGCACTCGGCGCCGCGCGCGCTTCGCAGCGCCGGTCGTTCGACGACGTCGAGCGTGCGTACGACGCGGGTTGGCGTGGCTACCTGCACGGCGTGAGCGGGGCGCCGTCGTCACTGAAGTCCGCGGACGAACGCAGTCTGTACAAGGCTTCCGTGCTGACGCTCGCGGCGAGCGAGGACAAGCTCCACCCGGGCGCGTTCATCGCTTCGCCGAGCATGCCTTGGCGTTTCGGGAACAACGACCCGCAGTTTTCGCCTTCGGGCACGTATCACCTGGTGTGGCCGCGAGACCTCTACCAGATCGCGACGGGCCTGCTGGCCGCCGGTGACAAGCCGGCCGCGGAACGGGCGCTGGTCTTCATGTTCGGCACGCAGCAGCTGACCGACGGCCACCTGCCGCAGAACTCCGCGGTCGACGGCAAGCCGTACTGGACGTCCGTTCAGCTCGACGAGACCGCGTTCCCGATCATCCTCGCCCAGCAACTCGGCCGCACGGACCAGAAGACCTGGCAGGGCGTGCGTAAGGCAGCGGAGTTCCTGTTGGCGTACAAGGGAGACAACGGCCAGCCCTCGCCGTACACGCAGCAGGAGCGCTGGGAGGAGCAGGACGGCTGGTCGCCGTCGACCATCGCGTCGGTGATCGCCGGGCTCGTCTGCGCTGCCGACCTCGCCCAGCACAACGGCGCCGCAGCCGACGCAGCCCGGTACCTCGCGGCGGCCGATTCCTTCCGCGCCGGGCTTGCGCGCGAGACGATCACCACGAACGGCCCGCTGTCGAAGTCCCCGTACTTCGTGCGGCTGACCAAGGACGGCAACGCCGACGCCGGCACGCGGTACAACCTCGGCAACTCGAGCGTCACCATGGACCAGCGCGCGGTCACCGACGCCGGGTTCCTCGAGCTGGTGCGGCTCGGCGTCTACCGCGCCGACGACCCGGTGATCCTCAACAGCATCAAGGTCACCGACGCGCAGATCGGGTACACCACGCCCAACGGCCAGTTCTGGCACCGGTACACGGACGATGGCTACGGCGAACAGGCCGACGGCTCACCGTGGGACTTCACGTTCCCCGCCGAGAGCCGGACGACGTTCGGACGGCTGTGGCCGCTGCTGGCCGGCGAACGCGGCGAGTACGACCTTGCCGACGGCAACCGCGCGTCGGCCGCCCAACGCCTGCACGACCTCGCCCGCGTCAGCAGTTCGAGTGACACCATGCCCGAACAGGTGTGGGACGAGAACGCGCCCTCGGGACAGCCGGGCTTCCCGACCGGCACGCCCACGGCGTCGGCGACCCCGCTGGCCTGGACGCACGCGCAGTTCGTGCGACTGGCCTGGGCCGTCCGCGCCGGCACCGTGCTCGAGCAACCCGCCGTCGTCCGCTGCCACTTTTTGGGGTGTTGACTGGACGTGAAGGCCACCTTCATTGCGCAATCCGTTGTGAAGGTGGCCTTCACGTCCAGCAGCTTCAGGCCTCTTCGTAGTCTTCGTGGTCGGCGGGCGGGGTCCAGCTGCGGCCGGGGATGCCCCACTGGTTGTTCTTGAGCATGCGCTTCGCCTCGCGGGCGTGGCGGCCGATGAGGCGGTCGAGGTAGATGTACCCGTCCAGGTGATCCGTCTCGTGCTGCAGGCAGCGCGCGAAGTAGCCGGTGCCTTCGACCTCGACCGGGTTGCCCTCGACGTCGACGCCGGTCACCTTCGCCCAGGTCGCGCGGCCGGTCGGGTACGACTCGCCGGGGGCGGAGAGGCAGCCTTCCCAGTCGTCGTCGGGGTCCGGCATGGTCTCCGGGATCTCGGAGGTCTCGATCTTCGGGTTGATGACGAGGCCCTTGTGCCGGGCGCCGTCGTCGTCCGGGCAGTCGTAGACGAAGACCCGCAGGTCGAGGCCGATCTGGTTGGCCGCGAGGCCGACGCCCTCCGCCGCGTACATCGTCTCGAACATGTCTTCGGTCAGCGTGCGCAGTGCCGCGTCGAACTCGGTGATCTCGCGGGCGGGCTGATGCAGCACGGGGTCGCCGGCGATTCGGATGGCATGAACGGTCACGGGCGCCCATTTTAGTCAGACCTTTCTGGTAGACCAAGACGCGCCGGTCCAGATGCCCGCGGTGACCGCACCGCACGTGATGTAATGGCGCGTGCGGAATGACAACCGTGTGATTCGCCGACGCCCGATCGCCGCTGGAGCACGATCCTGATTGTGAGGAGTCAGATGGACGCCGCGGAGTCGAGGGCAGGGTCATCCGAGGATGCCCAGCCGTCCCCGCACGCACCGGCCGACGACCCGGCCGGAGGCCTCTCCGCCCGCGAGGTCGAGGTACTGGCCTTCGAGCGCCAGTGGTGGAAGTACTCCGGTGCCAAGGAGAAGGCGATCCGCGAGACGTTCGAGATGTCGTCGACGCGGTACTACCAGGTCCTGAATCAGCTGATCGACAAGCAGGAAGCTATGCAGGCGGATCCGATGCTCGTGAAGCGCCTGCGCAAGATGCGGGCCGTGCGGCAGCGCAACCGAGCGGCACGGCGTCTGGGGATTGAGTTGCCATGAGTGTGTTTTCCGGCCTCTCCCGACCGCTGAAGGCGGCTGGGGTGGCGTTGATCGCGGTGGCGGTGGCCGCGGCCGTCGTCGGCGGCATCACGGTGCTGAACAGCAGCAGTTCGAACGACAACGCCGCACCGGGCGGCCCGTCGTCGCCCCCGAGCAGCTCGTCCACGCCGTCGTCGAGCGCGTCATCTGCCGCGCCTCCGCCGGCGTCTTCGTCGAGTGTCCCGCCGTCGACCCCCTCGACCCCTTCGTCCACGGGGCAGGGCCAGCCTGGCCAGCCGGGTGGCACCGCGAGCCCGGGTCAGCCCGGCGCCGGCACGCAGGACCCGGCCAAGCTGGTGACCGTCCGGGTCTACAACAACAGCACGATCAAAGGCCTCGCCGCCCGTGCCGCCAACGACTTCCGCGCCCAGGGCTGGACGGTCGCCGACGTCAGCAACTACCCGGACGGCGTCATTCCGAAGACCACGGCCTACTACCGGCCGGGCACCGACGAGGAGACGGCCGCGAAGGCCCTCGCCGCAGCCTTCGGCATGGAGTCCGCCGCGCGGTTCGACGGCATTGCCGCGTCGAGCCCCGGCGTCATCGTGATCGTGACCAACAACTACCAGGCCGGCGGCAAGTCCGGCAGCTAGCGGCTCGTGAGTGTTCCGGCCGGTTCTAACCTGGTTCTAACCAGCCGGAACACTCACGAGCCGGCCACAGCCTCAGTCGGCCTGGCGGCCCTTGGCGTAGGCCTCGAGGGCCGCCAGCTGGGCCGGGTCCAGTGACGGCCGCACGGCGTCGCGGGCCTTGGCCAGGTGCGCGGCGGTCACGACGCTGGCCTCGAGTGATTCCCGCATCGCCGTCAGCGCACCTTCGCGGATGAGCGCGGCGCAGTCGGCGGCCGAGTAGCGATCCAAAGTGGACGCCAGCTCGTCGAGGTCGACGTCGTCGGCCAGCGGGGTGTTCTTCGAGGTCGCGCGCAGGATGTCCGCGCGGCCTTCCGCCGTGGGCGGTGGCACGTAGACGAGGCGCTCGAGCCTGCCCGGCCGCAGCAGCGCGGGGTCGACCAGTTCGGGCCGGTTGGTCGCGCCGAGCACGACGACCTCGCGCATCGGTTCGACGCCGTCGAGCTCGGTGAGCAGCGCGGCGACGACGCGGTCGGCCACGCCGGAGTCCGAAGACTGCCCGCGTCGAGGCGCGAGCGCGTCGATCTCGTCGAGGAAGATCAGGGACGGCGCGGCCTCGGCGGCGCGGCGGAACAGCTCGCGCACCGCGCGTTCGGACTCGCCGACCCACTTGTCCAGCAGCTCGGCGCCCTTGACGGCGAACACGTTGAGCGCGCCGGTCCCGGCCAGCGCCCTTACGAGGAACGTCTTGCCGCCGCCCGGCGGCCCGTAGAGCAGCACGCCTCGCGGCGGCGCGATACCCAGGCGCGCGAACGAATCCGGGTACCGCAGCGGCCAAAGCACGGCTTCGGTGAGCGACGCCTTGACGTCCGTCATGCCGCCGACGTCGTCGAGACCGAGCCCGCCGGTGGCCAGAACGTCCGAAGTGGACATCGAGATCGGCCGGACGGTGTCCAGCGCGTCGAGCAGGTCCTGTTGCGACACTCGGGGCTCACCGGCGTCGAGCTGCCGCAACGCCGCCCGCAGCGCAGCGTCGCGACGCAGGGCGACGAGGTCCGCGGCGACGAAGCCCGGGGTGCGTTCGGCGAGCACTCGGACATCCAGCCCCGGTTCCACCGGCACGTCCTTGAGCAGGATCTGCAGCAGCTCGGTCCGGACCTTGGCCTCCGGCAGCGGCAGCCCGAGCTCGCGGTCCAGCAGGTCCGCGCCACGCAGCCGGGGGTCGACCGACTCCGCCCGAGCCGTCGTGGCGACCAGTGCGAAGTCGCTGCGGCCCAATGCTTTGCGCAGCTCATCGAGGACGACGGTGGCGAGCGGGGGCGGCTGGCTCGACGGCAGCAGCACGTCGATATCGGTAATCAGCAGGACCGCCGCGCCGGGGCCGTTCCTGGCGTGTCCGATCGCGTCGCGCAGCCGTGACGCCGCCGCGTTGGGTTCCAGCACGGCGATGGTCGGGGCGGCGAGCGCAACCACCCGGACGTCTTCGGCCTTGGCGACCGCGCGGACCAGCGTGGCCTTGCCGACGCCTTCGGGCCCGGTGAGCAGCACCCCGAGACGTCCGGACGTGCCGAGCTTCGCGAGCAGCTCCGGACGGTGAAAGGCCAGGTCGAACCACTCGGACAGCTTGCGCGCCTGAGTCTGGGCACCGGCGAGATCGGCCAACAGCGGGACGTCCTCGACAGCGGCAGCGGCGTCGTCCACGTCGGCGTCCTCGACGATCTCCGCGTCGATGAAGTCGTCACCGGACGAGACGGGCGCGATGGTCACCACGGTCGTCCCGGTGCGGACCGGCGGCGCGGCCGGGGTCTCGCCGGTCCGGGCGCCGTCGCGCCAGCTGACCACAGTGGACTGTCCTACCGCGACCGGTCCGGCCGGATCGGCAGCGGTGACGGTGAGCAGCTCGTTGGTCCAGGTCATGCCGATCGCGCGGGACAGCTGGCCGCGGAGCGCGCCGACGTCGGAACCGGGCGGCGGGGCGAGGTCCTGCGGCAGCAACGACACCGCGTCGCCGACCGTCAGCACCTTGCCGATCAGCGCCAGCCGCAGCACATGCGGCGTCAGCGCGCTCGAGGCCAGTTTCGAGCCCGCGACCGTCACGGTGCGGGCGGCGGACACCTCCGCCGGGGCCACCACGATCTCGGAACCCTCGGTGACCCCCAGGTTCGACATCGTCACGTCGTCGGCGAGCACCACCCCCGGCACGGCTTCACCACCGGCGGGCGCGGCCAGCGCGGCGCTCACCCTGGCCCCGGTGAGATGCACCGCGTCCCAGGCCCGCAGGCCCAGCGCGTCGAGCACTTCGGGGTGGAGCCGGACGACCCCGCGGCGTGAATCCAGCGCGGATGGGGTGTGCCGGACGGTCAACGTGATCTGGGGATCGCTCACCCGACCACCCTATTGGTCATCGACCCCCGGCGTGCAGCCCCAGCGCCGGCGCCGCGCTTTTGCGCTTTTGTGGGGTCTCTTAGTTTCTAAGAGATCGCAACTCGACGGCGAGTTGCGATCCAGGGTGGTTACTTGCCGCGTTGGCGGAGGCCGATCTGGCGCCAGCTGCGACGGCGTTCGCCGCGCTCCTTGCCTTCGGCGGAGTACGTGCGGCGGGCGAGGTGCTGGTCGCTGTTGCGCGGCAGGCGGACGGCGCGCATGGCGGCTCCGGCGACACGGCGTCGCAGCGGCGGACGCAGGCCGAGGCGGCGCGGGCTGCGGGCCCGGCGGATCGCGCGGCGCTCGCGCGGCGGCACGGCCCAGGCTTCCGGGTGCCCAGCCAGCCAGCGGTTGCGGTACACCGCGTACGGGATGTGCGCGAGGTACAGCAGCAGCGCGATCCCCAGCGCGACGAACGGGTACAGGATGATCAGCGCGGCCAGCAGGCAGACGCCGACCAGCAGCGGCGCGATGGCCTTCGCCGGGGCGCGCACGGTCTTCAGCGACAGTGTCGGGATGCGGCTGATCAGCAACGCGGCGACGCCGATCGTCCAGATCCACACCGCGGCCCGTGACGACCACCAGCCCTGGCCGTACTCGATGGTGATGATCAGCGGCAGCAGCGCCAGCAGGCCGCCGGCCGGCGCCGGGACGCCGACGAAGAACTCGCCCGCGTACGGCGGTTGCTCGGTGTCGTCGAGGAAGGTGTTGAACCGCGCCAGCCGCAGGATCATGCAGACGGCGAACACCAGCGACACGATCCAGCTGATGTGCTGGGTGTCGACGTTCCAGATGTAGAGCACCAGCGCGGGCGCGACGCCGAACGAGATCGCGTCGGACAGCGAGTCGAGCTCGGCGCCCATCTTCGACGTCGCGTCGAGCAGCCGCGCGATGCGCCCGTCGAGGCTGTCGAGCACCGCGGCGATACCGATCGACCCGATCGCCATCGAATAGTTGCCGCTCAGCGCGAACTGGACCGCGGACAGCCCGGCGCACAGCGCGAGGACCGTGATGGCGTTGGGCAGTAGCCGCACGCCGGGCGTGGGGACACGCAGCATGTCCTCAGCCCTTCGGTAACGGCAGCTGGGCGATCGGGGTTTCGCCGCCGACCGTGCGTTGCCCCTTCGACACGAGCAGCTCGCTGCCCGGTGGCAGGTACAGGTCGACGCGGGAGCCGAAGCGGATCAGGCCGTACGTCGCCCCGGCGTCGACCTTCTCGCCCTCGGCGACCTGGCAGACGATCCGGCGCGCGATCAGCCCGGCGATCTGCACCACGACCAGCTCGTGGCCGTCCTCGGTGCGCAGCAGCACGGAATTGCGCTCGTTGTCTTCGCTGGCCTTGTCGAGGTCGGCGGAGAGGAACTTGCCAGGCCGGTAGGCGATCTTCTCGATCACGCCGTTCGCCGGGGTGCGCTGGACGTGCACGTCGAACACCGAGAGGAAGACGCTCACGCGCAGCCGCTGCTCGGCGGGAAGGCCGAGCTCGGGCGGCGGAGTGGCCTCCTCGATCAGTGACACCAGCCCGTCCGCGGAAGCGATCGCGAGACCGGCCCTGGTCGGGGCCACGCGCTTCGGCTCACGGAAGAACGCCGCCGTGGCGACGGTGGCCAGCGCGCCGACGACGCCGAGGCGCTTGGACGCCTTGCGCAGCAGCAGGGTCGCCGCGATCCCGCCGAACACGAACGGCCTACCTGCCGGATGCATCGGCGGCATGGTCTCGCGGGCGAGCTGGACGGCGTGCGCGAGCGGATTGCCGGTGGAGTCCGGCCTGGCGGCGCTCATGGTCTTCGGGTTCCCCGCAGTCGTGGGTAGTGGTGATGGCCGCACCAAGCTACCGCCAGCCGCGTCGAACCGGTGTGGCGGTTGGGTGATCCGCCCCATTACCCCGCGTGGGCGCTACCGCCAAGGGTGGAATAGGCCACAAAAAGGTAACGGAACGTCGAAAATCGCGATAACGCTGGGTAGTCACGTTTGTTGTCCACTTGAAGGAGGCGCCGATGCAAGCCTGTTCAACGGAGGCGGATCGCCTCGGTGAACTGCTTCGCGCCTGGCGGCAGGACATCCTCAGCGTGCCCGAACCGGCTATCGGCCTGGCTTGGTGGACGGGCCGGGTGCGTGTGTCTCCCCCGACGAGACACACGCACCCGGCCACGGGATCTGGCTGCTGAGAAGCGCCTACTTTAGTCGGAAAACCGCTCTTGATCACCGTTCGTCCGAGAAAAGTTACAAGCGGTCACGTGAGCGCTTGTTCCGGCCGCCGATGCCGACGGCGATCCGCACGACGGCCAGCAGGACGACAGCGCCGAGCACGGCGACGCCGAAGCTGGGGAAGTTGAATCCCCAGTCCTTCTGCTGCCCGGTGATCCACCGGTAGAGCAGGCCGCCCAGCGCCGCGCCGACCACCCCGACCAGGATGCTGACCAGGCAGCCCTGCCTGCGGCGATCGGAGCCGCCGACCACCAGGTTGGCCGCCCAGCCGGCAATGGCGCCGAAGACGATCCACGAAAGAACGCTCATGCGCCCAGCGTACGGCGACCCTGCGGAGCGGATGGACAAGACTCATTGCACAACAACTCTTGTGCATCTAACCTGAGGTGCATGGTCGAACGCGGCGTACGGGAAATCAAGGACTCGAAGGTGCTGGCGGCGATGTCGCATCCGCTGCGGCGGCGCCTGCTCGACGTGCTGAAGGTGCACGGCCCGTCGACGGTGAGCCTGCTGGCCGAGCGCACCGGGCAAGCCGTCGGCAACGTCAGCCATCACCTGAAAGTGCTGGCCGAGAGCGAACTCGTCGAAGAGGTGCCGGAGTTGGCGAAGGACCGGCGCGAGCACTGGTGGCAGCGGGTTTCGGCCGGGACGAGGTGGTCCACGCTGGACTTCCGCGACGATCCGGCGGCGTTCGCGGCCGAGTCCCTCGACATCGAGCACGACGCGAGCATGGCCAGGGCCTGGTTGGCCAACCGTGGCAGTTACCGCGACGAGTGGCTCGACTCGGCCTATCTCGTGGGGAGGTGGGTGCATCTTTCGCCTGGTGAACTGAACGAACTCGGACAGGAGCTCATCGCCCTGTATGCGCGCTTCGGTGACCGCGACAAGCTCGACGACGGTCAGGAGCGTGAGCCGGTCTACTTGTCGGCATTCGGTGCGCCTGGGCAGCCGTGACGACGACCCGCGTCGCTGGGCTCCTGGCCGGGCGTGACTTCCGGCGGCTCTGGATCGGCGAGACGACCAGCCTGCTCGGCAGCAGCGTCGCGAGTGTCGCGTTGCCGCTGGTCGCGGTCGTGACGTTGCAGGCGAGCACGTTCACTGTCGCCGTGCTGACCGCGACGGCCTGGCTGCCGTGGCTGCTGCTCGGCCTCCCGGCCGGCGCGTGGGTGGACAGGCTGCCGCAGCGCCCGGTGATGCTGGTCGCCGACGCCGCGTCGTTCACCGTATTCGTGAGTGTGCCGATCACCGCGTGGTTCGGGGTGCTGACCGTGGCGCAGTTGCTGGCCGCGGCTTTCCTCGGCGGCTGCGCGAAAGTCTTCTTCGGTACGGCCTACCGCTCGTACCTTCCGTCCCTTGTGGACAGCGAACAGCTGCCGGGCGCCAACGCGTGGTTGCAGGGCAGCGAGTCCACCGCCGACGTCGTCGGGCCGGGGATCGCCGGGCTGATCGCGCAAGCCTTCGGCGCGGTGTCCGGAGTGCTGGCCGACGCGCTCAGTTTCGTCGTTTCCGCGCTGTGCCTGCGTTCCCTGAGTACGAGCGGGGCTCGGCGCGGTGTCGGTCCGCGGCGGCGGCTTCGCAGCGAGATGGCCGACGGACTGAGGTTCGTCTTCGGTGATCCCTACTTGCGGGTGCTCGCGTGCTTCAGCGCCACGTCGAACATCGCACTGGCCGGGCTCAGCGCGATCGCGGTGGTGTTCCTCGTGCGTGACGTCGGCGTCTCGCCGGGTGCGGCCGGAATCACGCTCGCGCTCGGCCAGATCGGCGGTGTCGCGGCGGCGATGGTGTCCGGCAGGCTCGCCCGCCGTTTCGGCACCGCACGGACGATGGTGCTCAGCGAGGTCCTCGCCGCGCCGCTGCTGGGGCTGCTCGGGCTTACCCGGTCCGGCGCCGGGCTCGTGTTCTTCGTCGCCGGCATCTTCGCCATCGGCCTCGGGGTCTGCACGTCCAACATCCTCACGACGACGTTCCGCCAGCAGTACTGCCCGCCGGAGCTGCTTGGCCGGGTCACGTCGTGCACGGCTGTCGTCAACTACAGCATGATTCCGCTGGGCGGGGTGCTCGCCGGTGCCCTCGGCTCGGTGCTCGGCGTCCGCGAGACGATCTGGATCATGGCCGGCGTGCAGGTGCTGGCCGTCTGCATCCTGCTGGCCAGCCGCCTCCGCCCGCTTCGCGACTTCCCGAGTCGTTAGAGCAGCAAGACGTCGACCTCGTCGCCCTTGTCGACTTCGCTGACGCCTTCCGGCAGCTCGATCAGGCAGTTGGCCTGGGTGAACGCGGCGAGCAGGTGGGAACCGGGGCCGCCTCGCGGGCCGACGATGCCGGTGACCTGGCCTTCGGTCGGCGTGTAGAAGCCGCGCCGGAACTGGCGGCGGCCGGCGGGCGAGTTCATCGACTCCGTCAGCGTGGCGCGCACGCGGTGCCTGTCGACGTCGGTGTGGCCGAGCGCGGTCAGCAGCGCCGGCCGGACGAAGACCTCGAACGACACCAGCACGCTCACCGGGTTCCCGGGCAGGGTGATGACCGGCACCCCGTGCCAGCGCCCGAAGCCCTGCGGCCCGCCCGGCTGGATCGCGACTTTGCGGAACTCGACGCCCGCGCCGGTCAGGGCGTCCTTGACGACCTCGTACGCGCCCGCGCTGACGCCGCCGGAGGTGATCAGCAGGTCGGCGTCGGCGAGCTTCGGTACGAGCGCGGCGGAGAACTCGTCGACGTCGTCGACCACGCTGCGCACGATCTCGACCTCGCAGCCGAGCCCGCGGATCGCGGCGGCCAGCATGACCGCGTTCGACTCGTAGATCTGCCCGTGCCGCAACGGCTCCGGCGCGACGACCAGCTCCGAGCCGGTGGACGCGACGACCACCCTGAGCGGCCGATGGACACGCAGCTCGTCCAGCCCGCACGCGGCGGCCAGCCCCAGCTGAGCGTGTCCGAGCACGGTGCCGCGGGTCAGCGCGACGGTGCCCGCCACGACGTCCTCGCCGGTGTGCCGCAGGTGCGTGCCCGGCTCGGTCGCCGCGGTGATCCACACGTCCCAGCTGTCTTCGGTGCGGCTGGAGGTCGTGTCCTCGACCATCACCACGCTGTCCGCGCCGGGCGGCATCGGCGCGCCGGTCATGATCCGGTGCGCGGTGCCCGGCTCGAGGCCGGTGACGTCGAGGCGACCTGCGGGGATGTCGTTGGCGATCGGCAACTTGACGGGGTGCTCGACACTCGCGCCGGCGACGTCCTCGGCGCGTACGGCGAACCCGTCCATCGCGGAGTTGTCGAACGGCGGCAGCGATACCCCTGCCCGGACGTCCTCGGCGAGCACCAGCCCCGCGCAGTCGGCGAGCGGCAGTGCCACGGGCGGGGCGACGGGAAGCAGGGCGGTCACGGCTTGGCGGTGCTCATCGACGGAGATCACACCGACCATCCTGCCTGCCGGCCCCCGTCATGCGAGACTCTGGCCGCTTGACAGCGTTGTAAGGGGAGATTTCATGCAGGTGCAGACCAGGCACGCGCCGACCTTCGGGGTCGCGCGCGTGCTGCTGTCGCCAGGCGAGGCGGTCCAGGCTTTGGCGGACACGATGTTGGCGAGCAGTTTCGGGGTGGTGGAGACGCCACCGGCCCGTGGCGGCGTCCGGGCGCACGGCCGTGGCCTGCCCTCGGTGTTCAACGCCCCGGCGGAGGGCGGCTGGATCGACTTCGCGCCGTCCCACGCCGGTGACGTCTATCCGCTGGAGTTCGACGGCAAGACCGGCTGGTCCGTCGTGCCGAGCGCGATCCTCGTCCGGCCGCCGACGGTCCGGCCCGACCCGGGCTGGCAGCCGCTGAAGCAGCTCTTCGGCGGCGATGTCGGCTTTCTCGAGCACTACATCGGCATGGGCCAGCTCGTCCTCGCCGCCGCGGGACCCGTCGACGCCTTCGAGTTGGCGCCTGGCGAGCTCGTCACCGTTCGGCCGGACTTCCTGCTCGCGTACCCGGACTCCGTCCAGTGCCGCCTGCGTGCCGTGGACCCGTCCGGGCCCCAGTCCGTGCGCTCAGGGGACGGCCTCGCCCTCGACTTCGCCGGTCCGGGCACAGTCCTGGTGCAAGCGCGTAAACGCCGGATCGAAGCATCGAGCCGTGGCGCAAAGTGACATGAACGGACCTTTTCTCCCGTTTTCCCGAAGGAAAGGTCCGTTCATGTCACCCGCCGTGACCTCGGCCCGAAGACCGGGACACTGCCGCGCTCAATACCGGCACTTCGCGCCGCTGACTTTGTCCGTGGCGTTAGGCTGCGCTGCGTGACAGGCGATGTGTCGGGGGACCTCACCGGTCGCCGGCTGGGCAACTACCGGATCGACGGTGTGCTCGGCAAGGGCGGCATGAGTGTGACGTACAAAGCCACCGACGTGCGGCTGGGTCGCAAGGTGGCACTGAAGATCATCGGAGACCATCTCGGCGCGGACGCCGAGTTCCGCGAACGGTTCGTCGACGAGGCGCGCAACACCTCGGCGATCGACCATGCGAACGTCGTTCCGCTCTACGACTTCGGCGAGCTCGAAGGCATGCTCTACATCGCCATGCGCATGGTCGACGGCGGTGACCTCGCCAGCCTCATCGCCGACGGGCCGATCGCGCCCGTGCGCGCGTTGAACCTGCTCGACCAGGTCGCCGACGCACTGGACACACTGCACAACCGCGGGCTGGTGCACCTCGACGTCAAACCGGCGAACGTGCTGGTCACGAGCAAGGAAACGACCCGCGAGCACGTCTACCTCGCGGACTTCGGGCTGACTCGCCGCGGCGCCACCGGGCACCGCACCCGCGGTGGCGACTTCCTCGGCTCACCGACCTACGCCGCGCCTGAGCACCTGCGTGGGGAGCCGCTCGACGGTCGCACCGACCAGTACGCGCTGACCTGCGTCCTGTTCGCCTGCCTGACTGGCAGCCCGCCGTTCAAGGGCGACGTGCAGACCGTGATCAAGGGACATCTCAGCGGCGAACCGCCGTCGATCTCCCGCGTGGTCGCGCTGCCGAACGCCATCGACGAGGTCGTGCGCAAGGGGATGTCGAAGAGCCCCAAGGATCGCTACCCGAGCTGTGTGGAGATGGTCGCCGCGGCGCGCCGGGCGATGGGCCCGCTGGCCACGTCGGACAAACCGCCGGGGTCCGCGGGGGCGGCTCCGGCAGCGCAGCAGGGCCCGCCGCAGGGGGCGCCGGGACAACAGGGAGAAGGGGCCTCCATGCAGCCGTACGGGGGACAACAGCCAGGTCAGCCGCAGGGTCAACCGGGTCAGCAACCAGGTCAGCAGGGCCAGCCGGGATACGGTCACCAGGGCCAGCCACAGGGTCCGCCGCCGGGCTATGGCCAGCACCAGGGGATGCCGCCGCAGGGCCCGCCGTCCGGTTACGGGCCACCGCAGGGTCAGCAGCCCTACGGCCTGGGCACCCCGCCGCCTGGGATGCCGTCGTACCAGCAGGGTCCTCCCGGATACGGCCCGCCTGGGGATCCTGTGCGTCTGCGTCCGCCGGCTCCGGCGAGCAGCTCGACCACGTTCTCGCAGGGTTCGAAGCGCGGTGGCGGCCTCAAGTGGCTGTGGATCGGGCTCGGTGTGGTGGTGATCGCCGCGGTCGTCGTGGTGATCATCGTGCTGTCCAGCGGCGGCAAGTCGACCAACTCACCCGCACCGGTGATCCCGGTCGGCCCGAGCGGCCAGCAGAACGCGCCCTCGCAGTCGTCCGTGCAGGCCCCGCCGCCGTCGATCCACGTCGTTCCGTCGACCTGACCCGGCGGCGCTCTCACCAGCGCTGCTTGCACTCGACCCAGGAGAGTGCTAAACACGACTTGGCACTCGACACCGTCGAGTGCCAGGCGGGTGGTCGCCGATCACTCGCCTGAAGGTCGGGACGGTGAGGCTGGATCCGGGTTACCGGATCGGGTCGTCCGTCGCGGGCACCGAGCCTGGCCGAGGAAGTGTCCTGCCGCAGCGCGTAGCCGGATAGCCGGTTGCTGTCGTTCGTGGCGCTCAATATCGGAGGACCACACCCCAATGGCCAAACTGATCGCGTTCGACGAGGAAGCCCGCCGCGGTCTTGAGCGCGGCTTGAACATCCTCGCCGACACCGTCAAGGTGACGCTTGGCCCTCGCGGCCGCAACGTCGTGCTCGAGAAGAAGTGGGGCGCGCCGACAATCACCAACGACGGTGTCTCCATCGCCAAAGAGATCGAGCTTGACGACCCCTGGGAGAAGATCGGGGCCGAGCTCGTCAAGGAAGTTGCCAAGAAGACCGACGACGTCGCGGGTGACGGCACCACCACCGCCACCGTGCTCGCCCAGGCACTGGTCAAGGAAGGCCTGCGGAACGTTGCCGCCGGCGCCGACCCGATCAGCCTGAAGCGCGGCATCGAGAAGGCCGTCGAGGCCATCATCGAGCAGCTGCACAAGGCCGCCGTGCAGATCGAGACCAAGGAGCAGATCGCTGCTACCGCCTCGATCTCCGCTGCCGACACGACCATCGGCGAGCTCATCGCCGAAGCGCTCGACAAGGTCGGCAAGGAAGGCGTCGTCACCGTCGAGGAGAGCAACACCTTCGGCCTCGAGCTCGAGCTCACCGAGGGTATGCGCTTCGACAAGGGCTACGTGTCCGGTTACTTCGTGACCGACCCGGAGCGCCAGGAA
This sequence comes from Amycolatopsis sp., assembly GCF_025464955.1. Taxonomy (GTDB): domain Bacteria; phylum Actinomycetota; class Actinomycetes; order Mycobacteriales; family Pseudonocardiaceae; genus Amycolatopsis. The sequence goes on along the minus strand of NZ_JAODNM010000016.1, from coordinate 28,941 downwards.
GCCGAGCTGGAAGACCCGTACATCCTGCTCTACGGCTCCAAGATCTCCAACGTCAAGGACGTCCTGCCGCTGCTGGAGAAGGTCATCCAGTCCGGCAAGCCGCTCCTGATCATCGCCGAGGACGTCGAGGGCCAGGCTCTCGCCACCCTGATCGTCAACAAGATCCAGGGCACCTTCAAGTCCGTCGCCGTCAAGGCGCCGGGCTTCGGTGACCGCCGCAAGGCCATCCTGCAGGACATCGCGTTCCTCACCGGTGGCCAGGTCATCACCGAGGACGTCGGCCTCTCCCTGGAGAAGGCGGACCTCTCGCTGCTGGGCCGCGCGCGCAAGGCCGTCATCACCAAGGACGAGACCACCATCGTCGAGGGTGCGGGCGACGCCGACCAGATCCAGGGTCGCGTCAACCAGATCCGCGCCGAGATCGAGAACTCCGACTCGGACTACGACCGTGAGAAGCTCCAGGAGCGTCTCGCGAAGCTGGCCGGCGGCGTTGCCGTCATCAAGGCCGGCGCCGCCACCGAGGTGGAGCTCAAGGAGCGCAAGCACCGCATCGAGGACGCCGTGCGCAACGCCAAGGCCGCTGTTGAAGAGGGCATCGTCGCCGGTGGCGGCGTGGCTCTGCTCCAGGCTGCCGAGGCCGCGTTCATCGGTCTGAAGCTCGAGGGTGACGAGGCCACCGGTGCGAACATCGTTCGTATCGCGGTCGAGGCTCCGCTCAAGCAGATCGCCGTCAACGCCGGCCTCGAAGGCGGAGTTGTGGTGGAGAAGGTCAAGGGCCTGCCCCAGGGCCACGGCCTCAACGCCGCGACCGGTGTCTACGAGGACCTCCTCGCCGCCGGCATCCCGGACCCGACCAAGGTCACCCGGTCGGCGCTGCAGAACGCCGCGTCCATCGCGGCGCTGTTCCTGACCACCGAGGCTGTCGTCGCCGACAAGCCCGAGAAGGCCGGTGCGCCGCAGGGCGACCCGTCCGGCGGCATGGGCGGCATGGACTTCTGAGTCCAGCCCCCGGCTTCGGCCAGGTGTAGCCAAACAAGAAAGGCCCGGTCCGCTTCGGCGGTCCGGGCCTTTCTTCGTGTGTGCGCTTCTCGATCGCTCGCGGGCATTTCACGCACGTCCGAGGGCAGCCGGTGTTCAGTCCTCTTCCGGCACGAGGATCCAGGCGGCGGCGTAGATCGGCAGCGCGATGCCGGCGAAGATGCCTGCCACGAAGACGATCCGGACGAGGTTGGCGTCGACGCCGAGGTACTGGGCGATGCCGTCGCAGACGCCGAAGATCATCTTCTTGTCGCCCCGGGTGCGGCGGAGCTGCTTGACGGTGGTGGTGGCCTGCTCGGTGTTGGTCATGGCACCAGCTTGGCCGGTCGACGACCCTGGCCACATCAGGGAACGGCCCTGAGGAGACCCGGACTTTCGTCCCTGAGGCGGTGAAAACCAGATGCGCGGCGGTGGCCGGTGCACGTACAAAGAGCACATGAAACACGACAGCCCGGAGTTCGCCGCACTAGCCGAGCGGGGCATGATCCTGCGGTGCCAGGTCGGTTCCGGTCTGCACGGCACCGCCGTCGCCGGCCAGGACGACCGCGACGAGATGGGTATCTGCGTCGAGCCGCCCGAGTACGTCATCGGGCTGCGTCGGTTCGAGCAGTACATCTACCGCACACAACCCGAAGGTGTCCGCTCCGGGCCCGGTGACCTCGACCTGACCGTCTACTCGCTGCGCAAGTGGCTGCGGCTGGCGCTGGCCGGGAACCCGACCGTGCTGCTGCCGCTGTTCGTGCCGGACAACGAGATCGTCGAGATCACCGAACTCGGCCGCGAGCTGCTCGACAACGCGGACCGGATCGTTTCGCGCCAGGCGGGTCAACGGTTCCTCGGTTATTCGCGCGCGCAGCAGCAGCGCATGCTCGGGCTGCGCGGCGCGAGCACGAACCGGCCGGAACTGATCGAGAAGTACGGCTTCGACACGAAGTTCGCGATGCACATGGTGCGTCTCGGCGTCCAGGGCGTCGAGCTGCTCGAGACCGGTCGCATCTCGCTGCCCGTCGCCGAGCCGTGGCTGACCTGGTTGCGGGACCTGCGGCAGGGGCGGCACACGAAGGCGGAGGCGTTGGAGGCCGCGACCGGCTTGGAGCGCAAGCTCGAGAAGCTGATCGACTCGTCGCCGCTCCCCGTGCGACCGGACACCGAGTGGGCCGACTCCTGGCTCGTCCAGGCACACCAACGCTCCTGGACCCCCGCCTGACGCCTCGCACGTCCAGAGCGGGCACTTTTGTACTTTTGTGCCCTTGTTGAGCTTTCAACGAGGGCACTTTTGTGCAAAAGTGCCCCGCTTTAGAGGGCGCGGACGTGGGTGAGGCGGGTCAGCCAGCGTTCCCGGGTGACGTCGTCGGCCGCTGACATCGCGAAGAGGTCGGGCTCGGGGGCGGTCCGGGGGACGGGCAGGTAACCGTCCACAGGGGACAGCGTGTCAGTGCTGACGTCGTTGGTGAGCAACGAAAGCGTCCCGAGCCCACATGCGAAGTCGAGTACCGGAAGGGCGCCGGCGAGGGCGAGTCCGGCGGCGAGCCCGACGCTGGTTTCCAGCGCCGACGACACCACACACGGCAGCCCGCACGCCTCGGCGATCTCCAACGCGCGCCGCACCCCGCCGAGCGGCGCGACCTTCAGCACCGCGATGTCGGCGGCGCCGGCCACGGCGACCTTCATCGGGTCCTCGGCGCGGCGGATGGATTCGTCGGCGGCGATGCGCACGGCCACTCGGCGGCGGACCGCGGCCAGTTCCTCGATCGACACGCACGGCTGCTCGACGTACTCGAGCCCACGCGCCGCCGAGTCGAGCGCCTTGATGGCGTCCACCGCGGTGTCGACGTCCCACGCCATGTTGGCGTCCACGCGGATCGCCCCCGACGCGCCCAGCGCGTCACGCACCGCCGCGACACGCTCGCAGTCGTCGGCCAGTTTCGACCGCGGGTCGGCGACCTTCACCTTCGCGGTCCTGCAGCCTGAGGCCGACACCAGCTCGTACGCTCGCTCGGGTGAGACCACAGGCACGGTCGTGTTGATTTCGACACGCTCGCGGACCGGCGCCGGCCAGCCTTGCTCACTGGCCTCGACGGCCGAAGCCAGCCAAGGCGCGCTTTCGACGTCTGAGTAGTCCCAGAACGGGCTGAACTCACCCCAGCCGGTGACTCCCCGGAGTAGTACACCCTCACGCACAGTGATATTGCGGAACCGGTTTCGCATCGCGATGGCGTAGACGTCCATGTGCCGGATCATGCCATTGGAGCAGTCCTTGGAGAATCACGTGCCGATTGGCGTCCATCAGGACAGAATGAACCGGTGGCGCTCGAGTTCCGCGTCCTCGGCCCGGCCGAGGTCACAGCAGGTGGGCGGCCGGTGTCGCTCGGTGGCAGCAGGCCGCTGATCGTGCTGTCCGGACTTCTGCTGCGCCCGAACCAGGTCGTCTCCGTCGACGAGTTGTCCCGCTGGCTCTGGGACGACGACCACGGGCGCCGGTCGAAGGGCGCGCTGCAGACGTACGTGCTCAGGGTCCGGCGAGCGCTCGGCGACCAGGCGCCGATCAAGACCGCACGCGGCGGTTACCTGATCGAGGTCGACGAGAACGCGCTGGACCTCACGCGCTTCCGTTCCCTCGCCGCCCGCGGCAAGGCCTCGGCAAGCCGGGGCGAACTCCGCCAAGCCGCGGACTTCTTCGCCGAGGCACTCGGCCAGTGGCGTGGCCCCGCGCTGCTCAACGTCGAGTCCGACGCCCTGCACCGCGACGAGGTCGCCCAGCTGTCGGAAGAGCGCCTGCGCATCCGCGAGCAACGCGCGGACGCGATGCTCGGCCTCGGCGACTACGTCACGGCGATCCCGGAACTGACCGCGCTGACCAGGGCGAATCCGTTGCGCGAGCGGCTCCACGAGCAGCTGATGATCGCGCTGTACCGCTCCGGACGTCAGGCCGACGCGCTGGCCGTGTATCGCGACATCAGCAAGGTGCTCGCCGACGAACTCGGGCTGGACCCAGGTGCGTCGTTGCGGCGCGCCCACCAGGCAATCCTCACCGGTGACCAAGCGGTCGACCTGTCCAGCGAGCAGGAGCTTTCCCGCTACCGGCTCGGCCCCGAACCGCTGGTGCCGCTCCAGTTGCCGGTCGATCTCGGCGCGTTCGCCGGTCGCGAGGCCGATCTCAAGGCGTTGCGGTCCCTCATGCCCGAAATACCCGTCGCCGGCCAGCTCACCGACGGCCGCGGGGCGACTCCGATCGCGTCCATCGAAGGGATGGGCGGCATCGGCAAGACCACCCTCGCCGTGCATTTCGCGCACGAGGTGGCGGACCGTTTCCCCGGCGGCCAGATCTACGCGAACCTGCGTGGCTACGGCCCGGGCGACCCGGTCGAGCCGGCGGCCGCCCTGGAAACCATGCTGACCTCGCTGGGGGTCCCGGCCGATCGGATCCCGAGCGATCTCGACGGCCGCGCGGCACTCTGGCGCACCCACAGCGCCGGCCGCCGGCTGCTCATCCTGCTCGACAACGCCGCCCGCACCGAGCAGGTCCGACTGCTGCTCCCCGGCCCCGGCTGCCTGGTGATGGTCACCAGCCGCTGGCAGCTCCGCGCGCTGGTCGCCACCCACGGGGCGCATCGGATCGCGCTCGGCGAACTGGCCGAGGATGACGCGATCACCTTGCTGGCGGCGACAATCGGCGTCGACCGCGTCAACTCGGATCCGCGGGCTTCGGAAGATTTCGTGCGCTACTGCGGGCGGCTGCCGCTGGCGATCCGGATCCTCGCGGTGCGCGCGGAGCAGTTCCCCGATGTGCCGCTGGCCGAGTTCGTCGACGAGCTCGGGTACGACGAGGACAGGCTGGGCTCGTTCGACCTCGAAGACGGCGACGAGACCAACATCCGCGCGGTGTTTTCCCACTCCTACAAAGCACTCGACGACGACGCCGCCCAGCTGCTGCGGCTGCTGGGCCTGCCCGCCGTCACCGACCTCAGCGCGCCGGCCGTCGCTGCGCTGGGCGGGGTGGACGTCGCGGCGGCGAGGACGAGCCTCGGACGGCTCGCCTCGGCGCACCTGATCACCGAATCGCGGCCGGGGCGGTTCCAGTTCCACGACCTCATCCGCGTGTACGCCGCCGAGCTGTCCGGTCAGCTGGACGGTGAGCGCGTGCGCGTCGAAACGCTCGACCGGCTGCTGAACTGGTACCTGACTTCCGCGCTGAACGCGTCGAGACTACTGCGGCCCGAGCGGCACTACCGGCTCGTGCAGGGCACCGACGTCGACATGGGCGTCCGGTTCGGTTGCCACCAGCAGGCGCTCGACTGGTTCACCGAGGAGACGTCGAACCTGATTGCCGCGGTGAGCATCGCGTACCGGGAAGAGCGGTACGAGCAGTGCTGGCAGCTCGCGTGGCTGCTGCAGACCGATTTCCTGATCCGGGCCCGGCTGGAGGACTGGCGGTCGGTGTTCGAACTCGCGCTCCGCGCCTCGCGGCTCGCCGGGAACAGGCGCGGAGAAGCGGGCATCCTGAGTGGCCTCGGAATCGCGCATTCGGTGGCGCGCCAGCACAGCGAGGCGCTCGGGTACCTCGAGCAGGTGCTCGAAATCCAGCAGGAGCTCGACGCGCCCGAAGGGCAGGCCCGCGCTCTGTACAACCTGGCGTTGTCCGCCGGGTTCAACGGTGACCACGAGCGGGCGCACGGTCACGCGATCGAGTCGCTGCGGCTGGTCCGGGAGCTGAGCCTCGACGATCTGGAAGCCGACGTGCTGCAAGCCCTCGGCGACATCAACTCGTCGATGGGTCGCCACGAAGCGGCACTGGAGCTGACCGACAGCGCGCTGGAGATCTGGCGGCGCGGCGGGATCGTCGAGGACGAACGCTTTGCGTTGTACAGCCGAGGCAACGCGCTGATGAAGCTGGGCAGACACGACGAAGGCATTTCCTGCTTGAGCCAGGCTGTCGAGCTGTTCTTCACCCGCGGCGAGCTTTACGAAGCGGCCGACGCGCTGGCCCAGCTCGGCTCGATGTACCTCCGCGTGGGCGACCGCGGCAAAGCCCGGGAGACTTGGCTACGCGCTGTGCATGTGCTGACCGAGCTTGCGCACCCCGACGCTGACGACGTCCGGGCCAAGTTGACCGCGCTCGTCGGCCCATCGGCGTGAGCTCTACGGATCCGCCCGCGCGCTGACCCCCAGTGACAGCGCGCGGGTCGCCGACCCGTGTGAGCTACTTAACCCGAGTCCGCTCACTGTGCGCTGACTGTCGGCCGACCAAGATGATCACCAGCGTCGGGCGGACCTGTGTCAGGCCACCGACGATCTCAGGTCGATGCCGAGCTTCGCGGCGAGTGCCATGGCGTCGCCAGGGGCCTTCACCTTGATGTCGTTGTCGAAAAAGACGTACACCTCCTTATGGGCTTTGTCGTGCCAGCGGCGGATCTTCTCCGCCCAGACGTCGAGTGCCGCGTCGCCATAACCGCTGGCATACAGCTCCTCGTCTCCGTGGAGCCGGACGTACACCAGATCCGAAGTGGCTTCGTCCAGATACGGCCACTTGCCGGCGGTATCGGCGACAACGAGCGCGATGTCGTTGTCCCGTAACAGGTTCACGAAGTCCTTCGAGGTGAAGCTGGGGTGCCGGACCTCCAGGGCGTACCGGATCGCCCGACGGCCGCCGGGGTTCGTCCAGGCGGCCGCGCGGAGCTTGCCGTCATGTTTTTCGGCGAGTGTCGAAGCCTCTCCAGTCGTTCTCGGCAAGAGTGTGAAGAACTCCTGGAGCTGTACGGGGTCGAACGTCATCCGCGGCGGCAGCTGCCAGAGGATCGGGCCGAGTTTGCCGCCGAGGGCGAGCGGTCCCGAGGCGAAGAAGTTGGCCAGTGGCACCTTGACGTCCCGCAGCTGCTTCAGATGGGTGATGAACCGCCCACCTTTGACCGAGAAGACGAAGTCGTCCGGGGTCTGCTCGGCCCAGCGGAGGTAGCTCTCCGGCCGCTGGAGCGAGTAGAAGGATCCGTTGATTTCCACGGCGTTCACGCGCCGCGAGAGGTAGTCCAGCTCGCGCCGCCGGCCGAGCCCCTCGGGGTAGAAAACGCCGCGCCACGGCGGGTACACCCAGCCCGAGGTGCCGATTCGGATTTCCGCCATCCGCACCTCCCGTAGAGAGATTCACCACGATCGTGGCTCTCCTCCGGCTCCAGTGCAATCCGGCAGCGAGGTGATCAGGCCCAGGAGAACCTCCAGCGGCGGGTGTGGACGAGCCCGGCGGCGAACTCGCGCAGGTTTCCCGGCTGGCCGGTGAACGTGGGCAGGCTGAAGGCGCGGTGCTCGGCCGCGACGGTCAGGGCGCGGCCCTGGCTGCGGGGCGGGGCGGAGACGGCGAACTCCAGCGTGTCGAAGCCGAGGGCGATGAGCGTGGCGCCGAACCGCTCCTCCCAGCTCCGCATGACCGCGGACAGCTCTGCGACCTGGTCGGTCGACTTGATCATGCCCGTCCAGCCCAGGATCGCCGGGATGTCGGCGGGCCGCTCGGTCTGGACCAGGCCCAGGCGGTACTTGCTGTGGGCCGCCAGCACGGACCCGGTGTTGCCGGCCTCGGCCAACGGGTCCGCCCGGCGCGAAGGCCTGCGCGCGAGCCCTGGGAAGGTGGCGCCGAACGGGCGAAGGCACGCGCCACCGCAGCACGACGAATCCCACCAGCGGGCCAGCGCCGCCGCCGGATCGACCGTCCCGACCCGGTGTTCGACCGGCGCGAGCCTGCCCCGGTCGTCGATCCAGTCCTCGTTCATGGCCGCGAAGCGCTGGTCGTGCGGGATGAGAACGGGCCACAGGCCGGTGCGGTCGAACTCGGCGACGCAGTCCAGGTAGCGGTGCGGCTCGGCCAGCGGCTCGTCGGACACCCAGAGCCGCCCGTGCCACGACCCGGCGGACAGGACGAGCTCAGGTGAAGGTGTGAAACGGCGCATCGGCAGGACGGTCATGAGGATCCCCTCGAACTGGTGTTCGGCTACTGACTCGAACACTAGTTCGAGGGTACGACAATTTCCAGCCCGTTCGGCCCCTTCCCCCGTTCGGAGGAAGGGGTCATGCCCCACTCGCCACACGTGCCCCAGCTGCCTCTGGAGGGTGGCAAGGGACCCCTAAAGGCCGCGACATGGCGACCCTCGCAGTGCGTTCAACGAAGGTGGCTTGAGGGGGACTTCGACGCACGACAGCGCGGGCGGGAACGTCGTGCGGGGTCCGGTCTAGGGAGCCGGGGACTGGGGCGGCTGGGGGACGTGGACTGGATCAGAGGCCCGCGCCCGTGGGGCTGGTGGTGTCGATGGGGCTGTTGGGGCTGGCAAGTGCGGTTTCCCTGTGGACGAAAGGCGCGCGCGGGCCGCAACGCCACAGCACCACCCTTGTGGCGTTGAACGCCACAAGGGTGGCCCCGAGGGGTCCGTGAAGCCGCAGCCGCTAGATCGGGCGGAGGAGGTCCTCGGCGTCGATGATCCGGTACGCGTAGCCCTGTTCGGCGAGGAAGCGCTGGCGGTGGGCGGCGTACTCGGTGTCGATGGTGTCGCGGGAGACCACCGAGTAGAAATGCGCCTGCCGGCCGTCCTCCTTGGGCCGCAGCAGCCTGCCGAGCCGTTGCGCCTCTTCCTGTCGCGACCCGAACGTCCCGGAGATCTGGATCGCCACTGAGGCCTCGGGCAGGTCGATCGAGAAGTTCGCGACCTTCGACACGACGAGCGTGCTGATCTCGCCGCGGCGGAACTCGTCGAACAGCTTCTCGCGCTCCCTGTTGCGGGTGGAGCCCTGGATCACGGGCGCGTCGAGCTCGTCGCCGAGCATCTCCAGCTGGTCGAGGTACGCGCCGATCACCAGGGTCGGCTCACCCTTGTGCTTGGCGACGATCGACTTGATCACCGCGGTCTTCGAGTCGGCTGTCGCAGCGAGCTTGTACCGCTCCTCGGGCTCCGCGGTGGCGTAGATGATCCGCTCGTTGTCGGTGTTCGTCACGCGGACTTCGATGCACTCGGCAGGCGCGATCCAGCCCTGCGCCTCGATGTCGCGCCACGGCACGTCGAACCGCTTCGGCCCGATGAGCGAGAAGACGTCGCCCTCCTGGCCGTCCTCGCGGACGAGTGTCGCGGTCAGCCCGAGGCGCCGCCGGGACTGCAGGTCCGCGGTCATCCGGAACACCGGCGCGGGCAGCAGGTGGACCTCGTCGTAGATCACCAGGCCCCAGTCGCGGGAATCGAACAGCTCGAGGTGCCGGTACTCGCCCTTCGTCTTGCGGGTGATCACCTGGTACGTCGCGATGGTGACCGGCCGGATCTCCTTGCGCTCACCGGAGTATTCGCCGATCTCCTCCTCGGTGAGCGACGTCCTGGCGATCAGCTCGCGCTTCCACTGCCGCCCGGCGACGGTGTTCGTCACCAGGATCAACGTCGTCGCCTTGGCCTCGGCCATCGCCGCCGCGCCGACCATGGTCTTCCCGGCACCGCAGGGCAGCACGACGACGCCGGAGCCGCCGGCCCAGAACGCCTGCACAGCCTGGCGCTGGTACTCGCGCAGCTTCCAGTCGGACTCGTCGAGCGCGATCGGGTGCGCTTCGCCGTCGACGTACCCGGCGAGATCCTCGGCGGGCCAGCCGACCTTCAGCAGGCCCTGCTTCAGCCGTCCGCGTTCCGACGGGTGCACGACGACCGTGTCCTGGTCGATGCGGTCGCCGAGCATCGGCTTGATCTTCTTGCTGCGCAGCACTTCTTCGAGCACGGCGCGGTCGGTGGTGGTCATCACCAGCCCGTGCGTCGGGTGGTTGCTGATCTGCAGCCGCCCGTAGCGGCCCATGGTGTCGACGATGTCGATCAGCAGCGGCTGGGGCACCGGGTACCGGGAGTAGGTGGTGAGCGCGTCGACCACCTGCTCGGCGTCGTGGCCCGCGGCGCGCGCGTTCCACAACGCGAGCGGGGTGACACGATAGGTGTGGACGTGCTCGGGGGCTCGCTCCAGCTCGGCGAACGGCGCGATGGCTATCCTCGCGTCGTCGGCCTGGGCATGGTCGACCTCGAGCAGCACGGTCTTGTCGGACTGGACGATCAGCGGGCCATCACTCACGTACTCCTTTATACGTGCCCTCCCGAAGTGGGAAGATGATGGCCGGGAACCGGGAGGGACATCTTGACCACACCACCCATCGGCGGCGAGCCCGACCTGGACACCCCGCCCGACGGTGTGGCCAGGCCCAGGCCCGGATTGGGTGCCGGAACGAGGATCGCGATCGTGGTCAGCGTGCTCGCCGCGTTCGTGCTCGGCGCCGGGGTGTCGGGCGTCGCCGGGACGATCGCGCACGCGGTGCGCGGCATGGAAGTCGGCGACTGCCTCCGCATCACCAGCGAAGATCCGGCCAACGGTGAGTTCCAGCGGATCAAGTGCAGCGCGCCGACGGCGGCCTTCCGCGTCGAAACGAAGGAACCGACGCCGACGAGCTGCCCGGGCGAGGACTACACGCGGTTCCGCTACGAGGAGGGCACCTCCAGCAACTCCCAGCAGTTCATGCTGTGTCTCACACTCAACGTCGTCACCGGAGACTGCCTGAACTCGCTGGACGACGAGACCAAGCTCGCCAAGGTCGTGTGCGGTTCGGCGGACTCCCGCGTGCTGGTTTCAGTGCACGAAGGCAGCACCGCGAGCGCCTGTGATAGCGCCGACGTCAGTCTTCATTACGTGGGCCCGCCCGAGCGCACGGTCTGCCTCCACAACCCTGGCGAGTCGATCTAGCCTCGGGGGAGCAGGGACTGGACGTCGAGCCGGTCGGCCAGCGCACCGGCGTTGTGCATGAGGTCGGCGACCCGCTGCAGACGGATGGCGTTGAGTGACGTCGGATACGTTCCCAGCGCGATGAGCGAAGCCGACGTCGCGTCGATGCTCGAGAAACGCGGCAGCGCGGACCGCACGACTGCCGGGTCCGCGGCGTACTCCTGGGCGTCGCCGAGCACCTGGCGGAACAGCGCCAGCGTCCGCGGGTTCGCCTGGGCGAAGACGCGGCCCGAGGCGTAGGCGGACACCGGGAAGTTCTGGGTCGCGCCACGGGCCCCGTCGGCGAGGACCTGCGCGCCCAGCTCCTTTTCCGCCTTGGTGATGTACGGCTCGACCATCCACGCGGCGTCGGCTTCGCCGTCGTTCAGCGCCTTGGTCATCTGGTCGTACGGGCACTGGTAGAAGGTGATCTTCGTCGGGTCCACGCCGGCGGTGCCGAGCACCGAGCGGGCGGCCAGGGTGCTCAGGTCGTCGAGCATGTCGACGGCGATCGTCGGCGCCTTCTTGGCCCCCGGGTCGGTGTAGGGCGAGTTCGCCAACGTCACCAGGCCCATCGTCCCGCTGCCGGCCGTGTACGCCTCGCCCTGCAGCTGCAACGCCGTGCCGCCGGCCGCGGCCCGGAACATCGAGACGTCGTTCGCGAACGCGATGTCGAGGTCGCCGCTGGCCAGTTTGGCCAGACCGTCGCCCGAGCCCTCCTCGACGAGGTCGATCTTCAGGCCCGCCCGGTTGAACCGGCCGTCCGCGACGGCGAGCCTCAGGGGGGCTGTATCGATCGCGTTGCCGACGCCGACGCGCAAGGTCGTCCGTTCCAGCGGCGGCGGGGCGGACTTGTCGCCGGAAAACAATCCGCAGCCGCCGGCGAGGAGCAGGACGGCGACCAGCGGTAATAGGAGCCGTCGTGAGCGGGTCGCCATCTGCGCCTCTCAAGTACCGAGGGAATGTGCTACTCATGCTGGAGCTTAGGGTCCACTGGCAATACGATCGCCCGCAGGCCGTACCACCGTAGAGCGGCTTTCGGATCTTGATGAAAATCGTTACTCTTCAGTAGGTTATCCGACGGTGCCCGAGATCGGCCGCGTGTGAGGTGCCGCGGTGAGAACAGACTGCGGTCGGATAAGGATTACAGGTGACCCGTCGCGATAAGCGTGCCCAACCGGGCGACGCGACGGATCTTGCTGCCCGCAGGCCCGAGATCGAGGCCAGCGGCGGCAACTGGCGGCTCCGCAACTGGCGGCTGCGGACCAAGCTGTTCGTCGTTCTGCTCATCCCCGCGCTGGCCGTGGTCGCGCTGGTCGGCCTGCGTGTCCAGTCCGACCTCGGCGATGCCAAGCAGCTTGCCGAACTCGCCGCGCGAGGCCGGGTCGACAGCTCGGTCACCGAAGTCGTGCACCAGCTTCAACGGGAACGAGACCTGACAGTCCGCTATGTGGCGGGCTCGCGTCAAGGTGACATCGGTGAGGTGCAGAGCCAGCGCCAGCGGGTCGACATGGCGATCGGCACGTTGAACAAGACCTTCGCCGACAGTCGCTCGCAGCTCTCGGCAGGCGCCGCGTCCGCGCTTCAGCAGACCACGGACCGCTTCGGCGTCCTGACCGGTCTGAGGTTTTCCGCAGAACATTCCGCGTACCCTGCCGACGCCGTGTTGCAGTCCTACAGCGAGCTCATCTCGGGCGTGCTCGACATCAGCGGCTCCGAGGCCGCCGACATCGCCGACCCCGATCTCGCCCGCCTCCGCTTGGCCAGCAACGCCCTGGCCAAGGTCAAGAACCAGATGTCGGTCAAGCGCGCGATCATGGCCGAGGCCCTCGCGGTGGGCCGCCTCGCCAACGACCGCACGCGCGCGCTGCTGGGCGCGGAGGCGGAACTGGAGTCCGCGCAGAACGACTACCGCACCTTCGCCACCCCCGACGAGCAGCGGATGTACAACGACACCGTCATCGGACTGGTCGTCGACATCGGCAACAACATGGTCGAGTCGGCGTTGCAGCGCGCCGAGAACAACCAGAACCTGACGGGCCTCGACCCGGACAAGTGGGACACCTCCGCCACCTACACGATCAACCTCGCCCATCAGGTCCAGCAGGCGTTGATCGTGCAGATGCAGGAACGGACGGACGCGCTCGCCGCGGCCGCGCGGACGTCCGCGATCTGGGACAGCGGCATCGTGTTCGGCGTCCTGCTGGTGGCCGGGGTGTTCTCCGTCGTCATCGCGCGCTCGCTGCTGAAGCCGTTGAGGATCCTCAGGCGCAGCGCGTTGGACGTCGCGGAGCACCAACTGCCCGAAGCGATCGAAGGCATTCTCAGCGATCCCGAGCCGCGGCCCGAGACGTTCAGCAGACGCACGGCCGTCGCGCCGGTGCCGGTGTTCAGCCGCGAGGAGCTCGGCCAGGTGGCGCGCGCGTTCGACGCGGTGCACGGTGAGGCCGTCCGGCTGGCCGGACAGCAGGCGATGCTGCGCGAGAACGTCAACTCGATGTTCGTCAACCTGTCTCGGCGCAGCCAGGACCTCGTCGAGCGGCAGCTGTCGGTGCTCGACCGGATGGAGGCCGACGAGCAGGACCCGGACACCCTCGGCGGCCTGTTCGAGCTCGACCACCTCGCGACGCGGATGCGGCGCAACAGCGAGAACCTGCTGGTGCTGTCCGGTACGGAACTCGGCCGCGAGGTTTCGGCGCCGGTGTCGGCCGACGAGATCATCGGTGCCGCGCTGTCCGAGGTCGAGCACTACCAGCGGGTCGAACTCACCGCCGGACCGGAGCTCGGCGTCGTCGGCGTGGCGGTCAACGACCTTGTGCATGTCGTGTCCGAACTGCTCGAGAACGCCACGATGTACTCGGGCGAGAAGACGATGGTGACGCTCGCCAGCTCGGCGACCGAGACCGGCGCGTGGCGGATCGAGATCACCGACCACGGCACCGGGATGGCCAGGGCCGAGATCGACCGCACCAACGCGCGGCTGGCGAACCCGCCGGAGGTCGACGTCGAGGTGTCTCGGCGGATGGGCCTGTTCGTGGTCGCGTCGCTGGCGAAACGGCATCTGATCGACGTCCGGCTCGACCTGGCTGACGGCGGCGGCCTGACCGCGACCGTCGTCGTGCCCGCGGCGCTGGTGACCGCGGTGCCGCCGCCGGTGGAACGGCCGGCGTTGCCGATCGAGCCGCCCGCGCCGGTCGTCGAGCCGGAGCCGATGCCCGAGATGCCTTCGCTCGAGTCCGTACTGGAACCCGGGCCACCGCGCCGGGCCCCGGTCGTCGAGCCGGAATTGATGGCGTGGCCCACGACGGACGCCGAGCCGTATCCGCTGGACATCGACGCGCCCACCGAGCGCATGCCGGCGTACCAGGACGTGCTCGCGCGATGGTTCCAAGCCGGCGGCGACCAGCAGGCGGACCCGCTCCAGGAGCTGGAGTCGCCGCCCGCGCTAGTCGCGCACCCAGCGGCGCCCGCGGCCATTGTCGAGCCCGCGCCGGTCGTCGAGCCGGTTGCGGAGCCAGAGCCAGAGTCAGAGCCGGAGCCTGTCGTCGAGCCTGAGCCGGTTGCTGTCGCTAAGCCGGAGCCGGAACCTGTCGTCGAGCCCGAGGACATGCCCGACGTCGTGTCCGGGATGCTCTCGGACGCGGAGACCGTCATAGTGCCGGCCGTGGTGCACGAGCCCGAGCCCGAACCCGAGCCCGAGCCCGAACCCGAGCCCGAACCCGAGCCCGAGCCCGAGACCGCGTCGGCGTTGCAGAGCATTCTGGCGCCCGAGTCCTGGTCGGCGTTCAGCTCCGAGCCCGAGTGGCCGACGGACGCCGAGCTCGAGCAGGAGGACGGCGCCGAGGACACCTGGCCCGCCCTGCCGAGGCGGATACCGCGGCCCGTTTCCGACGAGGACGGACGGTACCCGCCGCCGATCGAGGAGCGGCCGGTACTGTCACTGTCCCCTGACGCGGTCCGGGAGCGGATGACCAGCCTGCAGGGCGGTGTCCGCCGAGGCCGTCACGCGAGGGGTGACGACAACTCCACAACTTCTTGAACGGATGGTCAATGAGCTCGAAAACCGGCCTGCTCGAAGTGATCGCGCTCAGCGCGGTGGACGCCGAGCGTGCACAGACCGGCGGTGCGGATCGCCTGGAACTCGTCGCCGACATGGCTGCCGACGGGCTCACGCCGTCCGTCGAGGTGGTGCGTGACGTGCTTTCAGCCGTCGACATTCCCGTGCGCGTCATGTTGCGCGACAACAACTCCTTCGCGCCGGAAGACCTCGACCAGCTGCGGAAGGACGCCGTTCAGCTGGTCGAGGCCGGCGCGCGGGAGTTCGTCTTCGGCTTCCTCGACGACGAATGCGAGGTCGACGTCGAGTCGTGCCGCGCGCTCGCCGGCGAGCTGACCGGGCTGAAATGGACGTTCCACCGGGCCATCGACCGTGCGCGCGACCCGCTGAAGGCGTACGACCAGCTCGCCGAACTCGGCTGCGACACAGTCCTGGCGGCTGGCCACGCCAACGGCGTCGCGAGCGGTTTGGGTGTGCTGCAGGAGTTTGTCTCGCGGCCCGGGCCGGAGCTGCTGGTCGGCGGCGGGCTGAAGGCGTCGCAGGTGCACCTGCTGCGCGCCGGCGGCGTCCGAGGCTTCCACGTCGGCAGCGCCGTCCGCCCCGGCGGCTGGGCTGTCGATGTCTCCACAGATGCCGTCCGCGAGTGGAGTGCCCTCGTGAAGGACTAGGACTTGTGAGTGTTCCCGCTGGTTCTAACCGGCCGGACACTCACGAGCTCTGGACTGGCCGCGGCGCTGGTGCAGGCGGTGCAGCGGGGGTGGCGGGCGATGCGGTGGGTGGGGTCCTTGCCGTAGAAGGGAAGGCAGGGGGCTCCGCAGGTGGCCAGGTAGAGCGGGCCGTAGCGGAGTTCGCCCCGGCCGACGTAGTGAGCGGCCCGGATCCGACCGGCGGGTGGTCCGGCTTCGGGGATCCAACCCTCGGGCGGCAGCCGGACGGCCGCGTGCCGATCGAGTTCGTCGGACCGCTTCAGCAGCGCTTCGCCGAGGGCGCTGAGCCGCTCGCCGAGGTCCCGCAGGCCGTCTGCTCGAGGCGTGTCGCCGCAGGGGTTCCTCAGCAGCCAGGCGATGTCCGGTGCGAGCGACTTGTCCAGGTCCTGCAGCCGCTCCAGCAGCTGCTCGTCACGTTCGATCACGACACGAACTGCGGGATGTTCTCCCGGCGCCGCCACACCGCGTCACATTCCCGGCAGGTCCACGCGAACCATTGGCCCCCGAGCTCCGGAATGTCGGCCCGCACGACTTCGACAACCTGGCCGCACAAAGTCTCGAACGATTCCCCCGGACGCGGTGGCAGTCCGTCCAGCGCGTGCCGTTTCCCCTGTGCTTGTTGCCATCTCAGCATGGAACGAGTGTTTCCGGTACAAATCTGTACTGCAAACTGTGCAACGGGTGACTTGGCTTTCGTGGTGATCAATGGTCGGATTAGCGGCCATGATCGGTTCACCACAAGTCGTGGCACACCAGCTTCGGCACCTACTGGAGGTAGTCAAGTTGAAGACCCTGGCCCTGCAGATCGTCCCTGCGGGTTGCGGATGGCTAGCGCTGCTCTCGGACGTCATCGCTGAGTTGGAGGCCGAATTTGACCGACAGGTCTTGGAGTAAGTCCACTTACAGCAGCGAAGACAGTGCGTGTGTGGAGGTCGTCCGCGCGGAACGGGTGGGGGTCCGGGACACCAAGAACCGTGCCGCCGGGGCGCTCGAAGTCCCGGCTGTGACCTGGGGTGCTTTCCTTACCGTGGTTAAGGATGGCAAGCTCGGGGCATGACTCCTCGTACGGTCCGTGACGCCACCCGTGAGCTGCTGCGGGAGCTAGGGCTGACGACCGTGTTCGGCAACCCGGGCACGACCGAGGTCCCGTTCCTGACCGACTGGCCTGGCGACTTCCGGTACGTGCTGGGGCTGCAGGAGTCCGTCGTGGTCGCGATGGCCGATGGGTACGCTCAGACCGCGCGCAAGCCCGTGCTGGTCAATCTGCATTCCGCCGGCGGGGTCGGGCACGGGCTCGGCTCGGTGTTCACGGCGTACCGCAACAACACGCCCATGGTCGTCATCGCCGGGCAGCAGAACCGTTCGCTGCTGCCAGGGGACCCGTTCCTCGGGGCGACGGACGCGGCGGAGTTCCCCAAGCCGTACGTCAAGTGGAGTTGCGAACCGGCGCGTGCGCAGGACGTCCCGGCGGCCATCGAGCGCGCGTTCCACATCGCGACGCAGGCACCGCAGGGCCCCACTTTCGTCTCAGTGCCCGCGGACGACTGGGATGTCGAGATGTCGACCTTGGTCCCGGCGCGTCGGCGGGTGCCCGGGTTCGCGGCGGACCCGGACGCGCTGCGGGAGCTGGCCGACGCGCTGGACGCCAGTGTCAGGCCGGGGTTTGTCGTCGGGCCTGGTGTGGATGCCGACTTCGCGGTGGAGGACGTCGTCGCGCTCGCCGAGCGACTGAAGGCCGGGGTGTGGGCGAGTCCGTTGTCGTCGCGGTGCTCGTTTCCGGAGAACCACGCGCTGTTCCGGGGTTTCCTGCAGCCGGAGCGCGGCGCGACGGCGAAAGCGTTGGGGGAGCACGACGTCGTCGTCGTGATCGGCGCACCGGCGTTCACCTACCACGTCGTCCGCCCGGAAACCTCGTATCGGCTGCCGCCGCTGTTCGTCGTCAGCGACGACGAGCAGATCCTCGCGCGGGCCGAGGGCACCGGGATCCGGGCGACGCCGAAGCTCGCGATCCGGCAGCTGCTCGACGTCGTCAGCGCGTCCGACCGCCGGCCGCCGCCGGCGCTGGTCCGACCCTCGCGGCCGACCGAAACGTCTCCGCTCTCAGCCGCGTACGTCTACGCCGAGCTCTCGGATTCCTTGCCGGACAACGCGATCGTGGTCGAAGAGGCCCCGAGCCACCGCAACATGCTGCACGACCACTTGCCCATTTCTTCGCCGGACTCCGGCTTCCTGACCATGGCGAGCGGCTCTCTCGGCTACGGCCTCCCCGCGGCCGTCGGCGCGGCGATTTCCCGCCCGGACCGCAAGATCGTGGCCGTCATCGGCGACGGCTCCAGCATGTACGGCATCCAGGCACTGTGGACGGCCGCGCGGGAGCAGTTGCCCGTGACGTTCGTGATCCTGGACAATGCCCAGTACGCCGCTGTCCGCGTCCTCGGTGACGCGCTCGGCGCGGGCAAGCTCCCGGGCGTCGAGCTCGGCGGTATCGACTTCGGCGCTGTTGCGGGCGGTCTGGGCTGTGTCACGTACCGCGTGGAGACGGCTTCAGAGCTGAAGGCCGCCCTCGCCGCTTCACTCGTCGAGGACCGTCCGACACTGCTTCACGTCGTCATCGACGGGGACGTCCCGCCCTCATACTAGCGGCGCTAGATCATCTGCCGCTGCTCGCTCGGCTAGCGTGCCCTCGGGGCCACCCTACGGCGCCGTCGTCTCCGTAGTGGGAGCAGCAGCGGCAGAGGTCTGCTCGGCGAGGTCCCACTCCGCCGTGTCGGCTTTGGCGAGGACCTCGCCGCCGGTGAGCAACCGCGCGACCTCCCCTCGCAGGGCGACGAACTCCGCCGACTCGCGGGTGGTGATCTGGTTGCGTTCGACGGGCAGGTCGACGGGCAGGTCCGCGACGATGCTCGCGGGTGACTTCGACAGCACGAGGATCCGGTCGCCGAGGTACACGCTCTCGTCGATGTCGTGCGTGACCACGAGAACCGTGCTGCCCTGCTGGCGCTGGACCCGCCGCAGCAGATCTTCGAGCTCGAACCGCGTCTGCGCGTCGACGGACGCGAACGGCTCGTCCATCAGCAGCAGCGCCGGACGGCTGGCCAGCGCACGGGCGATGGACACGCGCTGCTGCATGCCACCCGAGAGCTGCCAGGGAAACTTCCCGCTGACCGCGCCGCTGAGCCCCACCGAGTCGAGTGCTTCCTGCGCGCGCTCGCGGCGTTCGGCCTTGCTCAGCCCACCCCAGCGCAGCGGGAATTCGACGTTGCGGGCGACGGTGAGCCATGGGAACAGCGAGCGGCTGTAGTCCTGGAAGACGACGGCGAGGTCGTCGGGGACGCCGTCGACGCGGTCGCCGTGCAGGCTGACCGTGCCCGCGCTGGGCGCGACCAACCCGGACACGCACCGCAGCAACGTCGACTTGCCGCAGCCGGACGGCCCGACGATGCACGCCAGCTGCCCGGCTTCGACGGTGAACGACAGGTTGTCGACGGCGATCTGCGCGTCGGCGCCCTTGCCGTAGCTGTGGTTGAGGCCCGTGACCTCGAGCATGGTCGACATCGGCGTTCTCCTTACTTGCTGCGGGCCGGCTGCCAGCCGAGCACCTTGTGCTCGGCGAGGCGCAGCAGCGCGTCGAGCCCGTAACCCAGGATGCCCAGCAGGACGATCCAGGACCACATGGCGGGGAGGTCGAACAGCTGCTGGGCCGCGACCAGCGAGTACCCGATCCCGTTGAAGGCGCCCACGAGCTCGGACACCACCATCAGGATCAGCGAAAGCGACAAGGCGAGCCTGAGCCCCGAGAAGATCTTCGGCGCCGCTGCCGGCAGCACGACCATGCCGATCCAGTACGCCCGCGGCGTCCGGAACGAACGCGCGGTCTCCTGCTTCACACTGTCGACCGAACGCACGCCGTCGACGGTGTTCAGCAGCACCGGCCAGACCCCGCCGAAAATGATGGTGGCGAGCTGCATTCCTGGTCCGATACCGAACAGCAGCAGGAACACCGGCGCCAGCATTGGCGGCGGAATGGCTCGGAAGAAGGCGAAAAGCGGGCCTACGTAGTCCATTCCGGTCCGCGAACGGCCAAGCGCGGTACCGAGCACGATACCGACGACCGACGCGATCGCCCAGCCGCCGATGGCCCGGCCGAGGCTCAGGAACACGTTGTCGAACACGGAATCGGTGAGGAACAGCTGCGAAGCCGGGCCGGTGAACCACAACTGCGCCGCGCTCGCGACGATCCTGGTGGGCGGCGGGAAGAACGGCGAGGCCGCCAGCCGCGTCGCGACCTCCCAGAACACCAGGAAACCGAGGAACAGCAACCAGTTGCGGAGAATCGAGGACAGGCCCTTCGAGACCCCGGTGCGGAACGTCGTCACGCGCCCACCTCCTGGGCGGCGGTGTTCCAGCGGAACAACCGGTGGCCAAGGCGTTCGAGCCCTTCGTTGATCAGGTAGCCGATCAGCCCGGCGACCACGGTCCCGGCCAGCACCAGGTCCGTCCGGGGAGAACCGCTGCTCGCTTCGAGCACGAAGTTCCCGATGCCTTTCGCGGCACCGGCGACGAATTCGGTGCTGACCACCACGATCAGCGCGACGGCCGCGGACATCCTGATCCCGGTGAAGACGAACGGGGCCGCGTGCGGCAGCGCGACCGAGGTCAGCACCCGGGTTTTGCCGGTGCCATACGACTTCGCGGTGTCGAGCAGCACCGGGTCGATCTCGGCGAGCGCGTAGATGGTGTTGAACAGGATCGGCCACACGGCCGCATATACCGCGAGCGTGATCTTGGCGCCGGGTCCGCCGCCGATGAGCAGCGCGACCAGCGGGATCAGCGCGACCGACGGGATGGGCCGCAGGAACTCGACGATCGCCCTGGTCGCGGTGCGCAGCCACGGGATGCTGCCGAGCAGCAGGCCCGCGGGGACGGCGATGGCGATCGCGATCAGCATCGCGATCAGCCACGCGAGCACGGAAGCGACGACGTCGGCCTGGAACTCCGGCTGGCCCAGTATCTGCACGACCCTGGTCAGGACGAGGCTCGGCGGCGGCAGGAACCGCTCATCGACCAAGCCGGCCCGCACGGCGACTTCCCAGATCAGGAAGAAGCCGAGCAGGCCGGCCAGGTTGCGGAGAAGACGAGTCACGTCAGCTGGTCGGCTGCGCGGCGAGCATCGGGGTGACGTCGATCCGCGACGGGATCAGGCCGAGCTCGAGCAGCTGGTCCGGCACGCGCTGCAGGCGCGACGGGTCCATTGTCGAGTGGTAGTTCGGCAGGGTCACCAGCGCGGCTGTGTCCGCGTCCACCTTGGCGTCCGAGACGATGAGCGGCTGGATCTTCGCGCGGTCGGCGGAGGCCTGGTCCGAGGCCTTCTTCATCGCGCGCTGGAAAGCGGCGACCGTCTTCGGGTTCTCGGTGAGGAACTTCGCCAGCGCGCCGTAGCCGGCGATCGGGAAGTTCTCGGTGGGCCCGGACGCGACGTCGACGACCTTGACCGCGCCGATGCTCTTCTCGGCCTGCGTGATGAACGGCTCGGCCATGTACGCGGCGTCGATGTCGCCGTGGGTGAGGGCGGCCGCCATGCTCGGGAACGGCGTCGGCACGAACTGCACCTTGGTGTAGTCGATGCCGTTCGCCTTCATGATCGCCTTGGTCAGCGTGTCCGACGCGGTCCCGGTCGCGGTGACGCCGATGCGCTTGCCCGCGAGGTCCTTGACCGTCTTCACCGACGAGTTGGGGCTGGTGACGATGAGGTTGCTGTTCGGGCTGGCCGACACGGAGTCGGCGACGAGCTTGATGTCCGCCACGCCCTTGCTCTTGGCCAGGAAGAACGGCACGTACGTGGCGAACGCGATGTCGACCTCGCCGCTGATCACCTTCTGCAGGGTCGCCTGGCCGCTGGCCGCGTTGACGATCTGGACGTTGAGGCCCTCGGCCTTGAAGTACCCCTCCTTCTGCGCCAGGAACAGCGGCGACAGGTCGATCGTCGGGAGGATGGCGACCTTGATGGTCGACTTTTCGACGCTGGCGTTGCCCGACGACGAGTTGGTGGAGCCACCGAGGGCACTGCAGCCGGTGAGCGACCCCGCCGCCAGCAGTGCGGCCATGGTCAGGCCGAGAACGGCGCGCCGTCTCGTCCCCCGGGCGGTGATGACGTGTCGAAGCACAACAAGCTCCTTGTAGCTGGTCACGGTCTTGTGGACCGGGTGGCTAGTTAACGCGATGCCCCATGTACTGCGTCGGCGAGGAACATGAACCGGTCGCGCGGCTACTCTAGAGAACGGCGCGGCTACCGTACAGTCGGTGTTCGGTTCGGGTCCAAAGGTGACCTGTATCACCTGATAGGGTGAAACTGTTGGAGACAACGGGTGCAATGTGGACCACAGGGAGTGACTCTGTGGGTCTGGTCCTGTTTTGATAACTCACGGTGTTCGGCGAGAAGATCGTCCTTACGCTGTGCCCCCAGGTCCTGCCTCACAATTGACTACCCCACCGCCAGAAGGCTTACATCTTCGCGATGTGTTCGCTACCCTCTGCTCCTGCGATCAGGTACAGACCATCAATTGTAGTGAGAGTGAGCCCCACGGATGGCCGAGCGGAACGTACGGTGCTGATCCGAACCCGTCCGTCCGTACCCCGCACCTCAAGATCGGCGAACGCCGATCGTCCCACTGAGGTGGGTGTCCGGTAGTGGTCGACCAGAACGCTGAAGACGTCTTCAGCTCGCGAAACGACGGTAGGACAGCAGCGGTGCCGACAAAAGACACCTCGGGGGCTGGAGGCGACTCCGCGCACGGCAACGTGCCCGCGGACCAGCCGGGCAAGGAACGAGCGGTCAAGCGGACCGGCTCGCTGTTCGGCGTGCGCCACTGGAAGCTGCGCAGCAAGCTCGCGGTCATCCTGATCGTGCCCACGCTCACCGCCCTGGTGCTTGGTGGCCTGCGGGCCACCGACGAACTCCAGCAAGCCCAGCAGTTCCAGCAGACCGTCAGCCAGGTCGACTTCGCCATCAAGGTGACGGCCACCATCCACGAACTGCAGCAGGAACGCGTGCTGTCGGTCATCCGGATCGCGTCGAAGGACCCTGCCCAGCAGGCTCCGCTGGACAGCGAGATCGCGAAGGTCGACAGTTTCGTCGCCGATCTCCACTCCTCGGCGAGCAAGCTGGACACCGACCAGGCGACCAAGGACCGGTACAACCAGGGTCTGCAGCGGCTGGACGCGCTGAAGGCCCTGCGGAGCGCGATCGGCACCTCGTCCTACTCCGACGCCTCGGCGCTCAACGCCTACTCCGCGATCCTGAGCTCGCTGGTCCAGCTCGGTCGTGAAGTGACCACGTCGGTCACCAACCGTGAACTGCTCCGCCAGGCGACCGTCACGCAGTCCCTCACCGAGGCGAAGGAGTTCATCGCCCGCGGTGACGCCGCCCTCGAGATCGGCGTGCTGCACAACGAGTTCCCCGGTGACCTCCTGCAGCAGGTCATCGACGGTGAAGCGAGCGGGCAGGCGGCGATCGACCAGTTCTCCGCGAACGCCACCCCGCAGCAGGAACAGCTCTACACCGACACCTACAGCGGCGCCGAGGTCGACGACCGGCAGCGGATCCGGGTGGAGTCGCTCGCGGCCAACAACAACCAAGAGCCGCCGAACATCAACAGCGCCCAGCTCGCCACCGACAGCAATGTCTCGTCGAACAAGCTGCGCGCGGTCGAGACCAGCCTGCTCAACGACATGCGCACGCAGGCCAACAGCCTGGCCAGCTCGGTGACCTCCTCGGCGTGGTGGGAGATCGGGATCGTGCTGGCGGCGCTGATCGTCGCGCTGATCCTGATGCTCGCGATCGCCCGGCTGATGCTGCGTCCGCTCCGGGTGCTGCGGACCACCGCCCTCGAGGTCGCCTACACCCGGCTGCCCGAAACCGTGCAGGCGATCCTGGACGACCCGGACCCGATCCGGGCGTCCCAGCGCGCGGTCACCCCGGTTCCGATCACCTCGCGCGACGAGATCGGCGAGGTCGCGCGGTCGTTCGACGCGGTGCACGAACAGGCCGTCCGGATGGCGTCCGAGCAGGCTCTGCTGCGGGAGAACGTCAACGGCATCTTCGTGAACCTTTCGCGCCGGTCCCAGCGGCTGGTGGAACGCCAGCTCGGGGTCATCGACCGGCTCGAGGCCGATGAGCAGGACCCCGACCACTTGGCGAGCCTGTTCGAGCTCGACCACCTGGCCACCCGGCTGCGGCGCAACGGTGAAAGCCTCCTGGTGCTCTCCGGTGCCGGCCTCGCGAAGTCCGTGCCCAAGCCGGTGCCTGCCGCCGACGTCATCGGCGCCGCGGTTTCGGAGATCGAGCAGTACGCGCGGATCGAGGTCGGCGCGGTGCCCGACGTCGCCGTCCAGGGCCTGACCATCCACGACCTCGTGCACGTGCTCGCGGAACTGCTCGACAACGCGACGTACTTCTCCGAGCCGGAAACCAAGATCACCGTCCGCGCGGTGGTCACGCGCAAGAAGGCCCTCGCGATCCAGGTCACCGACCACGGCGTCGGCATGTCCGAGGACCAGATCGCCGAGGTCAACCAGCGCCTCGCCGACCCGCCGGACCTGGACGTCTCGGTGACCAGGCGGATGGGCCTGTACGTGGTCGCGCGGCTGGCCCAGCGCCACGGCATCGAGGTGCGCCTGCGGGAGAACGAGGACATCGAAGGTGGCGTGATCGCCAGGGTCCTGGTGCCCGCGAACCTGCTCACCTCGGTCCGGGTCGACCCGCGGCTGCTGCAGAGCGCGTCGCGGTCCGAGACCTCCGGTCAGTCCATCCCGCCGATCAACCGGTCGTTCGAGGACTCGTCCAGCCGGTCGTACGCGGACTCCACGCAGAGCGGCTTGCAGCCGTACACCCCGCCGGACTCGCCGGCACCGCTGTCGTCTTCGCCGGCAGCGCCGGTCAAGGACGCGAACGGGCTGACCCCGCTCGAAAAGCCGATCAGCCTGGACGACCTCGTCGGCGGCAACAACGCGGCGTTCCTGAGCTCGCCGACGTCGGCGCCGAACCCGCTGCCGACGTCGATCCCGAGTGCGTCCGATCTGCCGGTCCGGCAACCGGCGGAGAGCATGCCGGCCTGGCCGACGAGCGAGGACCACACCTACGTCAACGGCGAAGGTGCGTCCGGCGACGACGACGCGAAGGACACCCAGTACACGCCGCTGGTGCTGCCGAAACGCCAGCCGAAGTACGTTCCGGTCACGCCGGCGGAGGAGCCCGAGCCCGCGGAGCCCGCGTATGAAACGGGTTCGACGGCGCTCGAGGACGACGTCCCGACCAGGCGGCTGCCGATCTACCAGTCGGTGCTTTCGCGCTGGTTCAGTGAAGACGGTGACGAGGCGGAGTCCGCTGAACGCGCTGCCGAGGCCGCGCAGGCGCCGTCCACCGACTTCGCCGAGTACGCGTCATCGGCCTCGACGGTCGCGGACGAGGGCTCGGGCGGTCATGATGACTTGGGCGGCCTGGAGGGATTCGGGTCCCCGCAGGTCAGTCGCGAGGAGGAGCGGATCGAACCGGTCGAAGCTTCGAGCTGGCAAAGCGCGTCGGACAGCGGTTGGCAGGCGGCGCAGGCGCTACTCGAGTCCAAGGACGAGGAAATCACCCCGGCCGGGTTGCCCAAGCGGGTGCCCAACGCATACTTGGTGCCGGGGTCGGTGAACACCCCGGAACAGCCGGACGTGTTCGCCGATGTCGCGGCCGGTCTGCCGGGCAAGGCGTCGATCGCGAGGTCGGCGACAGCCGCAAGGAGCCGGATGGCGAGTTTCCAGCGCGGGTACACCTCCGGCCGGCATGCGATGAAAGAGCAGCCGGCGGCCGGCAGGGGAGCCGACGAGGGTGTTTCGGTGAGCGGCGGGAGCATGAGTTCCTCGTCCGAAGACAGCAGTGAGGAGTGGCAGTGACACGGGCGGGTGCAGTTCAGCCGGGGGGCCAGGCGCAGCCCAACAACCAGGCGCAACCGGGTAAGTCATCGGGTCAGTCGGGCACGTTTGCCTGGCTCATCACCGATTTCGTGCATCGGGTGCCGGGCGCGGCGCATGCCGTGGTCGTCTCCGCGGATGGTTTGTTACTGGCGTCCTCACGGGGTTTGCCGAAGGACCGCGCCGACCAGCTCGCCGCGGTGGCTTCGGGTTTGACCAGTCTCGCCCGCGGCGCCGCGAAGGTGTTCGAGGGCGGCACGGTCGCACAGACGGTCGTCGAAATGGCGAACGGGTTCCTGTTCATCATGGCGGTGTCCGACGGTTCGTGCCTCGCGGTGCTGGGTTCGCCGGACAGCGACATCGGACTGGTGGTCTACGAGATGACACTGCTGGTCGATCGGGTCGGTCAGCAGCTGACGCCGGAACTGCGTGCCCAGTTGCAGGGCGCGGTGCGTCGCTGAATCGCGCGGACACCGAGGAGAAGGTCATGAACGACGGGCGTGCGAGAGGCAACGACCGGTCCGGTGACGACTTTTCGGGCGGCCACCGGCGGGACGAGACGGGTACTCCGGTCCCACCGGAAACCTGGAAGTCGTTCCGGGACAAGGTTGACCGTGAATGGCGTTCGCGCCGTTCCGGCGGCTCCGAGCAGGAGAACCCGGTCGAAGAACCGGCGACGTGGTTGGCGCCGGTCGAGACCGTGACCGGCCCCGGACCGGCCGACTTCAGCGTCGAGGACTTCCGCGAGCGGTTGCTCGGCGGTCCCGGCTCCGAACTGTTCGGTGGCACCAGCGGTCCGCTGTACACCTCTGAGCACCCTTCCTTCGGTCTGGACGAACAAAACCCGCTCGCGGCGGCCTTGCCGACGCAGGCGAGCACCGAGTACGTCGACGAGCGGTTCGAAGAGTTCGCCGACCCCGACCCCGAGCCGGGTTCCGGTCTGGTGCGGCCGTACTTCCGCACCAGGGGCCGGACCAGGCCCACCCAGGACCTCGCGATCGAGGCCCTGATCTCGACCAGTGAGCACGGACGGCTGCTCGACCGCGTCCGGGTTCCCGAACACCGCTCGATCTGTGATCTCTGCTTGGACACCCGCTCGGTGGCGGAGGTCGCGGCCCTGCTGCGGTTGCCGCTCGGCGTGGTGCGTGTGTTGATTGGTGACGTTGCAGGCCTAGGGCTGGTTCTGGTGCACTCCGGGAATACCGCGGTGGGCGACCGGCCGAGTATCGAGTTCATGGAGAGGGTGCTCAGTGGCCTTCGGAGAATTTGACTCCGACGCGAACACGTCGGCGGTCACCGGCCCGACGTCCTCGGCGAAGATCGTGGTCGCCGGCGGATTCGGATCCGGAAAGACCACGCTGGTGGGGGCGGTCTCGGAGATCGACCCGCTGACCACCGAAGCGTTGATGACCGAAGCGAGTTCGGACGTCGACGACAACTCGGCGACGCCGAACAAGACGACCACCACGGTCGCGATGGACTTCGGGCGGATCTCGCTGGACTCCGACCTCGTGCTCTATGTCTTCGGTACGCCGGGGCAGCACCGGTTCTGGTTCATGTGGGACGACCTTGCCATCGGCGCCATCGGCGCGGTCGTACTGGTGGACACGCGGCGGCTGGCCGACGCGTTCCCCTCGATCGACTTCTTCGAGAACCGGAACCTGCCCTACGTCGTGGCGATCAACTGCTTCGATCGGTTGTTGCATCACCAGATCGAGGACGTCCGCCACGCGCTGACGATCTCGTCCTCGGTACCGATCATGGCCTGTGACGCGCGCGAGCGGGACTCGGCCAAGCAGGTGCTGATTTCGGTGGTGCAGCACGCGATCGAGCACGACGCGGCCTTGCAGGCGGGCTAGAAAGACCCACCTGCTGGGTGAAAAACCCGTCTCGGTGCGGCCGTTGGAGTGAACTCCGGAGGCTTCACCCGCATTGGGGAGTGATGTCACCCGGGAGGCTGCCGGACAGCCCCGCCGAGTGTCGAAGATGCCGGTGTCCTGTTTGGTCCAGTGTCGGTAAATGCCGTTCCACCTGCGGTAACATGCTCCAAGATCGGTTCTGGTCCGGTGTGGTCCGGTCACGCAACAATGCACGGTTCACCATGTGTCGATGCGGTCCGCGCCCACCTGCCTACGGTGGGTGTAACTCGGGTACCGGGGAGCCGGGTCGACACGTTTGGCGGGACGAATACGCTTACGGCGGGTTACGCGCCGATGCGCGTGTCGAACGGCAGTGAGGAGGGGCAGTGACGGCTTCCGGCCAGCAGTCCGGCGGTTTCGGCTGGCTCATCACGGACTTCGTGCGGCGAGTTCCCGGCGCCGCCCACGCGGTGGTCGTCTCGGCTGACGGGTTGCTTCTCGCGCCGTCGGAAGGCCTGCCGCAGGACCGTGCCGAGCAGTTGTCGGCGGTGGCGTCCGGGCTGATCAGCCTGACCCAGGGAGCCGCCCGGTGCTTCGAAGCCGGCGCGGTCAACCAGACCGTGGTCGAGATGGAGCGCGGGTACCTGTTCCTCATGTCGGTCAGCGACGGATCGTGCCTGGCCGTACTGGCCGCGCCCGGCAGCGACATCGGCACCGTGGCGTACGAGATGACGCTGCTGGTGGACCGAGTCGGCCAGCAACTGACCCCGGAGCTGCGCGCGCAGCTCCAGGGCGGCGTGCGTGGGTAGAACTCGATGAGCACCTCGCGGCAGGACGAAGAGAGCACCGGTGCCTGGGAAATGCTGCACCGGGGAGCCGAGCGTGAAGGCCTGGACTCACCGAGCCGGTTCGACCTGAGCCGGGTGTCGACGCTGGTCAAGGTCCAGGCCAACGGCCAGCGCCGCGTAGCCGCTCCGACGCCGTCCTCGTCTCCGGCGACGCAGTCGTCGCAGTCGGCACAGTCGTCACAGCCGCGCTCTCGTGTCCGCCCCTACGCTCGCACCGGCGGGCGCACCCGCTCGGATCACGACCTGGCCCTCGAAGCGATGGTGTCGACCAGCGACCTCGGCCGCTCCAACCGCGGCGCCGCCCCCGTCGAGTACCGCGCGATCTGCGACCTGTGCGCCGACGCCCGCTCGGTGGCCGAGATCGCCGCATACCTCAGCCTGCCACTGGGCGTGGTCAAGGTGCTCGCCGGCGACATGGCCGACGCCGGGCTCGTGATCATCCACCAGACCGGCCTGTCCCTCGGCGACCGCTCGTCCCGCGAGTTCATGGAACGCGTCCTGCAAGGCCTCCGCGCCCTCTGACGGCCCCTCTGGCGGCCGGAGCAAAGGACCCCTCGGGGCCATCCTTGTGGCGTTCAACGCCAATGCCTGGAACTTAGGTCTTGCCGATAATTAAAGCGTTGGTTTGTTGGGGTCTTCCGGTGTGATGCCCGAAGCGGTCAGGTAGTCGTGGAACTGGGCCAGTGTGGTGAGTGGAGTGCCTGGCTCGGTGACGTGTCCGACACGCT
>NZ_JAODNM010000181.1 GCF_025464955.1 Amycolatopsis sp. | reverse complement strand
ATAAGGCCAGGTCAGAGGTTTGTGGCACCTCCTCCCCTGGTCGCTAGACTGACCGTAGCCAGAACTTAGCCAGAACTAAGTGACGGCGATGGTCGGGGAGGGCCACACCATGGCACGTACACCTATGGAGCTGGGCACTTGGGGAGAGATCCATACCAAGTTCGTCCCATCAGCAGTCAACGAGGAAGGCAAGGTCGTCCAGCCTGAGCGCTGGCGCGCCTACGCCCTGTACCGCGGGTACGACGGGCACACCGCCCAGGTCGAACGCAAAGACACGACCGAAGACGACGCGATCGGCAGGTTGCTGGACGCCCTGCAGACCCGGGCCAGCCGCAAGTCCGGCACGACGCTCACGCTCGAATCGCGGCTGAAGGACGCGGCGGCCATCTGGATCGACAGGATCCACCGCCGTCGCCGAGGCACGACCTACGACCGCTACCGCAGTCGGCTGAAGATCCACATCCTCCCTGCACTCGGCGAACTGCTCCTCGGGGAGTGCACGGTCGGGCGAATCGAGGACTTCTTCGACGACCTGGAAGACCGCGGAAACCTCTCCGCCGGCACTCTGCGCGGCATCAGAACGGCACTCTCGGGCGTACTGCAGGTCGCGGTGCGCCATGACGTGTTCCGCCACAACCCGTGCCGCGAACTCGAGACCATCGACGACAACGGCAGGAAGCGCCGCAAGATCACGTTCACTGATGCCCAGCTCATGGACTTCCTGCGCAAGATGGATGCCGACAAGCGCGCGGTCAGAGCAGATCTTCCCGACCTGATCCGGTTCGTCTTCGGCACCGGCCTGCGCTTCGGCGAAGCCATCGCAGTCCGCTGGCGCGACGTCAACCTCACCGACCGACCCATCATTGTCGACAACCAGGAGATCCCGCCGCGCTCGCTGTGGGTGAACGGCAACATAGTGGCCATCAGCGGCCAAGGCCTCGTACGGCACGAGGGCAAGACTCCGAAGTCCAACCGCATCCTCGGGATCCCCGACTACCTGCTCACATTGCTCCTGGTCAGGAGACCAGCCGACGCTATCGACGAAGACCCGGTCTTTCCTTCGGGCGTCCTCGGCTGGCGAGCGCCTTCTGGTGTTCAACGCGCGGTCAGGGCGATGCGGGCACGGATCGGCTATCCGGAGTTCACCTTGCACGTAGGCCGCCGCAGTGTCGCGACCGCGCTCGACCGAGCCGGACAGAGTGCACGCCAGATCGCCGATCAACTCGGCCACGCCAACCCCTCGATGACCCAGAACGTGTACATGGGGCGCGCCATGGCCAACCCGGACGCAGCACGGCTGCTCCACGAGGCGCACAGCAGAGCGGCGTAGTCGGTCGGGAAGGATCGATCTGAACAGCCCGACTCCGAATCTGGGGGTCAAGGGGTAGCAGGTTCGAATCCTGTCATCCCGACCGGACAACGGGTTTCCGCAGCTCGCAGCTGCGGAAACCCGTTTTTTTGTGTGCTCCTCGGTGTCGGTTCGGTCTAGCACAGCGCTCAGTGACACCTTGCCTGGAGGCTTTACCGATGAGCACGAATTTGACTAAACAGGGTCTACCACGCCCCACCGAGCCCGCCTGGCGCTCCTACGTCGAAGAGTGGGTCCGCAGCCTGCGCGCCCAGGACAAGCCCCACACCACCCGTTACAACTACGAACTCGCTGTCACACAACTGGCCGAGTTCCTCGCCGGCCCGGACCTGCCCGCGTTCCTCGCCACGACCGGCATGGACCCCCACGACGACAGCGACGCCGCCCAGGACCCGACCGACGTCGAGCGCAAGCACGTCGACTGGTTCATCACCTGGATGATCGACACCCGCTCCGCCGCCACCGCCCTCAACAAATACAAATGCATCCAGCAGTTGTTCAAATACCTCATCGACGAGGACGAACTCGAACGCCACCCCATGGCCAAACTCACCCAACCGAACCAACCCGGCAAACTCATCCCCATCGTCCGCGACGACGAACTCGCCGCACTACTCCGCCACCTGCAACGGCAAGACATTCCTCGACCGGCGCGACACCGCCATCATCCGGCTCCTGCTCGACTCCGGAGGCCGACTCAGCGAAATCACCACCCTCCCCCTGGAGTCACTCAATCTCAGCCGTGATCTGGTCACCGTCCGAGGAAAAGGCGACCGGCAACGCACCATTCCCTTCGGGGAACGCAGCGGCCAAGTCCTCACCCGATATCTGCGAGCCCGGACACGCCACGCCGGCGCCGACCTGCCCGATTTGTTCCTCGCCACGCGAGGACGCGCCGCGCTGAAGCCCAACGGGGTGAACAACCCACCCCACCGGACCACCGCAAACCTTGTCAGCGTTCTGGCCGACCCGCAACGCTCACAAGTGGTGACCAGTAGCAATGCTGAGCACCAGCCGCCGATAGCTGGTGCCAGGTGTCCAGCTGACGCCGTCGAAACTGTCGACGACGACCAGCTGCCACCGGTCGGGAGTATCCGTGCCGTGGACGAAGAAGACAGGCGTGTCCGAGTGCTCGAGAACCTCCGAGTGGCCCTCGAGGTGTCGCTGCGCGGCGTGGGGTTCGGCGTCGACCTGGCCGACGCCGACGAGGCACTGAGCGTCAACGCCTACGACGGCGTGGTCTTCGACCGGATGCTGCCCTCGGGCGACTCGCTGGACTACCTCGAACAGCGTCGCCGCACCGGCTGGGCGGTGCCGGTCCTCTTCCTCACCGCCCGCGACGCCGTCACCGACCGCATCGCCGGGCTGACCTGGGGAGACGACTACCTGGTCAAGCCGTTCGCGATGGCGGAGCTGGTCGCCTGATGTCACGCCAGGCTTCGCGGTCCTCGAACGCCTGCTCACCGAGGCCGGCGGCCAGGTCCCCCCGCGCGACGCTGATCGCCGCCGCATGGGACGAGCTAACGTGCTCGACGTGGTGATCGCACAGCTGCGCCAGAAGCTCGGGCAGCCCCCGATGCTCCAAACCGGGCGGGGCCTGGGCTACGTCCTGCAGAACTGAACGGTCAGTGCGAGACAGCTCCGGCGAGCTGCCCCGACAGCCCGAGGCCGACCGTACGGGCGCGGACGATCGCCTCCGAGCGGTCGGCGACGCGGAGCTTCGTGAAGATCGACGAGATGTAGTTCCGGACCGTCTTCGGGGACAGGCTCAGGTGCCGCGCGACAGCCGAGTTGTTCATTCCGGTGGCGATCAGCTCGAGCACCTCGCGCTCTCGACCGGCCAGGTCCGGAAACGGGTACTAATCCGGCGGCGGTGTCGTGGACAGCAGCTCGGAGAGCTTGGCCGCGACGGACGGGCCGAGGATCACCGATCCCGTCGCCACGCCCTGAATCGCCTGCAGGATGGCCGCGGGTTCGGTGGTTCTGAGCAGATAGCCGCGGGCACCGGTACGGAGTGCCGAACACAGCGACGCGGTGTCCTCCGAGGCGGTGAAGACGAGTACTGCCACACCGGGTACCGATCGCAGTACTTCCGCGATGGTCACGCAGCTTCCGACGTCCAGGATCACGACGTCCGGCTGATGCGAAGCCACCGTCCGAACCAAATCCCCCACGTCGTCCACGCTGGCCACCACCGTCAGATCGTCTACAGTGGATAGCAAGATCTGCAGTGCCGCACGCATCACAGGTTGCCGCTCGGCCAGCACCACCCGCAAAACCGCTGCCGTTTCCGCTACTGCGAACATTTCACCAGCTCCCGGGCAACCGACTCGACGGATGGCATTTCCTCGATCTCCTTCCGTAGCCGTGCTGCCGCATCGCGATGATCGTTACCGTTCAAGACACTGTGGACACTGCGGCGAACAGCGTCGGCGGTGATCTCCTGAGGACTGAGCACCTGAGCCACCCCGGCACGGCGACAAGCCGCCGCGGTCGGGAATTGGTCCGCACCCCGAGGCAGCAGCACCAGCGGAAGGCCATGAGCCAAAGCGGCCAGCGTCGTACCAGCGCCGCTGTGGCAGACCACGGCATCGCACAGCGGGAGCAGCGCTGCCAGCGAAAGCCACCGTTCGAGACGGACGTTGGCTGGGAGCTGCCCGAAGGCGGCCGGGTCATTGGTGTTCCCGACAGTGACGACGACGTCGATGTCTTCGCCTCCAAGGGCCTCCAGGATCGGAGCGAAGGTCTCGGGTTGGTTGAAGATCGGGACGGTGCCGAGCGACACGTAGACCACTGGGCGGTTGCCGAGTCCTTCCGCCCACGAGGGAAGGCTGTCGTCGACAGACCCCGGCACGGTGGGACGGATAGGGCGTACGCAACCGGCAGCCGGGCCGAGGGCGGGTTGCAGGCTGGTCGGCACCGGGTCGAGGTAGCCGTAGCGGTACAGCCCGGCGTTGTCATCGGGCTCCAGGCCGGCGGCCAGCCACAGCGGCCTGACCCAGCCCGCCATAGCGGCGACCAGTTCGGGTTCGAGCAGCAACCCGGTGCCGTAGGTGATCGACGGCACGCCCAGACCGGCCGCGAGCAGGGGCGCGGCCAGGTCGACCGGCGGGTGCAGGACGAGGTCGGGGGCGAACTCTTTGGCGATCGCTTGCAGTGTCAGCAATTTCTCGGCGGCCATGATGCGGGCGAACATCACCGCGCCGACCCGCCACGGCTGGTCGCCTGCGGCGAACTCCGGGTCGGCGAAGGCACGCGCCGCGGATTCAGGGGCGGACGGCCCGGCGAGCACCGCGTTCAGCCCGGTCGCCCGGACCCGGTCGATGAGGTCGGGCGCGGTGGCCACGAGCACGTCGTGACCTTCGGCGACCAAGGCTGTGGCCAGCGGAACCACCGGGGCGAACACGCCCTCCATCGGTGTGGTCGGACAGAGAGCACGCATCGCGACACCCTTCGCTGAGCTATAGCTGACTATATAGTGAACTATAGGTATGCTGGCGGACATGTCAAGCTCCGCAGATCCGGGCAACAGCCGTCGCCAAGCCACGCGCCGTCGAGTCGCCGAGGCCGCCGCGCGGCTGTTCACCACCCACGGATACGCCGCGACGACCCTGCAGACGATCGCCGACGAGGCAGGTGTCCACGTCCAGACCATCTACCAGGCGTTCGGGAACAAGGTCACGGTGCTGGCCGAGGCCGCCGCACTGGTCGTCGCCGGCCCCTCGGAACTGGCCACGACGCCCCCACCGGAGCGCGCCTGGGTGACGGAGCTGTTCGCCGAGCCAGACCCTGCCCGCCAACTTGCCCTCTATGCCCACGAGATGCGGACAGTGTCGGAGCGCTACATGGGCCTGCTGGACGTGATGCGGGTGACCGCGGCCGCTGACCCGGACGTCGGCACCTTCCTGGCCAAGGCCGAACGCGGCCGCTACGACGGACCACGCCACATCACCCCGGCACTCGCCGAGCGCGGCGCCCTGCAGCCCGGACTCAGTGCCGAACGCGCCGCCGACATCATGTACGCGATCACCACCTACGACGTCTTCCGCTCCCTCGTCCAGGATCGGGGCTGGTCCGGTCAGGACGCAGAGGACTGGATCGCCGCAACCCTCGCGCGCGTACTGCTCGTGCAGTGATCCGGGGTCGAGCTGGACTTTCCTGACTTCGTTCTGAAGCCGGCAAGGGGGATCGAACCCCTGACCTCCTGTTTACAAGTTCCACAGGTCTCGTGACTGCCCCTACCTGGCAAAACCCGCCAGTCCCGATACCTGCAGGTCAGAGACATTCGAGTCCCACGCCATCCCGATTGATCAACTGTGCTCCTTGCGCGTCCGGGCACCCCACGGGCACCCCCACAGGGGCGTGAGGCACGGCATTCCAGCGACGTTCGGACGCCAGTTGGGTCCTTTGAGGCCTCTGCCAACAAGGCGGAGGCCCTCAATACCTATGGTTAGCGACTCCTCAGACACCCCTGCAGTCGGGCAGATCCGCTGGAAGCGGCTACCGATGGCGCTGTCCCGGCGCAAGCCCTAGTCGCCATCTCCACACGAAGTGAATAAAAAACGCTGGTATCGTCACCGTAACTGCAGGTCAGTAAGCGGCGTCCCCGCACGCGCGGGGGTGGTCCCTCGAACCATTGGGGGAACGTCGGTGGGAAACCCGTCTTCCCCGCACGCGGGGGTGGTCCCGACGCCCGAGGTCAGATGACCTGGAACTGGCAGTCTTCCCCGCACGCGCGGGGTGACCCCTCCCGGATGCGTTCAGCAGTAAGCTCGATCTTCTCTTCCCCTCAGGGGCGGGGGTTTCCCCGAGACCCCGAACACCGCGAGGACGACGAGCACCGCTTCCCCACACGCGGGGGTCCCGCGAGCCCGGCCACGGTGATCGTCACGACCGAGTCCTCCCTGCACGCGCGGGGGTGGTCCTGGTACGGCCTTGCCTACCAGCACGAATGACACCTCTTCCCCGCACTCGCGGGGGTTGCCCCTCGTGATCACTCCAGACTGCGGCGATCGCGCGGTCTTCCCCTCACCTGCGACGTGGTCCAAGCCAGCGAACAGGTGACACAAAGCAACAAGTCTTCCCCACACGCATCCACCGTCGAGAAGGGGTGCGCGTGAACCTGCGCGCACCACGCCAGCGACCAGAGTTAGTCCGCGCACACCTCGTCAGCCAAGGTGGTCAGTGGCGACCCCGTTTCGACGTCGCCGCCGCTGCCACTTTGCGCGGCGCCCGTCGAGAGACCGGCTTCGCTACCGGCTCAGCCTCGGCGGCGGTTTCGGCCGCAGTGAACGCATCCAGCACTTCAGCGGAAATTCGCCCCCGTTCAGAGACGGCGTAGCCATTTTCCCGTGCCCACGAACGGATCTGCTGAGTCCGTTCACGTCGAGCCGGCAGCAACTCATCGCCTCCCCCGGCCGAGCGCTGCACCTTCCTGCCTCCGGTACGTCGTGCGTACTCGACAAACCGGGCCAGCGAGTCACGAAGATCCGCCGCGTTGTCATCCGACAGATCAATCTCGTACTCAATTCCGTCAAGGCCGAATTTCACCGACTGATGCGCTTCCGCGCCATCAATGTCGTCCACCATCGAGACGTGCACCTTCTGCGCCACGAATTTTCCTTTACAGTCAAGGCAGTTCGAACTGACAATTTTGCAATGATATCACCTCCACCACCCGAACTATAAGCAAACCGCCCCCAGACGATCGAGGCTCGCACGGATCAACAACTGTGGCTGCGCCGAGCAGCGTGACCTGAGGCTTGAGGTTCCCAGAAATACCGAAAGTTCGCTGAGTCACAACGGAAGTCAGTATTGGGCGCTAGCAGGCCCATTGCCATACCGACAACGCCCCACACGACCTGCCGAGTCAGCCTTACTCGATTTACAGCGCTGGCTGGCCGGCCTGCAACGGCGAGGCGAACCCTGACGCTGCGCCCGGTAGTAGGACCGGCAGGTCTGTCCCTGGCGATCACGAACTGGGCTGCCCCAGCCCGTGATCGCCGCCTTACTGCAGGTTCCACCGTGACGTCCATTGCTTTTTTCGTTACGGGAGCCGAAAAGCACAGCCTCCGAGTTCGCCCAGCAGGTTTCCGGAGTGTTCTCCCCGCGCAAGCGGCGTTGCTCAGTTTTGGGTCCAGCGACTCCGGTGCCCGCGATCGGGTGAATCTCACGACGCAGATGCCACGACCTCGCACGCATCGCTACTGTCCTGCGCCGGAAATTCGTGAGAGATATCGTGCGAGGGAATCGAGAATCTCCTCCGCGGTCTTCTTCCACACGAACGGCTTCGGTTTCTCATTCCAGGTGTTGATCCAGGCGTGGACGTCTTTTTCCAGCGCTTGAACACTTTTGTGGACGCCGCGACGCAGGAGCTGGTC
>NZ_JAODNM010000090.1 GCF_025464955.1 Amycolatopsis sp. | reverse complement strand
CGCCACCTCACCCTGCACCTGCCCGAACGCTGGCCCTGGAGCGAGGACTTCACCCAGCTCTTCAGCACCGTGCACACACCACCAGCCCTCTGACGCTCCCTGACCGACCTGCCCGAAAGGGCCCGATACCTGTAGACAAGTGGAAAAGCTGGGCAGACCAGCGGCCACCCCACGCCCGAATCCGCAGCCCAGCCCCGACACGGCCTGCACAACCCCGAAACGATCACACCGGAATCAAGCCGGTGGATCCGGGCTGAAGGGCATGCTCCTGGGATTCCGGGCGGTAGAAGAGCGGGGCCATCCGCTCACCCAGGGCGGTGAACTCGCGGTCCCAGACGGCTAAATCAGCCGGACTGACGGCATCCGACAAATGATCTGGATCATGGGGCTGTGTTGTGACCACAGCCATAGCCTCCCATCACCCCGTGATCAAGATCTAGCCCTGTAGTACTAGGGCCTGTTCGGAGTCGTGATCTCGGTTTCCCCAACCGGTACCGACCATCGTGGTTGAGCTGGTAGAACACCGGTGTGGGGCGACGTGAACTGAATGATGACGACTGGGAGTTGATCTGCCCTCACCTGCCGATCGGGCAGTACGGCCCCTACCCGGAGCACCTGCGCGATCAGCTGGAGGGAATCATCTGGCGGTTCCGCACCGGCAGCCCGTGGCGGGACGTGCCGGAGGTGTTCGGCTCCTGGTCCACGGTCTACGACCGGTTCGCCCAGTGGCGCGACGCCGGGGTGTTCGCAGCCGTGATGGAAGCCGTGATCGACGAGGCCGCTCGCCGTGGGCAGGCGGACTTGTCCCTGGTCAGCGTGGACTCCACCACCGCCCGCGCCCACCACGACGCGGTCGGCATGGTCGTGGACGAGGAGGTCCTTGCCGCCCTGGAGCGGGCCGCCGAGGCTGAAAAGGGGGCGCACGAAAGGTGCGAAAAGGGCAGGTCGCAGCCGAGGCGGTGACCCCGCCGGAGGACACCGAGACCGAGCCCGATGCGGAGCGCGAGGAGCGCCGCCGGCTGCGGCGCAGGCGGCGGGCCCGGCTGAAGGCGGCGGCCCTGGGCCGTTCCCGTGGCGGTTTGACCTGCAAGGTTCATCTGTCGGCCGACCGGCGGTGCCGTCCTTTGTCGTTCGTGGTCACGGGCCTGCCCGTGAAGCTGAACATCGTCGTCTCCGACCGCAACGCGCACGAGGTCGACGCGATGCGCGCGCTCAAAGCCTTGATCAGAGAAGGCTCCTGTTCGACCTCGGACTCCCCACATCTGCGCCGACCCAGCACCGCTGCCGACTGAGCGCCGCTCGTCGGCAAAGCCGCGCACCTGCCCGACGGCGGTGGCACCCGGTGACCGGCGATAGGTACAGGAAATCCAAGCTTCAACTGCCACATAATTAAGCCGACTTGTACCCAATCGGCCGGCGAACGGTCTCACATCCTGAGAAGACCCTCAGAATCTCTTGCTAGCCACATGATCATTCATCCACTCTGACTCTTGCGCGGGCGGCAACCGCTTCAGCGGTGACGACCACCCGCCAATACGGGGCGAGTGGCGTGCTCTACGCAGCAAGGCGCAGCGGGGGGAATCGGAAACTACGACACTTCTTACTTGTCGTTCTACAAGAACGCTGTCACGGAACGGGGTCGTCCAGCGAGCCGCTGACAGGACGGCGTGACCGCCAAAGAGTCAGCCCACACTGTGCTCACGCGCGCACGGACTGCTGACGGCCCATTGCCACTCGAAGCTGAGGGACTTTCAGGTAATGACCAAGCCGCGCAAAATCGTCCTGGCCTTTTCAGGGGGACTCGACACGTCAGTCATTCTGAAGTGGCTGCAGATCGAGTACGAGGCCGAAATCGTCACGTTCACCGCCGATCTCGGCCAGGGCGAGGAACTGGAAGCCGCCAGGCAACGGGCCCTGGCACTGGGCGTCAAGCCCGAGAACATCTTCATCGAGGACCTTCGGCACGAACTGGTATCCGAGTACGCCTTCCCGATGTACCGCGCGAACGCTGCATACGAGGGCAATTACCTGATGGGGACGCCCATAGCCCGACCGCTGGTAGCCAAGCGACAGATCGAGATCGCGCGCCAGGTGGGCGCCGACGCGGTCGCCCACGGCGCGACGGGCAAGGGCAACGACCAGCTTCGCTTCGAGCTGGCCTACTACGCCCTCGCACCGGACACCCAGGTGATCGCGCCGTGGCGGGAATGGGACATGGCTGGCCGTGCTCAGCTGATCGAGTTCGCCGACCTGCACGGCATCCCGGTCGCCAAGGACAAGCGCGGTGGGGCCCCCTATTCGGCCGACTCCAACATGCTGCACATCTCCTGCGAGGGCAAGGAACTCGAAGACCCCTGGGTCACACCGGAAGACGAGGCCTGGGTCCGGACCAAGTCGCCGGAAGAGGCCCCCGACAAGCCGACCACCATCGAGATCGAGTTCTCGAAGGGCGACCCCGTCGCGATCGACGGCGAGGCGCTCGACCCGGTGTCCCTGCTGGCCCGCCTGAACGAACTCGGTGCGGAGAACGGCATCGGCAGGATCGACATCGTCGACACCCGGTACGTCGGAATGAAGTGCCGTGGTCTCTTCGAGACTCCCGGCGGGACCATCTGGCTGCAGGCGCACCGCGCCATCGAATCCATCACGCTCGACCGCGGGGAAGCCCATCTCAAGGACGAGTTGATGCCGCGTTATGCGGAACTCATCTACAACGGATACTGGTTCGCCCCGGAACGGGAAATGCTCCAAAGCCTCGTCGACAAGAGCCAGGAGCGCGTCACCGGAACCGTACGCCTCAAGCTCTACAAGGGGAACGTCATCGTCGAGGGCCGCAAGAGCCCGAACTCCCTCTACAGCCAGGATCTGGTCACCTTCGAGGAGGGCGGCGGATACCACCAGCGGGATGCGACCGGGTTCATCCGCATCAACGCTCTGCGGCTGCGCCAGTTGGGAAACGTGCGCAAGGGCGCGTTGTAGACCGAAATTCGCGCGGACTGCACCGGCGTAGACACCCTCCGGACGGTTTCACGTCCCAGGCGAGAGAAGTGTGTGCATGACTCACAAGCAGTTACTAACGATCGACGATCTCACCGCAACCGATGTGCTGGACATCATCGAGATTGCCGACTTCCTCGAAAAGCACCGCCGGCGCTTCGGCCATCTTCCCGCCTTGTTGCGCAGGAAATGCCTGGGTATGATCTTCGACGAGACATCGCTGCGCACGCGTACCGCATTCGAACGGGCCATAGGAGACCTGGGCGGCCAGGCGATCCACTACAACGGCGCGGAAGCCCGCGTCGGACGCCACGCGGCGAAGACGGAGCACCTGCCCGACTTCGTGAATGTGGTGGGCGGTTTCAATGATGTGCTCCTGAGCCGCATCTACGACTTCGCCACCCAGGAACAGATCTGTGCGCTGTCCCCGGTTCCGTTCATCAACGGCATGTGCGACAAGCACCACCCCACGCAGGCCCTCTGCGACTTCCTCACCATCAAGCGGCAGTTCGGCGCCGT
The DNA here is from genome assembly GCF_025464955.1 of Amycolatopsis sp. GTDB lineage: Bacteria > Actinomycetota > Actinomycetes > Mycobacteriales > Pseudonocardiaceae > Amycolatopsis. The sequence continues at coordinate 9,898 of NZ_JAODNM010000090.1, read as the reverse complement.
GGAGGGAATCAACATCGCCTTCGTCGGCGACGGGACGAACATCGCCCTCTCGCTCGCACAGACCGCCGCCAAGGTCGGCGCGCACTTCACCTGCGCGACGCCCGAGAAGTTCGCGCTGCCGGCGGACCAGACCGCGCACCTGGCCGGATTCACCGCCACCACCGACGCGGAGGCCGCCGTCAAGGACGCCCAAGTGGTGGTCGCCGACGCGTGGATCCCGATGAACAAGGCCCACGAGGCCGAGCTGCGCCGTGAGGTCCTGGCCCCCTACCGCGTCACGCCCGCCCTCATGGCACAGGCCCGTACGGACGCGGTCTTCCTCCACAACCTTCCCGCCTACCGAGGCGACGAGGTTGTGCCCGAGGTCATCGACGGACCGCAGTCGGTGATCTATGAGGAGGCCGTCGCCCGGCTGCACATCGCCCGGGCCCTGCTGCTGTACTGCCTCCACCCCGACTGGGCGGACCTGGTGGCCGCCAAGAACACCGGAACGACCGAGGCGTTCGACCGTCACCTGGACGAGATTGCGGAACGCCCGGCCTCCGGGGTCCTGTCATGAGCGCCGACGAGCGGTCCCTGGCCGCCCGGCGCATGGACGCAATCGGTACGAGCGCGCACTACGACCGGCGACTCGCGCCGTACGACATCGCCGCCTCTCAGGCGCACGTTACGATGCTGCACAAGCAGGGGATCGTTCCGGCGGATGCCGCGGACGGGCTGCACCGCGGTCTGGAGCTGCTCAAGGAGCAGATCGGGGTGGGAGCCGACCCGCTCGACCCGGATGCCGAGGACGTGCACACCGCGATAGAGCAGTACCTGGAGACGCAGATCGGGGCCGACGCGGGTTGGTTCGGAGCCGCGCGCGCTCGAAACGATCTCGCCGTGACCGCGCTCCGGCTCTGGATCCGCGATCAGGTGAGCGCGCTGAGCGGAAAGCTCCTGGCACTGGCGGAGGCGTTGGCGGCGCAGGCCGAGCAGCACGCCGCGAGCGTGATGCCCGGTTTCTCCCATCTGCAGATCGCGCAGCCGGTGACCTTCGGGCATGTCTGCCTCGCCTACGCGGAGACGTTCCTGCGCGACGCCGAGCGGCTGCGCTTCCTACGCGCTCTGCAGGACGAGTGCCCCATGGGCTCCGCGGCACTGGCCGGCACCGGGTTCCCGATCGACCGGGAGACCGTGGCGCGGAGTCTGGGGTTCGACCGGCCGACGGCGAACTCGCTGGAGAGCGTCGGGGACCGTGGCTTCGCGCTCGACTTCCTGAGCGCCGGTGCGTCCGTGGCTCTCGGCCTCTCCCGCTTCGGCGCGGAGATCGTCTTCTGGTCCTCGCAGCCCGTCGGCCTGATCTCGCTGCCCGACGAACTGGTCAGTTCCTCAGCAGCTCTGCCGCACAAGCGGAATCCCGATGCGGCGGAGCTGATACGCGGCAAGAGCGGCCGGGTCCTGGGCAACCTCCACGCCCTGCAAACAGTGGTCAAGGGGCTGCCGCTAAGCTACTTCAGGGATCTGCAGGAGGACAAGGAGCCGCTGTTCGACACCGCGGACACGTTGGTGCTGTCGCTGGACGCGGCGATCTCCATCGCCACCCTGATGCGGCCGAACGTGGACGCGATGCGCACCTCGTCGGATCTCGGCTTCGTCACTTCCGGCGATCTGGCGGACTGGCTGACGCGTGAGAGACGGATCCCGTTCCGCGAGGCCCACCACCTGGTCACCAAGCTGGTGCGCCGGGCCGAGGAACAGCAATGTTCGCTCGGAGAGCTGCCCCTGGAACTGCGTCGCGGTGTCGACGAGCGGCTGGCCTTCCCTGAATGGCCGGACATCACCGTCGATGCCTCGGTCGCGTCGCGCGACAGCCAGGGAGGAACGGCTCCGAGCCGCGTGCTCGAGGCCGCTGCACAACTACGTTCAAGACTGGCTGAGTTCAAAGCACGAGCTTCGGGCCAGTAGATCTTCGACAAAAAGGGGTGGTCCAGCGTTGATTGCGGCGACGGATCTGGCGGAGGAGACAGAGCAGTACTGGAAAGACGGCTACACCGTCCTGACCGGCGTGTACGGAGAGGACGAGGTCGAGGGTCTCCGGAGCGAATGCGAGCGCCTGTGGAAGCTCGACGGGCTGGACGACGACCTCAACCTGCGCACTGAGTTCCGACGTGGACCCGACGGTCAGTACGTCTTCGACCGCCTCGACCCGGTCCTGGACATCTCGCCGCCGCTGAACGCGGCTGCGACGCACCCGGCCCTCCTGGACGCGCTGGCGACCATCCTCGGCGGCCCCGCGGAGCTCCTCAAGGCCAAGTTGGTCCGGAAAGAGCCGGGCGTGCACGGCTACGCCGCCCACCAGGACTTTCTGTACTGGAAGTGGCTCGACAAGGATCCGGACACCCTGTGCACGGTGGTCATCAACCTCTTCCCCAGCGATGAGCGCTCGGGCGGAATCGGGTTCTACCGCGGCAGCCACCAGCAGCTGCTCCCCGGCCCGGTGGACAACCCCGAGGGCGACTTCGAACCGGCTCAGCTGGACGCGTCGACCATCGAGGTCCCCGCGCTGAGTGCCGGCGACGTACTGGTGTTCCATTCCCTGGCCCCCCACTTCAGCGGCCCCAACACCAGTGACCGCCTGCGGACCGTACTGCTGCCGTCGTACTGCGCCACGGACGAAGCCGGTCTGTACGAGAAGTACTACAAGCGCGAAGTGGTGCGGCGGTGCAGGGAGATGGTGGGATTCGATCGGTACTTCGCCTCGCTTGACGCTTCCAAAGGTGCGTGAACATGCATGTCCTGCTGCTCCACCCGGTCGCCGAATGGTCGCTGGAACGCGTTGCCGCGGTCTGTGACCGTGAGGGCTGGCCGCTGACGATCGTGACGATCGAGAGTTCGACGGTCGGGGACAACGTCACCACACTGCACGAGTGGATCAGGGTGCCCGCGCTGTCGGACTCCCCCGGGGAACTGCTGTCACAGATCGGGGCGCGGCGGTTCGACGCGGTGGCCGCGGGCAATGAGTTCGCGGTGATCGCGGCGGACGTCCTGGCGCGGGAACTGGGGCTGTATCACAACGACGTCGACAGGATTCGCGCCTCCCGGAACAAGGCCCTCATGCGGGAGGTGTTCGAAGAGCACTGGGTTCCGCAGCCACGGACGATCGCCAGGCTGTCCTCGGCCGAGGACAGCCAGGCGATCGACTGGGAGAGCGTCACCTTCCCCGTGATCGTCAAGCCGGTCGACATGGCCATGAGCCTGTTCGTGCGCAAGTGCGACTCACGGGCCGAGGTGGAGGAGACACTCGCGAAGATGTCGGCGTTCAAGTCGTCCCGGCTGACCAACTACGCGTTCAGCGCGGGCGCCCTCGTCGAGGAGTTCGTGGCGGGGCCCGAATTCAGCCTCGAATGCGTCGTGCAGGGCGGGAAGGTGGTCGCCCACGCGTTGACGCAGAAATACGTGTCACCGCTTCCGGCGTGCTACGAGATCGGCCATGTCTCGGGCAGCGACCTGCCGACGCAGCACGAACGAGAACTGCTCGAGGCGATCGAACGCATGGCCTCGGGCTGGGGCATGGCGCAGGGCGTGATGCACGTGGAGTTCAAGATGACTCCCGATCGCATCAGCATCATCGAGGCCGCTGCCCGCCCTGCGGGAGACCATGTGCCGGAGCTCGTCGAACTGCAGCACGGCCTGTCCCTCGAGGACGCCTACCTTCACGCGCGAGCGGGCCTGGACTGGAAGGTGGCTCCACGCGAACCGCGAGACGTCTGGCACGGGATTCGCTTTGCATTCGACGAGCGCTCCGAGGTGACACCGCCCGAGAGCGTCGAAGTGCTGCACGTCCACGACGACCCGGACGGAGTCATCGTCGGCGCGGAACCCTTCTCGGTGAATCGGCGTACCGGATTCTCCATGCTGCGCGGTGAGTCGTTGACCGACCTGGAAACGTACATTCGGACGACGTGATGGAAAATCCAAAGCAGGTCATTGTCGTGGGCGGCGGTCCCGGGCTGTGCGACCGCGTACGCCTGCTCGGTGCCGACATCACGCTGGTGGACACGCCGACGGGGTACGACGAGGCGCTGGTCGCCACCGCGCGGCGCAGTGTCCTGACCGATTACGACGACCCGTCGCTGATCCCGATGTTGCGGGCGATGCACCGCGAGACGCCTTTCAGCGCGGTGCTCTCCCTGACGGAGCACGGGCTGATGCCCGCGGCGCGGATCGCGGAGGCACTCGGGGTTCCGGGCCTCTCACCGGATGTGGTCGGCCGTACCCGGGACAAGTTCGCCATGCGGACGTGGTTGCTGGACAAGGCGTTCTCCACCGTCCCCTGCGCCGTCGTGCGGGACGTCGCCGGCATCCGCGACTTCGCGGCCGAGCACGGATATCCGGTGATCGTGAAGCCACGTCACGGCAGAGGAAGCGAGCATGTGTCGTGCTTCCGCCGGGCCGAAGAGGTGGTCATGCCGCCCGCGATCGCCGACGAGTACATCGCGGAGCCGTTCCTCTCCGGTCCGGAGTTCTCGGTCGAGGCGTTCAGCTGCGCAGGCGAACACCACGTGGTGGCGATCACGGGCAAGTTCACTCACGACGACGACCCGGAGAACCCCTTCGTGGAGATCGGTCACGTCGTCCCGGCGCCGCTCGAACCCGAGGATTCGGCAGCGATCCGGGAGTACGTCGCCGAGTTCCTCGACGTCATGGGAATCACCGATGGGTGCAGCCACACGGAGTTGCGCCTGACACCGTCGGGCTCGGAGGTCATCGAGACGCACACCCGGGTCGGCGGCGACTCGATCCCGACACTCGTCAGGCAGGCCACCGGTCATGATCTGCTCGACCTCCTGGTCCAGTGGTCCCTCGACCGGGTCAGGCCCCAGGAGCCGGCGCCCACGGTCGCCGGTGCCGCCGCGATCCGTTTCTTCGCGCCGCCGCCGGGGACAGTCGCTGGCATCAGCGGGGCGCAGCGGTGGCAGGGGTTGCCCGGTGTCCTCAAGTTCCACCTTCCGCTGAAGGCAGGGGACCGGATCTCGCAGATCCGGGACTCCCACACCCGGGTCGGCTATGTGCTGACCACGGCCTCGACCGCCGCGCGGGCGATCGAGTTGTGCCGGGAGGTCGTCTCGGGGGTCCACATCGACGTCAGGTAGCGTGCCGCAGGTTTGAAGGCACTTTTTCTCTTTTCATTTCAGAAAGGCGGCGCAGCACGTGCACGACCAGGCGAGCAAGGGCAGCGGATTGATCCGGGGCCGATTCGGTGAGGGCATGTCCGAAGTGATGGAGCAGATCAACGCCTCCATCGGCTTCGACCAGCGGATGGCCATGCAGGACATCGACGGCTCGATCGCCCATGTGACGATGCTCTGCAAGCAGAACATCATCTCCCAGGCGGACGCCACGGCCATCAAGGACGGCTTGGAGGTGATTCGCACCGAAATCACCTCCGGGAACTTCACGTTCTCGGTGGAGCTGGAAGACATTCACATGAATATCGAGTCCCGGCTCCGCGAGCTGATCGGCGCCGCGGCCGGGCGACTGCACACGGCCCGCAGTCGCAACGACCAGGTCGCCACGAGCTTCCGTCTCTGGGTACGCGACGCCAACGACCGCGCGCTACGTCTGGTCCAGCAGCTCATCGAGGTTCTGGTCGAGCAGGCCGGGCAGCACACGGCGACGATCATGCCGGGCTACACCCATCTGCAGAGCGCTCAGCCGGTCTCGTTCGGTCACCATCTGATGGCGTACGTCGAGATGTTCGGGCGCGACTACGGCCGTCTGCGTGACTGTCGCGAGCGCCTGAACGAGTCTCCGCTCGGCGCGGCGGCGCTGGCCGGGACGTCCTTCCCGATCGACCGCGAACTCACCGCGGAGCTGCTGGGGTTCGCGCGGCCGATGCGCAATTCCCTGGACGCGGTGTCGGACCGGGACTTCGCCCTCGAGTACCTCTCGGCCGCCTCGATGTGCATGACGCATCTGTCGCGTCTGGCCGAGGAGATCGTGCTGTGGATGTCGCCGCAGTTCGCCTTCATCGAACTGTCGGACGCCTGGACGACCGGCTCCTCCATCATGCCGCAGAAGCGGAATCCCGACGCCGCTGAACTGGTCCGGGGCAAGACCGGCCGGGTGCACGGCTCCCTGTTCGGCCTTCTGACGGTCATGAAGGCGCTGCCGCTGACGTTCTCCAAGGACATGCAGGAGGACAAGGAGCGGACCTTCGACGGTGCGGACACCTTGGAGCTGTGCCTGAAGGCGATGATCGGCATGGTCGGCGACCTGAAGGCCCGCGCGGAGGAGATGCGGGCAGCGGCCGGCGCCGCCCACGCGACGGCGACCGACCTTGCCGACTGGCTGACTCGTGAGCTCGGCATGCCGTTCCGGGAGGCCCACCACATCACGGGCCGACTGGTGCGCCTGGCGGACGAACAGGGGTGCAGCCTGGACGAGTTGTCGCTGGAGGAGATGCAGAAGGTCGATCCTCGCATCAACGCGGGCGTGTTCGCGGTTCTCGGTGTGGAGGACTCGGTGACCTCGCGCCGCAGTCTCGGCGGCACCTCGCCGGAGTGTGTGGCGCGTCAGGTCGAGGAGTGGCGGGCTCGCGTCGAGCAGTTGCCCGTCACATGACGACCTACCGCGAGATCTTCAGGATCAGTGAGTTCCGGGCCCTGTTCGTGGTCCGCCTCTTCGCGATGACTGGTGTCGTGCTGTCCAGCCTGGCGCTCGGCACCGCGATGTATCACGAGACGGGATCGTCGTTCTTGACGGCGATCTCCCTCTTCGGCGGACCGCTCGTGCAACTTGCCGCCGTGCGTTACCTGTTGGCCACCTCGGACCTGATGCGCCCGCGCACCGCGATGATCTTCATGGCGAGCGTGTCCACGACGACGGCCGCGTTGCAGACGCTCCCGGGTCTGGGCTGGTGGCTGCGGCTCCTGATCCTCGCGGGCGGCTATGTGGCGATGGCCGCCACATCGGGGGCCGTCATCGCGCTGTTGTCGGACATCGTGCCGAAGGACGCGTTCGTGCTGGCCCGAGCCACGATGAACATCACGGTCGGCGGCATGCAGATCATCGGCAACGGCGTGGGGGCCGTGCTGCTCGCCGTGGTGTCGCCGTCCTGGCTGTTCGGCATCGCGGCGACGGTCGGCGTCACCGCCGGCGTCATGGCGCGCACCGCGCTCCCGGACCGCCCGCCCCGCGCCGCGGGAAAGACGGTCGAGCGCAGCCGCCGTATCAACCGCGAGCTGCTCACAGCGCCGGTCGTCCGGCCGCTCTACCTGATGATGTGGCTGCCCAACGGCCTGGTCACGGGGTGCGAGGCGCTGTTCATCCCGTACGCCAGGGACCACGCCGGATTTCTGCTCGCGGCCGGCGCGGGCGGCATGCTCGCCGGTGACATCGTGGTCGGACGCTTCGTCCCCGTGGCGTTGCGGGACCGGCTGATCCTGCCGCTGTGCGTGCTGCTGGGGGTGCCGTTCCTGGTGTTCCCGCTGTCACCGGCGGTCCCGGTTGCGGCGGCACTGGTCGCGATGTCCGCCTTCGGCTGTGCGGCGCTGCTGCCGTTGCAGGAGCGGCTGGTGCAGCAGACCCGCGAGGACACCCGCGGCCAGGCGTTCGGCCTGTTCAGCACCGGCCTGATGGTGGCTCAGGGCCTGGGAGCCGCGCTGGCCGGCGGCATCGACCAGCTGCTCGCCGGTGTGCACGCGGTGGGCTGGGCGATGGCCTCGATGGCCGTCATGTCGCTGCTGGCCACCGCGCTGCTGCGCACGGGAGTGCGGCGGTCGACCGACCTGGGCGCCCACGTATAGCCGCTGACACAGCGAGGGTACGCCGACCCCTTCGTGGGGGCGCCTCGCTCTGTCCTGCTGCCCTGATCACCAACCAACTCACCGAGGATCACCAGACAATAGAGGGTAGTTTCTGATGTCCCAAACCTCGATCTCCCCGCAATTGCTGTTTCAGCGGGCACCCGTTAGCGCCAAGGACGAGGCCGTCTTCATCGGCAAGATATGCGTGCTCGCCATACTGACAGCAGCGGGGATCGTGCTCGCCGTTCAGTCCTCGTACGCGGCGACCGCGGTCGGTGTGGTCATCCTGGGAGCGGCGTACACCCACGCGGTGGAACTGCAGCACCAGTGCCTGCACCATTCGGCATTTCGCAGTTCGCGTATGCACCGCATCGTCGGTGTGCCGCTGGGCACGCCCATGCTGGTGTCCTACAGCCACTACCGAGTACGTCATCTGCAGCACCACCGCTACCTGGGCACCCCGAAGGACACGGAGTTCTTCGGCTTCGACACCCGCAAGCCGCTCGCCCTGGGTGCTCTGGCCAAGGGGCTGTTCGACGTGAGTCGTCTCGTGGGCGTGGTGCGTGACATCGTCCAGTGCGTGCCGGGCCGCTGGCAGTACGACATGGGGCAGATCGCCCCGAAGAGCCGCAAGGCGATCATCGCCGAATACCGGTGGTTCGGAATCTTCCTCGCACTCCTCGCGACGGCCCACGCTGTCGACGGCGGGTCGCTGGTGGTACGCCTGTGGCTGCTGCCCTTCCTCGTGGCGATGCCGATGCACTTCCTGGTGGAGTTGCCCGAGCACATCCTGTGCGACAGCGACAGCGTCGACGTTCTGCGCAACACCCGTTCGATAAGCGGCAGTTGGTTCACGACCTGGTTCACCAACGGAAACAACCTGCACATCGAGCACCACGCCGCGATGAACGTCCCGATCAACCGCCTCCGCGAAAGGCACGCCGACACGCAGGAGCTCGCGTTGAACGTGCAGCGTACTTACTTCGAGTTCTTCACAATCGTGATGCGGGAGGTCTCGAGGAACAGAAAAGTAGCGGCCTGATGACGGCAGGGCGGGGCCAGGATCTTTGCGTGATCGCGATTGGTTCGGGGTGCGTTTCCGTTGAGGTGACCTCGATGAAGGTTTATGCGGCGAGGTCGAGTTGGCCTTGGTAGCGGCTGGCGTGGGTGCGTTCGTATTCGCGTTCCAGGTGGAAGGCCCAGTACGCGTCCATGTCGTCGTTCGCCAGGACGGCGCGCAGGGCGAGGACGGCTTCGGCGCCGGTCAGGCTCCATCGCGCGCCGGTCAGGTCGAGGCGGTCTCTGACGAGGAATCGGCAGCAGCCCTCGATGACGCCGGTGGCGATGGGGAAGCCGAGGGCGAGGGCGATGTGGTAGGCGAGGTAGGGCTGTTTGGCGTCCAGGTAGGCGAGGGTGCGGGCGATGCCGTCCTTGCGTTGGCGGGTGCGGGCGCGGGCAGCGTGTTCAGCGCGCAGCTCGGCGACGATGCGGGCGCTGTGGCCGTCCAGGATGGCGCGGACGGTGGCCTGGACCCAGTTCGCGCGAGCCGGGTGGCTGCGGTGCAGGTCTTCGGCCGCGCGCCAGCAGTATTCGATCACGTGCACGATGTCGATCACGATGGTGACGTCGACACCGCTCGCCGGGTATGTCGCGGCCAAGCACGGGCTGATCGGCCTGACCAAGGCGGCAGCCCTCGACTACGCTGCGGGTGCCGAAAACCCCGTTTATGGGCTGTGACGTGCAGATTCTTGCGAACGGCCGACGATCGGGGACAGGCGTGTCAGGCATGGAGGATGCCGCCGAGGCGGTTGCGCCTGCGGACGTTGAGGTGGACGAGCCGGCCCGATTCGATCGGTTCCGGGGGCGGGCGCAGGGGAGCGGCGCCTGCCTGCCAGGGCCCGGTAAGGACTGTGCTCGCCGTGGAACGCCTCGTACTGCCGACGACGCCGAACGCGCCGGCGTCCACATCCGCGAACAACTCTGCGCCTGCCGAAAACCATGTCCATGCCGGTCAGGCGGCATGTTGGTATTCGTGGATGGTGCCGCCGAGTCGGTCGCGTCGGCGTATGTCGAGGTGGGCGATCTGATCCGGATCGGTGATTGGTTCG
>NZ_JAODNM010000014.1 GCF_025464955.1 Amycolatopsis sp. | reverse complement strand
TCATGCGAGCAGTTGTCTACCGGTCTGTCGGCGCCCCAGACGTCATCGAGGTGGCGGACGTCGACCTGCCCGAACCGGGCTTGTTCGAAACACGGATCAAGGTGGCGGCCGCTGCCCTCAACCCGGCTGATGTGTCGGCCTGGAGCGGCGTTTTTCCTCCTCCCGCGCAGGGTGGTCACTTCGGGCTGGGCTGGGACGTGGCAGGGACGGTCGACGCGGTCGGCCCTGGCGCGCCGTGGCCGGTCGGTACGCCCGTGATCGCGCTTGTGCACGGCGCGATCGGTGTCTTCCGGGCCCAGGCCGAATACGCGATCGTGCCCGCTAATGCCCTGGCCAAGGCGCCGGTCGGGGTCGACGCCGTGCACGCGTCCACCATCCCGCTGAACGGTTTGACCGCCGCGCAATCGGTGGAGCTTCTCGGTCTCGATGAGGGGCAGAGCGTGTTCATCACCGGCGCGGCCGGAGCGGTCGGCGGCTATGCGGTCCAACTGGCCAAGCGACGCAAACTGACGGTGATCGCCAGCGATTTCGCGGGAGACGAGAGCTTCGTCACGAAGGTGCTCGGCGCCGACGCCTTCGTGGCCGCCAGTGACGACCCCGCCGCGGCGGTGCGCCGGCTTTACCCGCACGGCGTGGACGCGATGCTGGACACCGCCATGCTCGGCGCCATCGCGGCGGTCAAGGAGGGCGGAACGTTCGTCACCACGCGGATGGATGCGCTGCCTGAGGTGGAGCGCGGCATTCGGGTACGGCTCACCTCGGTCGGTCCCGACGCGGCGATGTTGACAACCCTGTCCGACCTCGCCGCGGCAGGCGCACTCACCCTTCGGGTCGCCGAGGCGTACCCGCTGGAAGAGGCGGCGCAGGCTCATAAACGCCTCGCCAGGGGTGGGCTGCGAGGTCGGCTCGTCCTCACCCCCTGACCACCCGAGGCAGCCGCAATTCACCTAAGGAGGGAGATGACCATGGCCGTCATCGGCTTTATCGGCAGCGGCAACATCGGACAGGTGCTTGCCCGGCAGGCGATCGCCTCGGGTCACGACGTCGTGATGAGCAACTCCAGAGGCCCGCACACCCTCAGCAGGTTGATCGACGCACTCGGCCCGAGGGCACGTGCCGCGACCTCCGAACAAGCCGGCGCGGCCGGTGACCTGGTCGTGGTGGCGATCCCGTTCCGCAGTGTGCCGGAGATTCCGGTGCAACCCTTGGCGGGCAAGATCGTCATCGACGCGAACAACTACTACGCTCCCCGCGACGGACAGAACCCCGCCATTGACGACGGAGACACAGCGGCGAGCGAAATGCTCGCCGCGCGTCTCCCCGGCACACGCGTCGTCAAGGCCTTCAACGCCATCAAGGCCGCCGAAATCGTCGAGCATTCCCGCCCGTCAGGCACAGTTCGCCGGCGCGCCATACCGATCGCCGGCGACGACGACGACGCGAAGCGAGCGGTTACCGAATTCATCGACCAGATCGGCTTCGACGTGGTCGACGTCGGATCACTGGTCGACGGTCGACGCATCGATCCGAGGGACGCGTGGGGCCCGGCTCTCGACGCGGACGCCCTGGGCGCGGCCATGGCCGCGCGCAGACAGGGCTGACCGCGCGTGTCGGGGTGTGCTATTCGCCTCGTGTGTTCCAGTTCCCGTTCCGTGCTACGGACAGGAAGCCGTCCAGGGCGGGATGTCGCCGGGCTGGTGCCCAGGCGAGCGTCAGCATCGTGTCGGGGAAGTCCTTCACCGGCACTGCGACCACGGAACGGCCGAGGCGGTCGCGCACGCTCTCGCCGACGACGACGACAAGCCTGCCCATGGCGACCCGGTCCACGATCGAGTCGTGAGGTTCGGTGGGGATTCGGCTCGTGTAGGCGTCGAGTTCTGCGAGTTCCTCGGTGGAGACCTCGTTGCGCGTGGCGAGTGGATGGGTGGCTGGCAGTAGCGCGACCGGCCGTTCGAGCGCGAGGTCGAGTGACTCCAGGTCCTGAAGGACGGAGCTACGGCACAGCAGGGCAATGTCGGCTGTGCCGTTCTCCACAGCCTTCGCCTCGTCGTAGGTGAACACCACCTCGGTGGGGGACGCCCCGGCCACCTGTCCGTACGAACTGAACAGTTCGGCGAGCACCCCTGGCCCGACCCCTGGTCGGACGGCCACTACGAGACGCCCTTGCCGCCCAGCTTCCTGCGCGTCGGTAACGGCTCGATCCAGCGCGGTGAGGACTTTGCGCGACCGGTCCATGAACACCGTTCCGCCGGGCGTCAGGGCGACTTGGCGTGTGGTGCGGTCGAACAGGGTCACGCCCATCCGTCGCTCCAGGCGCGCGATCGCGCGGGACAGCGGTGGTTGGGCGATACCCAGCTGGCGGGCGGCTCGGCCGAAATGAAGTTCCTCCGCGACAGCGAGAAAGTAGACCAGGTCCCGGGTCTCCAGCTGATTCATACTTCTACGGTAACAGTTGATGACGGTTTTATCATTGCCGGAACTCCCGGGTTCTGGTGCACTTGACAATAGTGACACTGAGAGTTTTGCCCCACTGTAGGGCACAAGAAGAGGAATCATGAGCAGCGAACGTGACATCCAGCAGGTACTCGCTCGCTATGTCCGGGCGGTCGATACTCGCGACGGCGCTGGGGTGGCGCGCCTCTATACCGAGGACGCGACAGAAGTCATCAGCTACAACCGGGCGGGCGAGTTCGAACGGCTGGCAGAGTTCAGTGGCGCCGCGGCGATCAGCGAAGCGGTGAACACCATCCTGCCATCGCATCCGCCACTGGGATGGGCTCACCACACCACTTTCGACCACATTATCGAGATCGATGGTGACCAGGCGACCCTTGACGCCCAGTTCCTGGTCTACGAGGTGCGGGGCGCCCAGCGTCCGGAGGATGGTTGGGCACCTGGCGTCGTGGGCGGCCAGGGCACCATCGCGGCCATCGAATCGGGCTACTATCGAATCAAGCTCGTTCGTGTCGAGGGTGAGTGGAAGATGACCGAGAACGAAACCGCGCTCGACCTGCCTACGGCCGGCCTCTGAGGCGACAGGAACCTCCCGCTCGCGCGGCCGGAATCCGCGGAGTCCATTGTGGAAAAGCTGATGGCATGTCCGCGGCAGGGTAGCCGGCGTCGGGGCACTCGGTCGCATCTTTTACCGGCGATCGACCACAGTGGATGGAAGTGCCCTTCGTCGGGCAGGCCGTTGCACGGCTAGGCCGAAGCGCACCAGATGCTGGGCGTTCGCGACAATCTCGGCGGTGGTGCCCCGCTCGGGATTCCACCACTCCGGTGCCCAGTTGAGCGCGCCGAGGACGAGCATCCGGGCCGCGTGCGGATCCAGGCGTGGATCGAGCTCGCCGAGCTCGGCGGCGCGTTCGAACAGCGCTCGCCACATGGCGCCGTACTCGCGCCGCAGCTCGAGCTGCCGTTCTCGCATGTCCTCGGGCAGCTGACTCATGTTTCGGATGGACGCCGACGCGTACAGCGAGCGGGTGAGCACAACCTCGAGGTGCGCTGTGACGGCCGCGAGAATGCGATCGATCGCCGTCGTCTCGAGCGGCAGTGCGTCCAGCGCGGTGCGGACGTGGTCGATCGTGAGCCGTTGCCCGACGCGGATGACCTCCTCGATTACGTCCTCGCGGGAGGGGAAGTGGTAGTAGATCGCCGGGGCTTGCAGGTCCGCCACCTCGGCGATGTCGGTGAGCCGAGTGCCCGCATAGCCACTGCGGCAAAGCACCTCCGCGGTCGCGTCGAGGATCCGCTCGCGGGTTCGGGCTGCCTTCGACGTCGACTCGACGGACGCACCGGTGCTCAGCTTGGTCATGATTCCCATCATAGAAACAGTGGTCATGGCGTCGCCAACAGCTCGATCAGGACTCCGTTGGCAGAACAGGGATGGACGATCAGCCGCGGCTCTTCGGCCGGACCGGCGGGCACCAAGGGGATGCTGCGCAAGCCGGCGGAGTCGAGTTGCTCTTTGGTGGTTGTGGCGTCGTCGATTCGGAACGCCAGGTGGAAGACGCCCTCACCGTGGTCGGCGAGGCGGCGGGGGATCGGCTTGCCGGTGTCGTCGGGGGCGAGTGGTGCGATGAGTTCCACGCAGGTGGCTTCGCCGAAAGGTCCGCCGGTTGAGAGCATCGCGCTGCGCACTCCCTCCACTTCGACCTCGAACGTCTCGACCAGGGTCAGCCCGAAGGTCTCGGTCCACAGTTCGACGGCCTGGTCGAGGTCGTGAACGGCGATGCCGACGTGGCTGAAGAGTGTGAACACAGGATCTCCCTCGGTCCGCCCAGCTTTCTATCGTAGATTAGATTACTCGTCGACGAGGCGCCAGGTGTCAACAGAACATTGACGTCGGCCCGCGTGCAGTAAGGCCGTCATAGCAGTTCACAGTGTCGTTTGACTGACCGTGGCGGCCGAAGTTCGATTCCGTAGGTCAGGTGTCGGCCGTGGTCGACAATCATTTGGTCGGCTGAAGCGCAGTGTGAGGTGACGGGTGAGTAGTGGCATGCAGGTGGAGACTGGCGAGACGGGCACGGCGGCGGACGTCGACCGGCGGTGGCAAGCCTTGGAAGGGCAGCCGTTTGCCGCCGAAGGCGCGCCTGAGCAGACTCCGGTTAACGAGGCCATGATCAGGCACTGGACGGATGTCTTCGGGGGACCCGCCGACCACGGCTATACCGGCGCACCGCCGCCGATGCTGATGGCTTGGACCATGCGGGGCTACGCGGCGACGAGCGGTGCGGTTGCCAGCGACGAGGAGCGGGCCCTGGACTGCCTCCGCACGGAGACCGGGGTGACCGGGATCCTCGCCACTGATCTCACCCACCGGTACGAGCGTGAGCTGAGGCTCGGCGAGACCATCACGCGTACGGATGTCGTCGAATCGGTGAGCTCGCCCAAGGAGACCGCGGTCGGCCGGGGCTGGTTCGTCAACTACCAGCAGACCTTCACCGATGAAGCCCGACTCGTCGTCGGAGTCCAGCGTGTCCGTGTCCTCCACTACCGCCCTGGCCCCGACGTACGTCCGCCACGGCGCCCGTCGCCGGTGGACGTCGGGAACGTGCGCTACGAGCTCCGGGTGCCGGTCACGACCTCCCTGGTGGTGGCCGGAGCGCTCGCGACACGGGACTTCAACCCCGTGCACCATGACCGTGATCACGCCCGCGCGGGCGGCGTCGACGACGTCTACGTCAACATCTACACCCATCTCGGGTTCTGCCACCGGCTCGTCTCGGAGTGGCCCGGTCCGGACGTCCGGCTCCGCGGGCTTGAGGTCCGCCTTGCCTTGCCAAGCTTGCCGGGTGACGACCTCGTCTACCGCGCGCACGCGGTGGACCCGCGCTCGGTACGGATCGCCATAACAGCGGTCAGCGCCCGTGGAGTTCACGTCGTCGGCGCGGCCGACCTGGACTGTTCGGCGGCGAGCTGACTGCCCACCACGAGGAGAACCACGTATGCGCAGCTGGCAGATTACCGCGTTCGGAGAGCCGCGAGATGTCGCCGGAGTCGTCGAGGTAGCCGACCCGGAGCCCGGGCCGGGCGAGGTTGTCGTGGCGCCGCGCTTCGCCGGTCTGGCGTTCGCGGACACCGTCATGTGCCGGGGGCTGTACCAGGACAGGCCGGAGCTGCCCTACGCGCCGGGGTTCGAACTCAGCGGCGTCGTGCACGCAGCAGGCGTAGGCGTGGACCTGACACCGGGGACCCGAGTGCTGGCGATCCCGGACCTCCCGCCCGGGCGGCGGGGAGCGTTGTCCGAGCTGGTCGCGCTGCCGGCCGGAAACGCGGTCGTGCTGCCAGGGTCGGTGCCGTTCGACCTGGCAGCGGCGCTCCCCAACAACTACGTCACCGCGCACTTGGCGCTACACCGCCGCGGCCGGCTCCGGCGCGGGGAGACGGTACTGGTCCACGGCGCCGCAGGAGGTGTGGGGTCGGCCGCGGTGGAGCTGGCCGTCGCGGCCGGCGCACGGGTGGTCGCCGCAGTCAGCGGTGAGGAGAAGGCCCGGCTGTGCCGCGATCTCGGCGCGCACGTCGTCGTCGACTACACGAAGCAGGACTTCGTTGGGACCGTGCTCGAAACAACGGGTGGGCGCGGGGCCGACGTGGTCGTGGACCCCGTGGGAGGTCGGGCTTTCGAGCGGTCTCGCCGCTGTATCGCGGTGGAAGGGCGGTTGCTGGTGATCGGCTTCCCGGCCGGGATCGGCACCATCCGGGCCAACCACCCGCTGCTGCGGAGCTACTCGGTGGTGGGGGTCAACCGCGACGTCCACCGCCGGCTGCAGCCCGACGTGCACCGCGCGGCTCAACTGGACGTGCTGGACCTGTGCTCGGCCGGCGCGTTGCGCCCGGTCGTGCAGGAGATCGGGTTCGACGAAGTGCTCGACGGCTGGGATCTCATCGAGGCCCGCAAGGTGCTCGGCAAACTTGTCGTGAGGGTCAGCGGCGATGATCACTCCCTGCGTGGCGGGTGACCTTCCCCGGTGCACCGGAAAGCGCCGCGCCTTCGAGGACAAGCCGCAAGACGGTGTCCGCCAGCTCGCTGGTCGTGCGGTGGGTTCGCCAGGCCCAGAATGCGGCGGCCTCCACCGAGTTCACCACGAACAGCCGAATGAGGTAGCCGTCGATGTCACCGCGCAGGGATCCGTCGCTGATCGCGGCGTCTACCAGCTCCGCCCACAGTGCGCCGTACCGTCGTCGGTGCGGGCGGATGCGCTTCTTCATCGCCGTCGGCAGCTGACCGAAGGCGTGCGCGTGGGCACGAGCCACGACGCCCATCTCGATGTTGACCTGAAGATGCGCGGTCATCGCCGTGGCGAGACGGTTGCCCGCGGTCGCTGACGCGGGGAGAGCGGCCACCGTCGTGGCCACCCGCCGGTGCGCAGCCAAGACGGCCAGGCGAACGACTTCCTCCACTAGGTGATCTTTCGACCGGAAATGGTGGTAGATGCTGCCTGGGCGCACCCCGGCGCGGGTGGCGATGTCGCTGATCCTCGTCGAGGCGTAGCCCCGTTCGGCCAGCACCTCCGCGGTGGCGTCGACGAGTCGTCGCCGCGTTTCGCTCGACTGTCCCACCATTTGCCGCTGCGGCGGGGCGCTGGGGAGCGGGACCGAATCCACTGTGGAGTGCTCGTCCGCCGCGCCCTGACCGGAAACCGGCGATTCGGGGTGCGCCGCCCGGACTCGCCCGGAGAGACGCCGGTACCGCTGTTCGGCGGCCTGCCTCGACCCGAGTCCCAGTGCGAGGGCGATCTCCGCCCAGCTGGTGCCGTTTTCCCGTGCTGAAACGATCAGCGCGTGTTCGGCACGGTCGATCGCAGTCTGCCGTTCGAAGATCTGCGACAGCTGATCGAGCACTGCCTTGCCCGCATCGCTCATCGGTCGATTATCGCAGAAGTGTGTCAACACCGCGTTGACACGAGGACCGGTTCGGACCAGCGAAAGGAGCACCATCGCCCAGTCTCGTTCGAACTCCTGGACCCGGAAGCCGCGGTGTTGGACGATGACGGAACCCAGTGCGTCGGTACGCGCGGGTTCTGCATCAACGTCGATTGGATCCCCATGACCGACACCATCGGCTCTGTCCTCGGCGAAGCCGCCCGCCGCAACGGGAGCAAGGCCTACCTTCGGTACCGCGACGAGGTGTTCTCCTACGCCGATGCGGATGCGCTCGCGCGGCGGTACGCGGACGGATTCGCGGCGCTGGGTGTGCGCCGAGGCGATCACGTCGCCCTCATGTGCGAGAACCGCCCGGAATTCCTGTGGACCTGCTTCGGGCTCGGGCGGCTCGGCGCTGTCGCCGTTCTGATCAATACCGCGTCGAAGGGTGATCGGCTCGCGTACTACCTGAACCAGTCGGAGAGTTCCACGTTGGTCGTCGGCGCCGGATTCGTGGAGCGGATCGGTGCGCTCGCCGA
Source organism: Amycolatopsis sp. (assembly GCF_025464955.1). GTDB lineage: Bacteria > Actinomycetota > Actinomycetes > Mycobacteriales > Pseudonocardiaceae > Amycolatopsis. The sequence continues at coordinate 13,773 of NZ_JAODNM010000014.1, read as the reverse complement.
GCCGCTGCCGCACTTGCGGCGCATTGTGGCCGTCGAACGCTCAGCGGAATCCCTGTCGGCACTTGCTGCGTTCGACTGCCCGGCATCCGAGTTGGCGGCCCTTGTAGACGGTTCCGCACCCGCCGCCGCGGAGGTCGACGTGGTCCCCTCCGACCCTGCCTACATCCTGTACACGTCGGGTACGACCGGGCCGTCGAAAGGCGTTGTGATACCGCACAGTCAGCCGCTCGGCATCGGCAGGAACACGGCTGCCGGCTACCGCTATACCGGCGAGGATGTGCTCTACACCTGCTTGCCCCTCTTCCACGTGAACGCCCTCTTCTATACCTGCTACGCCGCGCTGGCCGTCGATGCGACTGTCGCCCTGTCGCCGCGCTTCTCCGCCCAGAACTTCTGGGCGGAGGTCAAGGCCTGCGGTGCGACCGAGTTCAACTTCATGGGCGCCATGGCGAACATCATGCTGCGGCAGGAGCCTTCGCGTGCGGAGCGCGACCACTCAGCACGCCTGGCTATGATCGTGCCGGCTTCGGGTGAACTCAGGCGGCGCGTCCGCGAGCGGTTCGGCATCGAGGTGGTGTCGGGATTCGGTGCGACCGAGACGTTCTTGGTCACCATGACGGACACCGACCATCCCGCGGCCAAAGCAGGGTCGGCGGGGCGTGCGACTGACGGCGCGCGCGTGCGAATCGTCGATGAGAACGACGTCGACGTACCTGCCGGGCAGCCCGGGGAGATCCTGGTGGCGGCCGACGATCCGGGCGCGATGATGTCGGGTTACTACGCCATGCCTGAGGAGACCGGGCTGGCGATGCGCGGCGGCTGGTTCCACACCGGGGATCGCGGCCGTCTCGATGAGGATGGCTATCTGTTCTTTATCGACCGCATCAAGGACGTGATCCGGCGTCGCGGCGAGAACATCTCCGCCCAAGAGATCGAGGCCATCCTGCTTCGTCATCCGACAGTGCGCGAGGCCGCCGTGGTTCCGGTGGTGTCCGAGCTGGGTGAAGACGACGTCGCGGTCTTCGTCGTATCGGAGCACCGGAACACCCGGGACCCGGTGGAACTGGTGCGCTACTGCGATCAGGAAATGGCGTACTTCATGGTGCCTCGCTACGTCCACTTTCTCGACGAGCTGCCGGAGACGGCGAACACCAGGATCGAGAAGTACAAGTTGCGGGAGTGGGCTGCCGCGAATCGTGCCGAGCTCTGGGATCGCGAACGGGCCGGTATCGAGTTGAAACGCTGAGCGCAGAGCGAAAGGCGGAGGTGCGGCTCGCACCTCCGCCTTTCGGCTGCGGGCTCAGCTCTGCCGGATGGTGAAGTCGTCGAGGTCCGGGGTCTTCGTCATGGACCAGAAGTCGACCCCGCGCCAGGGGAGGGTGGTCACGATCCGACCGGCCTGGTTCCGGTACCAGTTGGTCATGCCCGGGTGGGTCCAGATCAGCGACTCATTCTCGGTGTCGACCCGGGCGTTGTAGGCCTTGGCGACGTCCTCGCGTACCTCCACTGACGACAGACCTCGTTGTACCATCGCGATCAGCATCTGGGCGATGTAAGCGATGGAGCACTCGGCGATGTAGATCGCACTGCCGCCGTGGCCGAGCGCGGTGTTCGGTCCTCCGACGATGAAGAAGTTGGGGAAGTCGGGCACGCTCATGCCGAGGTAGGCGAAGGCGTCGTCATCGCCCCACAGTTCGTGGAGGGACGTGCCGGATCGGCCGCGGATCTCCATGGGTGCCAGCATCCGGGTCGCCTGGAAGCCGGTGGCGAGTACCACGATGTCCGCCGGGTGCCGGGCGCCGTCGGCGGTGATCACGTTGCCTTCGTCGAACCCGGTGACCGCTTCGGGCACCAGCTTGACGTCGTCACGCTTGATCGTCGCGATCCAGTCGTTGTCCATCAGGATGCGCTTGCCGTAAGGGGGATAGGTCGGCAGCACCTTCTTCCGCAGGTCGGTGCGCGCACCCAGCTCCCGGTCGATGTGCTCGGTGAAGAAGACCCGGTGTTTTTCGTTGGTGGCGTTGATGGACCGGTCCTGGTGGGGCCACGCCGGGTCCCGGCGTAACGACGGGAGGAGCTTGTCCTGGAACTGCCAGATCAGGCGTAGCCGGTAGAACGTCGCGTAGAACGGCACCTGCTCCATCAACAGGCGCACGCTCGTCGGGGCGTCGCGCAGGTAGTTCGCGTTGGGTGCGACCCACTGCGGGGAACGCTGGAACACCAGCACCGACCCCGCGACGCCGGCCAGTGCGGGGGTCATCTGCTGGGACGTCGCTCCGGTGCCGATAATCGCGACCCGTTTGCCTGCGACGTCCACCGAGTGGTCCCACTCCGAGGAGTGGAACATCGGCCCCGAGAAGGTATCCGTGCCATCGAAGTCCGGAATGGACTTCCGGCTGAGCACACCGACGCAGCTGATGACCGCGGTTGCCTCGAGGGTTTCGGTCGTGCCGTCGGCCCGGCGCAGTCGTATGTGCCAGCGCTGGTTCGCCTCGTCCCACGTCGCCGACGTCAGTTCGGTTCCGAACTGCACTTTTGCCGTGATGCCCAGGTCCTGGGCCGTGTTCTGGACGTAGGACAGGATCTCCGGCTGCTTGGCGTAGTAACGGTTCCAGCCGCGTCGCGGCGCGAACGAGTACGAGTACAGATCGCTGGGCGTATCGACTCCTGCGCCCGGGTAGGTGTTGCGCCACCACACGCCGCCGACTGCCGGGTTCTTCTCGACGATGGTGTACGGGATACCCAGCCGTTCGAGGGTTGCTGCGGTAGCGACGCCGGAAAGACCGGCACCCACGATGAGTACGTGCAGGCGGTCGGCGCCCGCCGGTCGATCGCCGGACCAGGACACCTCGGAGCGGGTGTGAAATCCCGCTTCCTCGGCCATCGTCTCCCCGTACTCTGGGGGTACGTGCTCACCCAGTGAAACACTGAGCATGGCGGTGATGCGGTCATCCGCGGGAGGTTGCGGAAGGACGCGTCGGCCGTCGCGCCAGTCACGGAGCACGGTAAAAGCGGCGGCCCGGATCTCGGCCTGCCGTGACTCGGTGAAACCGCCGTCGTCATTGTCGCTGAGCGCCAGTGTGCGGCTGGGGCGGTATGGCTCTTCGAGCCACTTCGCGTCCCCAGTCAACTGAGCCAGCACAAGCAGAAGAATGGGCAGGTTGCCCTGATCGAGCGCCGCGCGCAGCGTGGTGTCGTCGGCGGTCATTGTGATGGATCGTTGATCGGCCCGCAAGATCGGCAAGGTGTCCTCCCGGGAAGTGTGACACGGGGCCGAGGGGACGGCGCACCGATGACGGTTCAAATTGCCATTTTCTAAATTGTACTAGAAAACGTCGACAGGAGATTGTGCGCTGGATCGCAGGCGCCCATGGGTCTCAGTCGGCCGGCAATCGCAGGCGCGGCAACACTTCCCGGGCGAAGGTCTCGACCACCCGTTCCCGTTCCGCCGGCGGACAGGCCAGCTGGATCAGTACGCGGTCAGCGCCGGAGTCGGCGTACTCCTGGAGCCGGTCGGCAACCTGGTCCGGCGTGCCGAGCACGAGGTAGCGATCGGCGAGGCCGGTGAAGTCCTGGTTGTAGGTCGAACTGACAGTCTCGACACCGACGCGTCGGGCGCGTGCGCCGTCCTCGTCGACGCACGTCCAGGCGAATACCGCACCAGAGACTCTATTCGGCGCGCGCCCGGCGTCCGCCGCGACCGCCCGGACCTCTTGTAGTGTCTTGTGCAGCCGCTCGGGCTCGACCAGATAGGGCATCCAGACGTCGGCGAGCCTGCCGGCGCGGCGTATCGCGCCGCCTTTCCGGCCACCGAGCCAGATCGGGGGGCCGCCGGACTGGGTGGGTGCCGGTTCGAGGGCGACGTCGTGAAACGTGGTGAACTCGCCTTCGAAGCTGACCCGATTACCGGTGAACAGGCTCCGCAGTACCCGGAGACTCTCGTCGAGGCGTCGAAAGCGAGTGGCTGGGTCGACTCCGGCCGCTTCGAACTCCGGCGGGTATTCACCGCCGGCCCCGACTCCCAGTTCGAACCGTCCGCCTGAGACGCGATCGAGTGTGGCGGCGAGCTTCGCCGCCAGGGGTGCGTTGTACAGGGGGAGCAGCGTGATGGAGCTGACCAACCGGATGTGGCTGGTCGCCCCGGCCGCCGCCGCGAGTTGGACGAACGCGTTGGCCGTCGGACCGTGGAAGAACAGGTGTTCGCCGCAGCCGAGGTAGTCGAACCCGAGCGCTTCGGCTGCTCGGGCGTCCCGGATGGCGGTGTCGATGTCGCCGGTGTTGAGGCCTACCTTCATGAGAAAGCCAATCTGGATTCAGGCATTCGCGATTATCGGCCGTCATGGACGATAACCGCGAATGCCAGTGTACCGGCCTGGGCAGGCGAGGTCAGACCTGTGCACTGACTGCGGCGCCCCGCGTAGTGGGGTCGTAGTGGGGGAGTGGTCGCAGCATGGGCAGCAGTCGTTCGCGGACGTCCGCGAGCGTGAGGAAGTCTTCCTCCGGAATCTGGGTGAGCTCGTAGAAGGCGCGGTTCTCGTAGACCTGTTCGCCGATCATGCGGCCCCGTTCGTCGTAGGGCCAGAGCATCACGTATTTCTGGCGCATGATGAAGTAGCCTTCCGGGTCGTCGACTGGTACGCCGACCTCGTTCAGTGTGTAGCCCCGGTAGTAGCTGTTGAACACCGCCTCGGAGCAGAAGCCCCAGTCCGACACCATGAGGCGCTCGTCCTCGACCAGTTGCACGCTGCTTCCGCTTTCGGCGAGCATACGGTAGATCGACTGAACTTCCTCGGGGCCTTCGGCCTTGTCGCCGGCGAATCCGGTCACGTTGTAGTAGTAGATGGGATACTCGACCGTCATGTCTGGGACGAAGATGTCCTTCCACTCACCGCAGATCTCGAGGATCGCGTGCCGCCGGTAGTTTTCCAGGATTTGGCGGTGCAAGGGGTCGGTGGTCGTCTCAAGGAGGCGGTCGGCTGCGCTGATGGTGATCGCGATGTCTTTCTTCGTCATGTTTCGCTCCTTTGCGATCTGCGCTGGCTTGTGAAGGAGCCCCGAGCGTTCGAAGCTGCGGGATCTTTCACAGATTTAGATTGAATTCTGTATTGCGAGGTTCTGGCACACCCGAACGGGTGGGTCAGAACCGGACGCTCTGGGTGGTCGCCCGCTCCAGTCGTGCGGCGAGCGCGTCGCGGATCTCCGGAACGGGTACCTGTGGCGCCGCGAAGACGACACGGTCGACGCCCAGTTCGGCCTGGACCTCGGCTTCGGCAGGTGTGCGCGGGGCGACCGCAGTGATCTCGACATCCGCGGGGTCGCGTCCCGCCTGTTCGGCGGCTTCTCTCGTCGAGGTAACGATCCGGCGAAGGTCGTCGCCCTGAATATTCATGGGAAAGAATCCGTCGGCGATGCGTCCGGCACGCCGTGCGGCGGCAGGGGTGTGGCCGCCGATGTGGATCGGCACACCGGCGACAGGCCGTGGCTCCATGTGCACCGCCGCGAACCGGACGTGCGTGCCGTCCATTTCGGATGGTCCTTCCGCCCAGGCGCGGCGTAGCGCCTCGATCCCCTCCTCGAGGCGGGGTGCCCGGTGATCGAATTCGGCGCCCAGGCTGTCGAACTCCTTACGCAGCCAGCCGGCGCCGACACCCAGGATGCAGCGACCGCCGGTCAGGCGGTCGAGGGTTGCGACCTGCTTGGCGACGACCAAGGGATGTTGTTGCGGGAGTACGAGGATTCCGGTGGCCAGTCGGATGCGCCGGGTCGCGGCACCGACCCAGGCCAGCCAGATCAAGGGGTCCGGGATCGGGACGGCGGCGCCGCCGGGAACGGTGCCGCTGTCAGAGTAGGGGTACTCGGAGCCTGGTTCCGCCGGGACGACGACGTGCTGGACCGCCCACAGTGACTCGAGCCCGAGGTCTTCGGCCGCCGTGGCCAGTTCGAGTGCGTGTGCTGGCTCCGCGCCGCGGGCGCTGTTCGCGAACATCACGCCGACTTGGGGCGTGTGGGTTCCCTTGGTGGACTTCATGGCATGCAGCTCCGCATCCCCGCGCAGTGGCGCGGACGTCCGGTCGGGTGGTCGAGGCTGCGGTGCGCCGCGTGACCACAGAATAAAATCTAGTATAGATTAGAATCATAGTCTGTGGTGGTTCCCCGGCGCCCCACCCGTTCGGGTGTGCCGTCATCGCGGCAGAAGTTGTTCACTGGTCGGACGGCGACGAGGAGGTGACAGTGGACGGTCCAGGAGACATCCTGCGCGCTGGCGCGACCCGGTTCGGTGACAAAGCCGCGTTGGTGACGGCGAAGCGGACACTGACCTATCGCGAGCTGGACGCGTTGAGTGACCGGGTCGCGGCCGGCCTGATCCAGCGAGGCGTTCTGCCAGGCGAGACAGTGTCGCTGTACTCGCAGAACCGCTGGGAGTGGGTGGTCGCGTACCACGGCGCGCTGAAGTGCGGGGCCGTGGTTAATCCGGTGAACGTGATGCTGACGCCGGAGGAACTGGCCTTTGTCCTGCGCGACTGCGGCGCGACCGCGGTCTTCGCCGGCGTGGATCAGGCAGCGCAAGTGCTGGAGGTGACCCGTGATCTGCCGGCCCTGCGTGTGGTCGCCGCGTTCGGTGGGGCGGTCGAAGGCGGCACGGCGTTCGACGAGCTCCTCGCCGCCGACTGCCCCGTGCCAGAGATCGTTGTCGAGCCGGCTGCCGCCTGCACCATCGGCTACACCTCGGGAACCACCGGATATCCGAAGGGGGCTGTCCAGTCTCACCGGGCCGTGCTGCTGAACTGCGCGCTTACCGCGACGATGCACGGACGATCCGAACACGACACCGTACTCACCGCGTTGCCGGCGCCGCACGTCTACGGGAACGTCGTCATCAACGGCACGTTCCTGACCGGCGGCACCGTCGTGCTGATGGAGCGCTTCGCTCCAGCCTCGGCTCTGCGGCTGATCGGAGAGCATCGGGCAACGCTCTTCGAAGGCGTTCCGGCGATGTACGCGATGATGCTCGCCGATCCAGCGATCGAGTCCGCCGACTTGTCCTGTCTCACCCGGTGCACGGTGGGTGGGCAGACCATTCCGGTGTCGACGATCGAGCACTGGCAGGAGCGATCCGGTGCACCATTGATCGAACTATGGGGGATGACGGAGATCTCGGGACTGGGTACCACACACGCGCTGCACTCGCCGGCTCTGCCGGGCTCGGTAGGTGTTTCCCTGCCGGGGGTTGAGGTCCGTGTCGCAGACCTGGACGACGTCACCCGCGACGTTCCACTGGGAGAGACCGGGGAGCTGATGGTGCGCGGGCCGATCGTGATGATCGGCTACCACGGAAATCCAGAGGCGACCGCGGAGGCGATCGAACCCGACGGGTGGCTGCACACCGGCGACGTGGCGACCGTGGACGCGACCGGCCACCTGTTCGTCGTCGACCGCCGCAAAGACATGATCATCACCGGGGGCTACAACGTCTACCCGGCGGAGATCGAGCGCGTACTCGCCGCGCACCCCGCCGTCGCGATGGTCGCTGTCGGCGGCGTGGCCGACCCGATCAAGGGCGAGCTGGCCTGTGCCTACGTGGTGCGGACAGGGGACGCGAGCGTCGACGAGGCGGAGCTCATCGCGTACGCGTCGGAGCGGCTCGCGGCCTACAAACGGCCGCGGCTGGTCCGGTTCGTCGAAACCCTGCCCGCGACCTCCACCGGCAAGATCATGCGTCGGGAATTGGTCAAACTGTTTCGCCCGTAGTTTCCGGGAGTGCTTGTGGCAGGAGCGTGAACAAAGTGTCTGATACGGGGATGGACGAGGGGCTGTTGCGCGAGGTCGCGCGTGGACATGCCGATCTCGTGGGTCTGCTCGAGCGGGGTGCGGCGCTGCGCGCGGGTCTCGACCTGCTCGGCGACGGGCGGGACATCGCCTGGATCGCTGAGCCGACGGAGACCGACGGGCTCGTCTTGAGTCAGGTTCGCGGCGATCGCACCGGTTTGCTGCGTGGGTTGGACGTTCCCCAGGGCCTCGGCCTCACCGGTAAAGTCCACCGAGCCGCTCGGCCGGGCTGGGTGAACGACTATTTTGGTGCCGCAGACATCACGCACACCTTTGACCGGCATATCGATGCGGAAGGGGTGCGACGGCTCCTGGCTGTGCCGGTCGTCTGGCAGGGACAAGTCTTCGGGGTCCTCGCGGTCGGGGCCAGGGATTCAGGCGAGTTTGACGGCCGCGCGGTCGAGCAGGCGAGTGCGGTGGCGGACGAGGTCGCGCTGGCGGTCGCAGTCGCCGAGCGGGTCCGGCTGGCCCGCGAGGTCGCCGTGCACGAGGAGCGGTCACGGCTCGCCGCGGATCTGCACGACACGGTGGGAGCGCTGTTGTTCGCTATCGGTTCCGGTGTCGCGGGTCTCGCCGACGCCGCCGCGGGAGACGCGGGGCTGTCGTCCAAAGTGGAGCAACTCCGAAGACAGGCCTCGGACGCGTCCGGCGCGCTTCGCGATTCCTTGCGCACTCTGCGCTCCTCGCCCGCTGCTCTCAAACTGGCGGTCGCGCTGCGAGAGGACACCGCCGGCTTCGCCGATCGCACCGGATCATCCGCGGAGCTGGTTCTCCTCGATGATTTGCCTGCACTTCCACCGTCACGGGTGGAAGTGCTCGTGTCTGCTGTGCGGGAGGCGTTGCTCAACGTGGAGAAGCACGCTCAGGCCCAGGCGGTCGTCGTGTCGATCAGCCGTCGCTTGCCGGACGGTCGCGACGGCATCGTCATCGCGGTCACCGATGATGGGATCGGACTGGCTGCGGACCACCGGGCCGGCATCGGCCTGTCGTCGACGGCGGACGCCGTCGGCCGGCTCGGGGGCGTCCTGTGTGTCGCTTCGGAGACCCAGGGATCGGGAACGCTGTGGCGTGTGGAGCTCCCGTGCTGACCGAGCAGACCGTGACGGTCGTGATCGTCGACGACCATCCTGTGGTGCGCGACGGCATCCGGAGTCAGCTTGGCCTTTTCCGCGACATCACGATCGTCGGGCATGCGGCCACGGCCGCCGAGGCGGTCCGTGAATGCGAACGCGCACGGCCTGACGTGGTCTTGCTGGACCTGCGGCTCCCGGACGCGTTGGCCGCCGAAGTCGTGCCCCGGTTGCGAGCCGTCTCGCCGAAGAGCCGGATCCTGTTGTTCACGGCGTTTCCCGAGCATGCCGCCGTCGCCCCGACTCTCGCGGCGGGCGCGTGCGGACTGCTGGTGAAGGACGCCTCGAGCACGACGTTGCGTGACGCCCTGCGTGAGGTGACCCGCACCGGTGGCTATCGCGGCAAAGGAGTGGTTCACTCCGTCGCGCCGGTGACTCCTCGCGAGTACGACGTGCTGCGGCTTGTCGCATCCGGCTATACTAATGTCGAGATCGGGGCGCGGCTCCAGTTGTCGCCGAATACCGTAAAGACCTACCTGCGTAACGTTATGCGCAAGCTCGGCGCGCGCAATCGCGCACAGGTGATTACCAACGGGCGTGCCCACGGCCTTTTGTAAGCGCGGCTCAATAAGTGAGGTGAAGACCGGCGTCATGGGGTGACTTGCTCGAAGATCACCCGCGATTCCCATGGCTGCCGATGCGCGTGGTTTCGAGACCGGGTTCGTTGGCGAGTTTACGACTTTACGACCACGACTAAATATCGACTCCAAGAGGAGGATGCTTCGTTGCAATCGTTTCATTGTTCGCTTGCATATCTTGCAAGTGATCTCTTACGTTGAAGTAACTGCGATTTTCAGGGGCTTGAGGTCATTCGCCACACCGACCAAGCCTGACACCCCCACCATTACACCGGAGGAATTCCATGCCCACCACAACCCGAGCCTTCGGGGCGCCCTCGGCGAAAGCCAAGCTGGAACCTATGACCATCGAGCACCGCGAACCGGGTCTCAACGACGTCGCCATCGACATCGCTTACGCCGGCATCTGTCACACCGACGTCCATCAGATCGATGAGGCGTGGGGCGGGGGTATCTTCCCGATGGTACCGGGGCACGAGATCACCGGCGTGGTTCAGGCAGTCGGCCCCGGCGTCACGAAATTTCGCGTCGGCGACCGCGTCGGCGTCGGGACTTACATCGACTCCTGTCGCGAGTGCGAGAACTGCGTTGGAGGGTTTGAGGTCTATTGCACCGGCCCCGGCGGTGTCACCCCGACCTACAATTCGCGCGACCGCAATGCCAACCCGAACCACGGCGGCTACTCGAAACACATCGTGGTCGATGAGCGCTACGTCGTGCGCATCCCCAACGAATTGGGACTCGACGTCGCGGCTCCGCTGCTGTGTGCCGGAATTACCACGTACTCAGCCCTCAAGCACTGGAACGTTGGGTCGGGTACCAACGTGGCGGTCCTCGGCATGGGCGGGCTGGGGCACGTCGCTGTCTCGCTCGCGCACGCGCTCGGTGCCCAGGTAACAGTGCTGTCGCGGACCCTGAACAAAAGGGACGACGGGCTCGCGCTTGGAGCGGATCACTACTATGCCACCGCGGACCCTCGGACGTTCACTGAACTCGCCGGAACCTTCGACATCATCCTGTGCACGATCTCGGACAGCGTGGATTTCGACCGCTACCTCAGTCTGCTCCGGCTGGACGGCACGCTGATCAATGTCGGCGCCCCTGAAGACCCGATCACGCTGAGCAACTGGTCGCTGATCACCGGCCGCCGCAGCTATGCTTCGTCGGGCACCGGCGGGATGCCGGAAACCCAGGAGATGCTCGACTTCTGCGCCCAGCACAAGATTGCCCCGATGATCGAGACCATTCGCGCCGACCAGATCAACGAGGGATTTGACCGGCTGCGGCGAGCCGACGTGCGCTACCGGTTCGTCATCGATGCCGCCACTTTGTAGCGACGCTATTGGCCACGGCGTGGGTAGCGCTCCAGCGACCACCCGAAGCGGTGCTGGCCCCATGCCGTGCTCAGCCACCCCGTGCGCGGAGAGTCTCAGCGGTCCATTGCGCATCCCGGTCACCCGGTAATGCCAGCCGGTGGGATAGCGCTGAGACCGACTTGTCATGAACCCATCTGCTCACAAGATCGACCTTCCCGACCACGCCGGCGTGATTCACCCTATTCCGGCGTGGTCGGGGATATCGGTGATGAACGCGGTGTCGTACCAGGCGCGAAGTGCCTTCCCCGTGAGAACCTGGACCCCAATACTACAGTCGCTATGTGAGATACTGTTGGTGTTGTCGCTGGTCGTGGCACTGCCGAGCCCGGCGTTTTGTGGAGTCTGCGCCAGTGTGACCAGCGGAGTGTGTGCGCTGCAGTGTGGACGGTTCTGGTCAGGGTCGCCCAGAGTTTCCTGATTTCGTTGCAGGACAAGGCAATCGACTGCTGGACTCGTCCATTGGCGCCCCTTTTGAGGCCGTTCTCTTTCGGCGCGGGCCAGCGCGGGAACGTCGCGGTTCTCGCGGAACCAGCGCAGACCGAACACCGCCTGGTGGAGGCAGATCAGCGCCCTCGTGCCGCGCGGGTGCCGTGCTCGCGACGGCCAACGCGCGGCGCACCCGGTCCCACTGATCTTGTTGAGATCACCTCAGTGCTCGGGCCTCGGCGGTCACGGGACTATCCGGGGCGCCGCCCCGGAGAAGAACAGCTGAACGGACACACTGCCCTCGTTGACCAGCCACGGCATGATCCGGAACCGGCGGGCGCCGGCCACGTGCATGGGGTCGGCACCGGCGATCTCCCGGGCTCGCTCCAGCGAAGGCGCCCGATAGACGAACGCGCCGGAGCCGCCCCAGGACTGCCCGTCCTCGTCGGCGAGCGGGCCGGCAACGAACAGCACCCCTTCGGATTCGAGCCGCATCTGATAGGCGAGGTGCGGCTCCCGGTTGGCCAGCACTGCGGCCGGGCCGTTCGTCGCCTCGGACAGGACAAGGTAGAGCTGGTGCGAGGGCAGGCCCTTGTTGCGGATGTTCGCCGTGAGTTCCTGCCATGACACCGATTTCTCACTGGGAGTCAGCTTGGACATGGGTCGATTCCTCCTGAGTGGACGCTATGGGAGACCGCGCCCATTGATTGAGCGCGGGGGAAGAAGCTGCGGGCGCCGGCCGTGATGGAGGTGGCCGCGCACCTGGACCGCATACCGCTGGCGGGCATTAAGGGACTTGAACCAACCGTCGGAAATTCCGTTCGCTGGGAAGTCCCGCTCCCTCAGTGGAATCGGGCGTAGTGCTGGCGCAGGAGGTCCTTGCCGTAGTCATTGCCGTTAGGCGTGCGCACCACGGTGTGCACATGGTATGGCTCGGGCTCATCATTATCCAGGAAGATCCCGGAATGGTTGTCGTACTCGACGGCCAGCACCGGACTGTGGATTTTATAATAGCACGGTTCCGATTCGTCCCAGCTGCCGATCCAGGCGAAATGGGTGTCGTCGAGATGGCGCCGAACCTGCTCGAGCCTGGCTTCCATCGGGCCGGAGGGCAAGGCAGCAAGATACGGCCGGATCACGTTAACCAGCAGTTCGCGCTGCCCAGGCGACAGTCGGTCGCCTGCGATCCCCTCGTACGGGAGGACCAGATTGTCTTGTCCCGCGCCGGCCCTGGTTCGGCCGTCCACCGCTCCGCGGAGCGCGGGGGGCAGATCAGCCGACCGGATCGACGGGTACAAGAGCGCAGCGTCCCGCTGGGCCGGGGCCAGCGACGTCATCAGTTCGACGCCAGCCCTGATGTGGTCGGCGAACAACTGCTCTCCGTCGAATTCGGTGCCGACGAAGCTCGGCGTGAGCACGATCTGGCGCCCGAGGATAAAGCAGTTGACGTCCAGGTGGTGACCCATCAGCTGCCATCCCCATGGTTCGTCCCGCGATGGCGTGCCGAATAGGGTGAACCAGTACTTCCTTTCAGTGAGCGTGTCCGGATAGTCGGCGCAAAGCTCGCCGAGTCGGCCGTTGAGTTGCATGGCATCGTGCACCAGCCCGTGCCCGGCCGCGCTGAGCGTCGCGGCGATTACCGCGAGCCCGGCCGACCGCTGGCGCTCGGTCAATTCCTCCAGCAGCAGGCCGTGCGCCGGGAAGGTAAGGAACGCGTTGATCCACAACCGCCATTCCGGCCCGACGATCGCCGCGCTGGCCGCCGGAAGCTGGCTCGCGTCCAAACCGTCCAGGTACGCCTGCGCCGCGCGCACGACGCCGTCGACGTCGAATCCCTCGTCAGCGATGGTGAAGAGGCCGGGCACGACCGTGCCGTCGGTGGTGATTCCAGCGAACGGCTCGGCGGCCCGCTGCCACACCGGGGCCAGTTCAGCTTCGCCGACGATCGCGGACAGCGCGGCGATGCCGGCCGCGTCGGTTGGATCGAAGCTGCCGTTTCGGAACGGCAGGTGATGCGGCCTTGGCCGCGCGCTCTGATAGCGCATTCCACTCATCAAACGCACTCTTTCCACTCTGACCGGCGATCGACAGTTACGAAGAACATCGTTCTTTCCTCGTCGTACTATGCGGGTAGACGAATCGAAGGGTGGTCCACTTCAGGGCACGAAACGGACAGGCGCGCCGGAGAGACCTACAGGTGGCGTCGAAGACGAACTCCAGCATAGGGCGCGGGCGACCCAGCGAGACGGCCCTCGAAGCAGGGCTGGGAGGTGGGGTGCACGAACACCGCCAAGGACGCGCCGTCGGCGTTACGCCACTCGTAGTGGTCCGGCACGCCTTCGGAGATCGCCTTCACCTCCTCGGTGAGGCCCATCGACTGGAAGACCCGGCCGATCTCGTCGTCGAAGTGCACCGCCCGCGGCAGCGGATACGGCT
>NZ_JAODNM010000011.1 GCF_025464955.1 Amycolatopsis sp. | reverse complement strand
GCCGAGCGCTGGCGGCGGCCGGACTCGGCGACATGGTCTGGGGCCACGCCTCGGTCCGCGACCCCGACGGGCGCGGAGCCTGGATGAAGGCATCCGGCTGGGGCTTCGAAGAGATCGACGACGACCGCGTCCTCCTCATCGCCCCGGACGGATCGGTCCTGGACGGCGTCGGCAAACGCCACCTGGAATACCCGATTCACACCGAGATCATGGCGGCCCGCCCCGATGTCGGTGCTGTCGTGCACACCCATGCCGCGGCGCTGGCCGCGTTCGCCTCGCTCGACGTCGAGTTGAAACCACTGTCGCACGACGCGGTTCCGTTCACCCATCCGCAGCTGCCACGCTTCACCGACACTGGTGCCCTCATCGCCGCCCCGGAGCTCGGCCAGGCACTCGCCGAACGTCTCGGCGAGGCCAACGGAATCCTGATTCCCAACCACGGCGCGGCCACCGCCGGTCCGGACATCGAATCCGCCGTCATGTACGCAGTACTGCTCGAACGCGCCTGCCGCACCCAACTCATGGCAACAGCCGCGGGCGGTCCGGCGCGATGGTCCGACGAGGCGGAAACGCGTTTCAAACGCGACCAGGTCTGGAATCCCGACCAACTGCGCGCCGGCTGGGCATACCTGGTCCGCAAAGGAAACTCCGAGGATGGCTGAGCGGCGGGTACACGCCGCCGCACCACGGGCAGTCCGGCCCGTCCGGGACGGGTACTGCCAACGATCACCTGCAGTACGGGAACATCGGAATCAGACATCGACAGACCCTTCTCTTTCGGCGGTCCCGTGCACACCGATGCCGCCGGCTCCCGGTGTCAACTCGTAGAGTGGGCGCCGGTCATCAGCGCCGCCAGGTCATCGGGCTCGAGGAACGACGGCGGCGGAGGCGGCCCCCAGGCATAGAGCCCCTGCAGACCGTTGAGCACCTCGGGACTCCACAGTTCGTCCTCGGGGACGGTGTCCATATCGGAGTAGTACTCGGAGAAGTTGCCGGCCGGATCCTTGAGGTACCAGAAGAAGTTCGCGCCGGCGTAGTGCCGCCCGAGCCCCCAGATGTGACGTTCGGGGTTGCCTTCGAGCATCGCGTGCGCACCGCGGCCGACCTCGTCCACGTCGTCGACCTGCCAGCTGGTGTGGTGCAGGAAGTTCACCGGCGCGGCCATCACCAACACATTGTGGTGCTCGACCGAGCAGCGCAGGAACGCGGCCTTGTCCCCCATGTAGTCGCTGACCTTGAAGCCGAGCCCCTCGGTGAAGAAGCGCATCGTCGTCTCGAGGTCGACGCTGCCGAGTACGGCGTGGCCGAGCTTGTGGGGTCGCACCGGCTCGGTGCGGCCGATGAACGGCGCCCGTCCCCACCGGTCGATCCGGCCCGGACCGTTGTAGGGCGTCGTCAAGACCGGGGGCTCGATGAGGATCCGGGGGCGCACCGCGACCTGGACCTGGACCCCGGTGATCGGCTCGACCGCATGCAGGAAGGCACCCGCGTCTTCCACGGGCACGTCGTGGGCGCGGAGCCGCCGGGTGATGGCGGCGATATCGTCCGGGTCGTCCGCCGCGACTGTCAGCTCGACCAGCCGGCGGGTCGGGGCGTGGACGATCTGAAGCTGCTCGCCGCCGCTGAGGGTCGCGAAGACGCCGTCGCCGCGGTGCTGGAGACCGAAGTCGGTGTAGTAGGCGATGGTCTCCGCGACGTTGGGGACGCCGATGGTGACTTTGCCCAGCCCGTGCAGTGCCATGGCTCTTCTCCTTACTCCGCGCCCGGGGCGGCGACGAACGTCTGGTGCAGTTCGCCGATGCCTTCGATCCAGCTGTCGAGTCGCTCGCCGGTCTGCAAGAACCGCTGGGGTTCCCGGCCGACCCCGACCCCAGCCGGGGTGCCGGTGAAGACAACGTCACCCGGGTAGAGCGTCACGATCTCCGACAAGGCCGCGATCAGCTTGGGAACACTGAAGATGAGGTCACGAGTACGTCCTTTTTGAACTTCTTCACCGTCGATCGCGCAGCCCAGTTCGAGGTCGTCGGGATCGTCGAACTCGTCCGGGGTCACCAGCCAGGGGCCCTGCGGCGAGAACCCGTCGAACGACTTGCCGAGCCCGAACTGCGGCGCGGGGCCCCGCATCTGCGTCACCCGCTCGGACAGGTCCTGGCCCGCGGTGAGACCGGCGACGCAGGACCAGGCATCGGCTTCGGCCACCTCGCGGGCTTCCCGCCCCACGACAGCAACGAGTTCGACCTCCCAGTCGACATTGCCCGCTGACGGCAGCACAACCTCGGTGTCAGGCCCGGAGAAACTCGACACGTACTTGGTGAACACCGGGGGCAACTCGGTAGGCGCGGCGAACCCAGACTCGGCGGCGTGCGCGTGGTAATTCAGCCCGACCGCGAAGACCTGCCGCGGCGCAGGCGAGGGAGCGCCGAGTCGGGCACGGTCGACCGGCGCCAACTGACCGGCCGGAACGTCCAACTCGACCGCCCAAGCGGTGACCTCCGCCCAATGCTCGAAGACCTCCGGCAGGCCCGGCCCCCACCGGCCGTCCGACGCATTGGCGATGTCGACGAACTTCGCGGCACCGTCCTGGTCGAGGACGAGGGCGGCTCGGTTGTCGATGTTGGCTAGACGCATGAAATCGGTTCTCCTGGGGAATGGGTAGTCCGGGCACCGACGAGATCGCGATACCGGGTGACGAGTTCTTTGATATCGGCGAGGTCGGTGACGGCGCCGAAGACGTAGTGGTCCGGCCGGATGAGCACCGCCTGGATGTCGTGCGACTCGAACCAGCGGGCCCAAGCGTTGTTGCCAGGACCAACGGTGCAGGCGTGCACACCGGAATGCTCGAACGACTCCTCGACATCGTCGAGCGAAAGGAGCACGGCCCCGTAGCCGGTGACGTCGTCGAGCAGGGCGCGGTGGCCGTCGCGCTCGACCGGGAACTGCGGAGCCAGGGTTCCGCGCAGAGTGCTCATGCCGAGGCTGTCGGCGAGCACGCCTTCGCCGAGCACCGGGAGTGCGGCAACGGGGAGGACGCGAGCCGGGTTGGCACCGCCGGCGATCATCCGGGCGTCGCGGTCGGCGGCCTGCTGCTCGTCCAGCACACAGATGACGCGTCCCAGCTCGACGGACATCGCGATCGCGTGCTGAAGGTGGACGCCGCGTTCGGAGGTGTAGGTGTCCAGCAGCGCGAGACCCGACTCGCCGCGCAGTACCCGGTCGAGCTTCCAGGAGAGGTTGGCGACGTCGCGCAGGCCCGAGCACATGCCCTGGCCGGCGAACGGCGGCATCTGATGGGCCGCGTCACCCGCGATCGCGAGGCGGCCGCGGTTCCAGCGGTCGGCCCAACGAGCGGCGAAGGTGTAGACGGCGTGCCGTTCGAGGCGCGAGTTCTCCAGAGTGCGCGACCAGGGCGCCAGCAGTTCCCAGGCTTTGCCGGTGGTGTTGAGCTCTTCGCGGGTTTCGCCGGGCAGCCGCATGAACTCCCAGCGGCGCCGGCCAGGGCCGCCGGAGACCACGGTGGTTGGCCGGGCCGGGTCGCACAGCTGCCAGTTCTGCGGTGACCACTCTCGCTCGTCGAGTGGAACGGTGTCGACGATGAGCCAGTCGTAGAAGAAGCCCTCATCGTGCAGGGCCACGCCCAAGCGCTCGCGGACGAAGCTGTTCGCGCCGTCGCAGCCGATCACGAACCGGCCCCGCGCGTGCCGCTGCTTGACGACCGTGGTCGTGTAGGTCACCAGAACGTCCTCGCCCTGTTCCTCGACACCGACGACCTCCGCGCCTCGGCGCAGCGTCACATTCGGCATCGCCTCGACCGCCTTGGTGAGCACCTCCTCCAGCTCCGGCTGCGAGAAGAAGCTCGCCGTCGGCCAGCCGCAAGGCCCGGTCCCGGACCAGTCGATACGGACCAGGGACGCGCCGAGGGCATTACGCCACTCGTAGTGGTCCGGCACGCCTTCGGAGATCGCCTTCACCTCCTCGGTGAGGCCCATCGACTGGAAGACCCGGCCGATCTCGTCGTCGAAGTGCACCGCCCGCGGCAGCGGATACGGCT
>NZ_JAODNM010000136.1 GCF_025464955.1 Amycolatopsis sp. | reverse complement strand
GCGCTGCTGGGTCTGGTGGTCACCAAGACCGAGACCGATGGCATCAAGGCGACTCATCAGTACAACTCGGCGGTGCAGTGGCTGATGCATACGACGGGGATGGCCGAGCCCGCGGCACGTCAGATCGTGGTCCGTGCCCGCGGCACCAACTCCTTGTACGCCATCGACGGGACAGAGATCCCCGGTGTCGCACCGCTGACCGGTCTCGCCGCACTAACCGGTGACCTCACCCCCGCACACGTCGACGTCATCGTGAAAACGATGACGGCCATGCCCGCGACGGTGTCGGACGAAGACCGGGTGGCCGCGGAGAAGATCCTCGTCAACCTCGCCGTTAACGCGTCACCGGTCGAGGTGAAGAAAGCCGGTGACCGGCTGTTGGACACGTTGGATCCGGATGGGCCGGAGCCGAAGGATCCGCCGGAGAGACCGGAGCGGGAGTTGTCGTTCCAGGAGCACCGCGACGGCTCCGCGACACTCAAAGGCAAGTTGGACAACGTGGCCTACGCCCAGTTGCGGGCCGCGTTGGATCCGTTGGCGACGCCGCAGTCGACGAAAGAGGAAGGCCGCGACACCCGCAGCCAATGGGAACGCCACGCCGACGCCCTCGTCGACCTGGTCCGGCTCGCGATGACCGTCGACGAGATCCCCACCCACGGTGGTGACCGTGTCCATGTGGCAATCACCGTGGACTACAAAACACTCAAGTCCGGCATCGGAACGGCGATGCTCGACTACGGTGGCGTCATCACCGCCGCCGAAGCGCGGATGTTGGCGTGTGACTGCAAGGTGATCCCCGCTGTTCTCGGGACCGAGAGCGAGCAGATGGATTTGGGTCGGTCCAAGCGGATTATCACCACCGGGCAGCGGCGACGACTTGTCATGCGGGACCGCGGATGCGCGTTTCCCGGTTGTAAAAGCCACGCCAAACACTGCGACGGTCACCATATCGTGTATTGGATCCTCGGCGGGCCAACAAATCTGGACAACTTGACCCTCCTTTGTGAACGCCACCATAGGTTGGTGCATTGCGGTGGCTGGGAAGTACGGATGGGCGGCGACGGGAGACCGGACTTCATCCCGCCCGCCAATCTTGATCCGCTTCGAAGACCCAAGCGTAACACCATGCACCTGTAACAGAATACCGACCCCGTACCAGGGCTCGTGAGTGTCGCGACCGGATCACCCGGCCGCGACACTGACGAGCCCTGACTGCATTCCCCGGCACAACAACAACTCGCCGTCGAGTTGCGAACGCCCGCAGCGGTACTGAATCGGGGACCCCTGGTACGAATCATTCGTACCAGGGGTCCCCGAGACGAATGGAACCGGACGCAGCGAGCCGCAGCGGCCTCAAGTGGTCACGTCGGCACCGGAGGTACCACCGCGTTACGGATGTGGCGCTCCGATCCGTAACGCGTGCACCTCGGCCCCGGTCCTTGCTTCAGTAGACGGGCGTTCAGACACTGCGGCCGCGTGAGCTCTGACTGCGTCCCCGACATGATCGCAAGTCGCCGTCGAGTTGCGAATGCCGGCAGCGCTACGACGTGGCGCTCGGATCAGTACCGCTCGCCGCTCACCGGCTCTGTCCTTGCTTCGGCAGTGGTCTGACCGCGAACGTTCACCGGGTTTTGGCAGGCGATACAGCGTTTGCGGAAATCCGTTTCGAGTGTTGGTGCGGTGCCACTACTGTGGCGCGGTGATGACTGAGATGATCGTTCTCAACGGTGGTTCCAGTTCGGGAAAGTCCGGGATCGCCCGGTGCCTGCAGGCAGTCCTGCCGGATCCGGTACCGTCACATTCACCCGTTCTTGCCACTCGGCACAAGAAATGCACGAATGCGGAGGTGTGAGCGCGGTGTGGGTTTCGTAATTCCGGGTGATATTTTGCTGTCGGTTAATCTTTTGCCAGCGTGCTCTTATTTTTGCCGCGGTGTCAGAGTTGCGCGCCATTATCAGCAGCATGTTGTGAGGACGCTGAGAGGGCCGGTTTTCCGTTGCTGCCAACAGGGTCCTGTGTCGAACGTTAAGTCTTTCCCAATTCTCCCGCCGTGGTGCGGGGGGCGGCTTACCATTACGTCATGAAGATCGCGCTGTGGAGCGCACTGTCCGGGTTGTGCGCGCTGGGTGGTCACGCCGTGTTGGCCGTGATCGCGTTCCTGCTTGTCGTCGCCTGCATTCCGGTGCGACCGGACCGTGCACCCGCGGGTGAACAGCGGGAACACCACCGCCAGTTGGTTTGACGAGGGCCTGTCACTCCTGCCGTGCGGCGGGGTGGTGGGGTTCGGCGTGCTCGGAGGCCGGGTCGCCGGGGATGTCGCGGTCGAGGTGGTCGGCGTGGAACAACGCTTGTGACAGCAGCCCTCGGACGTGGTTGTTGGCGGCGGAGTAGTAGATGTAGGTCCCTTCGCGTCGGCCTTTGACCAGACCGGCCAGGCGCAGCTTCGCGAGGTGCTGACTGACCGCGGCCGGCGCGGCACCGGCGAGCTCGGCGAGGCAGGCGACCGAGGATTCACCTTGAAGCAGCGCCCAGAGGACTTTGATCCGGGTGGGGTCGGCGAGCAACCGGAAGGACTCGGCCGCGAGGTGGACCTGTTCGTCTCCGGGCATGTCGAAGTCCGGTAGTGACGTATGCATCCGCCCAGCGTACTCTGCTGTATGCGTATCTGCATGGATACGCATACATGCGTGGATCAGACCTGAGGTGACTCCGTTGACCGAGCCGCACGACCATGCCGAGCCGCACGACCATGCAGAGCCTCGCGGCCATGGGCACGCGCATGGCCATGCTTCGCTGTGGACGCAGCTGCGGCACGTGGTCACCCCGCACAGCCACGACAGCGCGGACAGGCTCGATACCGCGCTGGAGACCAGCAAGCGCGGTACCCGCACGTTGATCTGGTCGTTCGCCGCGCTGTTCGTGACCGCTGTGCTGCAGTTGGTGTTCGTGGGGTTGACCGGGTCGGTGGCGTTGCTGGGCGACACGATCCACAACTTCGCCGACGCGATGACAGCGCTGCCCATCGGCATCGCGTTCGTGCTGGGACGCCGGGTCGCGACCCGCCGCTACACCTATGGCTTGGGCCGCGCCGAGGACCTCGCCGGAGTGGTCGTCGTCCTGGTCATCGCCGCATCTGCCGCGTTCGCGGGCTACGAATCCGTGCTGCGCCTGCTTCATCCGCAGCCGGTCACCCATCTTTGGGTGCTCGCGGCGGCCGGGGTGATCGGGTTCGCGGGCAACGAGCTCGTCGCCCGCTATCGGATCACTGTCGGTCGTGAGATCGGCTCCGCGGCACTGGTCGCCGACGGACTGCACGCCCGCACGGACGGTTTCACCTCCCTCGCGGTCGTGCTCGGCGCCGCGGGGGTCGCGTTCGGGTTTCCGCTGGCCGACCCGATCATCGGGCTGGCGATCACGGTGGCGATCCTGTTCGTGCTGCGCGACGCCGCCAAGGAGGTGTTCCGCCGGCTGATGGATGCCGTCGACCCCGCAAGTGTCGACCTGGTCGAGCGCACCGCGGCGTCGGTGGCCGGCATCCACGGAGTTCGGGACGTGCGGATGCGGTGGATCGGGCACAGTCTGCGTGCGGAACTCGCTGTCTGCGTCGACCCCGGGTTGACCGTCCGCCACGCTCATCACCTCGCCCACCAGGTCGAGCACGAACTGGTGCACACGCTGCCGCGCCTCACCGCCGTCATCGTGCACACCGAACCGGCGGCCGGCGCGGAGACCTCCCACGAGCTGCTTTCCCGCCACCGCGGGACCGTGGGGTAAAGCGACAGTTTACCGTCCGCAAACCAGGTAATACCTTTATCGAATTTCTCACACACCGTGTTCGTTACGTAAGCAGTAGGCTGCGATTACCGAGCGAGGAGTTCACAGGTGACCGGTGGTGCATTGTTTCTTGCGGTTTTCCTGGCGTGCGTGGTCGAAGCCGTCGAGGCTGTGACGATCGTGCTGGCCGCGGGTACCGCGCGGGATTGGCGGTCGGCGTTGACCGGCGTCGCCGCCGGCCTGCTCGCCTTGGCGGTGGTGGTCGCGGCGCTCGGTCCGGCGGTGTCCGCGATCCCGCTGGGCTCGCTTCGGTTGGTGGTCGGCGGGTTGCTGCTGGTTTTCGGCCTGCAGTGGCTGCGCAAGGCGATCCTGCGCGCGAGCGGCCACAAGGCGTTGCATGACGAAGAAGCCATCTTCCAGACCCAAATCGCCGCGGCCGGGACGGCGGCTGTTCAGCGGCGCGGTGTTGTCCGGGACTGGTACGCCTTCACGTTGTCCTTCAAGGGTGTCCTCCTCGAAGGACTCGAAGTGGTCTTCATCGTGGTGACGTTCGGCGGAAACCAGCACAACGTGCCGCTGGCGGCGATCGCGGCCGGTGCCGCGACGCTGCTGGTGACCGGTGCCGCCGTGGTGGTGCGCGCGCCCCTGTCGCGGGTGCCGGAGAACACGATGAAGTTCGCCGTCGGGGTGATGTTGACGTCGTTCGGTCTCTTTTGGGGCGGTGAAGGGGCCGGCGCTGATTGGCCTTGGCAGGACGCGTCGCTGCTGGTGATCGTGCCGGTTGTCGCGTTGTTCGCGCTCGGATCGGCCGCGGTTCTGCGACGCGCTCCGGAACATTCACCGCAGGCCGTCAGTGAGGGAGAACAACTGTGATCAGCAGGATTCGCGCTGTCGGGCTGTTCTGGTACGACTTCGTCGTCGGCGACGACTGGCGAGTCGCCGCCGCGGTGGTGGCTGGTCTGGCCGTGACGTACGGAATAGCCCAGGCCGGCGTGCCGTCGTGGTGGGTGCTTCCCGTCCTGGTGGCGTTCGTTCTGCCGTGGAGCCTTTGGCGAGCAGTTCGGCGGCGCTGAACGACCGACGAGGTCGGCTTGCTGTCCCGAACGCGTAGCTTCCCCCCGCAGCAAGCCGGTGCACTGTGGACCGCGAGGTGCGGTCCACAGTGCACCGTAGCCCTTGCTCAGGAAGCCGGCACCGCGTTGACGAACTGGTCGGTGTAGGTCTTGGCCAGATCGATGGTCTTGCCCTGCACGTCCTTGTTGAACGCTGACAGCACCTTCAGATCGGTCGGTGGGCCGTTGGGCGGCATGATGCCGGTCGGGTTGTAGATGCCCTTCTCGCTGTCGAGTGCCTTGATGTAGGCGTCCTTACCCGCTCCCGCGTAGTAGTCGGCCGGCATCTGGTCGGTGATCTCGGCCGCGGTGTGGGTTTGGATCCACTTCAGCGTTTTGACGTAGGCGTTGACCAGCTTCTGCACGGTCTGCGGGTTGTCCGCGACGTACTTGGAGGACATGTAGAGCGAGGTCGCCGGGTACTCCCCGCCGAGTGCTTGCGCGGTTCCCGCTGCCGTGCGCATGTCGAGCAGGATGTAAGCCTGTTTGTTGGCCAGCAACTGGGAGACGGTCGGTTCGGTGGTCATCGCGCAGTCGATGTTGTTGTGGGTCATCGCGCCGATCAGGGTCGCCCCCGACTGCACGCCCACCCGGTGGACGGTCGTGGGGTCGACACCGTTCTTCTGGGCCAGGTATTGGGTCAGGAAGTCGGTGGAGGAGCCCAGGTCGGTGATGCCGAGGTTGCGGCCCTTCCAGTCTGCCGGGGACTTGATCTGGTCCTTGAGGTCGTTGCGGCACAGTTCGACTTCGCCGGGGGTGGTCAGCATCGACACGACCGACTCCGCAGCCTGGCCGAGGCCCTGCAGGTCGATGGTGTGGTCGTAGAAGCCGCCGACGCCGTCGACCTTGCCGGCGAGCATGTTGGTGGTCGCGTCGACTCCGGCCGGCTCGTCGGACAGGGTGATGTCCAGCCCCTGCTCGGCGTAGAAGCCGAGTCGCTGAGCGAGCATGAACGGCAGGTAGATCTGCTTGTTCAGACCGCCGACCATGATCGCGACCTTGGTGCCGCCGGCCGCGCCTGCCTGCTGCGACGACGTCGTATGACTGGCCGTCGAGGCGCACCCGCTGACCATCAGCGCGGTCGCGAGACCGGCAACGAGCAGCCACTTCCTTGTGGACACGGTGTTCTCCTTTGTTTCGGGTAGGGGAGTGGAGGTTTTCTCGCCGGTCACAGGTCCGGTCCGCTCAGCTGGGCAGGACGCCAGCGCAGCAGCCGGTTCTCCAGCCGCGTGATCAGCCATTCGGCGAGTAGCGCGACGATGCCCATGATCATCATGGCGGCCCAGACTCCGTTGGCATCGAACGTGCCTTGGGCGTTCTTGATCAGCACGCCGAGGCCTTGCGAGCCGCCGAGGAACTCGCCGACGATCGCGCCGATCAGGGCGAAGCCGAAGCTGACGTGCAAGCTGGCGATGATCCAGGTGAACGCGGACGGCAGGACGACCTGCCTGGTGACCTGCCAGCGTGAGGCGCCGAGGATCGTGGCGTTCGCGATCAGGTTGCGGTCCACTTCACGTACGCCCTGGAAGGCGTTGAAGAAGACCCCGAAGAACACCAGCACGATGACCAACAGCACCTTCGATTCGATGCCGAGCCCGAACGCCAGCACGAAGACGGAACCGAGCACGATGCGCGGGATCGAGTTGAGCACCTTGATGTAGGGGCCGAACACTTCGGCGAGGAACCGGACCCTGCCCAACGCGATCCCGCAGACGATGCCGAGCGTCGTGCCGATCACGAACCCGATGAGCGCTTCTTCGAGGGTGACCCAGATCTGATCGCCGAGGGAGCCGATCGCCGTGCCCTCGGTGACCCAGGTCCGCAGGCGCGAGACGATGCCCGAGGGCACGCCGTAGAGGATGATCTTGCGGGAATCGTTGCCCACCAGCAGCTGCCAGCTGCCGACGATGACGACGAGGACACCGAGCTGGGTGAGGTGCACGAGTGCCGAACGACGTCGGCGCCGGGCACGGTGGGCGCGTTCGTTGTCGACCCCTTGCAACTCCTGTCCGTCAGCGTCCGCGGTGGTGGCTGCCATCGTCATGAGGCCTCCTTGGCCGCGGTGGTGGTCTGGGCGTAGGCAATGTCCACCTCGGACCGCAGCGCCTCCCAGATCTGCTGGTACAGGTCGACGAACCGGGCGTCGAACCGGATTTCCTGCACTACCCGGGGCCGGGGCAGGTCGATGTCGAACGTCGCTTTCACCGTTCCGCCCGGACCCGCGGTGAGCACGACGACCTTGTCCGCCAACGCGATGGCCTCTTCGAGGTCATGGGTCACGAACACGACGGCCGGTCGGGTCAGATCCCACAGGGTCAGCAGTTCGTTGGACATGATCGCCCGCGTCTGGACGTCGAGAGCGCTGAACGGTTCGTCCATGAGCAGGATGCGGGGCTCGGTGATCAGGCTCTGCGCCAGCGCCACGCGCTTGCGCATGCCACCGGACAGCTGGTGCGGGAACCGGTCTTCGAAGCCGGCCAGCCCGACTCGGCGGATCCAGTCCCGTGCGCTGGTATTGGCCTGTGCCTTGGGGGTTCCGCGAAACCGCGGCCCGGCGGCGACGTTGTCCAGCACCGACTTCCACGGCAGCACCGCATCGGTCTGGAAGACGAACCCGACGCCGGGTGTCGTGCCCGAGACGGCGCGTCCGTGCACGGTGACCGATCCCTGCGACGGCTGCTCCAACCCGGAGACCAGGGTGAGGGTGGTCGACTTGCCACAGCCGGTGGGGCCGACGACGGCGCAGAATTCGCCGGGTGCCACCTGCAGGTTCAGGTCGCGTAACGCCGTGTAGGTCGATCCGTTCGGCGTGGTGAAGCGTTTGGTTACTCCGCGGATGTCGATCGCGGACATGCCGGAGATCGACGAATCCTGAGGTTGCATGACGAGGGGGCCTTCCTTGAAAACAGGGAGCGAGTTCGCGTCGCAGGTCGGCGGCGGGGTGTCGGGTCTGCCGGAAGACGATAGGAATCGCTGGTGCGGTGCGGAAGTGTTGTGTTCGTTGCGCGGTAAGCTCGACGAAAGTCGTCGTTCTGCTCGATCGCCGCGGTACCTGTTCGTTTCGCCGGGTTTTGTGCGTTGTGCTCATCGCCACTTGGCCACGCCGGGGTCGGCGTGTTCTCATGCGTGAGCCAATGTCGGCGAAGGAGGTGTGCGTATGTGGCGTTCGCGCACCCTCGCGTCCCGCATTCTCGTAGGAGTGCTGGCGATCCTGCTGCTGACGATGTCGCTGGGCGGCATCCTCTATGTGACTTTGACCGGGAACACCCTGGACCAGCAGTCCGGGACCGACGCGGTGAACATCGCCGGCACCGTCGCACAGATCCCCGAGGTCCGTGACGCGGTCGAGCGCGGTGACCCCGGGCACATAATCGAGCCTTTGGCTCAGCAGGTCCAGGCCAGCACCCATGCCGCGTACGTGGTGGTGACCGATCGAACGGGACTGCGGTTTTCCCATCCGAACGCGGCTTTGATCGGTCGGCGGCTGGAGGAACCGGTCGCCGTCCTCGATGGACAGAAGCACATCGGGATCGACCCCGGCAGTCTCGGGCGTTCGGCGAACGGCAAAGCACCGATCGTGGACGCGTCCGGCGCGGTCGTCGGGCAAGTGTCGGTCGGGATCCTCGAGTGGCAGGTGGCCGGCCAGCTGCACCGCCAGGCGTTGACCATCGCCTTGTACACCGCGCTCGCGCTCGCCATCGGCATCGTCGCGTCGTTGGTGCTCGCCAGGGCCATCAAGCGGGTCACCTTCGGTCTGGAGCTTTCGGAGATAACCTCGTTGTTGCAGGAACGCGAAGCGATGCTGCACGGAATCCGTGAAGGCGTCCTCGGTGTCGACCCGGATGGCCGGGTGAACGTCATCAACGACGAAGCGCGCCGGCTGCTGCGCATCCGGTCGGCGGCCACCGGAGAGCACCTGGACGCGCTGATCCCCGCAGGACGACTTCACGACCTCCTGTCCGGCACGATCGACGGCGACGACGAGGTCGTGCTGACCGACGAGTCGTTGCTGCTGGTGAACCGGATGCCCGTCGCCCTCGCCGGCCGCGACCTCGGGTACGTGGTCACCCTGCGGGACCGCACCGAGCTCGAAGCGCTCGTGCGCGAACTGCACGCGGTAACGGGACTCACCACCGCCCTGCGGGCACAGGAACACGAGTTTGCCAACCGCTTGCATGTCGTGTCCGGCTTGCTCGACCTTGCCGGTCCCGAGGAAGCCGCAAGTTACCTGTCCGAACTGACCCATGCCTCGCTGGCTCCCGCGGAGGATCTCCGCGCCCGCATCGGGCCGCCGGTGCTGGCGGCTCTCCTGGTGGCCAAGATGGCGATCGCCTCGGAACAGGACGTCCAGCTCGTCGTCACCCCCGAGTCCCATTTGGACCAGCCCGCGGTCGACGTGCACGCCTTGCTGACCATCGTCGGCAATCTCGTCGACAACGCCTTGGACGCGCTGGGCGGGCAACCGCAGCCCAGGCGCGTCACCGTGCACCTGTCCGACGCCGACGCGGGCCTGCGTGTCCTGGTCACGGACACCGGGCCGGGGGTACCGGCCGAGGCGGTGGAGGAAGTCTTCGTCGACGGGTACTCGACCAAGGCCCCGCGCGGACAGCTGCGCCGTGGGCTCGGACTCGCCCTGGTGCACCGCATTGTGCTCCGGGCGGGCGGTTCGATCGAGGTGTCACCGGGTCCCGGCGCCCGGTTCGATGTACGGTTGCCGGTCGCCGGGGCGGGGCGGTCTCAGTCCGACTACCGCGTCGCCGGAGGATTGCGATGATTCGCACACTCGTCATCGACGACGACTTCCGGGTCGCCGGCATCCACGCGGCGAGCGTCGACCGCGTTGCCGGTTTCGTGTGTGTCGGACAGGCGCACACGGCGGCCGAAGCACGTCGGGCCATCGCCGAATCCGCTCCCGATCTGCTGCTGCTGGATCTGCACCTGCCCGACGAAGACGGGCTGTCCTTACTGCGCTCACTGGACACCGCGGCCGGCCGGGTGTCCGACTGCATCGTCATCAGCGCCGCCCGCGACCTCGACGCCGTGCGCGCGGCGATGCAGCTCGGCGCGATCTACTACCTCGTCAAGCCCTTCGGTTTCGCACAGCTCAAGGACCAGCTGGAGGCGTATCGGCGCTGGCGCACCGAACTCGACCACGGCGCGGGCACCGATACCGACCAGCAGGTCGACCAGGACGTCGTGGACAACCTCTACAACCTGCTGCGCGGGCCGGCCGGGCAGAACGCCACCGCGTCGGCGTTGCCACCGACGATGGCGACCATCCTCAACGCCGTGCGAGCCGGCGGTAAACCGTTGGCGGCCACCGAGATCGCCGAAGCGCTCGGCCTCAGCCGGCCCACCGCCCAGCGCTATCTGACCCAGCTCGAACGACAAGGTCTCATCGAGCTTCAGCTGGAATACGGGTCGGCGGGGCGGCCGGTCAACCGTTACCGGGTCACGCGGCCAGGGCGAACCGCGGCCGAGTGACCCGGGGCATCTTCGGCTGTGTTGGATGGGCGCATGACCAGTTTCGCGATCGTGGGTTCCGGGTGGCGCGCCGAATACTTCTGGCGTCTCGCCGCCGCACTGGATGGCCTCACCTGTGTCGGTGTCGTGTCACGCAAGCCGAAGGACCTGCCGGTGCCGGTCTACCTGTCGTTGGACGAGTGCCTCGCCGGTGCGAAGCCGGACTTCGTGGTCACCGCGGTGCCGTGGGACGTGACGTCGTCGCTGGTGGTGGAGCTGGTGGAACGCGGTGTCCGGGTGCTCACCGAGACCCCGCCCGCGCCGGACGTCGACGGGCTCCGCGAGCTGTGGCACCGGGTCGGAAGCAGCCGGCTGGTTCAGGTCGCGGAGCAGTACAGCCGGATGCCCGCCCACGCCGCGCGGGTCGCGTTGGTCCGGTCCGGCGTCATCGGCGAACCCACGAGGGTGGACGTGTCCTCGACCCACCAGTATCACGCCGTTTCGCTGATCCGGACCCTGCTCGGGACGGGACGCGGACCGGCCGAGGTACGCGCTGTCCGCACGACCGCGCCGCTGGCGGACCCGCTTTCGCGCGGTGGCTGGGCGGACCCGGTCGAGGTCAAACCAGCCACCACGACGATCGCCACCATCGCGTTCGCCGACGGCGGGTTCGGCCTCTACGACTTCACCGACAACCAGTGGCACAACCAGTTGCTGATGCGCCGGCTACTTGTCCGCGGCACGCTGGGTGAGCTGCGAGACCAGGAGGTCGTACGGCTCGCGGGCGACCGCACGATCGTCCGGTCGCCGATCGTGCGCCGCCAGACCGGCTACGACCTGGACCTCGACGGGTTCGACACCGACCAGCTCACGTTCGGTTCCGACGTCCTCTACCGCAACCCCTACCAGGGGCAGCGGTGGAACGACGAGGAGATCGCCATCGCCAGCCTGCTCGAGGACACCGCCGCGTGGGCACGTGACAGCGGCCCCGAGCCGTACCCGCTTTCCGACGGCATCCAGGACCACCGCATCGCGCTGGCTATCGAGGAAGCCGCAGACCTCGGCATCGCCGCCCGGGTGGCGGACGAACCCTGGTTCTGAGGCGCCCTCTCAGGGTTTGCGGCCGATTCCGCCGGCGATCAGCCGCTGCCCGACGGTGACCGGCCTGAGCTGCGGGCCGTCCGGCCACCAGTTCCGCAGGTCGACGATGCCGGGGTCGACCATTTCCAAGCCGTGGAAGAGTTCCAAGATCTCGCCGCGGGTGCGGGAGGTGGCGCCGCCGAGTGAGCCCTTGGCGACGGCCTCTTCGAGCTCCCGCATGATCTCGCTGTCTTCGCTCTCCGGGTCGATGAGGTGCGAGATGGCGACGAACGACCCCGAGGGCAGCGCGTCGATGTACTCGGCCATGATCTCGGCCGGGCGGCCGCGCTCGCCCTTGTGGTGGTGCAGGGTCGCGATGAAGAACAGCGCGATCGGCTGGGTGAAGTCCAGGTGGGTGCGCACGATGTCGTTGTCAAGGATGCTGCGCGGCCTGAAGATGTCGCCGTCGATCAGGTGTGTCCGGTCGTTTTCCTCGAGCAGCGCCTTGCCGTGCGCGATGACCACCGGGTCGTTGTCGACGTAGACGACCCGCGACTCCGCGTTGAACCGCTGCGCGATCTGGTGGGTGTTCTCGGCGGTGGGCAGGCCGGAACCGCAGTCGAGGTACTGCACGACGTTGGTCTGGGTGGCGATGAACCGGCACACCCTGGTGAGGAAGTTGCGGTTGTCCCTCGCGAGGTCCACGACGTCGGGGAGAGCCGCGGCGATCTCACGCGCGGTCTTCCGGTCGATCTCGTAGTTGTCCTTGCCGCCCAGGAGATAGTCGTAGGTGCGGGCGACGCTGGCCCTGTTCGGATCGACGCCGACCGGGATGTTCAAATCGGTTCCTGCGGCGTTCGACGGCATGGGCTGCTCCACTTCGCATGTGTCCAGAACCACACTGAGAGTAGTCGCGTCTTGTCGTGCGCGAAAGCGGGGGCTAGGCCGCGCGGCTGACCTGGGCGTTCGCCGTGGCGCGTGCCATCAAGCGAAGTAGGCGTCGAACGCGGCCACGTCTGCGAAGTTGCCGTCAGCGCTGGAGACCTTGCCGTCGCGGATGGTCAGCACGTTGACTACGTCCTGGTCGAGCTTCTTGCCGTGGTAGCTGCCGGTGTCGTGCACTTCGACCGCGACTGTGTCCGCGCCGAAAGTGAGCGCCCGCACGGAGATGGTCAACTGGTAGCGGTCGAAGGTGCCGAGGAGGCCGAGGAGGTCTCCTCGCCCGGTCGTCCGCCCGGAAATCCTGCTGTGGCCGGGAATCGTCCAGACGAAGTCGGAGGTGGTGCTCGCGATGAAGCCCGCGTGGTCGTCGTGCACCACCGCGGTGGCGAACTTGCCGACGATCGCCCGCCGCTGCTGGTCGGTCAACACGGGGTGGCCGGGGGTGGTGTGGCTGGGTGCCGCGGCCGAAGCCGCGCTCGTCGTCACCGGAACCACTACCGCGCCGACGAGCGCGGTCGTGATGAGGGCGGCTTTCACTGTCCGGTTCATCAGAGATCGTCCTTCAGTTCGTCGGGTACGGGCAGTTCGAGGTGTTCGAGGAGGTGGGCGACCTTGACGTCGAGTTCGCGTCCGACCGCGGCGATTTCGGCGTTGCCGAAACTGCCGAACCGGGTGCTGGGCTGGTCGAGGCTGAACCACACGTGGCCGTCGCGGTCTTCGTGGATCGCGGTACGCAGTGGGGCGTAGAGCATGATCGCGGGGTCGTGCCGGTACATGCGTTCGGCGATGGTGTGATTGCCCATCAGGTACTCCACGCAGGGCAGCCGGCTACCGGTCAACTGCATGAGACTGCCGACATCGGTGCCCCAGTAGCGGATGAACTCGTGCGGCGCGTTTTCCGCGGTCGCCTGGAGGACGGTGTCCCAGTCGGCGCCGGTGCGTTTGAGCTCTTCGAACCGCCGCACGTCGAATTCGGGCACCGCGTTTTCGTAGCGTTCGCGGAACTCGTCGAACTTCGTTGCCACGGGAATCGCGAGCCGCCGCACCTCGTGCGGAAAGACCTGGACGGACATAGTGTTCTCCTTTCGTCAGCCGGCAAACCTTCAGATCGTCAGCAGCACTCGGCCGAACGGGCTGCCCTCGATCAGATGACGCTGGGCATCGGCGGCGTCCTCCAGTGCGTGGACACTGTCGACGATCGGGGTGATTTCGTTGCGGGCGACGAGTTCCAGCAGTTTGGTGTTGACAGTGTTGACCTGGTCGGTGCTGAACAGCGCGAAGCGAAAGCCGTGCACATGGGCGTTCTTCCAGATCAGGTCGGTGACGTTGATCGTGGTGTCCATTCCGGCGGCGTACCCGATGCTGACCAGCGTTCCGTTGACCGCCAGCGCGCCGAGCGCCGCTCCGGTGAGCGGCCCGGCCACTCCGTCCAGGACGACGTCGACCCCTTTGCCGCCGGTGAGCCGGGCGACACCGTCGCGGAGGGACTCACGCGACAGGTCGATGACTTCGAATCCGGCGGCTCGCCCCAGTTCGGCCTTGGCCGCGTTGGTGGCCGTGGTGATGGCCAGCGAAGCACCGAGCACCTTGGCGATCTCGACGCCGCCTTGGCCGACCGCGCCGCCGACCCCGGGAGCCAACACGGTCTGTCCGGGCCGGAATCCCGCGAGTTCGGTGAGTGACAAGTACGCGGTCAGATATCCGGCACCGGTCGTCAGCGCCGCCGCGGACGTGTCGTTGACCTCGTCCGGAACGGGGAGCAGGTGTTGCGGGTCGACGGCGACGTAGTCGGCCCACGTGCCGTCCTTGCCCACGCCGTACCGGCCGCCGCTCAGCACGACGCGGGTTCCGGCAGGCAGCGCCGAGTTGCCTGGCTCCTCCAGGACACCGACGCCGGAACCGCCCGCGCGGACGGGGAACGGTTTGACCGCGCCGGCCGGCAGCTTGCCCGATCGGGTGGTGTCGTCCAGCGGGTTGATGCCGGCCATCGCCAGCCGGACCAATGCCTGTCCCTCGGCGGGCACCGGCTCGGGCACGGTGACCACTTCGAGGGCGTCGTAACTGCCGAACCGGCCGAACTGGATCGCTCGCATGTCGTGCACTCCCGGCTTGTAGGGCTCGATCAATCTGTAATGACCGTAGCAGTTTTGACTATTACTTCAAGTGGTGTCCGACACAGGGCTATATGGACTAAGTTCCTTGGATGTTCGTGTTCATATGTAATATGTATCGATAGTTCGGTTATGTCTTTGGAGGTGCGATCGGTGGTGGCGACGGCTACGCAGCGGTATGACGTCGAGGCTGCTCCCGGCGGTGTCGCCCTTGTGCAGGAGCTGCTCAACACGACGTCCGCGGGCAAGCCGCGGAAACCCGACCTGCTCGCCGATCTCGACTCCGCGCGGGGTTGGCTGGACCGGACCCTGGACGACTGGTCGGCGGCGACCGGCCGGCCGGCGCCGCCGATCGAGCTCGACGACGTGGGCCGGGAACAGCTACTGGACGTTCGGGAGCAGTTGCACGCGTTGGCCGGTCACCCCGTCGGCGGGGAGCGGGCTCCGTCGTTCGACAGCGCAGGCGCGCGCCTGGTGATCGGCTCCGACGGCCTGGTCCGGGTCGAACCCGGCGGCACGGGCTGGCGACGGGTGGTGTCGCTGATCCTGATCGAGGTGCTCGACGCCCAGCAGACCGATCAGTGGCGCCGGCTCAAAACCTGCCACAACCCACGTTGCGGGGTCACGTTCTACGACCGTTCCCGGAACAACAGCGGTGTGTGGCACGACTTCCGCGTCTGCGGGAACGCTGCCAACGTGCGCGCGCACCGCGCGCGCGGCCGCACGTCTTGAGCCTGCTCGTCTTGAGAGAAAGGCCGACACCGTCGGCGGGTGACAGTATGGTCGAGGCATGACGGTAGACCGGACGCAGTGTTGTTTCGTCGGGGGGGGGCCGCGGGGGTGGTGCTGGGGTTGTTGCTGGCGCGGGCCGGTGTCCGGGTGACGGTGCTGGAGAAGCACAACGACTTCTTCCGCGACTTCCGCGGGGACACCGTGCATCCGGCCACCTTGCGGCTGCTCGACGAACTCGGGCTCGGCGCACGGTTCGCGCGGCTGCCGGCCGGCCGGATGGAGCAGATGCAGATACGGAGGGCACCCTCGACGGTGTGCCGCTGCCGTTGCGAGTCCTCCAGCGTTTCCCGGTCCTGCACCGGGTGACCGGCGTCCTCGGCAATCTCGCGCTGCTGCCGGAACACGCACCCGCGTTTGCCTGGCGCTGAGTCTTCAGCGGTCGACGGGCCGGCCGGTGTCCACCGGGGTCAGGGCGGGCCGTTTCGCCGTGCGGTTGTCACCCGAGGAGCGCCCGAGCAGCCGACGGCCGATCCAGGGGCTGACTATGGTGGTCAGCCAGCGCAGCTCGGTTCTGGCTGCCTGCCGCCGGGTACGCACCGAGGGCGGCGGAAGCGGCCGGTTCCAGGAGTCGTCGCTGCCGGGTAGGCCGAAGGCGTCCGCCATGGCCGCGGCGATGAGGGTGTGGCCGGTCGAGTTGGCGTGCAGGCGGTCCGCGCTCCAGATCCGCGCGTCGGTGGTGGCCGGGTACGGGAAGGCGTCCACCAGGGCGACCCCGTGCCGCGCGGCCAATGTCCGGATGCGGGCGTTCAGGGCGAGCACTCTGGGCATCAGGGGCCGCGCGATGGGCATGATCCGGCCGATGTCGGGGAAGGTCAGCGTGCCGACCCGCGCTCCGGCGCCGACCAGCGCGCCGAACATCGCGTCCAGGTGGGCGCTGACCTCGTCGAGGTCGAACGAGGGCCGCAGCACGTCGTTCATGCCGGCGACCACGGTGGCGATGTCGGGCCGCAACGCCAGCGCGGGCGCGAGCTGGGCGGCGTGAATCTGCCCGGCGAGGTGACCCCGCACGGCGAGGTTGGCATAGCGCAGGTCCGGATTGGACACGGCGAGCCGCTCGGCCAGCCGGTCGGCCCAGCCGCGGTAGCCCTGGGTGTCGTCGCCGTCGTTGAGACCTTCGGTCTGGCTGTCGCCCAGTGCGACGAACCTGCTGAAGGTCTGCGGCGTGACGATGTCGTCCGGGTGCATCGGGAATCTCCTGTGGTCAGTGTGCCTGTCCGGGCACGTGGTCGTGGGGCGTGGTGTCCAGCCGTGAGCGCAGGAGCTTGGCGGTATTCCGGCACCAGTCCTGGTGCTCGTGCTCGAAGAGCACCCCTCGCAGGCAGGTCAGGTACGGCCCGATCCGGCGGCCTTCACGCAGGAAGGTGTCCTCGTCGACGTCTTGGCGGAGGAACAGGAGCAGCTGCTCGAAGATCCCGGCCTTCGCGGCGGCTTGGACGGCGCGTTCCTCGAGCTCGGCGATCACCGGTGCCGGGTCGATATGGTCCACGGCCTGCACCTTGACCAGTAGGTCGTCGCGGATGAACGACGGCTTGGACGCGACGGACGCGAACCGCTCCAACTCGGCTGTGCCGGCTTCGGTGACGGTGTAGACCCGTTTGTTCGGCCGGTCGTGCTGGATGACCAGCCGTCCGGCGATCAGGCCTGCCTCCTCCAGCTTGGTCAGCTCGGCGTAGAGCTGCTGCGGGACGGCGTGCCAGAAGTTGGCCACCGCGGTGTCGAAGACCTTCGCCAGCTGGTAGCCGCTGTGTTCGCCGTCGAGCAGCGCGGCCAGGACGGCATGCCGTAGCGCCATCGGTCGATTCCTCCTCGCTTGACAGGTCCGGCTTCTAGTCAATACTAGGACTAGTCAACATTATGAGTAGGAGGTACCGGTCATGTCTACCGCTGACGCGTTCCGTGATGCCGTGGAAGCCGGTGACCAGGCCGCGATCGTCGCCCTGTTCGCGCCGGATATCCGGTTCTACAGTCCGGTGAAGTTCACCCCGTTCGAAGGCATCGAGGTGGTGTCAGCCCTGTTCTCGGTGCTGCAACGCACCTTCACCGACTTCCGCTACGTTGGAGAGTTCAGCGGATGGGCGGAGGAAGGTCGCGGTGGCGAGGAGGCCGAGTCGTACATCCTCGTCTTCCGGACCGTCGTCGAGGGCAAGGATGTCCACGGCATCGACCTCCTGCAGCTCGACGCACAGGGCTTGATTTCCACCTTCACCGTCATGATTCGTCCGCTGTCGGCGGTCACCACCGTCAGCCAGGCCATCTATGCCGGTCTGGTCGCCGACGGCGTCCTCCCCGCGCCCGCATAGCGCACTGTCGCGCCCGCTGGGGTGAAGGGGCAACGGATTAGGCTCCGCCCAAGGTCGTCGAGTGCGTGATAGCGTTCGCCGGTGCTTGGTCGGCCAGGCTGTCCATCGAGGTCAGGGCCGCGGCAAGTGCTTCCGGCAAGGCTTCGGCGGGTTCTTCGGTACCGCCTTGTTTTCGAGGGCGGTTCTGTTGTGAGTAATCCGTTGGTTGCGCCGGTGAAGGATTCGACGAAGGCGTACTCCGGTATTTCGTTGGCTGAGTCGGCGGCGAGTCTGGCGCAGGGTATCGAGAGTGGTGACTGGGCGTCGATCGCGATGG
>NZ_JAODNM010000104.1 GCF_025464955.1 Amycolatopsis sp. | reverse complement strand
GTCGAGTTGCGAAGGCCCGTTGCGGTACTGAATCGGGGGATCCCTGGTACGAATCATTCGGACCAGGGATCCCCCGATACGAATGGGAGCGGACGAGGCGAGCCTCAGCAGTCACATCGGCACCGGTCGTACCACCGCGTGACGGGAGAAGCGCTGGGATCCGTACAGCGCGCCGCTCGCCGCCCTGGTCCTTGCTTCGGTGGACGCGAGTTCAGCCACCGTAGCCGTGTGAGCTCTGACTGCGTTCAGGGCGTGATCGCAACTCGCCGTCGAGTTGCGAACTTCCACAGCGGTACCGACATGGCGCTTGGATCCGTGCCGCGTGCCCGTCGCCGCTGTCCTTGCTTCAGTAGACGGGGAGTCCTTGCATTAGCAGCAGTGTGTCGACGCGGTTGCCAAGGCGTTCTCGCCTCCGCCGAACTTCCGAAGTCGGCCACTAAGCTGGTTCGGTGACCATCGAACTGACCCTGCTGTCCCGGGTGTCCTACGGCGGCCGGGAGATCACCGGGCCGCGGTTGTGTGGTCTGCTTGCGCTTCTTGCCGGCGATCTGCGTACGGGCTGCGGCATCTCCCGGTTGGTGGAGGGGGTGTGGCCGGACGAGCGGCCCGGGGCCCCTACGAAGGCGCTGCAGGTTCTGGTCTCCCGGGTCAGGGCTCAGATCGGCGCCGACGTCATCACCCGCACGTCCACCGGCTACCGCCTCGCGCTCAGCGAGGACCAGGTTGACACGTCCGCCGTGCTGCTCAGCGCCGCCGCGAGCGCCCGGCACTTCCATGCCGGTGACAACGAGGCCGCGCTCGCCCATTCCGAGACGGGTATCGCGCTGTGGGCGGCGGCTGAGGAAGCCGACCCCGGGCTCAATGACCCGTTGTCCACGCTGCGCACGGAACGGGCATCGACCTATCGGTCGCTGGTCCGTTCTCGCGCGCTGGCCCTGTCGCGGTTGGGTCGCCATGTCGAAGCGTTCGGGCCGCTCACTGAGGTCGTTCGTGAGCGGCCGCGGGATGAAGAGGCGCTCCTTGAGCTACTGCGCTGTGAGGCGGCGACAGCCGGACCGGCTGCGGCGCTGGTCAGGTATGACGCGTACCGCCGGTCGCTGCGTGAGGAGCTCGGCGTCGATCCCGGCCCGGCGCTGCAAGCCGGGTACCAACAGCTGTTGCACGGCGAGGCACCCGTGGTACGCCAGGGAATCGCGCACGAGCCCAACCCGCTGCTGGGTCGCGGCGACGATCTCACCGCGGTGACGGACTTGCTGGGCGCGGGTCGGGTCGTCTCGATCGTCGGTGCGGGCGGGCTGGGCAAGACCCGTCTCGCGCATGCGGTGAGCCGCCGGGCGCGACAACGCGTCGTTCAACTGGTCCCGCTCGTCGGGGTGACCGGTGATCAGGATGTCGCAGCCGAGGTGGCCTCGGCCCTCGGTGTCGGGGAGTCCTTGCGAGCGGTGGCAGGCCCGGACGTGGTCGCCCGCATTGCCGACGCCCTCGGCCCGGGCCCTGCCCTGCTGGTGCTGGACAACTGCGAGCAGGTGATCGCCGGTGTCGCCGAGCTGGTGCGGGCGCTGGTGTCGATGACGAGGGAACTGCGGGTGCTCACCACGAGCCGTGCCCCGCTCGGCCTGTCGTCTGAAGTTGTGTACCCGTTGCCTGAGCTGGACTTGTCGACCACGGTCGAGTTGTTCCGGCAGCGCGCGACGGCGGCCCGGCCCGGGGTCGACCTGCCCGCCGACCTGGTGCGGCAGCTGTGCGGTCACCTGGACGGGTTACCGCTGGCCGTCGAGTTGGCGGCCGCGCGGGTGCGGGTCATGTCGGCCAGCGAGATCGCCCGCCGCTTGAACGATCGGTTCGGCCTGTTGCGGGGCGGGGCACGGGACGCGCCGCAGCGGCATCACACCTTGCACGCCGTGGTCGACTGGAGCTGGAACCTCCTCGATCCGGCCGGGCAGGCCGCGATGCGCGCGCTGTCCGTGTTCGTCGGTGGCTTCACTGCCGACGCCGCACGACGGCTGCTCGGCGACGACGACGTGTTGCGGGTCTTGGAGCATCTGGTCGACCAGTCCTTGCTCAAAGTGGCCGACACGCAGTCGGGAACCCGGTTTCGTATGTTGGAGACCGTGCGCGAGTTCAGTGCAGCACGCCAGGAGGGGGCCGGCGAGATCGACCAGGTGCTGGACGGCTTTCTCGCCTGGGCGCGGGATTTCGGGCTGGCGCACTACGCGGCGCCGTTCGGCCCGGACCCCTTCTCGGCGGTGGCGGGGATCCGGGACGAGCAGGACAACCTCCTGCACGCGCTGCGGCACGGACTCGCCAAGGCGGACGGGGCAACAGTCGCCGCGACCGCCGCCGTGCTCGGCGCTTTGTGGACTATCGACTCCAACTTCGCGCGCATGACGGCGTTGGCCGACGAGACGGCTTGGGTGCTGTCGCATTTCCGGCCGGAACCCGAATTCGTCGAGGTCGTTCGGGCCGTCTCGACGCTGTGCACCTCAAACACGTTCGCGATCCAGGGTCCCCGCGCGGTGCGGTCGCTGGTCACCTTGCGCCGGCTGCCGCCGGCCCCGCCGACCACGCTGAACCGGGCCCTCGGGATTGTCCTGCGTGCCACGCCCGAAGTGCTCGGGCCGGACCGCACGGCCCTGGACGCGCTGTGCGACAGTCCCGAGCTGCTGCTGGCCGCGGCCGCGAACGTCGTCGCCAGCTACCTGTGGGAGATCGACGGTAATCTGGACAACGCGCTGAAGGCCGCCGAGCGGATGCTCGCCGCGTTGGGAAACGAGGTAAGCCCGTGGTCATGGGCGATGTCTCACTGCCGGATCGCCGAGCTATGCATGCAGGCTCAGCTGGGTGACCAGGCGCGGCGTCATCTGATGGACGCGCTGCCGACGCTCGAGGAGCTGGGGAATTCTCGGAACGTAATCGGGATCCGGTGGAGCCTTGCGGTCGCCAACCTCCAGGTCGGCGCCGTCGACGAGGCGGAGCACTGGCTGGAGCGGGTGGCGCTGGATCGGCCGGAGGACACGGACAACGCGCTCGCTTCCGACCTCGGGGTGCGCGCGGAGATCCTGCTCGCGCGGGGTGAGGTCGAGACCGGACTGCGTCTCTGGCGGCGAGCTGTCGACAGGCTGAAGAACATCGAGGACACCGAGGACTCTGTCGACCGGGTCGAGCCGCCGGACCTGAACCCGTGGATCCTGGAGAACACGGCCGTCGCCGTGATCGCCCATGCCCGGCACGGCAGGCCCGAACTCGTCCAGGACATGATCGACGAGCTGCCGCGCAAATTCACGACGTTGCTCCTCGAACCCGTCGTCAAGCCGCCGGCGTACCTCAAGAGTCTCTTCGTCTGCGGCACGTTGGCGCTGGCTCTGGCCACAGTGGACTTCGACCGGGGCGAGCGCGCCGGCGACGAGCGTGCCACGACGTCAGGGGCGCGATTGACCGCACTGGCGGAGCGTTTCGGTGTCCTGCGGAACTTCCAGCCGACCATGTCCGGTG
Source organism: Amycolatopsis sp. (assembly GCF_025464955.1). Taxonomy (GTDB): domain Bacteria; phylum Actinomycetota; class Actinomycetes; order Mycobacteriales; family Pseudonocardiaceae; genus Amycolatopsis. The sequence continues at coordinate 48,046 of NZ_JAODNM010000104.1, read as the reverse complement.
AACGTGCCAGGCGCGCCGCCGAGCAAGCCGACGGGCCGGCATACTCCGACGCGGTGTCCTCGTATGCCGACCTGGCGCCCGACAGTCTGCGCGCCGCCGCCCTGAGGGCTCTCCGGGCGCGGCCCTAACGCACGGGATCGCGCTTGAACAGCGCTCGTGCCCACAGATAGCCCACCAACGCGAGTCCGACGCACCAGGCGAGGGCGATGATGGCGCTGTTGCCGATCGGAGCGCCCGTCAGCAGTCCGCGCATTGTCTCGATGATGGGGGTGAAGGGCTCGTTCTCGGCGAACCAGCGCACCGCTCCCGACATCGAGCCGGGCGAGACGAACGCGCTGCTGAGAAACGGCAGTACCTGGGTGATGAGGATGAAGCTCGACGCGCCGTCAGGACTCTTCGCCGCCAGCCCGATGGCGACCGCCAGCCAGGTTAGCGCGAGGACGAGCAGTACGACGACGCCGATAGTAGCGAGCCATTCGAGCGGACCGGCCGTCGGCCGGAATCCCATGGCCAGTGCCACGCAGATGACGAGTGCCACGCTGAGCATCGTCCGGATCATGGCCCCGGCGACGTGCCCGGTGAGCACCGAAGCGCGGGAAATCGCCATAGTGCGGAACCGGGCGATGATGCCTTCGGTCAGGTCGCTGTTGACGGCCAATGCCGTCGTCGAACTCCCGTAGCCGACGGTCATCAGGATGATCCCGGGGACCAGGTAGTCGATGTACCGGGTGCCTTTCGCCGCGCCGCCGAGGCCGGCGCCCAACGCGCCTCCGAAAACGCCGACGAACAGCAGGAGCAGCAGAATCGGGACGCCCAAGGACATGATCATCGTCGAGGGATAACGCAGTGCGTGCCGGAGATTGCGCCGCAGCATGGTCGCCGAATCGCTTGCGGCGTAGGACAAGGTGCTCATCGTGCGCCTTCCTTCTCGGTGGTCGGGTGGCCGGTGAGGGCGAAGAAGACGTCGTCGAGATCCGGCGTGTGCACCGTCAACTCGCCGACCTCGATCGACGCGTCGCCGAGCCGGTCGAGCAACGCCCGCAGCGACCGGACGCTGCCGTCGCTGGGGACTTGGAGGGTGAGCGCGTCGTCGTCAGTTGACGACTCAGCGAGAGCGACGGCGGCACGTTCGAGCCGGACCGGGTCGGCGAACCGCAGCCGGATGTGACCGCCGGGGATGAGGCGCTTGAGTTCGTCCGCGGTGCCCTCGGCGACCAGCTTTCCGTGGTCAAGGACCGCGATCCGGTCGGCGAGCTGATCGGCCTCGTCCAGGTGCTGCGTGGTCAGGAAGAGGGTGACCCCGCCGGCGGCCAGTTCGCGGATGATCTGCCACATGGTGTGTCGGCTGCGTGGGTCCAGGCCGGTGGTCGGCTCGTCGAGGAAGATCACCTGCGGGTCGCCGACCAATGTCATCGCGAGGTCGAGCCGGCGTCGCATACCTCCGGAGTAGGTCGCGGCCGTCTTGCCTGCCGCTTCGACGAGGTCGAACTGCTCGAGCAACCCGGCGGCGCGCCGCCGTCCTTCGGCCCGGCCCAGATGGTGCAGGTCCGCCATGAGGATCAGGTTTTCCTGGCCGGTGAGCAGGCCGTCCACCGCGGAGAACTGGCCGGTGACCCCGATCGCGGCGCGGACCAGATCGGGATCGGTCGCCAGATCGTGGCCGGCGATCCGCACTTCGCCGCCGTCCGCGCTGATGAGTGTGGACAGGACCTGCACCGTTGTGGTTTTGCCGGCGCCGTTCGGGCCGAGCAGCGAGAAGATCGTTCCCTCGGCGACGTTCAGGTCGACGCCGTCGAGCACAACGTGTTCGCCGAACGACTTGCGCAGCCCGGTTGCCGCGATCGCCGGCCGGGACGGGTTGGTGGCCACGTCCGTCCTTTCGTAGGGGTGGCGCTGGTGGCCACGACCCCGCCGAGCGTGCCCGCCGCGGCTTTCACCGCGGTGTCATCGCGCCTTCACCGAGCAACCCAGGCACCGATCAACAGCACCGATCAACGCGCTGTCAATTTCTGGCGCCTGGGCGTCAAGACTCCATGGTCGAACCCGGCGCGAACAACGGGGCGGTACCACTCTGGCGGATGCATTGTCTCGTTCGACAAAGGACTTCGGAATGAGCGACCTGGCCTACACCGCGATGTTGATCGGCAGCTTCGTGGTGCTGGTACTGATCTTGCGCGGCATCGAACAACGGCAGAAGGCCGCCGCCCGCGACGACGTGCGGCCTCCCCCGCACCAGGGACAACCGCCGCGCTAGACCTGAAGCGCTAGACGATGACGTGCTGGGACGACGTTGCGACGTGCTTCACGTGGAGGAGGGCGGTGGTGCGGGCGGCTGACGCAACGACGACCACCGGGCAGGTGGCGTGCTGCCGGCACGCCCGGGCGGTCGGGCCCGCGACGGCCGTGGCGTGGATGCCGAGATCGTGGCGCGTGCGACTGCCCAGTACGAGCAGGTCTGCGTGAGCCGCATACCGGAGCAAGATCCCTGCCGGGGCACCGAAGTCGAGGATCTTCCGGACCGGGCAACCGACGTTGTCACCGAACGCGGCCGACACGGTCGTGTGCAGCGTGGTGCCTTCTGCCCACCACCGCGCGTTCTCGTGTGACCAGACATCGGTAACGGCGTCCGGAGCGGACGCCATCCCGGTGCTCCAGCGGTACCACGTGTGGACGGCCCAGATTTCGGCGTTCCTGAACCGGAGTGCCTGTTCGGCCGCCCAGCGCAAGGCCGACACCGAATTGGCCGTGCCGTCGACACCGACTACGAGGCGATGCCGTGGAGCGATCTCGACCATGATCGGCCACCTTCTCTCGTGCAGGGGTGATTTTTGCCCGGTTTCCGGTGCCGGCCGCGGATACTGCCGAAAAATTGACAGCGGGCGGCGCTCTGGGCCCGATCTCGATGCGCTTTCTTGACGGCAGGCGCTCGCGGTCGTCCGGGAAGCCCTTGACTGCGCGTCACTGGTCGTAAACGTGCCGTCAAGGTTTCGCCTGGTCTTGTCCGGCGCCATGATCGGCGAGGCACACTGAGCGACACACTGAGGAAGCGCTTTTGCCCCAGCGGTTCCATGGCGTTTCGCCGGAGCGCGTCGCGCGGCGGGGACGTCGTCTGCGCACCACGAGGATGCTGAGTGAACGGAGCTGAGCGGACACTGATCGATCACGTGGACGAGAGCCATCACACTGAGCCTGAGCCCGCGCGAACCTCCGTGCCTCGCTGGAGGAACGAGACGGCCAGAGATCACGGCGACGCGGTCACGGTCCTTGTGGTCGACGCGGACCAGCGCTCCCAGCAGACTTTGGGTGTCCGCCTCCGCGCGAAAGGCTATCGAGTCCTGACGGCGTCCGACGGTGCCACGGCGCTGCGGCTTGCGGTCGACCGCAAGCCGGACCTGGTCGTGCTGGACCTCGACCTGCCCGACATCGACGGCGCCGACGTGATCGCCGGACTGCGCGGCTGGTCCACCTTGCCGATCATCGTGGTGTCCGCGCGCGCCGACTGCGAGGACAAGATCAAGGCCCTTGACGCCGGGGCCGACGACTATGTCACCAAGCCGTTCGTCATGGCGGAACTGCTGGCCAGGGTCCGCGTTGTCGTGCGCAGGCTCACGGCTTCGCCGAACTCCAGCGGCGAGGCGGCGGTCGAGACCGACTCCTTCACCGTCGACCTGGTCACGAAGACGGTGCTCAAGGACGGGACACTGGTCCACCTCACCCGGCACGAGTGGGCGATCCTGGAGGTCCTCGTGCGCAACCCCGGCCGGCTCGTGAGCCAGCAGCAGCTGCTCATGGAGGTGTGGGGTCCCGAGCATCTGTCGGCCTCGAACTACCTCCGGGTCTATCTGGGGCAGCTGCGCCGCAAACTCGAGCGCATCCCGTCGAGCCCGCGGCATCTGCTCACCGAACCGGGGATGGGCTATCGCTTCGAGCGGTGAGCTGGGTGACTGCGCTCAGTGCGGCAACGAGATCACCACGGTGAGTCCGCCGCCCGGGGTGTCTTCCGCGCGGATCGTGCCGCCCATGGTGGCGGTGAAGACCTTCGCGACCGAAAGCCCGAAGCCGAGCCGCCGCCCGTTGTTTTCGTCGGTCGGCGGGGTGAAGAACGACTCCGCGGCGCCCTTGGGCAGGCCGGGGCCGTGGTCGACGATCCGCAGTTCGACCTGGTCGGAGTGCTCGCTCGCCCGGATCGCCATGATCGGCTCGTTCTCGGCCACGCGGCCGTCGCCATCGACGTCCACCCTTCGCCGCGGCGTGAGCGTGCCGTAGCGCACGGCGTTGTCCACCAGGCACGCGACGACCCGTTCCAGCAGGCCGGCGTCCGCGTGAACCGGCGGCAGCGCTTCGTTGATGTCCACGGCCACCGGCTCGTCGAGGCGCGCGGCGGACAACACCCGCGCCACGATGTCCTGGTAGCACACGGATCCCAGCCGGACCGGTCGTACCCCAGTGGCCAGGTGCGCGCTGTCGAGCAGTTCGTCCACCACGTCTGAGAGCAGGTCGGCCGCGTTCTGCGCCGCGGCCAGCTTTTCGTCGGGGAGCTGTTCGCGGAGGCTGCCGAGCGCGGTTCTGATGGTGGACAGCGGTTCGCGGAGGTCGTTTTCGGCGGCGGACAGCAGGGTGCCGGGCAGTTCCGTGGTCGCGGCGCGGCGATGGACGGCGGTCGCTTCGGTCGTCATCCGCTGCTGGCGCAACGCTAGCAGCGCCTGCCCGGCGGCGGCCTCCAGTACCCGGCGATCGGCGGCAGGCAGTGCCCTGCCGCGGAGTGCCAGGTGCACGTCCGCGGTCACCGGAACGTCCACGTCGGCCTCGCTCGGTTCGTCACACGGCCCCTCGCCGACGCAGGCCACCCGTAGCCACTCGCCGTCGGTTTTCTCCAGTAGCGCGATCGAGGTCAGCCCGAAGTTCTCCACCACTTTCTCCAACAACCGGTTCAGGGGCTGGGGGTGGGTGAGCACGGTTCGCGCGTAGGACGCGAGCAGGGTCGCTTCGGTCCTTGAGGTAGCTGCCTGCGTGCCTCGTCTGGCGGCTCCGTCGACCACCAGCGCGACGATCACGGCGACGACCACCGTCGCGATCAGCGCGAGTGCGTTCTCCGGTTCGGCGATGCTCAGGGAATACAAGGGCGGGACGAAGAAGAAGTCCAGGAGCAGGACGCTGACGGCCGACGCGAACAACGCGGGACCGAGACCACCGACCAGTGCGACCGTCACGAGCACGAGAAGGTGGGTCATCACGTCGGTGGTGAAGGTGACTTGGTGCCGCCAGACCGCGCCGATCAGGGTGGCCAGCGCGGGCAGCACGACCGCCAGGGTCCAGCCGAGTGTCTTTCTCGAGGCGGTCAGGGGGCTGCGCCCGAGGCGGGCGCGAAGGCGTCCGACGGACTGGTCGTGGGTGACCATGTGCACGTCGATCGGCCCCGACTGCTGCACGGTGGTCGCGCCGATGCCCTCGTCGAACAGCCGCGCGAACCGCGACCGCCGCGAGGTGCCGAGGACGAGCTGGGTCGCGTTCGCGCCGCGAGCGAAGTCGAGCAGCGCGGTCGGCACATCGTCGCCGACCACGGTATGGAACGTGGAGCCGACGTCGGCGGCGAGCCTGCGCAGGTTGGCGCTGGACTGTGAACCCGTCGTGCCCAAGCCGTCACCGCGGAGCACCTGCAGCACCAGCAGCTCCGCGCCGGCCCGCACGGCGATCCGGGACGCCCGGCGGATGAGGGTCTCGCTCTCCGGGCCGCCGGTGACCGCGGCGACGACGCGTTCCCGCGTCTCCCAGGTGTCGGTGATCTGCTGCTCGGTCCGGTAGCGCTGGAGGGCGACGTCCACCTGGTCGGCCATCCACAGCAGGGCGAGTTCGCGGAGCGCGTTCAGGTTGCCCGGCCGGAAGTAGTTGCCGAGCGCCGCGTCGATCTTGTGCGCGGCGTAGATATTGCCGTGGGCCAGTCGGCGGCGCAGGGCCTCGGGAGTGATGTCGACGAGCTCGATCTGCTCGGCGCGGCGGACCATGTCGTCGGGGACGGTTTCCTGCTGCCGGATGCCGGTGATCCGCTGGACGACGTCGTTGAGGCTTTCCAGGTGCTGCACGTTGACCGTGGACACCACGTCGATCCCGGCCTGGAGCAGTTCCTCGACGTCCTCCCACCGCTTGGTGTTGCGGGAGCCGGGCACGTTGGTGTGGGCCAGCTCGTCGACAACGGCGAGCTCGGGTTTGCGCGAGAGGAGGCCGTCGACGTCGAGTTCCGCGAACTCGTGGCCGCGGTGCTCGACGTAGGCGCGGGGCAGGATCTCCAAGCCTTCGACGAGCTGTTCGGTCTTCGCCCGGCTATGCGTCTCGACCAGGCCGACGACGACATCGGTACCCCGTTCCGCGCGGCGATGCGCCTCGCCGAGCATCGCGAAGGTCTTGCCGACGCCGGGGGCCGCCCCGAGGTAGATCCGCAACTCGCCGCGACGGCGCTTATCGGTCACGCGCGCGACAGTACGGTGGTCCGGGTGCGCTCCCAAGGTATGTGGATCGCCAGTGCCGCAAAGAAAACGTAAATCCGTCCGCGCGGCGTCGACCTCCGTCGAACCGGGAAGCCCGGCAGGTACTGTCCCGGCCAGGAGGCACATGTCGTGCGTGGTGTGGAGACCGTTCTCTTTCTCGTCGTGGTCGCGACGGTCGTCGCGACGTTCGCGAAGCGGCTGAGTGTGCCGGCGCCGTCGCTGCTCGTGGTGGCCGGCGTGCTTGTCGGGCTGCTGCCCGGGGTGCCCACGATCGAGGTCACCCCGGAGATCATCAGCCTGGTGGTTCTGCCACCGCTGTTGTTCGCCGCGGGCGAGGAACTGCCCATGCGGGATCTGCGGGCGGCGTGGAAACCGGTGGCGGGGCTGTCGCTCGGGCTGGTGCTGGTGTCGGCTGCCGCCGTCGGTGGAGTCGCGCTCGCGCTGACGTCGATGCCGGTCGGGATGGCGTTCGTGCTCGGCGCGATCCTGGCCAGTACCGACCCGGTCGCGGTGACGGCGTTGGCGCGGCGGCTGCCGCTGCCAGCGCGGGTGCAGACCGTGGTGCAGGCCGAAAGCCTGTTCAACGACGCCACCAGCCTCCTGCTGTTCCGGGTTGCGCTGTCGCTCGTCGTGGCGGCGGGTTCCGCGTCGTGGGGTTCGACGGTCGGGGAATTCGTCGTGCTGGCCGGTGGGGGAGTGCTGGTCGGGCTGGCGACGGCGTTGGGCGCCTACTTCATCCGGCGTCGCACGGAGGACCCGATGCTGGAGACGGTGATCTCGTTGGTCACCCCGTACGCGGGTTATGTGCTCGCCGAGGCGATCCATGCCTCCGGGGTGACGGCGGTGGTCGTGGCCAGTGTCGGGCTGGGCGCGCAGGCGGGCAAGCTGTCCACTTCCCGGATCCGGCTGCAGGTCGGCGCGGTGTACCGCACGGTGGTGTTCCTGCTGGAAAGCGTGGTCTTCGGGCTCATCGGGCTGGAGCTTCCGGGGCTCGTGCGGCGGTTGTCCGGTGAACTGGGCTGGCCGCTGCAGGCGCTTGCCCTCGGCGCGACCCTGATCGTGGTCCGGCTGCTGTGGGTGTTCCCGCTGTCGGCCGCCTTGCACCGCGGTGAGGGCGACGAGCGGCCGTCATGGCGCCTTCCGGTCGTGGTGTCCTGGGCGGGCGCTCGCGGGGTGGTGCCGCTCGCCGCGGCGCTGTCGCTGCCGTTGACCGTCGCCGACGGATCCGCGTTGCCCGCGCGTGATCTGGTGCTGCTGCTCACGACGGCGGTCATCGTGCTCACCCTGGTGGTGCAGGGCTTCACGTTGGGGCCACTGGTGACGTGGTCGGGGATCGCCGTGCATCCCGACGAGATCCGCGAGGAGAAAAGCAGCGCCCGCGGAGAGCTCGCGAAAGCCGCGCTTGCCCGGCTCGAGCATATCGCCGAGACCGAATCGGCGCCGCTGTTCCTGATCGAACAGCTCCGCAGCAGCTGGCAGGCGCGGCTCGACCGGTTCGTGGCGAGCACCGGCGACGACCCCGACGGGATGGCGGACTCGGTGAGCTACCGGCGGCTGCGCCGTGACCTGCTCGCGGTGGAGAGCGCCGAACTGGCCCGGCTGTTCGCCCGCGGTGCCATCACCGACAGCGTCCGACGGCAGATCCAGCGTGAACTCGACCTCGAGACCACCGGCCTCGGCGACGACTGACCGCACGGCAGGCGCTTGACGCGTAGTCGTGCGGCGACCCTGGGTGTTTTGACGTCTCCTTGATATCCGGGCGGCAGATCTTGATGCCGTCGGTGTGGTGGCTTGCGGCATCCACGTATACAACGAGATCGGGGGTAGTTGGGGGGAGGCGGAGGGGAAGTGGCATCGGTGAACGCGGCCGTCACGCCGATGAGCCGGCCGGAAGCCGACGAGGAGTTGCGCCGCTTACGAGCCGAGGGCGACACCATCTCGGCCACGCTGGTCGGCTTGGAGGACCATCCGGGACGGCGCTTTCTCGAAGGCGTCGTGACGGCGGGTGCTTCCCGCGACCGCTGGACGGCCGCGCAGGCGGCGATCGGTGAGCTCTGGGACCGGTTCGGGCGATACCAGGACGTCCTTCGCCGGGCTGAAGGCACCCGGGATCTCACGGAGCTGAACGAGCTTCTGCGCGGCAACGTCGTCGAACTGCCTGCCGAACGAGAGCGGCACGAGCTCACCGAGCCGTCGGCCACGGGGCCGTTCGTGAGCTTGAGCGAGCTGGTTACGACGATGACGTCCGGCTACCGCGCGGTCGTGGACGTCCTGACGGCCGCGGAACAGGTTTGGTCGGACTACGTGCCGTGGCTGGACCAAATGGACGAGCGGCTGCGCTCGGCGACGGCTGCCGACGTCGCCGGCCCCGAGCTGGGCCGGGTGCGCGAGGAGCTGGCCGTGATCCGCACGACGGTGTTCTCCGACCCGCTGTCACTGCCCGGGAACGACGATCGGATCACCCGGCTGACCGGCGAACTCGATGCGGTGCGACGGGAGATCGACGAGCTTGTCCGCCTGCGTCGCGAGCGTGACGTCGAAGTCGCCGGGCTCCGGGGTTCGCTAGGCCGCTTGGCCGACGCCGAGCGCGAGGCGCGGGACACGATCGCCCTTGCGCGAACCAAGATCTCGGCCGCCCTCGCGGACGCCCGGGATTCCGTCCCGGTGCTGGCCGGGCGTCTTGACGTCGTCTCGTCACTGGCGGACCTACGCCGCCTGTCGGCTGAACTGGCGCAGCTGCGGGCGGCGATCGACACCGCGACCGAACGGGCGAACCAAGCTCGACTCAACGCGCGGGAACTGCTCGACCGGCGCGCGGAGCTGCGCGGTCGCCTGGAGGCATATCACGTCAAGGCCGCGCGCCTGCGGTACAGCGAAGACGACGAACTGGCGGCTATCCACCAGCGCGCACATGACCTGCTGTGGCGCGCACCGTGCGATCTCGCCGCGTCGACCACCGCCGTGCTGGCCTACCAGCGGGCACTGAGCGGCAAAGGGACGGCACGATGACCACGTGTACCAGGAACGGGTGTACCGGCACCATCCAGGACGGGTTCTGCGACGTCTGCGGGATGGCTCCGGTGGGCACGCCGGTGGTCCCCACTCCGGCCCCCGCACCGGTTTCCTCGCGGATGTCGATGCCGGTCAGCACCCGCACCGGCCGCGGCTCGCGGCGGGGTTCGACGAGGTCCACCCGCTCGACCCGCCGCGGCCGGCTGGGTGCCGGGCTGGTGGAGGTACCGCCGGTCCCGTATCGCGACCCGGCGTCGGCCGTGCTCGCCGACCCGGAAGTGGCCGAGCACAAACGGTTCTGCGGCACGTGTGACACGCCGGTCGGGCGCGGCCGTGACGGCAAACCCGGCCGCACCGAAGGATTCTGCCCGAAGTGCGGTGCCGCGTACTCGTTCGCGCCGAAGCTGGTCGCGGGCGAGATCGTGGCCGGGCAGTACGAGGTACTCGGCTGCATCGCGCACGGCGGCCTCGGCTGGATCTACCTCGCCCACGACCGCAACGTCAACGATCGCTGGGTCGTCCTCAAAGGACTGCTGGACACCGGCGATGCCGAGGCGATGGCCGCGGCCGTGGCGGAACGCCGGTTCCTGTCCGAGGTCGAGCACCCGAACATCGTCAAGATCTACAACTTCGTGCAGCACCCGGATCCGCGCGGCGGGTCGATGGTCGGCTACATCGTCATGGAGTACGTCGGCGGGCAGTCGCTCAAGCAGCTGCGGTCGGAGCGGGACTCGTCGGGCCACCTGCGTCCGCTGCCGATCGGCCAGTCCATCGCCTACGCGCTGGAAGTGCTGCCCGCACTGGGTTATCTGCACGGCAAGGGCCTGGCGTACTGCGACTTCAAACCGGACAACGTAATCCAGTCCGAGGAACAGCTCAAGCTGATCGACCTCGGCGCGGTCCGGCGGCTCGACGACGAGGACAGCGCCGTCTACAAGACCGACGGCTACTGCGCGCCCGAAATCGGCGACGAAACTCCGTCGGTCGACTCGGACCTCTACACCGTGGGCCGCACACTGGCCGTGCTGACGTTCAACTTCGACTACGTCGGCGCACACCGCGACACCCTGCCCATCGCGGCCGACGTGCCGCTCCTGGCCCGGCACGACTCCTACCGCCGCTTCCTGCGGCGCGCCACCGACCACGATCCGGACCGGCGGTTCACCTCGGCCGAGGAGATGGCCGAGCAGCTGACCGGCGTGCTGCGTGAAGTCCTGGCCACCGACGACGGCAAACCACGGCCCGGCGTCTCGACGGTGTTCGGCGCCGAGCGCAAGGTCTTCGGGACCGAACTCGCCGGCTGGCCCGCGCCGATCCAGCCGTCCGCACTGGTGGCCGCACTGCCGGTGCCGAGGGTGGACACCACCGACGCGGCTTCGGGACTGCTCGCGTCGGTGGCCACCGACGACCCGGCCGCCTTGATCGAGGCGCTCGCGCATGCTCGTCCGTCGACAGCGGAGGCCAAGCTTCGGATCGCCCGCGCCCGGATCGAACTGGGCGAGCTGGACGACGCCGCGGTGCTCCTCGAACAACTTCGTCAGGAAGATCCGTGGGACTGGCGAGTCGAGTGGTATCGGGGCCTCGCCGCGCTCGCCGCCGGGCAGCCCGCACAGGCATACGGGTACTTCGACGCCGTGTATGACGCCCTGCCCGGCGAGGCCGCGCCGAAGCTCGCCATTGCCGCCGTGCTCGAATGCCAGGACGAATTCACCAAGGCCGCGCAGTTCTACGACATCGTGTGGCGTACCGGCCACGCGCACGTAAGCGCCGCGTTCGGGCTGGCGCGAGTTCTGTTGAGGCAGGGAAACCGGACGGGCGCGGTCGACGGGCTGGCTTCGGTACCGGCGAGTTCCCGTCACTATCTCGCCGCGCAGCTCGCGGCCGTGCGGGCTCGCACACACGACCGCGATCCGGCCGAGATCGTCGAGGAGGAACTGGTCGAGGCGTCCGCCCGGCTGGAAGCGCTGGAGCTCGACGCGGAACGCCGGGCGCTGATGGCGGTGGAGCTGCTCCGCTCGGCCCACGGGTGGGCGGCGGCCCACCGGGGTCGGGCCGACGGGGGAGTGGTGCTGGGTTCTCCGTTGACCGAGCGGGATCTCAGCCGCGGCCTTGAGCGGTCTTATCGGGCGCTGGCCCGGCTGGCGACCGACAAGCGCCAGCGGGTCGCGTTGGTGGATCAGGCGAACGCCGTCCGGCCGGTGACCTGGTTGTGACCACAAAGGACTGCGCGGGCTGTGGCGCGGCCGTGTCCGCCGGGGACAACTTCTGCGAGCGGTGCGGCCTGGCCCAGCCGACCGGGCGCGATCGGGTCGAGCTGGACCTGGTCGTCGCCGCCGCGATCAGCGACCGCGGCCGCCGGCACCACCGCAACGAGGACGCTGTCGCGCTGCGGGTGACCGATCGGGTGATCGCCGTCGTCTGCGACGGCGTGTCCACATCGGACCGTCCGGACGACGCTTCGCGCGTAGCAGTCGAAGCCGCAGTCCAGGTGCTCGCGAACGACGGCTCGACGAAGGAGGCTGTGCGGGCGGCTGATGACGCTGTCAGCGCATTGGCTCCCGACACGACGGAGACCCCGGCTTGTACGTATGTGTCGGCCGTGGTGACGGACGAGGACGTGACTGTCGGCTGGGTCGGCGACAGCCGGGCCTATTGGCTCGGCATGACGGAATCCCGCCGCCTGACCGAGGACGACGCACTCGGGCACGTCCTGACCGCATGGCTCGGAGCGGACGCCGGGGAGGTCGCCGCGGGGGAGCTGACGTTCCGGCCCGACGAACCGGGAACGGTGCTGCTATGCAGCGACGGCCTGTGGAACTACCTCGGCGAAGCGCACGCGCTGACCGAGTACATCCGGACCTCGGAGAGCCCCGCGGCGGCCGCCGCGGATCTCGTCCGGTACGCGAACGATCAGGGCGGGCACGACAACATCACCGTCGCGGTGGTGCGGTTCCCGCCGACCGACGCAAGGAGAGCCAGATCATGAGCAGCGGACCGGAGTTCCAGGTCGAGGTCTACCAGAACGAGTACCTCCCTGACGGCGCTCGCGAAGTCAACGCGGTGCTCACCGTGACCGCGTCCGGCACGGGCCGGCCTCAAGGGGAGACCCGGGCGGCCGAAGTGATCATCGTGGACTGCTCGGGCTCGATGGAGTACCCGCGGGACAAGATGGCCGCGGCGATCCAGGCGACCTCGGCGGCCATCGACGCCCTGCGTGACGGTGTCGCGTTCGCAGTCGTGGCCGGAACCTCACTCGCCACTCCGGTTTACCCGTCCGCCGGACTCGCCACCGCCGACGCGCAGACCCGAGCCCAGGCCAAAGCCGCCGTGCGGACGCTGAAGCCGGTCGGCGGTACCGCCATCGGGAAGTGGCTTTCCCTTGCGTCCCAGCTGTTCGCGGGGCACGAAGGCGCGCTGAAACACGTGATCCTGCTGACCGACGGGCGCAACGAACACGAGCGACCCGAAGAGCTCGAACGGGTCCTGAAGGCGTGTGAGGGCCGGTTCGTCTGCGACTGCCGCGGCGTCGGGACCGCCTGGGAGGTCGCTGAGCTGCGTAAGGTCGCGACCGCGCTGCTCGGTACGGTCGACATCATCGCCGATCCCGCCGGGCTCGAAGCGGACTTCCGGGCGATGGCCGCGGCCGCGATGGGCAAGGCGGTCGCCGACGTGTCCCTGCGGCTGTGGACTCCCGAGAGTGCCAAGGTGAAATTCGTCAAGCAGGTCGCGCCGGAGGTCGTCGACCTGACCGGCAAGCGCACGGACTCCGGCCCGCGCAGCGGCGACTACCCGACCGGCTCCTGGGGCACGGAAAGCCGCGACTACCACGTCTGCGTCGAGGTGGTGCCCGGCAAGATCGGTGACGTCATGCTCGCCGCTCGGGTCAGCCTGGTCGCCGGTGAGGTGCTGGGCCAGGCCCTGGTCAAGGCGATCTGGACCGAAGACCCGGCCCTGTCGACGCGGCTGAGCAAGGAAATCGCGCACTACACCGGCCAGGCCGAACTGGCGGGCGTGATCCAGGAGGGCATGGCCGCCCAGCGGGCGGGCGACGTCGAACGCGCCACCGCCAAGCTCGGTCGCGCGGTGAAGCTGGCGGCCGAATCGGGGAACACCGAGACCGCGGCGTTGCTGGCGAAGGTGGTCGACGTCGAGGACCCGGTCACCGGCACTGTCCGGCTGAAGTCACGGATCACCGAGGCCGATGCGATGACGCTGGACACGCGCTCCACCAAGACCTCGCGCGTGCGCAAGAGCTGACGGCCATGCCAGTCTGCCCGAGTGGCCACGACTCCGCGGCCACCGATTTTTGCGACGTGTGCGGTCGCCAGCTGGGGGCGCCCGCCGCGCCGTCCGCGGTCGCCGTCGAACCGGCCACCGTCTGTCCGTCCTGCGGTGAGGCGAATTCCGGACGGTTCTGCGAAGGCTGCGGCTACGACCTCGTCGCGGGCGGAGCCGGCTGGAGTGCTGTGGTCTCGGCCGATCGTGCCTACTTCGACACCGTGAGCTCGACGGACGAAGACATCCCCTTCCCGGCCGCGTACCCCGTGCGGGTCGTTCGCCTGCGGGCCGGGGAAGTGCGGATCGGCCGCCGCAGCCGCTCGCGGGGGCTCGTCCCGGAGATCGACCTGACCGGGCCGCCGGAGGACCCCGGCATCTCACACCTGCACGCGGTCCTGCGGACTCTTCCCGACGGCGGCTGGACGCTGACCGACGCCGGCTCCACCAACGGCACGACGATCAACGACGACCCCGCCGTGCTCGGCGCCGACGCCGCGGTAGCGATCGACGACGGCGACCGCATCCACGTCGGCGCGTGGACCACCATCACCCTTCGAGCGGACGGATCACGATGAAACCGGGCGATTGGACGACCCCGCAATGGATTCGAGCGCTCGCCGCCGGTTCGGTGCTGCTCGCGCTCGTGCTGGGCGTCGTGCTCGCCACGGTGACGTCCGGGGTGCGCGACGGGCTCGCGGTGATCGGCGGCCGCGCCGCACCGCAGGTAAGCGCCACCACGGACCTGTCCTTCGCGCTGTCCGACATGGACGCCCAGCTGGCCAACGTGATGCTGGTCGGCGCCGATCCGGCGTTCACCGCGATCCACCAGCAGTCACTGGACCTGTTCGACCAGCGGCGACGCCAAGCCGACGCCGACCTCCAGCAGGTGGCCACCGACGAGTCCGCCCAGCAGGCCGTCCGGACCGTGCTCGACCAGTTCGGTCAGTACCAGGCGCTGGCTTCGCAGGTCCTCCTGCTCGACAAAGGCGGCGCCGCGGGCAGGCCGGGCGCCGACGTGCTGGCCGTCTACCGGCAGGCGACCGGCCGGATGCAGGACACCCTGAGCGCGGTGCGCGGCCTGACCACTGCCAACCACGACCTGCTGAACAGTACCTATCAGTCCAAAGTGGACGACACGGTCACCGCGCGGACTTGGGTGCTGGTCATCGGGTGCACGCTAGTGCTGCTGCTCGTCGTCGCGCAGGTGTACCTACGGCTGAAGCTGCGGCGCCGGCTGACTGTCGCGCTCCTGCTGGCGACCTTGCTCGGCGCCGGGTTGACCATCGCGGGCACCGTTGTGCTGGCGGACGAGTCGGGCCACCTGACCGTGGCCAAGAGCAACGCGTTCGACTCGATCGTCGCGCTGGCACAGGCGCGCGCGGTCAGCTATGACGCCAATGCCGACGAGAGCCGCTATCTGGTCGATCCCGAACTCGCCGCGAAATACCAGCAGTCCTTTGTGGATAAATCGCAGCAGCTGGTCGGGCTGGGTGCCGATCTCACGCACTACGACAGCGCGCTCGCGGATGCGTTGCGCGCTTATCAGGCACGCAACTCCGACGTCCGGTTCACCGGCTTCTTCGGCACCGAGTTGAACAACATCACCTTCCCCGGGGAACGGGCCGCGGCGGAGAAGACCCTGGCCGCCTACCAGGTCTACCAACTCGACGACCGCAAGATCCGCGCGATGGCCACCACGGGTGATCTTCGCGCCGCGATCCTGTTCTGCATCAGCACCAGCCCGGGCAACTCCAACTACGACTTCGGGCAGTACGACGCCGCGCTCACCGCCCTGATCGCGATCAACCAGCACGCCTTCGACGGGGCCATCGCCGACGGTGACCGTGAGACCGGCGGCTGGACCGGCCTCATCCCCGGGCTCACCGTCCTCCTCCTCGCGGCCTCGGTCTTCGTGGGTGTCCGCCCACGCCTGGCCGAGTATCGTTAGTGTCGCTAGCCGCGCTGCATCTCGTCGAGGGTCAGCACGCGATCGGAGTAGTACGTGTTCTGGATGTCGGCAGTGCTGTTCGCCGATTTCAGGTAGTCCGCCCAGACCATGAAGTAGGTCCACCGTGGTTGCGCCGCGAGTTCGGCCGGGGTCGGGATCTTGCCGACTTCGGCGAGTGCGATCGGTTTGCCGTGGGCCGCGTTCTGCAGGGCCTGGTACTCGGAGCCGGACGGGAAGTTCGCGTTCCACATGTCGATGCCGGCGACGTCGACGTAGTTGTCTCCGGGGTAGTAGGAGCTGAACGAGCCGACGTCGACGTCCTTGACGGCCCAGTCCCACACGATGTCGGTCAGGCCCTTGCCCACGAGGTAGTCGTGCGTGATGCGGTACAGGCCGGCACTGCCGGTCAGGCCTGGCCGCCCGCCCCACCACGACCATCCCTCGTTGAGTTCGTGCAGCGGCCGGAACAGCACCTGCACTCCCGCGTTCTGCAGCTGCTGCAGGTAGGGGACTGCCTCGTCGAGACGCGCTTTGTACTTGTTGTTGAGGTCGGAGCCGTTGGTCATCAGCTGTGTCCACTGAGGATCGAGGAGGTGGCTTTCGACGCCGCCGGCCCAGTCGCACGAACTGCCTTGGGTCGGCGGGCACATGTGCCAGGTCAGCGTGACGACCGCGCCGTGGCTCCACTCGAGCTTGGCCTGGTTGACCATGCTTTGCCGGGCCGCGACGTCCGACGCGGCGAAGAGGAAGTCGCCGCCCCACAGGCTGGGGTACTTGCCGGTGATGTCGTGCACCTGGGCGGTGTACTGCGATGGGTTCGAGTTGGGTTCCTTGTTGTGCTGGCCGGCGATCGTGTGGTTGCCCGAGATCTGCTTGAGATAAGCGAGCGTGCCGCCGGATTGGAGCTGGGCGGACGTAGCGTCGGCCGGGGGTGCGACCGCCATCGTGAGGGTGGTGACGGCGACGAGCGCGGTCAGCCATCGCGTGCGGATCTTCCGGCTGGGGAGGGGCATCGATTCTCCTCGACGTTGCGGAGCCTGCGGGGACCAGGTGAAGCGCTTAAGCATTGTGTGACCTGGATGACGAGACTGTCAATGATCAAGGCCTGCGGCGATGGCGATACGCTAGGCTTTGCGCAGGTTGAAGCGGTTGAGTTCGGCAGACGGTTGAGGTCGGAGGTGCGATGAAGCGGTTGACCATCACCGACATCGCCGAGGCAGCCGGGGTGTCTACGGGCGCGGTGTCCTACGCGCTCAACGGCAAACCAGGGGTCTCCCAGGCGACCCGGGACAAGGTGGTGCGGATCGCGGCGGACCTCGGCTGGCGTCCCAGCACCGCGGCCAGGGCGTTGACTCGGTCCCGTAGCGGAGCGATCGGGTTGATCGTGGATCGGCCCGCGCAGGTCCTCGGTATCGAGCCCTTTTTCATGCAGCTGGTCTCGGGCATCGAGATGGCGTTGAAGAACGGTTTCGAGAACGACGAGTCCACAGCGCTGATGCTTCAGGTGACCGACGACCAGCGGACCGAGATCCAGACCTATCGGAACTGGTGGGCCGAGCGTCGGGTGGACGGGGTCATCGTGGTCGACCTGACCGAGAACGACGCGCGGGTCGGCGTACTCGAGGAGATCGGCCTGCCTGCCGTTGCGCTGGGGTTCCCCCAGGAAGGTTCCACCATGCCCTGCGTCTGGAGCGATGATGGCGCGCCCATGCGCGAAGTCGTCGGGTACCTTGCCGCACTCGGGCACACGCGTATCGCGCGGGTGGCCGGCCCGGCCGCCCTGGTGCATACCGTGCAGCGCGATCTCGCCTTCGCCGAAGCCGCCGGGCAGTACGCACTGACCGGATCCACGACCGTCCACACGGACTACTCCGGTGATGGGGGTGCGAGAGCGGCGCGAAGGCTGCTCTCGCAACGGGAGCGCCCGACCGCGCTCGTTTTCGACAACGATGTGATGGCCTTGGCGTCCATGGCTGCCGCTCAGGAGATGGGGATCATCGTCCCGGACCAGTTGTCGATCGTCGCCTGGGATGATTCCGCCCTGTGCCGGCTCGTCCGGCCGGCGGTCACCGCGGTCAACCGCGACATTCCGCAGCACGGCGTGAGTGCGGTCGCCGCACTGGAAAAGCTGATCCGCAGTGAGCGGGTGGAGCACTGCCAGACCCCCGTCGCGGTGCTCACCCCCCGCGCGAGCACGGGCCGCGCGCCCACAGTCTGAGCCGGCTCGAGGGAAACCTCCCGCAGGGGGAGAGTTCAGCTGCCGGTCGCGTGTTGACTGTCTCCTGGCGGTAGGGCCCATCGTTGTTCTTGTCCGGCCGAGTGGTCGGACAAGCCGACGAAAAGCGAGCACCTATGAGCTACGTCCTTGACCCCGAGCTCGTCCCCGCCATGGCCGCGCGCGCCGAACAGGTGGCGGCGGGACCCGTCCGCGAGCGCGGCGACTGGAAGGCGCTGCGGGAAGCCGGCAACGTCGGCCAGGCGTACATGGCGACCCTGGTCCCGCAGGTCGCGGGAATCAAGACCGCCACGTACCACGCGACCGCGCGCGACGGCTCCTCGATCGAGCTGCGCTGGTACACCACTGGCGACGCGTCACAGCCCGGCCCGGCCGTCGTCTACGCCCACGGCGGCGGCATGGTCCTGGGCAGCCTCGACACGTACGACGCCCTGCTGTCCTGGTACGTCGCCCGCAGTGGTGTGCCGATCCTGTCGGTCGGCTACCGGCTGGCTCCCGAGGCCACCGGAACAGCCCTCGCCGAGGACGTCTTCGCCGGGCTCGCCTGGCTCGCCGCGAACGCGGCCGGCGTCGGTGTCGACCCGGCCCGCATCGCGGTCATGGGCGACAGCGGCGGTGGTGCCCCCACTGCCGGGGCCACGATTCTCGCTCGCGACCGCGGGCTTCCGGTTGCCCGGCAGCTCCTGGTCTATCCCATGCTCGACGACCGCAACCAGACCCCCGATCCGGCGCTGGTCCCGTTCGCCACCTGGGGGTATGGCGACAACTACACCGCATGGCAGGCGGTGCTCGGGGCCGATCTGGGATGCGCCACCGTCGCGCCCGTAGCGGCCCCCGGCCGGCTGAAGGACTTCAGCAGGCTGCCACCGGCCTACCTCGAAGTCGGCGACCTGGACATCTTCCGCGACGAGACCATCGCCTACGCCCAAGGCCTCGCCCGTGCGGGCGTTCCGGTCGAACTGCACGTGCACCCCGGCGCGCCCCACGGCTGGGACCGGTTCGCTGCCGACTCCGCCAGCGCCCGCCGCGCCTACGGCGATCGCGTGCGCGTGCTCACGACGTTGTAAGCACGCTTGACCATCCACCCAGCCACTACCCAGTCATCAACGAGGAGACAGCCGATCATGGGCATCCAAGCCACGAACACCTTTCACACCCGGCCCGGCCGCGCCGCCGAACTCATCGCCACCCTGCAGCAGGTCCTGCCTGACACCCTCACCGATGACTCCTAAGATTTGGTCGGCGCGGGCAATGACCGATTGAGCATCATCGTGAGCCCTCCCCGTGGGGGAGAGTCACGTCCCGGAAGGATTCTGATTCCTCCCGTAAGGGGCGACATGGCGGTGACAGAACGCGCAGAGATTCGTGCCTGAACATGCCAGGCCGGCGTGACCGCGACACGGAATTCCGCACCAGCGGCTAGGCTGACTCCACAATGTACTGAAGAGCGCAGGGAAAATCGGGGGGAATAGTCACGATGTCGAACCATGCAACGGCAGGTCGGGACGAACCGGAGTCCGCCGAAGACTTTCAGCAGATGCTGTCGATGATCACCGGATTCTGGGTGAGCCAGATTGTCGGCGCTGTCGCGAAACTGTCGATCGCCGAGCAGTTCGCCGACGGACCGCTGACGGCGGTCGAGGCCGCGGAACGTGCGTCGACCGATCCCGCCTATACTTACCGGCTGCTGCGGTCTTGCGTGACCTTGGGATTGTTCGAATACGCCGATGGTCGCTTCGCGGGAACACCGCTTTTGGCCACCTTGCGCGCCGGTTCGGCCAATTCGCTCAAGAACCTGGCTATCGTCCAGACCGCCCCTGGGCATTGGTTGTCGTGGGGCCGGTTCCCGGATGCGATCCGCGAGGGTGTCTCTCAGACGGAGGTGGCGCTGGGGACCACCATCTTCGAGCACTTCGGCCGGAATCCGGACGAGGCCGACTACTTTTCGCGCGCGATGACCGACCTGTCCACCCCCGTCATCGACGAATGTGTTCCGGTGCTCGACTTGCGCGGGGTCTCCACGGTCGTCGACGTCGGTGGCGCGAACGGCGCGTTCGTCTTCGCTTTGATGGCCGACAACCCCGGTATCAAAGGGGTGGTGCTCGACCTGCCGCACGTCGTCGGCGGAACCCGGGCGGAAGCCGAGCGCTGGAAACTGGACCACCGGTTCGACGTCGTCGGGGGAGACTTCTTCGACGGTGTCCCCGCAGGCGATCTCTATCTGCTGAAGTACATCATGCACGACTGGGACGACGAGGCCTGCGTCGCGATTCTCCAGCGTTGCCGTGAATCGCTCAATCCGGGAGGCCGCGTCGCGATCGTCGACATCGTCCTCGGTGCCGCGAACGACCCGGGAATCGGCACGCTGATGGACATGAACATGGCGGCGATGTTAACGGGTAAGGAACGCGAGCTGGGTGAATTCACAGCCCTGCTGAAGGCAGCCGGTTTCCGGATCACGAACGTCACCGCCGTTCAAGCGCCCTATGCGGTGATTGAAGCGGAAGCGGTTTAGTCCCGGGAGCGCAATTGCATGTCGCCCGAAGCAGGTCCAACTGGTTAGCCGACTCGCTCCCGGGTGCTGCGGTGTAGACGACCCACCCGAAGATCGTTGCGCCGGGTGGTCGTTGTGCGCACCGGCCACCAGATACAGCAGGACCAACGGGTTCGCCACGCCGATCCACAACGCGAATTCCGGCCTCGCCCCGAGGTGACGGCACAGCGCCGGCAGCGCAAGACACAGCAGGCCCAGCCCGGTGACCAACGCCAATCTGGTCAGTACTGTCCCCAGCGCGGCGGTGGCCTTGCCGTTCCTGGCGTGGGTGTGGGTGGTGCACCGTTCGGGTGGGCGCCGTCCGACCGTCCGTGGGTTCGTGGTTGTGGTCGTGGTGTCCACTGTGGTCATGGTGTTCGGGTTGTGCACTGTCCTCGCCGGCGTCGATCTCGGGTGGATCGCCGCGCTGGGCGGCAACTCGGATCTTGAGCCCTGGTTGTCCGTGCCGACCGCGCTGGGCAAGCTCACCGGGGCGGTGCTGAACCTGTTCACCGAAGTCGACCCGGCTCGGCTGATCGCGCGATTCCGGCTGGTGGGCTGGGGACTGCTCGCAGGGCTCGTTGCCTGGTTGTGGTGGCGATCGCGAGACGGTGGTGCCGCGGCCGTCCGCGGCGCCGCGTTGGCGCTGATGGCCACTGTGCTCTTCTCGCCGGTGGTGTTCCTGTGGTATTTCACCTGGCCATTGGCGCTCGGCGCGGCGGTCACCTGGTCTGCTTCCCGCATCGCGGCCGCGTCCGCCGTGTCGGTGTGGCTTGTGCTCAGTACGCATCCCGACGGGAAAACTCTGCTGCCTCCACGGGGTTTCGGTGCTGTGTTAGTGCTCTCCGTCCTGGTCGGCGTCATGCTGACCCCGCAGGAGGAGGTTCTCAGAGGCGTTTTCAGTGTGCGAGGGTCTTCACGGTCACCACGAGTGCGCCGAGTGCGAGTAGGACGAGCACGAGTAGGACACGTTTCCAAAGTGACAGCTTCGTCCGGCGTGCCGTGAGTAGCGCGAAGAGGCCCAGCTCCGCGACCGTTACGCACACCCCCGCTGTCACGGCGGCGTGATAGGGCATCCAGCCAAGCCCGGCAATGACCAGTAACAGCAGCGGGATGGCCGCAGCTTCCAGGATCTGCGCGGACGCCCGTGAAGCCGCGGCCGCCTCCGAGCCGGTCATCCCCTTGCCGTGCGCAGCCAGGTGGCCGACGTAGTCGGCGAGCACACTGGCGGCCCAGAGCCCGCCGGCCGCGATCGCGACGTCGACCACGGCGGTCCACGGCGCTGGGGGGCCCTCGTCCGGCTGGACCAGGACCAGCAGCGTGCTCAGGCAGGCGATTCCGCCGTAGATGCGTTCACGCAGCACCGCCGCTATGTGCTCGGGCGTGGGGCCGGGCTGCGTCTCTGTCTCTGTCGTGGCCATCCCGATCATCGTAGGTGCACCACCCCGTGCCGGTCACGATGGTGGTGCGGGACGTCTCGGGGCGTGATGGCCATGCTGCAGGCCGCCGTTCACCCACGCGCTGGAGGCGCCGAGCAGAACGGCGCCGGCCACCGCGGCGACGACCATCGTGATCAGCATGACGGCGGCACGCGACGGTCGCCCGGGGACGCGGTTGCCGTCCTCGCGCGGGGTGGTGACGATGCGCATCGCGGGGACCAGGCGGGCGAGGCAGTGTAGGCCGGTCACGACGGCCCAGACGATGAACGTGGCTTGGTGCAGGCTGATCGCGTCGATCTGTTGGCCGAGCACGGTGACCAGTACGCTGCGGCTCGAGTCCGGCCCCAGCGCGATGAGCGCCAGCCCGGTGCCGAGGACGGCCAGGGTGAACAGCACCACCAAGGGCCCCAGTACACGCAGGAGCATCGGTGGTGGGCCGGCCTGGCGGTAGGGCGCGCGTCCGGTGTAGTACCCGATAATGCGCCAGCCGGTGGTGGCGGTCTTCACCAGCGCGGGCGGGACGAGCAGGACGCCGACCACGATGTGCCAGCTGATGAGCCCGTCGAGGTTGAGCAAGGTGACCAGTTCGACGACGAACAGCGCGAGGAGCAGCAAACCCGTCCACGCGGTCAGCCTGGCGTTGCCGGCCGGGCCACCGGTGCGGGGGAGCACCGGGTCGCTGCGGCTTTCACGGCCGGCGGCTTCCGCGATGGTGTCGCTCGCCCACTGCTGCAGTTTCACTGCTCTCCTTGCTCCAGTAGCACCTCCCGGCGCAAGACCGGCCAGGGTTTCATTGTCTCCGGTGGTTCTGGGAAGATTCTGGGAATTCCGCACACGTCGGCTGGAAATGGCAGAGTGTGGCGGGTGAAAATCCGATAAGGTGAGGCATTCCTCGTTAGGTAAGGTATAACTCGGTAAGGGTTGACTACTGTGAAATCTGCGCCACAGTGGCTCGCGATGCCGCAATTTTCCTGTTCTACTTGACTGGTGACCGAACAAAAGGAACTCGACGGCGCGGGCCGTGTCGAGCATCTGGTTGAGCCGCACGGTAATGCCGGTGGCAAGTTGAACTGGTTGCGCGCCGGGGTGCTGGGCGGCAACGACGGGATCGTGTCGGTTGCCGGGATCGTAGTCGGTGTCGCGGGCGCGACCACCAGCACTACGACGATTCTCACCGCCGGTATCGCGGGCCTGGTCGCGGGGGCATTGTCGATGGCCGGCGGCGAGTACGTGTCGGTAAGTACGCAGCGCGACACCGAAATGGCGCTGCTGCGGCTCGAGGAGTACGAGCTGTCCACGATGCCCGAAGCCGAGGAACGCGAACTGGCGGATATCTACGAGCGAAAGGGGTTGTCCCCGGAGCTCGCCGCGCAGGTCGCGCGGGAGTTGACCGAGAAGGATGCCCTGCAGGCGCATGCCGATGCCGAGCTGGGGATCGATCCGGACAACCTGACCAGTCCCTGGCAGGCGGCATGGGCGTCGTTGGTGTCCTTCACCGTCGGTGGCCTGCTGCCGCTGCTCGCGATCGCATTGCCGCCGGCTTCGGCGCGGGTGTGGACCTGTATCGGCGCTGTCGGGATCGGACTGGCGTTGACCGGGTTGATCAGCGCGAAGCTGGGTGAGGCCAGGAGCCGTCCGGCGATCGTCCGCAACGTCGGCGTCGGTGCCTTGACGATGTTCGTCGCCTATTACATCGGCGTCCTTTTCGGCGTCGCGGCGGGTTAGTGCGGCGTCCTGGCTTCGGGTCACCCGGTGCGGGTGAACGACTGCGCGGGGTCGGTTTTGTTGCAGAAGTCCAACCTCAGGACCGGCGAAGGGGTTGCGTGCGCGGCGAGGCACCGCCCGAGCCCGGCGCCGGCGTCGGAGGTCCTGGTGAACTGGAACTCGGTGGCCGCGGCGTCGAGGGGGACGAGGGTCCACATGTCGAGCACTGGGTCGTAGGGTACGGGTATGAGGCAGTTGCGCTGCCGGACACCGAATCGGAATTGGGCCAGGCACAGGCCGCTGGCCGCGTTCACGACGTCGTAGGTATCGGCGGACCGGCCGGGTACCTGCTGGAATCGGAACTTCTCCTCGGCTGCGCCGTCGCAGGTCCGTCCGCGCACGTCGGTGTTGACGTCGGTGGTGCCGCCCGGAACGTCCACACAGGACTTGGTCGACGCCGAGTAGATCGTGCTCGAAAAGTCTTCGCCGGGTTGGGCGGTGGCTGGTTGTGTCCAAGAGGCCAGTAGTGCGGCGCTCAGGACCGCGGTGACGAGTTGTCGCTTCATCGTTCTCCTCCTTGAGGCAACTAGTGTTGACCAGCGGTGGTGGACGGTTGGCTCCGTTGGCCCTGGCTGCGGGCGGTGAGCACAGTGCCGAGTGCGAACCGTCCTGGGCCGGCAACGGCGATCAGCAGGAAGGTCCAGCAGAACATGGCAGCGGCTTCGCCACCGTTGTTGATCGGCCACAGCCCGTTTTCGACGTGGACGGTGAAGTAGGCGAAGGCCATCGAGCCTGAGCTGATCAAGGCGGCGATTCGGGTGCCGACACCGAGCAGGACCAGTACCCCGCCGACGAGTTGGATCAGTGCGGCCCACCAGCCGGGCCAGGTCCCGAAGGCGGCCGGGGCTTTGGCGCCGAGGATGCCGAAGATGGTTTTTGCTCCGTGGCAGGCGAAGAGGAACCCGAGAACGATCCGAAACAGGCCGAGGGCGTGATCACGGGCGTCGTTGAGGCGGTGCATTGGTCCTCCAGAGCGTAGTCCGTCAGCTGCCTACGTTGGTGGTCTAGACCTGAATTGCGCCGGGTTTTGGCAGGCGTCGACCAATGACGGATGCCGCGCCGCTGGGGCGAGACTCCGTTGCGTGGTGAGCAGTTGGGCAATTACAGCCAGTGGGTGCAGCGATCAGGTATATCGGCTACCACGTCCCCGCGACACCCCCGAAAGTCCCGTTTTTACCTTCTTCTCACCTTTTGCTAACCGGAGACGTCAGTTCGCCGGAGATGCGTTGTCGCAGCAGGTAAGAGAACGGTGAGAAAGGGCAGCAGTCCGGCTTCAAAGGGTTTCGCTCGAGGGGTGGTTGCCGATATACCTGATCATCGAAGGGGTGATTGTGAATACCCAACCAGCCGCGATAGCCGACTCCTCTCGCCGTTGCCCGCGACGTCCCGACCAGGAACAGGAACAGGCATGAGCACACTGACCGACAGCACCTCCTCGGCAGCGGTCGCTGCCGGTGGTACTACCGCGATGAGCGGCCGACGGCTGCGTGGCGCGGCCGCGGTCCGCATCGGATACGGGCTCGTCTGGGCGATCGACGCCAGTTTCAAGTGGCTACCCGGTTTCGTGCACGGCCAGACGCTGAGCCAGGAGTTCGGTAAGGCAAGCAAGGTCACCACCCCGGGGGTCCATCAGTGGATCCAGTTGTGGCACGGCCTGGCCGGGGCCAGCCCCGGCACGTTCGCGGTGGGGACCGCGATCGTCGAGACCGCGATCGCACTGGGGCTGATCTTCGGGGTGTTCTCCAACTTGGTGTTCGTCGGCAGCGCGGTGTTCTCCTTCGGGATCTGGTCCTCGGCCGAGGCGTTCCACCTTCCCTGGAGTACACCGGGTATCACCGATCTAGGCCCGTCGGTGGCGTACATCTTCGCTTCGCTCGCGTTGTTGTGCGCCGCCGCGGGATCGGTGTGGAGCATGGATCGGGTGCTGCGGACGAAGGTGGGGCGGTTCGGCTGGCTGACCAGCCCCGCCGTCGACTAGCCGACCGTTCACGGTGCCGCATCGGGTTTTGCTCGCCGACGACGATCGCGCGATCCGGGAGTCGCTCGTGCGCGCGCTCGAACTGGAGGGCTACCGGATCACGGAGGCCGCCGATGGGGTGGGTGCGCTGGCCACCGCGCGCCGCGATGAGTTCGACGTGCTCATCATCGACGTCATGATGCCGGGAGTCGACGGCCTCGGGGTGTGCCGGGTCCTCCGCGCCGACGGCGACGCCACACCGATCCTGATGTTGACCGCCCGGGTGGAAACACCCGATCGGGTGGCCGGGCTTGATGCCGGGGCCGACGACTATCTGCCGAAGCCGTTCGAGCTGGACGAGCTACTCGCCCGGCTGCGGGCACTGTTGCGCCGCACGTCCTCGGAGACCGGCGCTGTGGCGCAGCGCGTGCTTCGGTGCGGCGGGCTGACACTCGACCCGGCCGCGCGGCAGGTGTGGTGGCGGGGCTCCGAGATCGACCTGTCGAAGACCGAATTCGACCTGCTGGAGCTGCTCGTCCGTAACGAAGGCGTCGTGCTCGACCGCGCCACCATCTATCAGCTGATCTGGGGCTACGAGTTCGGGCCCGATTCGAAGAACCTCGCGGTCTACATCGGCTACCTGCGGCGCAAACTGGAAAACGCGGGCGCGGTGGAGCTGATCCGCACCGTGCGTGGCGTCGGCTATTCGGCACGGTCGACGTGAACCTTCGCGGCAAGCTCGTGATCGCCTTCGGCGGGGTCGGTGCGGCCGCCGCGATCCTGGTCGGAGTGTTCAGCTACCAGACGGCGTCCCAGCGGATCGGCGAGGAACGCGACCGTTCGCTCCTGACGACGTCGTCGGAGATCGCCGCCGGGGCGACCCAGGTGCTCGCGCCCAGCGCGGTCATCAAGGGCGCGAACGGCGGCGACCACGGCAAGGCCCAGAACAAGGTGGCGCAGGGGATCGCCGCGGACGGCACCGTCCGGCCGATCGGTGGCAGGCCGGTCCGGCTCGCCGTCGACACCGCCGATCGGGCTCTGGCCGCGACCGGGCACCCGGGCGACCACCGCTTTCAGGACCTCGCCCTCAGCGCGGACAGCTACCGGGTGATCACCGTGGCACTCGGCGGGGGTCGCGGCGCGATCCAGCTGGGCATCGACGTCGACGAGACCCGGATGGTGATGCGCTCACTAGCCGAGCGCATCACCGCGGTCAGCGCGATCGTGCTGGTCGTCGCCGCGCTGGCGGGCTGGCTGATCGCTCGCCGGATCACCCGGCGCCTGGTGCGGCTGACCCGGGTGGCCGAGCAGGTCAACGACGGCGGGCTACTGGACGTCGCGGTGCCGAGCGGAGGCCGCGACGAGGTAGGGCGGCTCGCGGCGTCGTTCACCGGCATGCTCGGCCGGCTGGCCGGCGCCCGGGAAGACCAGGAACGCCTGGTCCAGGATGCCGCGCACGAACTGCGCACGCCGCTGACCAGCCTGCGTACCAATGCCAGCGTCCTTCGCCGGTTCGACGAACTGACGCCTATCGCGCGCGCCCGGCTGCTCGACGACGTCGACGGGGAGTCCCGCGAGCTCACCCACCTCGTCGACGAGCTTGTCGAGCTCGCCACTCGCCGGCACGACGAAGAGGAAACGGCGGTCGTCGAACTGGCCGCGATCGCCCAGCGTGCGGCGGAGCGCGTGCAACGCCGCTCGGGGCGGGTTGTCACCATTGACGCGGACACGACGAAGCTTCTGGGTCGGGCGAAAGGACTCGAGCGCGCGATGTCCAACCTCATCGAGAACGCGGTCAAGTTCGACGCCGATTCCGCGGAGCCGGTGTCGGTCCTCGTCCGAGGGAACCGGGTCGAGGTGTTTGATCGCGGTCCCGGCATCGGCGTCGACGACCTGGCCCGGGTCTTCGATCGCTTCTACCGCGCCGACGCGGCACGCGGTCTGCCCGGATCCGGCCTGGGCCTGGCGATCGTTCGGGAGGTGGCCAGGTCCCACGGTGGTGACGTCTTCGCCGGGGCGCGCGTCGGAGGTGGCGCGGTGGTGGGTTTCACCGTCGGCCGCGACTCGAGTCAACCCGGGTGAGTTCGATGAAGCGACCTGCTAGGCTCGAGTGAGTTGCTTTATCCAACTCGCTCGGGCTCCGATCGGACGGCAGCATGACGAAGACGGGTACGAATGCCACTGGGCTGGACGCGGAGCCCATCAGCCGGAACTCGACCGCGGGTCCGGCAGGCCGGATTTCCTACCTCGCCGCCGGTCCCGTCGACGGACCACTGATCGTCTTCGTCCATGGCTGGCCGGCGATCGCGGAGACCTGGCGGCCCCAGCTGGAAGCGTTCGCGGCGCGGGGCTACCGGGTCGTCGCCCCGGACATGCGCGGATACGGCCACTCGGCCATCCCGGCGGATCCGGCCGAATACGCGCAACGACACCTCGTCGACGACATGCTGGCCCTGCTTGCCCACCTGGGCCGGAACACCGCGATCTGGGTCGGCCACGACTGGGGCTGCGGGGCGACCTGGGGGCTGGCGGCCCACCATCCGGAGGTCTGCCGCGCCGTCGTCAGCCTGTGCATCCCGTATCGCTCGCTCGAACGCGGACCCTCGGCGGCGCTCCCGTACGTGAACCGCGATGTGTACCCGGCCGACGAGTATCCCGACGCGCAGTTCGACTACATGACCTACTACGAGCGCCATCCCGAACAGGTCACGTCGCTTTTCGACGCCGCTCCGGGGCGAGTAGCGCGAGCCTTTTACCGCAGCGGCAAGCCTGGCGCATATGGGAAGCCTCACCTGACCGCACAGCTGACGCGCGACGGCGGCTGGTTCGGTGGCGCGTCCGTCGTTCCCGACCTGCTGCGCGACGAGGACGTCTTGGACGAAACCCTCTATGAGGCACTGCGAAAGTCCTTCGAGCGCAATGGCTTCACCGGTCCGACCGCCTATTACCTCAACCACTCCGCGAACCGGGCCTACAGCGACTCGTCGATCGACAACGGCCATCTCCACATGCCGGTGCTGTTCATCGGAGCCCGCTACGACTACGTCGCCGACACCGTGCAGTCCGCTCTGGTCAGGCCGATGCGTGAGTATTGCCATCGCCTCACCGAGAAGGCGATCGACGCCGGCCATTGGGTGGGCCTCGAAAAGCCGGCCGAGGTCAACGCCGCGATCGTGAACTGGCTGGCGGTCGTTCGGTGATCTCGGTTGATCGAAGTTGGTGGTCGGCGGCAGGCGCTCATGGTGGCTTGCTCGCCGCCGAAGGTCTCGCAGCGTCGCGCGCCAAGCTTGCGGACTCCGGGTACGACTACCCGGTCAAGATGCTGAGTGTGCAGTTCCTCGCGGCGGTTGACGAACGTCCGTTGGCCGTAGACGCCCGCGTCGAGCGGCTCAGTCGCGCGAGTGCGGTGCTGTCGTTCACCGCCGCGCAGGATGGCGAAGTGGCGTTGCTGGGTAATGCTGTATTCGGGGTGAGCCGGCCGGGAATGCGCCTGGACGCGCGGCGAGCCCCTGCTGTTCCGGATGCCGAGGAGTGCGAGCCGTTCGTGCTGCGTCCTGGATTGGCGCCGTACGGGCAGCACCTGGAGTTCCGGCCCGCGACGCCGGCCCGGCCGCTGGTCGGTGGCGAGGTGGCGGAACTACTGTTTTGGATCCGGTTCGCCGATGGCCGCCCGCTCGACGCCGAATCGGTCGTCTTACTGACCGACGCGTTGCCGCCGGCCGCCTACGCGTTGCTAGTGGACCCGGTGCCGATGCCGACCGTGGAACTGAGCGTGCACCTGGGCGAGACGCTCGATGAAAAACCGGCCGATGGATGGGCGCTCGTGTCGATGCGCAGCCGGCAGGCCGGAAGCGGCTGGGCGATCGATGACAGCGTTGTCTGGTCCGCGGACGGGCGACTGCTCGCCCTCGGCAGGCAGACCCGCCGGGTGCTTCGGCTGACCCGTTAGTGGAGGGCGGGTTCCGCGGCCGGCGCGCGATCGCGATCGAGGCCGACCAGGTCCAGCACGCGGCGTACGGCCGGGGAAGTGAGCACCCGGAGCGTGACGCCGACCGCGCGGCAGTGATTGCCCATGGCAACCATGGCGCGGGCGCCCTGGGTGTCGAGCGAGGACACGCCGGTCAGGTCCACGGTCAGGGTGTCCGGCGCGAGGTGCAGCGCCTGACGCAGCGCGCTCTGCAGGAGCGGGTTTGCGGGGGCATCGACCTTCCCGAGTACTCGCACGATCACCGTGGCGCGACGTGGTTGCGCGATGCGCACGGTGAGGGCAGCGTCGGGAAGTCGGCGTCTGTGGTCCGATGGTGTCATTCCAGCACCTACGTTCCGTGAAGTGTCTGGTTCGCTGGGATTGCCCGCGCACCCCGACGGCACAGCAGCGTACTCGGTGTCGGGGGAGGTCTCAATCGGCAGGGGGACACTTACACTGAGGTGGACCGTATCCGCCGTCGTGGTGTCCACATCGGACGATCGTGCCGTTCGGTGGATGGACATTCGACCCGGCTGGGTGAATGATGGTCCGGCCAGGGGAACGGCCTTGCTGCCGGTATCGGCCGAGGTGACGATTGATCATGATCGGGAACTGCTCCGGGGGGTCTCACCTGAGGAGAAGGTTCAGAGATGGACGCTGATAGCACGCACACCTGGTACTACCTCGACCTGACCACCGGAGACGCCGCGGACGCCGGCGCCGAGGGGGAAGTCCACCTGTGGCTGGTGGATCCGCAGGGTGTGCGCACCGTCGAGCAGGTTCTCTCGCGAGCCAATCACGACGATCTCGACCGGGGAAGCACGGGGCGGCACTTCGTCGCCACCCCTGCCGAGTTCACCGAACCCAGCAGCGCTGTCGTGCAGCTGGCATCCGGACGTCGGTGGCAGCTGCGCGAAGTCCGGGTCACCACCGCGGACCTACACACGTCTTACACCACTGGGAAACGCGATGGTTGGTTGTGCGCCGGCATCGTCGCCGACCGCGGAATCAGCTTGCCGATCGCGCGCGACGCCGAATGGCCGAACCGTGACCATGCCAGTGCCCGCAAGGCGCTTTACGCGACCGGAGTGCGGGCGGTGACGTGAACGGTGACCCGCCGCAACGGCAGGGTGCCGTCGATGAGCCGCTGCCGGTTCTGCGGCCGCGCTCCCGACGGACGCCGGCCTCAAGCGCCCGGCCCGCGCGGGCCGATCTGCGCGAGTTGTATCGCCGTGGGCTTGAGGCTCGTGCGCGATGGTGAAGCTCGTCCCAGTCCCGGCGCGACCAGCTTGCTGTGTGTGCGATCGACCGGCGAGGCGGCGTGTGAATTCTGCGGACGCGACGAGCGCATGACCTTTTTCGGACGTCATCGCCCGCTGTCCCGCATGAGGTGCGTCGAGCTCGGTTCGGTGATTTGCGCGGACTGCCTCGACCATGGCGGCGAACTGATCAACACGGCCCTGCGACGCTGACCATGCCCGGACTCCCACAGCGCGTCGGCGAGTCCCACACTCCGGCCCGGCGAGTCCCACGTTCAGGCCGACGAGTCCCACAGTCACCACCAGCCGACCACACCCGCTGACCTCAAGAACTTCACCAGCCACACCGACACCACCGAGCCAACCCAACCGGCCTTCAGAATCCCTTCCCCACACCCCGCGTCCCTGCCGCGGTAAAACGGAGCCAGTCCACATCACCCAGCACCCACCGAGGCGTCGCGGACCCACACATACGACAGAAGAACCACTTTGGGGGGTCTCTTAGTTTCTAAGAGACCGCAAGTCGACGGCGAGTTGCGGTACTTAGCGTCCGCAACGACCGCAAGTCGACGGCGAGTTGCGAGGGTGGCCTCGCGCGGTTCTAGCCGCTGTGTTCGGCCTGGTGCAACTCGTCGGCGATCAGGTCGATGAACGCGTCGGCGACTCGGCGGGCGGCTTCGAAGGAAGTGCCGTTGTGCAGCGCGCGGGTGAGCAAGGTGCTGGTGATGGCCCACAACATCTGCGCCAGGTCACGAGCGCGTTCCTCGCCCAGGACAGCCAGGTCGCTGACGGTCCACTGGCGGCCCGTCTCGGACCACTCCTCGATGAGCTTCTGTACCGTCGGCTCCTGGCTGCCTTGGAGCGCGTACACCATCGTGAAAAAGTGGGGGGTCTTTTCGAAGGCGGCCGCCACCAGGTGAACCTTCGACCGAACCCGTGCCTCGGCGCCGAGGTCGCTACTACTGTGCGACCGCCCGAATACGGGTTCTGTCCATTCGGTGAGCGTGACGGCGTACAGGTGTTCCTTTGAACCGAAGTACCGGTACAACGTGGCTAGGGCGACGTCAGCGGACTTGGCGATGTCGCGGACCTGGATCTGGTCGTAAGGCTGCTTGTTCAGCGCTTTACTCGCCGCTTTGATGATGCGCTGACGCGTCGCCAGCTGCCAAGCAGGAAGCTGGTCCGGGTTTATCGCCTTAGCGCTCGCCTTCGTCGCCACAACGGTTGGCCCTCGAATCGATCGGAGAATGGAACCGTATTCTACTGTTGCCCCGCCCCCGGGGCCGACCCGCCTGCGAGTGTTCAGAGCCCGAGTTTCTCGGCGAGCCGGTCGCGTTGGAAGTCCTGGTCTCCCAGTAGCTGGCTGAGCGCGAGCGCGTTCTTCGTGTACCAGTGCGAGTCGTGTTCCCACGTGTGCCCGATCCCGCCGTGCAGCAGCTGGTTCTGCATAGCCGCCTGGAAGTGCAGGTCGTTGAACAGCACCCGCGCCGCGGTGATGGCCGCTGACGCGCCTTCGGCCCCGGTGTCCGCGGCGTCGGTGGCGACGCGCAGTTGTGCGTCGGCGAGGGCGTGCGCGGTGTAGAGGTCCGCGATCTTGTGCTTGACACCCTGGTAGGCACCGATCGGCTGACCGAAGCTGTACCGGATCTTGGCGTACTCGGTCTGCATCGCCAAGCAGGCGCCGATGGCCCCCGACTGCAAGGCGGACACCGCGACATTCGCCTGGTCGGCGACCGTGTCGAGCGCTGCGGCGACGTCACCGCTCAGGTGCCTGGCCGGGGTGCTGTCGAAGGTCACGGTGGCCATGCCGATGGTAGGGTCGGCACCGCGGCTCGCGAGTGCCGTTACGCCACTCGCGTTCTTGGCCACCAGGTAGAGGCCGACCCCGTCGGGGCCGCTCGCGTGCACGAGCAGGATGTCGGCGTCGACACCGTTGACTACGGCCGTCTTCGTGCCGCTCAGGGTGACTTCGGCGCCCGTGCCCGAAGCGGTCGTGGCGGGTTCCGGCACGATCCACGCCCGAGCGCCCGGCTCGCTCACGGCCACGGCACCGGTGATCCTCCCCCCGGCGAGCTGGGGGAGCAGCTCCTTCTTGGCCACTTCGTCGTCGAGGGCGACCAGGACGCCGGTGGCGAGGATGGCCGAGCTGAGCATCGGAGACGGGACGAGCCCGGCCCCGAGTTCGCGAAGCGCGGCGGCGACGTCGCTTTGGGTGCCGCCGACGCCGTCGTACTCCTCGGGGACGGTCAGCGCGGCGAGGCCGAGTTCGCTCGCGATCCCCTGCCAGGTCTTCGCCGAGTACGCGTCAGGGCTATCAATGACCTCACGGACCTTCGGCATCGGTGAGCGCTCGGTGACGAAACGCTTGACCGTCTGGGACAAGGACTTCTGGTCTTCGTTGTAGATGAGGGACATGCGGGCTCCTTGACGGTCGGCGGGTCAGCGCGAGAACTTGATCTTGTTGAACGGGATGCTCTTGTCGACGCCGGGGTCCTTCGGCAGCCCGAGAACCCGCTCCGCGACGATGTTGCGCTGGATCTCGTTGGTGCCGCCCGCGGTGGACATGCCGGACTGGCTCATGACCGCCATCAGCACGGCGTTGAGACTGTTGTCCCCGGCGGCGAGGTCCAGCCCGAAGATGTCCTGCACCACCGTGCTGGCCCACAAGCCGTACTCCGCGCCCGCGAGCTTCGCGGCAGAGCCGCGGGCGCCGATCGGATTGCCCGCCGCGCTGTCGGCGTTGAGGAACTGGCCGAACGCGTCGAGCGACATCTCTCGCGCGTACACCTCGGCGAGCCGGCGCCGTACGTGCGTGTCGGAGTTGAGACCGCGTTCGGTGACGAGCTTGGCGAGGTTGTCGTAGCCGAGCGGGTTGGCCCGGCGGCGGCCGCCGGTACCGATCATGATGCGCTCGAAGTTGAGCATCGTCACCGTGGCGTGCCAGCCGTTGTCGACCTCGCCCAGTACGGCGTCGGCAGGAAGCGGGACCCCGTCGAAGAACACCTCGTTGAACGGAGAGGTCCCGGTGGCGACCTTCAACGGGCGCACCGTGACCCCGGGGTCGTGCATGTCCACGATGAACATCGTGATCCCGGCGTGCTTGGGCACGGTGGGATCCGTCCGGGCGATGATCGCGCCGTAGTCGGCGTGCTGAGCCACGGTCGTCCACACCTTCTGCCCGTTGAGCACCCAGCCGGTTTCGGTCCGGGTCGCCGAGGTCTGCAGCGAGGCCACGTCGGATCCGCCGTCCGGTTCCGAGAACAGCTGGCACCAGACCTCCTCACCCGAGAGCAGCTTGGGCAGGTAGCGCCTCTTCTGCTCCTCGGTGCCGAGCGCGAGGATCGTCGGAGCGGGCATGCCCTGGCCGATGGTGAAGACCCCGATCGGCAGGTCGTAGTCGGCGACGAGCTCGTTCCACGCCGCCTGCTCGGCGGGCGAGAGTCCCTGGCCGCCGTACTCCGTCGGGTACGTGATGCCGGCGAACCCGGCCGCGTGCAGACGCTTCATGAATGCCTTGGACTCGTCGAGGGGGCCCTCCCGACCTTGCTGGTCGCCGGTCTCGGCGAACGGCTTCGCGTTCGCCTTGAGCCAAGGGTCGGCCTTGGCACGGAACTCGTCTGTCGTCATACGATTTCCCTTTCGTCACTGGAGTTTCGCTGGGGGAGACCCCACTCGCGCAGGACCTCTTCGGTGTGCTCCCCCGGGTTTGGGCACGGACCGCCGGTGGCTCCCGGAGTGACCGAGAAGCGCGGAGCGGGAGCCGGCTGGCGTACGCCGAATTCGGTCACGAAGGTGCCCCGGTCCTTCAGATGCTGCTCGTCTGGTGCCTCATCGAGGTCCCAGACCGGCGCGAAGCAGGCGTCCCGTCCCGCGAAGGCCTCGGCCCACTCGACCCGGGTCCGTTCCCTGAAGATCTCGGCGAAGTGTTTCTTCATCTGCGGCCACATTTCCCGGTCGTTCTGGCGGACGAACTGCTCGTCGTCCGTCAACCCGAGAACGTCGAGCAGTTCTGCCCAGAACCGAGGCTCGATCGCCCCGATGCTGACCCAGCCGTCGGCTGCTTGGTACACGTTGTAGTACGGAGCACCAGTGTCCAACACATTGGTGCCGCGCGGCCCCCACCTCCCGGCGGCCATCGACTGGAGCGTCGTGGCGGTGAGGTAGGCCGAGCCGTCGATCATCGCCGCGTCGACCACCGGCCCGCGGCCGGTCTCGCGGGCGTACAGAACGGCGGCCAGGACGCCGGCGGCCAGGAACATCGACCCGCCGGCGAAGTCGCCGAGCATGTTGACCGGCGGTACGGGCGGACCGTCGGCGGTGCCGCAGGTGCTCAGAGCCCCGCTGAGGGCGATGTAGTTGAGGTCGTGACCGGCCCGGTCGGCGTACGGACCGCTCTGCCCCCACCCGGTCATACGGCCGTAGACGAGCTTCGGATTGACCGCCAAGCAGTCGTCGGGGCCGAGACCGAGGCGCTCGACGAAACCGGGCCGGAACGGTTCGATGAAGACGTCGGCGTGCGCCGCCAGCTCGAGTACCGCCGCCCGGCCCTCAGCGGTCTTGAGGTCCATGCCCACCGACCGTTTCCCCCGACCGAGGATCGGCGTTCTGCCCAGCGAAGTGCCATCGGGCCGTTCGACCCGGACGACGTCGGCACCGAGATCGGCCAGCAGCATGCCGCAGAAGGGTCCGGGGCCGATGCCGAGCAGTTCGACTACCCGAATTCCTTGAAGGGGACCACTCATCGACGTGCTCCTGACTTGAATTGTCCACAATGGACGTTCACCGGTAGGCGGTGGTGAGGCGGGCGGGCATGACGCCTCCCGTGGTGATGAGGCCGTCGGCGAGGGCGGCGTCGATCTCGTCCGGGGTCAGGCCGGCCGCTTCCAGGACCTCCCGGGTGTGCTGGCCGATGCCGGGCGGTCGCAGCGGGCCGAACCGCGGAGTGCGGCTGAAGGCGGCGTGCCGCCCGGGCACACTGAAAAAGCCTCCTCCGTCAGCCGCCTGGATGTGGCTGAACTCGGTCAGCAGCAGCTGCGGGTCCTGGAGCACTTCGGTGACGCGCCGGGCCGGCACCGCGGCGATGCCAAGCTCGTTGAGCCAGCCTGCCGCCGAGACGGAGTCCAGCTCACCAAGGCTCTGTCCGAGTACGTCGGCGAGTTCGTCGTCATCGACGTCCGCGTGGCCGACGCCGACCGCCACAAGCGCTCGCAATGCTGACGCGTCGTCGCCGGCATCGACGCAGACCCACTGGTCACTGGTGGGGTAGTAGCGGTGAAGCGCGTGCGGGCCGCGGTAGTCCCGGCCGCCTCGGGGTGGGGCGGGTCGACCCTCGAACCGGACCAGGTCGTCCATCTGCAGGAAGGTCGATGTTCCGACGAGGGAGTCCCAGAAAGGACAGCGTCGCCGATGTATCAGTCGCCGTTGCGGTGTCACCCAGTTCGACGGCGACCTGGCCAAGCCGTCCCGGTTCGGTGACAGGCTTGTCGAGCATTTCGACCCGGGTGGTCCGGTCAATGCTTTGCGGTGCACCGTCGTCGCGCTGCGCCCAGGCCATCTGTGGGTTGCCGCGGGCCAGGTCTTCGACCCCGCGAGTGCCACCGCGGATGACGTGGTCACGGGAATCGCGACGTTCACCGTGGAGCC
Source organism: Amycolatopsis sp. (assembly GCF_025464955.1). GTDB lineage: Bacteria > Actinomycetota > Actinomycetes > Mycobacteriales > Pseudonocardiaceae > Amycolatopsis. The sequence continues at coordinate 11,528 of NZ_JAODNM010000104.1, read as the reverse complement.
GCTGGACGAGGGGTGCTGCACGTTCACCCGGATCTTTCAGCTCATCCACCCGGCATCGATGGACCCGGATGTCGCTTGCCGGTCACCGACCCGCACGAAAGCCAGCTGAGCGTCGACCGAGCGCGCGACGCGATGGAGTCCGAGATGACGCGACACTAGTGTTGGGTGCCGCCAACTCTGTTGGGGGACAACAGAAGGCGAGTCAGCCGAGGGGTGCGCTGATTCGTTGGTAGGTGCCGTCGTTCAGCGCGATGTGCAGCCACTGGTCGACCCACTGCTGGAACACGACGTCGCCGCGCGGCAGAAGGTACGCCTTCTCGGCGAAGGTGAACGGCTGGTCCGGGTGGACCGCGCACAGTTCCGGGTGCTGCTTGGCCTGATAGCGGGTCTCAGTGGCGTCGGTGATCATCAGGTCGGCCTGCCCGGCCAGCAACGCGTCGAAGATCGTGTTGTTGTCCGGATAATGGACGATGGTCGCCTGGTGCAGGTTCGCGGTGTCGAACTGTTCGTTGGTACCACCGGGGTTGACGATCACCCGGACACCGGACTGGTCGATCTGCGCCAGTGTCTGGTACTTGGCGGTGTTTTCGCACCGGGTGATGGGTGTCTTTCCATCGCGGAGATAGGGCTGGGTGAAGAACGCCGCTTTGGCGCGGTCCAGAGTAATCGACACGCCGCCCATTCCGACGTCGCATTTGACGCCCACGTCGGTGGCCATCGTGGCAAATGTCGAGGGCACAAAGGCGAGCTTCACGCCGAGGTGAGTGGCGAGGTCGGCAGCCATGTCGATGTCGACGCCGCTCCAGTTGCCGTTCGCGTCGCGGAAGCTGAACGGCCGGTAGTCGCCGGTGCTGCAGACGTTCAGCACACCACGGCTGGTGATCGCGTCAAGTCTGCTTCTGCTGCCGGAACCGGTACTTGCCGACGCGTCCGTCCCGGTGACCACCGCCACCACGGCGAGAACCCCTACCAGCCAACGAAGGCGACTGCTCTTCACGCCAGAAGTCATGACCATCCTCAAGTGTTGTAATTTGCTACCGGGTCGGTTGCGCTGTGGTCTGCCGCACGATGAGTTCGGTGGGCAGTGAAACGCTCGCCGGCGTGGAGTTGTCGCGCAGCATGTCGAAAAGCATGGTGGCTGCCAGGGTTCCCTTTTCCACCATGGGTTGACGGATGGTGGTCAGCCCCCAGCGTTCGGCTTCGTAGGCGTCGTCGAAGCCGATGATCGACAGGTCCTCGGGGACTCGCAGGCCTCGTTCGCCGGCTGCTTTCAACGCCGCGATGGCCATGGTGTCCGACGTGGTGACGACAGCCGTTACGTCATGGTTGTCGAGAAGGGCGTGGGCAGCCTCGCTACCGGACGTGAGATCGAAGGCACCGGCTTCAATGATGGGCACTCGCTGGAAATCGCCGCCGGCGGCTTCGTAGGACTCGCGGTAGCCCTCGACGCGCTCGCGGACCACACCTTCGGTACTCCGGACACGCCTGGACGCGCTCACGCGGCCGTGGAAACCGTCCGGGGCAAGGCGTTCCACGATGATCCCGACTCGTTGGTGCCCGAGCCGCAGGACGTGGTCCAGTTGCCCGCGCGCCGCCTGCCGATCGGGAATGCCGACCAGTGGGACCCCGGCCAGTCGCGGGGCGTCCACGATGACCATGGGGATGCCGCGTGACTGGAGGGTCAGCAGCGCGGAGTGGTCATCGGGGAGGCTGTGCACGATGACGCCGTCGACGAGGCCCTGCAAAGCCGATCGGTCCCCACCGTTCTGCGGCTGGAGTGACTCGGCGTCGTGGGGGAGTGGTAACAGGGTGAGCGCCAGGTCGTCGAACTTGTGGCTCTGCACAACGCCTTCGAGTAACGCCCTGGTCGAAGGGTCGGTGAAGGCGTACTCGAGGGTGTCCATGAGCATGACGCCGATGGCGCCGATCTTTCCGGAGCGCAGGCTGGCGCCGACGATGTTCGGGCCCGCGTAACCCAAGCGGGTGGCTGTCTCCATGATGTGCAGGCGTTGGCCGTCCGAGAGTTTCCCGGGGCGGCTGTAGGCGTAGGAGACCGCCGCTTGGGATACACCGGCTTCGCGCGCGACGTCTTTCATGTTCACCACGTCTTGGGCCTCCTCGGAGAGTCGATTCCCGGTGACTCTCGGTACGTCAGTCGACAGGGCGGCTACTGACTGTTGACACGCTCTGCCGGTCGTGTCAATCTGTGGACGCTGGTTAATCGTATCACCAAGGTCAACACCAAGCCGGCGCCATGGTCAACATGATCGGTACCAGGAGGTCGACAGTGACTGAATTCGAGCCGGAGGCGCACGCCGTGCTGCTGCCGGTGGCGGGCGGAATGACCGTCGAGCCGTGGCTGACGCAGCTGCTGGAGCGTGGCACGCAATCGGTCCTGATCGGTGAAACCCGGGCCGAGTACGTGGGCAGGGAGATGACGGCCGACCGGCGCGCCACCGAAAAGGCCGAGGACTTCCAGGCGTTCGTGGCCGACGTCGAAAGCCGCGTCGACGGGCCGGCCCTGCTTGCCGTCGACCAAGAGCCGTGGGGGATCACCCGGCTGCACGATCTGGTACCGCCTTTCCCGGCAGGGGAAGCGCTGGCAGGCCTGCCGGACGAGGAGATCTCGGCCGCCGCGGCCGCCGTCGCCGACGCCGGTCGCCGGCTGGGGGTGAACATGTTCCTCTCGCCGGTCCTCGATGTGCTCACCGGGCCCAATCCGTGGTTGGAAGGGAGGACGCTTCCCTTCAACGAGAACGAAGTGGGTCGCATCGGCGCAGCATTCGTCACTGGTGTGCAGAGCGCCGGGGTGATCGCGGTGGCGAAGCATTTCCCCGGCCACCCTGACCTGGCGAACGACCCGGCGCTCGGCGACACCGTGCTGAGCGCCGCACACTCGGTGTATGCCGCGCTCGAACCGTTCAGCCGCGTCGTCGCCGCCGGGGTCCACGCGGTCATGGTCGGACCGGTCGTGGTGGAATCGGTCGATCCGAAGGAACCTGCGTCGACGTCCGCGGTGACCATCGAGGTGCTTCGCCGGCGCCTCGGTTTCGAAGGACTCGTCGTCAGCGACGACCTGGACACGCCCAGTACCACGCACGGACGCTCCTTCGTCGACACGGTGCTCGCCAGTCTTGAAGCCGGGGCAGACCTCCTGCTGCTGCCGGGAGGGCCCGAACTGGCTGACATCGCCCAGCAGATCGCCCGGCGTGCCCAACGCGAGCCGGAATTCGCCGCGCGTCTGACGAACGCCGCCGAGCGGGTGCGGCGGGTCGCCGAGATCGCCGGGAGCCACGCTCGCCGGTTCTGAAGAGTTGGGCAGGTGCCGTGATGGCTGAGGTACTGACCGTCCGGGCCGCGCTCGAGCTGGAAGTCTTCCGCCGCACGGAAGTACGGGTCTTCGCCGGACACGACCGGCTCGATCGTCCGGTTCGCTGGGTACACACCGGCGAGATCCCGGACATCCACCGGTTCCTGTCCGGCGAGGAGATGCTGCTGACCGCCGGGCTCGGCATGGGCGAGACCGCGGACCTCCAGCGGGCGTTCATCAGGCGGCTCGCGGACGCTCACGCCGCCGTGCTCGTCGTCGAACTCGCGGGACGCATGTTCGACTCGATGCCGGAGGCGGCGATCGAGGAAGCGCGGGCGGTCGGGCTGCCACTGGTCGGCCTTGTCGACGAGATCCCGTTCGTCGAGGCCTCGGCCCAGATTCACGAGGTACTGGTCGAACTCCGGGTCAGCCAGTTGATCGCGGAGGAAGCCACCGGGCAGGCCTTCATGGACCTCCTGGTGGCCGACGAGGACTACGTCGACATGGTTCGGGAGCTCGCGCTGCGGACGGGCTACCCAGTCGTACTCGAGGATGTCGCCCACCAGATGCTCGTCTACGCGGGGGCGACCCCGGAAGCGGACAAGATCGTGGGGGAGTGGGGCGTCCACTCACGGGCGATCCACGAACGGCACAATCCTCCGCTGCGCGGGCAGGCCTTCGCGCCGACGGCGCGGCCGGATTCCTTCCGCGACGTCGTGGCCTGCGCGCGTCGGTCCGTCGTCCTGCGAGGGGAGTCTTGGGGCTGGCTGCACCTGCTGCATGGTTCGGTCCGGCCGAGTCCGACCGACCTCAGGACGCTCGAGCGGGCCGCCGCGGCCATAACGATCACCTTGCTGAGCGAGCGGGAGAACGGCGCCCGCGCCGCGCAGCGGCACGGGACCCTGCTCAACCGGCTCCAACTCGGAGACATCTCCGGCGAGAAGTTCATCGTCCGCGCACTGGCGCTCGGCCAGGACTTGCGCGATCGACAGTTGATCGTCGTGGTCACCGGGCGGGACGCGAGCGGTGGGCTCTTCACCGACCGGGACCTCATCGGCGTGCTGCGCGATGCCGGCTGGCCGGCGGTGGTCGGCGACATCGGGGACTTCGATCTGGCGGTCGCCGGGCTTCCGCCGGGCTCGGGCGACAAGGAGTTGCTTGCGGTGCTGGCGAAACGAGGCGTGTGGGGCGGCGTCAGCCGAGTCGTGCCGCCTGCCGCGTTGCCGACCGCGGTCCGGCAGGGACGGAGCGCCGCGTCCGTGGCCTCCACCGCCCCGGAGCCCCAGCTTCTGCGCTTCGACGATCTCGGCGCCCTCAGGTTGCTGGTGGCTCTCGCGGAAGGGCCTGAGCTGACGCGGTACGTCGAAGACGAGCTCGGCTCGCTGCTCGAGCATGATGCGCTCACCGGAAATCCCTTGCTGCCAACGCTTCGTGCGTTCCTGGAGTGCGGTGGTAACAAGGCCCGCGCCGCGGAGGTGCTGTTCGTCCAGCGGCGCACCCTCTATCACCGGCTCGAGCGGCTTTCCTCGTTGCTCGGCATCGACGTCGGAGAAGTCGATACGCAGCAACGCCTTCAACTCGCCGTTCGCGGCCATGACCTGCTGCGCCGGCCGACCTTCCGGCGTAGCTGAACGGCGCCAGTTCCACTCCGTGCAGTGCGGGCCTTGAGGACTGCACAACTTGTGTCTGTCGCTCGGGTCACGCGTTGCCCAGACTTCTCGGACAAGAACGCAGGAGTTCGCGTATCGGCAAGGAGTGCGAAGTGCCCACATCGACCAAGATCGTGAAGCAGCCCGTCGCATCGGCGGCGTCGCGGACGAGCCGGCCGGAGACCGTCGACACGGTAGCCGAGGTTATCGCGGACGTCCGGGCGAACGGCGACGCGGCGCTGCGGCGCTGGTCGGAAAAGTTCGATTCCTGGTCACCCGATTCGTATCGGCTGGGCCCCGATGAGATCGCCGCCGTCGTGTCGTCGGTTCCGGAGACCGTCCTCGACGACCTGCGCTTCGTCCAGCGGCAGGTCCGCGGTTTCGCCCAAGCGCAACGTGATTCCCTCACCGACTTCGAGGTGGAGACCCTTCCCGGAGTCTACTTGGGACAGCGCAACATCCCGATCGGTTCCGTGGGCGCTTACGTCCCAGGTGGACGGTACCCGCTGACCGCGTCGGCGCACATGACCGTGGTGACGGCCAAGGTCGCCGGTGTCGGGCGGGTTGCCGCCACCACGCCGCCGGACCGCGGAGCTCCGCCGGCCGTGAGTATCGCCGCGATGCACCTGGCCGGCGCCGACGAGATCTACGTGATGGGCGGGGTGCAGGCCGTAGCCGCGCTCGCGCTCGGCACCGAGACGATCGCCGCGGTCGACATGCTGGCCGGACCGGGCAACGCCTATGTCGCCGAGGCCAAACGGCAACTGTTCGGAGAGGTCGGCATCGACCTGTTCGCCGGCCCCACCGAAGTGCTGATCATCGCCGACGACACGGCTGACCCCTTCGTTGTGGCGACCGACTTGCTCTCCCAGGCCGAGCACGGACCGGATTCCCCAGCGGTGCTGATCACCACCTCCGAGGAGGTGGCCAGGCGCGCTGTCGACTACGTCGACGAGTTGCTGGTCAACCTGCCGACTCGCGAAGTGGCAGGTCAGGCCTGGCGGGATCGTGGCGAAGTGCTTGTCGTGCCGGACCTCAAGGCCGCGTACGAGCTTGCCGACGAGTACGCCAGCGAGCATGTCCAGGTGCTCACCGCCGAGCCGCGCGTCGCACTGGACCGCATGCGCAACTACGGAGCACTTTTCCTGGGAGACAAGACCTGCGTCGCCTACGGCGACAAGGTGATCGGCACCAACCATGTCCTGCCGACCCTCGGCGCGGCGCGGTACACCGGCGGGCTCTGGGTCGGGAAGTACCTCAAGACCGTTACCTATCAGGAGATCCAGGACGCGCAGTCGAGCGCGGAGCTCGGCGAGATCTGCGGCCGTGCGTCCCGACTGGAGAACTTCGAAGGACATGCCCGGTCCGGTGACATCCGAAGCGCCCGCTTCGGTTCCGCCCGTCCTGAGTGGACAGACCACACCTTCGCCGCGCCTGATCGTCGCGGCTGAGGTACACCCCGCCATCCCGGTCATCCCGGGGCTGGCGCCGGTAGGGGATTACGAAGAACCAAGCATGTTTCACCTGGCCGTTGGAGGCCGTTTTGTCAGCAGTGAAGAAAGCGCCGGGAGCGGTGTCAACCGACGCTCCCCCAGTACCGTCGTCCGAGACCACCGGTCCGGTGTCCTCCGCCGAGGACACCGAACTGCTCGCAGCTCTGGGCTACGAGCAGAAGTTCGACCGCAAAGTCAGTCTCTGGGGAAATTTCGCCCTCGGTTTCGTCTACTTGTCGCCGCTGGTCGGTGTCGTTTCGCTCTTTGCCGTGGGGCTCTCGGCGGCCGGGCCGCCGTCGATCTTCTGGATTGTGATCATCGGGCTCGGCCAGTTGCTGGTGGCACTGGTCTTCGGTGAGGTGGTGTCGCAGTTCCCCCTCGCCGGTGGGCTGTATCAGTGGTCTCGCCGCCTGTGGAACGGCCGGTATGCGTGGTTCACCTCCTGGACCTATATCTGCTGCATCACGATCGGTATCACGAGCACCGCGTTGTACAGTTCGGACTTCGTAGCCAGCCTGTTCGGCGGCACCGCAGCCGCTCCTGGGATCAGTTCGACGCCTGGGCAGCGGCTGCTCATCGCCCTCGCCATCACGATCGTCTGCCTGGTGTGCAACAGTTTCGGCACCAGGGTGCTCGCGCTGATTTCGAAGATCGGCCTTGCCGCCGAGCTCATCGGCATCGTAGTGGTCGGTCTTTACCTGCTGATCTTCCACCGGCACAACCCGATCTCGATTTTCGTCGACGGTATGGGCACCAGCCATGGCGGCGGGTACGCGGGGGCTTTCATCGCCGCGTCGCTGGTCGGCCTCTTCCTGTTCTACGGGTTCGAAGCCTGCGGAGAAATCGCCGAAGAAGTCCCGAATCCGGCGCGCAGCATTCCTCGCGCCATGCAATTGACGGTGGTCGTCGGTGGTCTCGCGGCGATCCTCGCCTTCGCCGGCTACGCACTCGCTGCGCCTGACCTGGCATCGATCGTCTCGGGCAAGGACACGAACCCCATTCCGGCGATCCTGCAGAGTTCGGTGGGCATCGTCGGTACCAAGCTCATCCTCGTGGTGACGTTGACGTCGTTCATCGCAGGCGTGATGAGCCAGCAGGCCGCGGCAAGTCGCATCGTGTTCTCGTTCGCTCGCGACGACATGTTCCCGGGCGCTCGGGTGTTTTCCAAGGTCTCGCGGCACCGACGGGTTCCGTTCAACGCCTTGCTCGCGGTCAACGTCGTGCCGGTGCTGATTTTCGTGTTCGTCTACTTCTCACCGGACTCCCTGGTGCGGATCGTTGCCTTCCAGGTGCTGGCGGGCTACGTCGCGTTCCAGATGGTTGTCCTTGCCGCACTACGCATGCGGCTACGCGGGTGGCGTCCGGCGGGAGCTTGGAGCCTCGGCCGGTACGGAATCGCCATCAACGCTGCCGCCTTGGTCTACGGCGTCTTCGCGATGGTCCTGCTCGCCGCCCCCACCGGCAACGCCGCCTCGTCGTTCATCGACCGCTGGATCGCGCTGATCGGATTCCTCGTCGTGTCCGCGGTCGGGTTGGTCTACCTGCTGGTGGCGAAACCGGAACGCAAGTCCACCGCACCGGAGGGTGACGCGATCGAAATCGCGGCGCGACTCCGTGACCGCGCCGCCACACTGAACCCGAGGAACAGGAGTATCCGATGACCCGAGTGCTCTACCTTTACGGTGGCTGGCCCGGCCATAAACCCTACGAGATCGCCACCAAATGGACCCTCCCGCTCTTCGCGGAATTGGGATTCGACGTGACGGAGACCAACGATGTCTTCGCCCTCGACGACGATCTCACCAGCTACGATCTGATCGCGCTCAACTGGAACAATGCGCTGCTGTCCGACGGTCTTTCGGCGGCTCAGGAAGCGGGCTTGCTCGGCGCGGTCGAGGCAGGCACCGGAATCGCTGCCTGGCATGGTGCCGCGGCGGCATTCCGCACGAGCATCAAGTACCACTGGTTACTCGGGGGAAGCTTCCTGGAGCACCCAGCAGGCGAAGGGGTGAAATACCCCTACGAGGTTTCGATTGTCGACCATGATCATGAGATCACCGCGGCTGTCGGTGATTTCCGGGTCGCGTCGGAGCAGTACTACATGTCGGTCGACCCGAACAACCATGTGCTGGCCGAAACGACCTTCACCGGCGAACACGTGCCCTGGATCGAAGGCAAGCGGATGCCGCAGGCCTGGACTCGGACCTGGGGACAGGGACGGGTGTTCTACAGCGCGGTCGGCCATGACCTGGACGACCTGCAGAACCCGGACGTGACGAGGCTTTGCACCCAGGGCTTCGCCTGGGCGGCCCGCGACAGCAAGTAACCGCAGGAAAAGGAGTATCCCATGACTGTCCTCACCGGCGGCCAGATCGTCGCGCGGACCTTGCGCAACTACGGCGTCGACTACGTGGCCGGCATCCCCGGTCACGGGATCTGGTCGCTCACCGACGCGTTCCTCGATGAAGAGTCGAACATCCCGTTCATCCAGACTTTCCACGAGCAGAGCGCGGTCCATCTCGCCGATGGGTTCTACCGCGCCACCGGCAGGCCCATCGCGGCGGTCACCTCGATCGGCGCCGGGGCGAGCAACACCGTCATCGGCATGGCCACCGCGTTCACCGATTCGACCAGCGCGCTGGTGATCACAGGTGGTCCGCCGACGCACATGCGCGGCCACGGCCTGCTGCAGGAACTCGAGCGCTATACGGCCAACGATTTTCCGAAGATCGCCGAGGCGGTCAGCAAGCGGCACTGGGTGGTCAACCGGGTCGAGGAACTCCCCTTTGTCCTGCACCGCTGTTTCAATTCGATGCTGACCGGCCGACCGGGTCCGGTGCATCTCGAGATCCCGATGGACGTCCAGGCCGAGGCGTCCGATGTGGAGCTTCACGATCTGCGGCGGCGGCTGCCGGTCGGCCGCCAGTACCCTGATCCGCAGGCGGTGGACCGCGCGGTCGACGTGCTTCGCGCCGCTCGCCGTCCGGTCATTGTCGTGGGCGGTGGCGCGATCACGTCCGACGCGTCGGACGTGATCCTGGCGTTGGCCGAGCACTGGAAGATTCCGGTCGTGACCACGTGGAACGGGAAGAGCGCGTTCCCCGAGGACCACGAACTCTTCGCCGGCAGCGTCGGGCAAACCGGCACGATGACCGGTAACACCATCGCGAGCTCGGCGGACGTCATCGTGGCGGTCGGCTGCCGGTTCACTGACTGGTCGGCGTCGAGCTACGCGAAGGGCGTCACCTTCTCGATCCCGCCGGCGAAGCTGATCCACATCGACATCGATCCCCACGAGATCGGCAAGAACTACCCGGCCGAGGTCGGGATCGCCGCCGATGCGCAGCGGTCCGTCGCGGCCATTGTGGACTCTCTGCCGAGCGCCCCTGCCGACCGTCCGGAGTACCTCGCCGAGCTGGCGACCCTGAAGCACGACTGGGAGGAGAAGCTGGCAGGGCGCCGGGACAGCGACCGGTTCCCGTTCACCTCGCAACGCCCGCTTGGTGCCCTGCGCTCGGTGCTGCCGCGTGACGCGATCATCGTGGCCGGTTCGGGCAACACCCAGGGCGCGGTCAAGCAGACCTTTCCGGTCTACAGCCCGCGCACGCATCTGACGTCCGGTGGGTTCTCCTCGATGGGCTGGGCCATCCCGGCCGCGATCGGCGCGAAGCTGGGGCAGCCCGACCGCACGGTCGTCTGCGTGCTCGGTGACGGCGACTTCCTGATGACGGCCCAGGAGATCGCGTTGAGCGTGACCACGGGTGCGCCGGTGATCTTCGTCGTCCAGAACAACGCCGGCTACATGTCGATCCGCGGCGGCCAGCGCAAGCAGACCTCCCGGCACATCGGCACGGAGTTCACGCGCCCGGACGGTTCGCCGTACAGCCCCGATTTCGCCGCTTTGGGTGCTTCCTTCGGGATCGAGTCGTCGAAGGTGTCCGATGCCGAGTCGCTGGAACCGACGCTGCGTAAGGCAGTCGAGTCCGGCGCGCCGGCGCTCGTGGAGATCCCGACCGACCGGGACGCGGCCGGCCCCTGGGTGCCGGGTTGGTGGGACTTCCCCGTCCCTGCCTACATCACCGACGAGCGCCAGGACGAGTACCACCGCACCCGCGCGACCGAGCAGCACCTCTGACCACTCGACCCGCGGCCGGCGTGAGCGCGTCGGCCGCGGGTTTCCGGCCTCGTATCGTAGGAAAAGCCATGGTTCGCAAAGTGTTCTTCGGACTGGTCGACGACCTCACCGGTGCGCCCGCGGGGCAGACAGTCTTCTTCGGTCTCAACGGCGCCATCTACGAGATCGACCTGTCGCACGAAAACGCCGCGGAGTTTCGGACGCTTCTCGAGCCGTACATCACGGCGGCTCGATCCGTTGGCGCGTACCAGACCGTCACAGGTGACACCGAAGTGAGGCGGCCGGGATTTCGTGAAGGCTACCTTCACCGCGTTTGATCTGGATCCGCGGATGGATCTGGGCGCCGCTGTGGGCTGACCGCGCAGGGTCGGTTCCGCTCTACTGCAGCAAGGACCGGGGCGGACTGGGGTTCTCTGCAGGCGGATCTTGGCCCGTTCCGTTGTGTCGACTCCAAGCTGCGAAAGGGATTTACGTTGCGGTGAACGCATGTTTGGCGCCGTGCATAATTCGCCAATCACGGTAAGCGACCGTTCTCGTGAGCCTGGTGTATGCGCGAGTGACGCGACAAGCAGTTGCAGACGGCCTGTGGGCGGATTTCGTTGCGGTGGCAGACTTTGTGAATAATCGATGGCTACCTTCCGCGATAATGTGTATCACCTGAACGTGTTCCGAATGTACGTTTGATCCATAGTAGAATAAAGGAGTGCTCAGCGTAACGACCACCCTCCCCGATGCCGCCGATATCCGGCGTGCCAATCCGGCGACGCTGGTCGACTACGCCCGGGTCATCACCCGGGAAATGAACCGGTACACCGCGCTGCTGGGTCTGGTGGTCACCAAGACCGAGACCGATGGCATCAAGGCGACTCATCAGTACAACTCGGCGGTGCAGTGGCTGATGCATACGACGGGGATGGCCGAGCCCGCGGCACGTCAGATCG
>NZ_JAODNM010000099.1 GCF_025464955.1 Amycolatopsis sp. | reverse complement strand
GTCGAGTTGCGAAGGCCCGTTGCGGTACTGAATCGGGGGATCCCTGGTACGAATCATTCGGACCAGGGATCCCCCGATACGAATGGGAGCGGACGAGGCGAGCCTCAGCAGTCACATCGGCACCGGTGGTACCACAGCGGCACAAACGTGGCGCTCGGATCCGTACCGCGTGCCCGTCGGCCCCGGTCCTTGCTTCAGTAGAGGGGAGGCTAGCTCCACGAGCCCTAGCCGCGCTATCCGCGACCGCAAGTCGCCGTCGAGTTGCGAATGCCTGCGGCGGTAGGGGCATGGCGTTCGGGTCCGTACTGCGTGCAGGTCGCCCCCAATTGTGGCCGGACCTGTCCTCAGCCCCGGCCCTGAAACAACGCCGCGATTTGCGGATCCCGGACCTCGAAGACGGCAAAGATTTCCAGTGCGTCCAGCATCGGCTTCGCCGCCGTGATCTGGTCGACGAGAGCGTCGTATTCGGGCGTCCCCTGGTGGGCGGAGTCCAGCGACTTCACGTTTTGGATGAACGCGCCCACGGTGCCCTTGCGGACATACGTGCCGTTGATGTCGCGTCCGTCCTGCCCGTCGGGGAGCAGCTGGTCCGGGGTCAGGGGAGTGGGGCTTTCCGACATGACTTCCTCCTTGGTGATCAGCATCAGTGGTGCGTTTTCAGCCAGGTCGTTTCGGCTGCCGCGACGTCGGTGACGAGGTCTCCGAGTGCGAGGTTCGGGTCGTTGAGGTGATAGCCGTAGTCGGCGGTGGGCGCCACCGTGACGATGGGGCGCTGGTCGGCCGGTCCGGTGGTCTTGGTGACCTGAAGCCACGCGGAGCCGTCGGTGCCCTTCTCGCACTGTGCCGAGTAGAGCCCCGGGTACTCGATCCACGGTGTCGTGACGGCATCCTTGGCCGTGCCGAGGAAGAACGGGTCGAGTGCGGCGGCACCGCCACTTATCGCCGCCGGGTTGACGCAGGCGACCTGGACGCCTGTCTTCGCGGTCTGTCCTGATTGCAGCGCGACTCCCTGTCCAGGGCGCCCGAAGAGTGCCGTGGCTGGTGGCGTGCTGGGGAAGCTGGAGTAGGCGATCACGCAACCCGCCTGTCCGGTGCGGGCGCAGATCGGCAGGTGGGTGAAGCTGCCTCCGGTGGTCGACCCCGGGGAGGTCTCGACATCTCCGCCGAGGAGAACGGCTTGGGCGACCCTCGAACGCAACGGGGGATTTTGGTCCACAATGGAGGATAGGAGCTTGATCAGGATCGCCGCACCCTGCGAGTGTCCGAGAAACACGATCGGGCGGCCGTGGTTGTAGTGCAGCAGGTAGTCCCCGAATCCGGAAACCACGCTGTCGTAAGCGATTTTCGCCGACGCCGCAGGCAGGTTCAGGTCAGGGTGCGCGTCGAAGGCGGCGTGCGTGTTCTGCCGGTACATGGGTGCCCACACCTGGCAGGTCTGGGAGAACCGTGAAGCCTGGAACATCGCGACGTCCGTCTCCTCCTTCTGGATTTCCAGGTCGGCGTTCATTCCTGGCTCCTTGCTCACCGTCGGATACACGTAGAAGCAGTCGAACGGCGAGTCCTGGTCGGGGTCGGCGCCGACGACGGTCTTGTCCCCGGACGCCCGGACGACGGTCTTGCTCCGGTTGAGGTCACACGGGTTCGAAGCCTGCCCTGGGCGGCACAGCCACACCGTTCCCGAGCCGGTCTGGCTGTCCGTCGGCGGGGAAACGCTCGCTTCGGCCGTGGTGCCGCCGGCCAGGACCGCAGCGACGACGCCGGCCGTCGCCCAAGCCCCGAAGGTGACACGGTTGGCGCGCCCGGGGCGGCGGCCTGTCAGCGAGCTTGTCATCAAGGAACTCCTGTTCGTGGGCGCGAGGGCCGAACCGGGAAACAGCGTGTCCGGCGCACGCATTGGCCACCGTAGCATGCGTGCGCCGCGCACGCACATGCACTGCGGCGAACCATGTCGACCGGCACATCCGTGCGCCTCGCACGTTAGGCTGTGCGCATGCGAAGCACCGGCAAAGACCTCGAGCGAGTGTTGGGGCAGTTCCTGCAGCGCCGCAACCGGGCACGGTTGTACGACGGCATGCTGGCGCACGCGCCGGAGGGCGTGGACAAGCACAACTATCCGGTGCTGTCCGGCTTGGGCCGCATCGGCCCGAGCACGGCCGCGCAACTGGCTGCCGAGGTGGGGCTGGACCGGTCCCGGGTCAGTCGCCACGCCGACCGTTTCGAGGATCTGGGGTGGATCCGGCGCCAACCGGATCCGGATGACGCGCGGGGCACCTTGCTGGTTCTTACCGCGAAGGGGAAGAAAGCCATCGCCGCGCTACGCGGCGGTCTGGCTTCGTACCTGGACGGGGTGATTCAAGACTGGCCCGACGGTTTGGCCGATGCGCTGGTCGAAGGGCTCGGGCGCCTCGTCGACGACAGTCGGGGTGAAGCGCGGCACGACTGACGCGGTGGCCGGAGTCGCCGGGCGCTGGACTCAAGCCATATTGTTAACCGGTGAAGTATCGGTTACCGTTGCCGTCATGCCGGAGATCGAACGCAGAGCCCAGGCGGCGCCCTTGGTGCTGATTTTGGGTGGCCTGAGCGCGACGGCGCCACTGGGCATCGACATGTACGTTGCCGCGCTGCCTGGCATCGCTCGCGAACTCGACGCCAGTGTGTCCGTCGCTCAGTGGTCGGTCACCGCCTTCCTGCTCGGGATCGTGGCAGGCCAACTGCTCTTCGGTCCGCTCAGCGACCGGTTCGGCCGACGTCGGCTACTGCTGGGAGGGATGGCCGGATCGGCGGTGTGCTCGGTGGCGTGCGCGGTGGCCCCGTCGATCGAGGTCTTCATCGCCGCTCGCCTGCTGGCCGGGTTCTTCGGCGCCGCCGGGATCGTGCTGGCGCGGGCGGTGGTCACCGACCTGTTCGAAGGACCCCGCCGGGCACGGTACTTCTCGATGACGGCGATCATCATGGGTGTCGCTCCCGTGCTCGCGCCGGCACTCGGGGGGTTGATCCTGCGGTGGGGCAGCTGGCGGATCGTGTTCGTCGTGCTCGCCGCGATCAGCGCGTTGCTCCTGGTCGGAGTGCTGCGCTGGGTGCCGGAGTCGCTGCCCGCCGAGCGGCGATCGTCGGGCGGATCCGCTCGCAGCCTCCGTGTCCTTCTGCGGCGCTGGGAGTTTCTTGCTCAGGTGCTGGTGCTCAGCCTCGCCGCGATCGCGTTGTTCACCTATGTGAGTGACTCCAGCTTCGTCTTCGAGCTGTACTACGGACTCTCACCGACCGGCTACAGCCTGGTCTTCGCGTCCAACGCCCTGGCGATGCTCATCGCGAGCAGTGTCTTCGGCGCGTTGGCGGCGCGCGTCCGGCCAGCGCGAATGCTCGCCATCGGACTCTCGCTCGCCGTGGTTACCAGCACCGCGCATCTTGTGATCGTCGCACTGGCAGGCGGTGTTTTCGTGGCGACTTGGCTCTGCCTGATGGGCACACTCGCGGGCCTCGGCCTGGTGTTCCCCGCAGTGACGACGACCGCTCAGTCGCTGGGATCGGACTCGCCTGGCGCGGCCTCGGCGCTGGTCGGGGCGGGCCAGTTCACGCTCGGTGCGGTGCTTTCGCCGTTGTCCGGGCTGTTCTCCTCAGGCTCGCCAGTGCCGCTGGCCGGGGTCATGACCGCCGGTTTGGTCGCCGCCGGGGTGTGCCTGGTCTTCTCTCGCCGGACCGCGCAGGCCTCGCGTGATATAGTAGCCGGTAGTTGACCGGTTAACGAATTGATGAATCAACGAAGTGAGGCAATGGTGGGCCCGGAGGACAAGCAGGCGTGGCAGCGGTGGGCCGAGGCGCGCCCCGACCTCGACCTGTCGCCGCTGGTGATCATCGGCGCGCTCAAACACGCGGGCGCCATGCTGGATTTGCTGCTGGAGCCAGTTTTCGAGGCCGCTTCCATCAGTTCTTCGGAGTTCGACGTCCTGTTCCACCTGCACCGGGCCGAGCCGACCATTGCCCGCCGGCTGGCGGCGTCGATGGGGCGGTCGTCGGCGGCGCTGAGCAAAGCCTTGGCGAAATTGGAGCGTCGAGGCCTCGTCGAGCGCCAGGAGAACCAGGCCGATCGCCGGAGCGCTCTGGTCACCATCACCGACGCCGGTGCGGCAGCGGTGGAGGAGGTCCTGCCTCAGCGGCTGGCGCTGGAGGCGGCCGCGGTCGGGGCGCTGACCGATCGTCAGCGAGCTGACGCGGATCGCGTGTTGCGAGCCGTCGCTCAGGTCTTCGAAGCCGCCGCGCGCCGCGCCGGCTGACATCAACCATCAGGAGAAAAGGGAAACGATGAATCCAGCCGAAGGCGCACCCGCGGGTGCGCTGAAAATGGTCGTGGCGAAGTTGGTGGCGCCGAGTGACACCAGTACGAGCACGGTGATCGACCCGACCGGTCCGCAGATCGAGTGTGGGAAGACCGCGGTCGACACGCACAACGACGTCGTCTACTCGAAGCCCGCGCCCGGAACCGAGCTGAAGCTGGACGTGATCGTTCCGAAGACCGGCGGCACGAAACCGCTGGTGGTCTATGTCTCCGGCGGGGGTTTCGTCCAATCGATCAAGGAAGCCGCGCTCGACCAACGTACTTTCATCGCCGAGGCAGGCTACGTCGTCGCGAGCGTCCAGTACCGGACCACGACGACAGGAGCGACCTACCGCGACGCCGTCTCCGATGTGAAGGCCGCGATTCGCTACCTGCGTGCACACGCAGACGAGTACGGGATCAACCCGGCGAAGGTGGGCGTGTGGGGCGAGTCGGCGGGCGGGTACCTCGCGGCCATGACGGGCACCACCAACGGGGTCAAGACCTTCGAGGCCGGGGACAACCTGGACCAGCGCAGTGACGTCCAGGCGGTGGTGGACAAGTTCGGGCCTTCGGACCTGACGAAGATCCAGGCGGACTTCGACCCGGCGACCCAAGAGGCTTATGTCGGGCCGGGCGGTTCCACGGCCGCGTTCGTGTACGGCCCGGACAGCGGCATGGCCATCGGCGCCGACCCCGCAGCGGTCGCCGGGGCCAACCCGGCTACCTACGTCGACTCCGCGAGTCCCGCCTTCCTGCTGTTCCACGGTGACGATGACCGGATCATCTCGCCCAGCCAGACCTTGCTCCTGCACACCGCGTTGCGAGCGAAAGGGGTCGACAGCACCCGTTACGTGCTCAGCGGAGCAGGTCACGGTGACCTGGCGGCCATCCTGGGCGGCGACCCGGAGTCCGCGCTGCCGTGGACCACCGCCGAGGTCGTGGGCGAGATCGTGGCGTTTTTCGGCAAGCACCTCGCCAGCTGACCTCCACCGGGACTCGCCGAATGGCCACCGAAGTGGGTCGGCTGCACAATGGAGCTACCTCGTAGCTGCATCGACGGGGTCGGGTTCTCGAGGCTTTCTTCGCAGGCGCAGCGGGTGGACCGCACCCGAGGTTTCATCATACGCGGTAGCGAACACCATCTGCTGGCCAACATCCAGCTCGAAGGCCACGGCATGGTCTCGCAGGACGGTCGCAATGCGATCCTCACCCCGGGTTCGTTGACTTTTGTGGACAGTTCACGGCTCGAGGTGGTGGCTCATGAGTGCGGCTTCGGCGGCGCGGCCCAGCTGCACCGCGCGTTCCGCCAGGTGACCGCTATCACGCCTGGGGCGTACCGCGAGGGCAGTGGCACGGATTGACAGCGATCGGGGCACGCACGGTCAGTCCGCGGCGGATGTGTCGATCCATAGTGGAGGGAGCGGGGTGATCAGAACCCCGACAAGGTGGTCACCGGGGACGACCCCGCCAGTTGGCCCCGGGACAACCACGTCAGCCTCGCCGAGGAGCACGACCTGTTCGTGGTTCTCCCCGCGACGGCCAACGTCCTCTCCGCGGCCGCCGCCGGTGCCGCACCCAACATGCTCACCGCGACCGTCACCGCGGCCAAGTCCCCGGTCGTGTTCTTCCCGGTCATGTCCGCGGAGATGTGGGCCAAGCCCGCCGTGCGGCGCAACGTCACCCAGCTCCGCGCGGATGGACACGACGTCATCGAGCCCGCCACGGGGCCGCGCTACGACGTCGCGCTGGGCCGGTTCGTGGAGAGTCCGATGCCTCCGTCGCCGCCGCAGTTCATCGAGACGATCCGGCAGCACCTTGCCGTCAATATCGCCACTCCACGTTCGCTCCAGAGGTATGCCCAGTTGCCGCTCTATTAGGCGTCAACTTACACGTTTGGGCATGTCTGCCGTGGGTTCAACCGGCTTCGGGCCCGAGCTCAGCTAGCTCTAAATGGCCCGTCCCCCGCTCGACAGCGTGGTGCCGAAGCGGATCGCCGGCCCCCTCCGTCTCGCTGGTGCAGCCGCCCATCACCGGTCGTTGAGCCCGGGCGTCACTCACATTCCCCCGCCGTGCTTCCAGACAGTGACGCAAACGCAGCACGTGCGTGGTCTCGCGACATCCATGACCATCTGTGCTCGTGACGGAATACATCAACCTGGAGGAAACCCGACGGCGCGCGGAAGCGGAGCAGGGGCGAATCCTCGCGGAGATCAAGCGCCGCGGCGATCGTGACACCACCGGCGAGAGTGCCACGCACGGTTCTGAGAGCGGCGGCGGGTGAAATTCCCGCCGACGACTCACCATGATCTTATGCATTTTCGGAGTGGCGAGTGCGGATCGCGCGCGACGGACTCCCGGAGTCCTTGCCTGGAGCGGAAACATTCATCCGGCACCAGCTTGAAACCCCACCGCTTGTCTGGGCACGCCAGCCAAAGCGTCCAGGGCGGACCAGACTGCTCACGACCTCGTGCAAGCAGTGGACCCGATTCCGGACCCGAGCCCGACCTCGATTATGGACGGTTAGCGGTGTGCCTTGGTCAGTATCAGGTTCTGTGGACTGCCTTATGTTCTGGTGATCTCAGTGTGCGATGACTGCACCGACCCCGCAGCGCTGATCGACGATTCTCGGGACCTGGCGTTCGCTACAGGTGACCGCGATGAGCCACTTTCCGTGTAGTGCGCCACCGCTCAGCAGGACGCTAGTGGGGTAGGCGCAGTCCCGCAATGAGGAGGTCGACCAGCCGGCGCGCGTCGTAACGGGAATCGCTGTCCGCGCCGATGCAGAGGTTCCCGACACCGCGCATGAGTTGCAGGGCCTCGATATCGGAGTGGATCTCGCCAGCCGTGTCCGCGGCTTCGAGCAACTGTGTGCAGACGGGTACGAGCCGGTCGAGGAAGTAGGCGTGCAGCGTGTCGAAGCCGGCGTTGTCGGACCGGAGTACGGCGGCGAGTCCGTGCTTGGTGACGAGGAAGTCGACGAAGAGGTTGATCCATGACCCCAGTGCGGCATGGGGGCTTGCGCTGCTCGCCAGCAGAGCTGGACCCGCCTCGGCGCAGGCCTCGACCTGGTGGCGGTAGACGGCGATGATGAGGTCGGCTCGCGTCGGGAAGTGACGGTAGATCGTGCCGGTTCCGACGCCGGCCTTGGCCGCGATGTCGCGTACCGGCGCCTCCACACCCGACGTCACGAAGAGTGCGGCGGCTGCGTCGAGCAGCGTCTCCTCGTTGCGCCGGGCGTCCGCCCGCTTGGGCCGGGCCGTCTGACCTGCGCCTTCGTTGTTCACCGCGCGTTTCCTCCACCTCTGATGTCAAGCGAAACCACGTTCCGTAGCACTACTGGAACGAAGTTCCGTTTGCTCATGATGTCAGAGCAAGGTCCGGTGACCAAACGGCCGCGTCAATCCCGGTAGTGGGCGATGTTGAGCACGTTGCCATCGGGGGCGCGGACGAAGAACCGGCGTACTCCCCACGGCTCGGTAGCCAGCGGGTGCACGATCTCGTAGCCGCGCTTTTTTGCTTCCTCATAAGCACCTTCGATGTCGTCGGTCTGGACGGAAATGACGGAATCTTCGGGTGCGGTCGCGTCGCCCGTCACCAGTTGGACGATCGCCTTGCCGTCGGGGGAGGTGTAGCGGGCCGCCCAACCCAGGTTGAACGCCTCGCTACTCAGCCCGAGGTATTCGGTGTAGAAGCTCTTCGCCGCTTCGACGTCAGCCACTGGAAGGTTCGGCAAAATGCGTAGGATGCGCATGCGGTTCTCCTGTCTGATTCGGATGTGCGCGATGGACGTCCGAACGCTACGGCGAAGCGACGATGGTGACCAGTCATGACAACCCCGGCCTGGCGCACGAGAACGGCGCCTGCCCGGAGAATTGTCCCCGGCAGGCGCCGGACGTGCATCAGTACAGTTCGGTGAACCTGATGGCCGGGCCGAAGCCGACGCAGCACCTCTACTGGAACGACCTAACGAGCCTGACGTTTGACGGTGACCACCCCCAACACGCCGCCAGGTCGGCAGAAAAACGTGAGTGTCGACCACGTGTCGCTGCCCGATGCGTCGCGGTAGCGTCCGTGACCCACGCGGGGATGCATGTGTTGGTGTTCGACAGTTCGCCGACGTCGAACCACATGGTGAACGCCTTGAAATCCACTCCACCGGTCGCCGTCGAGGCGGAAGCCGGGGCGACCGAGAAGATGCTCGATACCACCCCGGATGCTCGCCGGCAGCATCATCAATCGTTTCGACCTACTCATGAGTTCCCGTTGACTGATTCGGATGCGCCGAAACTCTGCACCTTCGACTGCCCTTTCGTACTTTCATTCACCATGGCATCGGCCGGTCGGGTCGATTTCCATATACACAGAGTCGCCTCATGGCACCTTCGCGACGTCGTCATGCTCCTCGCTGCAGCGCACCGACCAGGAGCGGTTGAGGTCTTCCTGAGGTCTCGTGGTGTCAGCCGGGGAAGGGCCCCGCAGCGGGTGGTTGTCGCGTGCTGGTCGCGGGGGATGCGGGGCCGCAGCAGGGAGGACTGCTTGTCCGGGCCGGAGACGAGCGTGGTGGTGCCGCCGAAGATCGCGGCCTGCCCACTCGATGCACTCGTAGTAGTCCTGGGATACTTGGTGGACAACGGCTTTCACATGTTCGGGTGGCCCTCGGCGAATTCCAGCCCCTTGGCGTACGGACCGTGCGTCATGATCACCGGATGGCGGCCCTCGTCCGCCGGGCGGAAGACGTCCGCGCGCAGGACCGTGCCTTCCGTCATCGGGATTGGTACGTCCCAGCGATCCGCATGCCGTCCTGGACTTCCCTTCGGTGCTGGGTCATGTGTCTTCTCTCGTGCGGGCGGTGCCCGACAGTGGCGCGATCGCGTCGGCGAGCGCCTGGGCCAGCGGTGCCGGGTCGGCGTGCAGGTGGGCCAGGATCGTGCCACCTTGCAGCGCGGTGAGCAGTGCTCGTCCGGCAGTGGCGGGATCGACGTCAGCGCGTACGCGTCCGGCGGCCTGGGCACGCGAGACCAGGTCGGAGAGGACGCCTTGCCAGCGCGCGAAAAGTTCGGCGAGGGTGGCTCGCAGCACGGGATCGTGGTCGGTCTGGCCGACGAACACCCCGAGCGGGCAGGTGCCGAGGCCGCTGGCCCGATGGGCGCGCAGCACCTCGTTCCGCCACCGGCCGAGGTCGTCGCAGGACAGGTCATGCAAGGCGGGTTGGGCGGCCATCACCAGCTCGAACTGGTGGTGCAGCACCGCGACCGCGAGGTCCTGCTTGCCGTCGAAGTAGTGGTAGAGCTGGGATTTTCCGGTTCCGCTCCCGACGAGGACCTCGTCCATGGACGGCGCCGCGAGGCCTCGGTCGTGCATCAGCCGCGCGGCGGCGCCGACGATGGTGGCTCGGGTTCGCAGCCCCTTCGGCGTCGTCGGCAGTGCCTTCATAAATGTACCTTACAGTACAATTTTGGAAGGTGCTACCGACGGCACCGGGGCGTGGAAACGTCTCCCGCGGTGCTCAGGCCCGCTTGCCTTGGACGGCGACCGCTTCGATCTCGACGAGCATGTCCGGATCGGACAGTGCGTCGACCTGAGCCAGCAAGCTCGTTGGGCGGCATTCTCGGCGGGCGAGTTCGTCCAGCAGGACACCGTAGTGTTTTTTGCATTCCGTGAGGTCGGTGGTGACAATACGGATCTGCACGATGTCGGCCATCGTCATCCCGCTTTCGGTCACCGTTTCGTCGAGGCGTTTCACGGTCAAGGCGAGTTGGCCCGCCATGTCGCCGCGGTGTGCGATCCTGCCGTCGTCGCCTCGCGCCTCGTGGCCGGACACAAACAGCCAAGAGCCGGGGTCATCCACCCGGATCGCCCGGTTGTAAGCGAACTTGCCGGCGATCACCCGAGGGCCGATATCCGTCCTTTTCATGGGCTGGCCCTACTTCTGAGCGGCTGCGTACATTTGCCCGACAAGGGTGGCGAAGGGCATGTCGAGGGCACCGTAGACTGCGCCTGCTTCAGGCAAGGTGTTGTCGGCGAGCATTTCCACCGCGAGGGTGGCGTAGTCGCTGAGGATGACCCCGGCCTGCTGCATGCGCAGGAGTCCCGTTTCGCGCTTGGTGTCGCTGAAGGTGCCGGAAGCATCGACGGCGACATACGTGTCGTAGTCGTCGTTGAGGGCTGCGATCGCCGGGAACGCGGCGCACACCTCGAGGGAGATTCCAGTGATGATCAGCTTCTTGCGTCCGGTGGCGGCGACCGCGGCGCGGACACGCTCGTCGTCCCAGGCATTGACCGTCGCACGGTCGATGATCTCCAGGCTGTCCGGGAGTGCGTCTCCCAGTTCGGAGATGACGGGCCCCCACATGCCGTCGGCGCCCACGGTGGTGACGACGATGGGGACGCCCAGCACGGTCGCCGCTTTGGCCAGGCCGGTCACGTTGTGCTTGAGCTCCAGCAGTGAGATGTCGCGGATCCCGCTGTAGAGCCCGACCTGGTGGTCGACCAGCAGCAGTGCGGCGTTGTCCTTGGTCAGTCGTTCGGTGAACTTGGTCTGGGCGGTCATGGTCCACTTCCTGTCTTGGCAGAAAAGCTGTCGGGTAATAAGAGAGTCTTATAGTAATGATTAGTGACTAATTTGAGGGTAGCCTTGTCGGCACCGGCTGGCAAACGGAATCAGTGCCTGCCGGCTCGGATCTTCGTCATACCGGTGAATCGGAGCCGTCGGCGACCACCGCGACGGCGTGGATTTCCACCAGGAGGTCGGGATGTGCCGCGAGCCTGCCGATCTCGACCGTGGTACTGGTCGGCAGATGGCCGCCCAGGAACTCCGCCTGAACGCGGTTCACGACGTCCTGATCGCGTTCGAGGTTGGTGAGGAACCGGGTGAGCGAGACGATGTGCCGGCAACTTGACCCGGCCGCCTCGAGAACGGACTTGAGATGTCCGTAGGTAAGCCGCGCCTGCTGCTCGCTGCCTTTGGGAATCGACTCGAAATCACTCTCGCGGTGCGGGTGGTGGTGATACGGCGGTGCCGCGTACACGCCCGACAAGTACAGAAGGTCACCTACTCGGATCGCGGGCACGAACAGGGAGTTGATCTCCGGGTCGAATTCCGGAAGATGAATAATTTCCATCTTGGCCACAGCTACTCCTTCTGGTAGAAGTTCAGGAACATGTCCACTCCGGACCTGATCAGCCGTCCGGTGAGTTCCGTGTCCGGAGCTTCGCCGTAGGTGCCGTAGACCAGATGCGGAGAGAGCACAAGGCCGGACAGTTGCAGCACGGCGAGGTTGACGTCCGGAATGGACAGTTCCCCGCGCTCGACCAGCCGATCGAGTCCGCCCGCGATGGCGGCGTGGACCTTGGCCGGTCCTTGCGTCAGCCAGGCTTCCCCGAGCTCGGGAAAACGCCGAAGTTCACCGCTGACCAGGTTGCGCAGGCTGATCATCTTCGGCGCGGTGAGGCTGGCCACCCAAAGCTCGCAGAACTCGGTGAGGTCGGACCTGAGATCCGTCGACTCGGCGATGCGGGTCTCGAACCCGGCCAGGTAAGTGCCTTGCCCCTCGTCGAGGGCGCCCTCCACGATCGCGGTGAACAGGATCTCTTTGCTGCGGAAGTGGTTGTACACCGTCATCTTGGACACGCCGGCCTCGGCGGCGATGCGATCCAAGCCGACCTCGAAGCCGTCACGGAGAAACGCCTCGCGAGCGGTGTGCAGGATGGCCCGCCTCTTCTGGCTGGCGCGAGCTCCACTGGGGGCAGGGCGACCTTCGTTCATGTACTATACTGTACAGTACAGTTGTCAGCGGTTGTCAAGAGGAGGCAAGTCGGATGCGAATCGACGTACATGCGCACCTGTGGAGTGAGCGCTACCTCGAACTGTTGGCTCAAGCGGGAAAAGCGGGCACCGGGGTTGCCAAGGTGCCGGCGGCCGACGTGGGTGAAGAGGCGCTGACGGCGCGGCTGAAACTGATGGATTCCGCCGGCGTCGATCGCCAGGTGCTGTCTGTAACCCCTCAGTCGCCGCACCTGGCCGACGAACACGCCGCGGTGGCGGCGGCCCGGTTCGCCAACGACTTCTACGCGGAGGTGGTCGAGCGGTGGCCGGACCGGTTTTCCGCGTTCGCGGCGTTGCCGTTGCCGCATGTCGACGCGGCTCTGGCCGAACTGACCAGGGCGTTGGACGAACTCGGGATGGTGGGGGTGGCGATCACCACCGACGTACTCGGCCGAACCGCCGCGGACCCGCTGTTCGAGCCGCTGTTCGCGGAACTCGACCGGCGAAACGCGGTGCTGTTCATCCACCCGGCGGGCAGCGGTATCGGGTCGCCGATGATCAACGACTTCGACCTGACCTGGCTGATCGGCGCGCCCATCGAGGACACTGTGGACGTAGTGCACCTCATCCGCGCCGGCGTGCCGACCCGCTACCCGAACATGAAGATCGTCAACGCGCATCTCGGCGGCGCGCTGCCGATGCTCCTGCAGCGGCTGGACAACAAGTACCAGCGAGACCTGGGCGAACTGACCGAGTTGCCCAGCACTACCGCTCGGCGCATGTGGTACGACACGGTCAGCCACAACTACCCGCCCGCCCTGCGCGGGGCAGCGGAGTCGCTCGGGGTCGATCGGCTCGTTCTGGGCACTGACTTTCCCTACCTCGACGGCGATTACTACCGAGACGCGGTGACTCACATTCAGAACTCCGGTCTTGCCGCGGAGGCGAGCGAGAAGATCCTGGATCACACGCTGCGAACCTTGCTCGGTCTCTGAGGGCCGGCTGCCGATCAGGGGGAGTGCGTGGGCTCGTGTTGTACTCGGTCACGCCGTATCGTCGGCGGGTCGAGCGCGAGGTGTGGGCGGTCGGCGATGCGTACGAGGCGTACGTCGGTCGCTGGAGCCGCCCAGTCGCGGTAGCGTTCCTGCGCTGGCTCGACCTGCCCGCCGACGGGAACTGGCTGGACGCGGGCTGTGGCACGGGGGCTCTGGCCGCGACCGTTCTGGCCACGACCGACCCCGCCCGGATCGTCGGCGTGGACACCTCCGAGATGTTCCTGACCACCGCTCGCGCGCGGATCAGCGACCCCCGGGCGACCTTCCTCGCCGGCGACGCGCAGTCGCTGCCGGACCACCGTTTCGACGCCGTCGTCAGTGGGCTGGCGCTCAATTTCGCCCGGTCACCAAGCGAGGCGGCACAACCGCCGCCTACGTCTGGGACTACGCGCGCGGCATGGCCGTCATCCGGCACTTCTGGGACGCCGCCGCCTCCCTCGACCCCGTCGCGTCCGAACTGGACGAAGCCTGCCGCTTCCCGATCTGTGAACCCGTTGTCCTGCAACAACTGTGGACCGATGCCGGGCTGGGCGAGGTCACAGTCCGGGCGATCGAGGTGCCGACGGTGTTCACCGACTTCGACGACTACTGGACGCCGTTCCTCGACGGCCAGGGGCCTGCACCCCACTACGCCATGTCCCTGACCGACGAGCGCCGGCAGGCCCTGCGCGAGCTGTTGCGTATCCGGCTACCGGCCGGCCCCGACGGATCCATCGCGCTCACCGCTCGGGTCTGGGCGGTGCGGGGGACAGCCCACCACCCTGTGGTTCTCGTCGGGGTGCCTCGGCTGCAGCCGGACGCAGTCGCTCCCGGACGCTCAGCTGCGACGGCAGCAGAGCCAATCTGCGCGCTTTCCGCGCCCGGCGCGTCCCCGATCGGTCAGCACGTACTCGTGGCGGGTGCGGGTCCCGGGCTCACGATCGCCTCACCGGAGATTCGCTTTGCCGCGACTGAATGCCGGTGGTGGTGAACAATCGGACGAGAATGGCGCCGGAGGCTCCTGGGCCTATCGATACCGGCCAGATATTGCACCGTTCGCCGGCGCGCCGACCCGCCAGCGTCGTCTTTGCCACGGGCGATCTCCGCTCCGATCTTTACTGGCAGGCTTCGCAGTCGGGGTCGTCGATGCGGCAGGCAGCTCCGTCGACGAGTGGGAAGTCGAAGTCGTCGAGCACGGGTACCAGCAAAGTGGTCTACGCTTCTTCCGGCATGGCGGTGGCGGACATGTCACTCCCTCGGGTTCGAGCGATTTCTACCTCTGTGTAGCGCCGAAGATCGACAGGCATTCCGTGACGCGCGACACACGCGAAGGGCCGTCTTCGGGCAGGATGGACTCGTGACCGACGTCGTGCTGTTCCACTCCGTCCTCGGCCTGCGACCCGTGGAGATTCGCGCTGCCGGTCGGCTCCGAGCCGCGGGGCACACGGTCAGCACACCTGATCTCTACGCGGGCCAGGTCGCCACCACCCTCGAGGAGGGCTTCGAGCTCAAGGACCGCATCGGCTGGGCCACCATCGTGCGTCGGGCGCAGGACGCCATGGACAGCCTGCCTGACAGCACCGTGCTGGCCGGCTTCTCGATGGGCGCGGGCGTGGTCGACTCGCTGCTGCCGCGGCGGCCCGACACCGCCGGGGTGCTGCTCCTGCACGGGTTGGCCACGATTCCCGGGGCCGCCCGCGCCGGCCTTCCAGCGCAGCTGCACGTAGCCGATCCGGACCCGTTCGCACGCCCGGCCGACGTAGCTGCTTGGCGGGCAGCCGCGGGCGGTGCGCGCGCCACCGCGCAAGTCTTCACTTACCCGGGGGCAGGCCACTTCTATCTCGACGCCGACCTGCCGGACCATGACGGCCAAGCGGCAGCCCTTACCTGGCAACGCATTCTGACCTTCCTCGACACACTGACCCAGTGACCGGGTCGAGCTCGGGAACTCGACACCGAGCATGTGATCCAGGCGGCGGACGCGGTACGCATCTTCGTGCTGCGCAGAAGGAGAGGCGCTGGAGCTCGTCGTCAGCTTGTCTCCAGGGTTAGCGGCTTCTGTTCCTCTTCGTTCCGTCGGCTTCCGACGCGTTGCAGCATGTTGCCGTCGCCGGAAAATCGCCTGTTGATCTTGATCTCAGTCCGTTCTGGTCCCGTTCGAATATCCACTGAGGCAGGACGCCGGACGAGGGCGTCTCTGACGGCGAGAGGTCATGCCCAGATCGGCCCCAGGCGGCGGGCCGCGTGGCGCACGTCGGAGTAGGAGCGGGTGGAGCTCTTGGCCTGCTTGAAAACGTTGATGCCGAAGGCACCCGAGACAAGCGCGCGGACGAGCATTCGGGGGTTCTGGTAGCGGACCTGTCCGCCGATCCACGAGACCGCGTCCGCCTCGGGCTTCCAGGCCGCGTCGTAGCGGACACCGGCGGTGTCGAGCGGTCCGGAAACCAGGCACTGGTCGAGGACCATCGCAGATTCCAGTGCCGCGTTGCCGCCCTGGCCGACCGGTGGAAACGCGGCGGCGGCGTCGCCGAGCAGCACCGCCCGGCCGCCATACAGGCTCGAGCAGGTCAGCCGCTGGCCCAGGTGAACGCCTTCGCGTCGAGAGAACTCGGCGACCGCCCGGTCGCTGGTCAGGTCCAGGACGCGCGGGGTGTTCTTACGCAGCCAGGTAGTGGCTTGGCCGGGGGAGGTGAAGGTGATCGGCTTCTTCACCCCGACCACGCAGATCCAGCGCACACCGTCCGGTTTTTCGTCGTCGTTGATCACCGCGGCCAGGGTGAGCGGACTGAACCCGAGCCCGTTGAGGCAGTGCTTGTCCAGCCTGTCGCCGACCTGGTCGAGCTCCAGGATCAGCCCGTAGTTGGGGACGGCGGAGGTCTCCACGGTGAACCCGTCGACCTGATCGAGCATTGCCCCGCGGACAGCCGACCCCGCGCCGTCGGAGCCGACGAGGAGGTCGAAGCGCTGCCCTGCCACCTCTCCGACGTGCACGTCGACGCTGGAGACGTCGCTGTCGAACACGAAGTCGATCATGTCGCGATGCCGCTGTTCGGCGACGGACATCAGTGCCCTCATGATGTCCCCGCGGGAGCCGATCCAGCCTGGCTCGGGCCACGGGTCGCGCACCCCGCCGCCGTTCCTGATCCCGTGGAACGCGGTCATGTGGGTGTCGAAGTGCTCGACGGCATCGATGTAGCGCACAGCCTTGAGTCCGTGGCCGGTGAGGTCGATCGGGTAGGAGCGGTTGGGGTTGAAGCGCGGCATGCGGTCGGGGTGGGCTTCACGCTCGAACACCGTGCTGCGGACGCCGCGCCGAGCCAGGGCGATGGCCGCCGTCAGCCCGGCGGGACCACCCCCGATGATCGCGATGTCTCCCATAGCGGCCTCCTCGAATTTGTTGATTCAGGATCAATGATACACAATCAACGAGAGGCGAAGCGGGGGAAGAGCTTGAGTGCGTTGTGTCGTTCGACGCCGCGTAGTTCGTCGTTGGTGAAGCCGTCGAAGGCGGTGAGGTTGGCGATGTTCTTTTCGACTGTGGGTTCGGGGGCGGCGGGCCAGTCGGTGCCGAAGAGGATGTGGTCGGAGCTGGTGACCTCCAAGGTCGGCAGCAGTGAGTTGCGGCTGCCGGCCAGTGCGGTGTCGTAGTAGAGCCCGCGCAGTACTTCGGCGACGTGGGCGGGGTCGATGTCCGCATCCTCGGGACCTCGTCCCATGACGGTGTGTTCGCCGATGCGCCAGCCGAGCATCGGCAGGACCCCGCCGCAGTGGGCCAGTATCAGTTTCAGGCCGTGAATCCGCTGGAAGACGCCGGTGTAGAGGGCGTTGGTGATGGTGCGTGCGGTGTCGAAGGGGAATTCGACGATCGAGCTCGGGCGGCCGAAGCCGAGGATGTCGATGTGCGGGCAGTCGACCGGGTGTACGAATACCGGCACTTCTCGCCGCGCCAGTTCCGCCAGTACCGGTTCGAGGGACGGATCGCCGAAATACCGGCCCATCACGTTCGTGGTCAGCACCACGCCGTCGAGCTCCAGTTCGTCCAGCGCGTACGCGATCTCCGTCAGCGCCTCGTCGGGGCCGTCTGCCGGTATCGAGGCGAAGGCGCCGAACCGGCCCGGGTGCTTGGCGATCAGTTCGGCGTGCCCTTCATTGATCATCCGGGACAGACGTGTCCCGAACTCCGGGTCGTCGGGCGATCCCCCGAAGGCCATCGGCATCGATACCAGCTGTGCGGCGATCTGCTGCCGGTCCATGTAGTCGAGCGCCGCTTCCGGTGTCCACCGCACCGAGATCTTGTAGCCACCGGTCGGTTTGAAGCCCCGCCCCGCCAGCGCCGCCATTGCTTGGTCCGGCATTGCGTGGGTGTGGATGTCAATACGTTGACCGGTCATGATGCCGCTCCTCTTGTTCGTGGGACGTGAACATCCGGGACAGCTCGCGGCAGGCACTCGGCCACGGGGTGTCGACGCTGATCGCTGCGTGATCAACCCTAGAGTGTAAAGTGTCGACGGTCAATTTGATCCGTACACTCGGACGGGTGAACCGTCGGTCTGGCGTGTCGCGGACAGAACCCAGGGCACTGGATCACCTCGTGTTGGCTGTAATGGAACGACGACAACAATAAATTGACGTCTAACACTTTTATGCCTAGTCTCGATCCCAGGTTGGTTGACCCGGTGCCGGCAGGCGCCGCGGCCCGCCGATATCCCGCCCGACCTGGAGGGCACCATGCGAATTGGTGATGTGACCGTTCAGCCCCTGCTCGACGGCGTCCTGCCGATGCCGCCGAGCGTGCTCTACCCCGACGTGTCGATGTCCACCTGGCGGAGCCTGCCCGGCACGATCGGCGAGGATGGTCTGCTCCCGGTCCCGTTCGGTGGATTTCTGGCCACCGACGAGCAGGGCAACCGGGTCGTGTTCGACCTGGGCGGCGGTGTCGCCCCCCAATTGGTCCCCGGAGGCGACCCGCCCGCGGTCCGCGAACTGCTGCCCATCCAGCTCGAGAAGCTGGGCTGCCCGCTCGACTCGGTGACCGACGTGGTCCTCAGTCACCTGCACATCGACCACGTGGGCTGGGCTTCCACCGATGGCCGGCCCGTCTTTCCCGGTGCGAGGCACCACATTCACGCCGAGGACTGGAAACACTTCGTCGACGAGCGCGCCGACGAGGCCGTGCGGTCAAAGGTCAGCCCGCTCGGTGACACGGCCGCGCTCTGGGACGGCGACTCGGTGTCCCTGTTCGGCTGGCTACGCCTCGTCCACGCACCCGGCCACACACCGGGCAGCTCCGTCGCGGTGATCGAATCTCAAGGCCAGAGCCTTGCCCTGGTGGGTGATCTCTTCCACCACCCGGCCGCGCTGGACCACCCCGACTGGCGCTGCGGCTTCGACTGGGACGCCGAACTCGGCGCGGCCACCCGCGCGCACTGGGCACACCAGCTGCGTGCGGCACACACACCCCTGGTCGGTCCGCACTTTCCGGACTTGACGGCGGTGACGCTCCGATGAGAGCCGCGGTGTGCCGGCCGGACCACGACCTGTTCTGCTTGGAAGAACTGAGCATCGACGACCCTCGCCCGGACGAAGTGCTGGTGCGCTTCACCGCGACCGGGCTGTGCCACACGGATCTGGAGGTGGCCGCCGGACGGCTGCCGACCCCCTTCCCCGTGGTCGCCGGGCACGAGGGAACCGGAGTCGTCGAAGCGGTCGGCTCCGCCGTCGACGGATTCCGCCCGGGGGACCGCGTGGTGGCCAGCTTCAGCTTCTGCGGCACCTGCCAGAACTGCCTGCGAGGCCAGCCCGCCTATTGCCCTCAGCACTTCCCGCTGAACTTCGGTGCCCAGCGCGCCGACGGGTCCGTCGGGCTTCACGACGCCGCGGGCGAGCCGGTGCGGGACCACTTCTTCGGTCAATCGTCGTTCGCCGGCTACGGACTCTGCCGCCTCAGCAGTCTCATCCGGGTGCCCGCGACGACCGTGCCCGATCATGTGCTCGCCCCTCTCGGCTGTGGCGTCATCACGGGGGCGGGGGCGGTCTGGAACGCGCTGCGGGTGTACCCGGGGAGCACGATCGCCGTGTTCGGCGCCGGAGCCGTCGGGCTGAGCGCGGTCATGGCCGCAGCCGTGGCCGGTGCCTCGCGGATCATCGTGTGCGACATTCATCGTCCCCGCCTCGACCTCGCGCTTCAGCTCGGAGCCACCGATGTGTTCGACGCCAACGGCGGCGCCTGCGTGGAGACGGTCCGGGAGCTGACTTCCGGGGCGGGTGTGGACTTCAGCGTGGAGTCCACCGGAGTGCCCGAGGTGATGTCCCAGGCCGTCGCGGCCCTCGCCCCGCTGGGAAGCGCGGCGATCCTCGGTATCGCGCCGGACGGCGCGGATCTGCGGACCAACGCCTTCGGAATCCTCGAAGGTCGCACCGTCACCGGGTCCATCGTCGGTCACCAGGCGCCCGCTGTCCTGGTGCCGCGCGTACTGGCCCTCCATGAAAAGGGCCTCTTCCCCCTCGAGGCGATGATCAGCACTTACGCGCTGGACGACATCAACAAGGCCGTGGACGACGTTCGTTCGGGAACTGTGGTGAAGGCCGTCTTGCTGCATTGATCCGTATCCCATCTCCTCAGGAAAGGAACGATCGGTATGTCAGGAATACGTTTGTCGGAGGTCGTACTGCGGACGACCGAATACGACCGTCTCTGTGACTTCTACTCACTGCTGCTGGCGCAGCCGCGCACCGTGGAAATGACGCCGCCCCCGTCCGACGACCCGGACGAGCCGTCGCGCATCTGCTTCCTCGACTTCTACTTCGACCCGCCCTACAGCCAGCGCATCGCCGTCTTCGAGTGCGAGGACATCGGTTCCGGTCCGACCTCCCGCGGCCTGCACCACTTCCAGCTGCGCACCCCGACCATCGACGCGCTGCTCGACCTCTACAGCACGCTCAAGAACAGCGGCCACCTCCCGGTCGAGGCGTCCAACCACGGACCCGGTACGAGCTTCTACTACCGCGACCCGGACGGGAACAAGGTCGAACTGTCCTCATTGAACTTCTCCTCTCAGCAGGAGCTGCGGACGTTCATGGCGACCGACGAGTTCAAGAACAACCCCAACGGCTTCCCGCTGGACCCCGAACGCCTGCTCGCGGGCACGCGGGCCGGACGGGACCTCAGTGAAATGCTCTGGGAACGATGACACCCGTCTCGACGCCGGGACCCACCGGCGACATCACCAACGACACCTACGACATCGTCATCGTGGGCGGCGGCCCCGTGGGCATCGCGAATGCGATCGAATTAGGCGGCCGTGGATTCTCCGTTCTCCTCGTCGAACGCGACGACGGCGTCGTCCGCTACCCGACCGCGGAATCCATCGACACGGCGTCCATGGAACTTCTTCGCCGCTGGGGAATCGCCGACGAAGTGCGGCGCAGCGGGTTTCCCGCGGACCAGCCGCGGGACATCTCGTTCGTCTCCCGCATGACGACCTACGAACTCGCCCGATTCCCGCGGCCGTCCAACTCCGACCGACGCACGACCACCCAAGGACTGAGTCCCGAAGGTGGCGTCTGGTGGCCGAAGTTCTGGTTCGATCCGGCGCTGCGAGCGCGCGCGGCCGCGGAGTCCACCGTGGACCTTCGCTTCCGGTGGACCTTCGAGGGATTCGACGACGACAGGCATGGTGTCTCGGTACGGCTCTCCTCGGTCAAGCACGGTCTCCGGATGGTCCGCGGCCGGCTCCTGCTTGCCTGTGACGGCGCCGGATCTCCGATCCGCAAGACGCTGGGTATCGCCTCGCTGCGGGACTCCGACCAGACCCGGGCGCGGTGGCAGGGCGCCTTCGTCGAGCTGCCGGGGCTGCGCCGCCGGTTCCCGCACGCCCCGGCCGTTCAGTACTACTCGATCAACCCCCGCCGGATGATTTTCGGTTCGCTCGACGGCGGCGACGTATGGCGTGTCACCTACCCCCTTAAGGACGGGGAGCAGCCCACCGTCGGGGACGTCCGCTCGACCATCGCCGACGCGCTCGACTGCACTGTTGGGGAGGTGGAGGTCTTCGACACCCGGGAATGGAGCGGTGACGCGGTGGTGGCCGAGTCCTTCCGGTCCGGGCACGTCCTGCTCGCCGGCGACGCCGCGCACCGGATGTGGCCCTCGGGCGGGCATGGCATGAACACCGGCCTCGGCGACGTGGCCAACCTTGGCTGGAAGCTGGAAGCAGTGCTGCGCGGCTGGGCACCGGACGCCCTGCTCGACACCTACACCGCCGAACGTCGTCCGCACGCCGAGCGCATGGTCCGCCGAGCCTGGCACAACTACCGTGTGGACAACGCGATCCTGCCCGACCCGACGCTGGATGATCCCGGGCAGGAAGAGGCTCGCGCGTTCGTCGGCAGGCGGATCGTGGCGACCCGTCAGACCGAGTGGCGGTCCCTCGGTATCCAGCTCGGCCTGCGCTATCCCGACTCGCCGCTCATCGTGTCCGATGGCACTGCTGAGCCTCCCGACGATCCCGAGGAGTACGTGCCGACGGCGCGGCCCGGGCACCGGGCCCCGCATATCGCGCTGGCCGACGGACGGTCCGTGCTCGATCTGTTCCGTGGGCGTTTCACCCTGCTCAACATCGCTCCCGCCGTGGACAGCGGGTTGCTGGCCAAGGCATTCCGGGAACGGGGAATTCCCCTGGACGAGGATTGGACCGGCGCCGCGGGCACCCGCGAGCTGTACGGCTGCGCCCTTGCGCTGGTCCGTCCGGACGGCATTGTCGCCTGGCGTGGCGACGCCTGCCCCGACGATCCGGATCTGGTGGTGGACAAGGTGATCGGCCGCCCCTGACAGGCACGGGTACCAGCCCTTGCCGGAAACGGAGAACACCATGCTGCTCGCACAGACCAGCGACGGCATCGCCCGGGTAGTCCGCGGCGAGCTGCACCTTCTTGACGACGCCGGCCGGACGCTGGAGGACTTCATCCTCGGAGGGCGCCTGGCCGAGCTGGGAGGCGCGAAGACCAGGAAGGAGATCGCCTGGGACCAGGCCACGCTCGCATCGCCGGTGAGACGGCCGGGCAAGATCGTCATCATCGGCCTGAACTACCGCGACCACGCCGCCGAAACGGGCAACCCGCTGCCGTCCTTCCCCCGTTTCCATTTGATACCAGGCTCGGCGGTCGCCGCCGGTGGTTCCGTCGTACGGCTGCCGCGCATTGCTCCGGACAAGGTCGACTATGAAGGCGAGCTCGCCGTCGTGATCGGACGCACCGGCCGTGACATCCCCGAAAAGTCCGCGTGGGATTTCGTAGCCGGCGCCACAGTGGCCGATGATCTCTCGGCGCGCGACATCCAGGCGGGGGAGAACCCGGCACTGCCGATGGCCAGTCCTGCGCTGGCGAAGGGGTTCGATGGCTTCAAGCCGCTCGGCCCCGCGTTGCTGACCACCGACGAGCTGCGTCAGCACGACGGGCTGGGAATCACGACCGAGGTCAACGGGGTCGTCCGCCAACGCTCCTCAACGGCGGAACTCGTCTTCTCGATACCTCAACTGCTGGCGTGTGTCAGCTCCTTTCTCACCCTCGAAGCCGGTGACGTCGTCCTCACCGGCACACCCGGCGGTACGGGTATGGCCGAGGGACGGTTCCTACGGGCCGGAGACGTCGTCGCGGTCACCGTCGAGAACATCGGGACCCTGACCAACACGATCGCCGCGACCGAACACACACAAACACGCGAGGCCGCGCAGTGACCGCCGGTGGATGCGCGCTGTGCGCCCGGGCCGGCGCGCTGGCCACTACCGGTCGGGGTTGGCTACTGCGGACAGTCCACTGGGGAGTGTCCACACATCCCGCCTTGCCGGTCCCGGGCTGGGTCGCGGTCCAGACCTTGCGGCACACCGAAGGCCTCGCGGAGCTCAGCCGGTCTGAGGCCGCAGAGCTCGGCCCGCTGCTCTCCCGGGTGAGTGCGGCCGTTACGCAGGTGACCGGCTCGCCACGCGTCTACACCTACTCCCTCGGAGAGGGCTGCCCCCACACCCACATCCTGGCGGGGCCACCCCAAGGCGGTCTGCGCGGC
This sequence comes from Amycolatopsis sp., assembly GCF_025464955.1. Lineage (GTDB taxonomy): Bacteria > Actinomycetota > Actinomycetes > Mycobacteriales > Pseudonocardiaceae > Amycolatopsis. The sequence continues at coordinate 3,492 of NZ_JAODNM010000099.1, read as the reverse complement.
AAGGCGTTCATCGCCGCACTGCTGGACCGCGACGAGACCCTGGCCGACCAGCCGGCCGCCGACCGCACCGCAGTCCGACTGGCCGAAGAACTCTCCGGCCCAACTCCCAGATGACGCAGTTCGCCAACCCACCAACACGAAAATGGTGACATCGATGACGAAATTTACCGACGTGCCGATCCCGGAATGCTTTTCATACCACCGCCTCGTCGACACCCCCGTGGCGAACAGCGCCAAGCGGCAGCTCGAGCGCATAGCCAAGAGCCACCTCGATGTCCCCGAGGACCTGGCAGAGGCGTTCGGGCGGGCGATGAACACCGGGGACCGCCTCGGCGACGCCTACATCGACGCCGCGTTCGCCACACCCACAGGCAAGGCACGCGCCAGGAAAGATGTCGAGCAGGCCCTCAAGGACGGCATCGAGAGCGTCAGCGACCCCTCCCCGGAACTGGTGGCGTTGTTCGAACAGATCAACACCGATCCCGACTGGGTCGACTGGGCGAAGGTCGAACACGGAGCCGAGGTCTTCCGGCGGTACAAGGAGCTCTACCCGTACTTCGGGATGGTCTCATTCCCGGGCTACGCGCTGGAGACCATCGCCAAACCGCTCGCGCTGACCGGTGCCTACACCGGCGGGTCGGCGTTCGGCCGGTTCCTCGAGACCTGTCGCCTGTGGACGGACACCACCGAGCCCGGTGCCATGCGCCCCGGTGGCGCCGGACGCCGCTCCGCGGTGTTCGTCCGCACCCTGCACTCGATGATCCGCCACACCCTGCTGCCACACCCCGAGTGGGACCGCGGCAAACTCGGGGTGCCCATCAGCCAGTTCGGGATGTTCGGGACGCTCCTGCTCAGTTCGTTCGCCCCCGGACAGCAGCTGAAGCTCAATGGATACCGTCCCACCGACTACGACGTCGAAGCCATGATGCATCACTGGCGCTATGTCGGGTACCTCATGGGTGTCGATTCGCCGTGGTTCCCGGAGACCGTGACCGACGGCTTCCGCGCCCAGTTGCTGATCACCCTGGTGGAGGTGCCGAGCCCGAGTAAGGACTCCCAACACCTGTGCAGTTCGTTCATGGACACCTTCCGGCCCGCGGATGACGCGCGGGGGCTGCGCCAGTTCTACGGCACACTGCGTTACCGGACGCAGCTCGGCCACGCACGCTTCTACCTGGGCAAGGATGCCTACACCGCGACGGGCTTGCCCGACCCCGGGTGGTGGCGGTACGCCCCGCTCGCCCGGGTGATCCCCAACGTGACCCGCGAGACCCTGCGGCGGCTTGTCCCCGGGGTGGCCGGGCGGATCGATCAGACCAACAGGCGCGCTCGTCAGGAATTCCTCAGTACGCACCTTGAGGGTGGTGAGGCGAAGTTCAAGCCCGTCGACAAGCTCGCGCGGTAGGAGCCGACGCCCTCGCGCGGGCCGCGCTGAGCAGGACGATGATCCAGTCGAGTACTCGCGACGCCTGCTGTTCCCCGGTCGGGGCCGGGGAACAGCAGGCGCCACTAAGGTGGTTCCCATGCCGGATACTCCACCCCGTGTGACCCGTCCTCGCGGACGCCCGCCCAAGGACGCCCAGTTCGCTCCCGTGGACGAGGTCATGGCGGCGGCGATCGAGGCATTCTCCGTACACGGATACAACGGTGTTTCACTGAAGACGGTCAACGACCAACTGGGTGTCAGCCGAAATCTTCTCTATCAACGCTTCGGGTCCAAGGCCAAGCTGTGGCGCGCTGCCGTCGACTGGGCGTTCCGCAGTCTCCTGGAGTACCTGGAGGGCGCGGACGACGAAGCAGCCGACCCGATGATCAGGCTGCGCATGCTGATTCGGAACTTCATCGAGTACTCGGCCACCAGGCCTTACCTCGCCCGGATCGTCACCGTGGAAGGCGCCGTTCGCACCGAACGAACGGAGTACCTCTACCGCAGCTACATCAAGCCGGTGCAATCGCACTTCATGCCGGTCTTCGAACAGCTGCGCGAGCAGGGGAGGATCAAGAACATCCCCACCGAGATCTTCTACTTCCTGCTCACCTCGGGTGGCTCGGCTCCCTTTGGCCAGATTGGCCTCGTTTCACTCATGGTTCCCGAACTGGGTTCGGCGGACGACAAGCAGGTTCGCGTCTATGCCGAGAACGTGGCCGAGGTTCTGCTCAATGGCCTGTCACTGCCGGACCTCGGCCCGGGCGACCGACCAGGAAACTCCTGAGCAGACCCACAGTGATTTGGGATCATTGATAGCAAGTCAGCTAAACTGTGCGCCATGACTACCAGCCGAGCGGAGCGCGCGGCCACGACGAGGGGCAAACTTCTCGATGCGGCGGTTCAGCTGTTCCTGGACATGCCCTACGACGAGGTGTCGGTCCACGACCTCGCCGACGCCGCCGGAGTCGCCTACGGGCTGGTCGCCCACCACTTCGGCAACAAGCGGGGCATCCACGTGGAGGCCATGCGGCAGATCGCCCGCCAGCTCGCCCAAGACTCGCCGCCGCCCGGCCCTGCTGCCACGCGGATCCGACACCTCATCCGCGGCCACTTCACCTCGATCCAGCAGAACCCGGCTGCCTACCTTGGGCTGATGCTCAGCGCCGATCCCGACAGTCGCGCGATCATCGACTCCGCCAAAGAGTTGGCCATCCATGCCGTCAGCGAGATTCTCGGCCTCGCGCCGAAGCGGCCCGCTGTCCGGCTTGTGTTGCGAGCCTGGCTCGTCGCGGTCAGCGAGGCTGCAGTCGGCTGGATCCAGGACGGGTACCCGTTCCCGGCCGACGACATGGTCGAGTTGCTGATGGCCGGCCTGGCCGAACTACTCCGCCAGGCCAGTCGGCTCGACGACGAGTTCGACGTGGCCTCGGCGTTGGCCGCCTTGGCGCGGCCAGGAGAGCTCGCTGCGGGTCCGGATCGCACGTGAACGGCCGGGGGATCGCTGGACCCCGGGCGTACCGTAAGGACTGAACAGTCCTTGACCGCGTTCTGGCTCGCGACTATGGTCAGGCCTGCCGGGTCAACCTCTACTTCTGCGGGTCCCGCGTGAACCCTGGAGCGTCGGCGAACTCGGAAAAGGCGTAGTGCCGGAGTACGTCGAGGAAGGCTTGCCGCTGGGCTGGGTCGACATGGCCGAGGAGATCCTGCGCGGCCTTCTGTGTCGCAGTTGTTGCACGCTGGCAGAGCTTGCGTCCGCGGGCGGTCAGGGTTGGCCGGCGAGCCCTGCGGTCGCGCGGATCCGGGGTTCGGACAACCAGTCCTTTGGCCTCGAGGGAGTCCAGGGTCGCGGAGATGACGGACTTGTCGATCTTGACCAGTGTGGACAACTCCAGCTGGGTCATCGGCGAGGACATCAGCGCGACCATCACGAAGTGTTCACCACCCTTCGGCCGGGTGACATCATCACGACCGGTACGCCGGCGGGTCCGGCGGTGGGGATGGCGTCCCCGAAGTGGCTCATCCCCGGCGACGCCGTCCGGATCGAGATGACCGGGCTCGGGTGC
>NZ_JAODNM010000078.1 GCF_025464955.1 Amycolatopsis sp. | reverse complement strand
TGGCAGGCGCCGGTCTCGTGCCGTCCGATGTGGACGTTGTCGAGGCGCACGGCACGGGCACCACGCTGGGCGATCCGATTGAGGCGCAGGCGCTGCTGGCCACCTACGGCCAGGACCGTGAAACGCCACTGCTACTGGGCTCGATCAAGTCGAACATCGGCCACACCCAGGCTGCTGCCGGTGTCGCGGGTGTGATCAAGATGGTCATGGCACTGAAGAACGGGATTCTGCCGCCGACGTTGCATGTGGACACTCCGTCGTCGCATGTGGATTGGTCCGCTGGCTCGCTCGAGTTGCTCACCGAGCGGACCGAGTGGCCCGAGATCAACCGCCCGCGACGGGCCGGCGTGTCGTCCTTCGGAATCAGCGGCACCAACGCCCACGTGCTCATCGAGCAGGCACCGCCCGCTGTCGCGCCGGAGGAGCCGCGAGTGGTGCCGGCCGTCGTGCCGTGGGTGCTGTCGGCCAAGTCCGAGGGTTCGCTGGAGGTACAGTCCGCCCGCATTGCGTCCTTTGTAGATGGACAGTCCCCAGTCGACATCGGGTTCTCACTCGTGAGCTCCCGGACGGTGTTCGATCGGCGTGCCGTCTTGCTGGCGACCGAACAGGGTGTCTCGGAGGTCGCCCGGGGCGCCGCGGTCGACGGTTCGCTGGCGTTCCTGTTCTCCGGACAGGGCTCGCAGCGGCTCGGCATGGGCCGCGAACTGTACGAGCGGTTCCCGGTCTTCGCCGAGGCGTTCGACGAGGTGGCGGCGGACCTGGATCTGTACCTCGACCAGCCGCTGGCCGACGTGATCTCGGGCAAGGACCCGGAAGTGTTGAACGACACCGGAACCGCGCAGCCCGCCCTGTTCGCGATCGAGGTCGCCCTCTACCGACTCGTGCGGTCCTGGGGCGTCCGGCCCGACTTCGTCGCCGGACACTCGATCGGCGAGGTGACCGCCGCCTACGTGGCCGGGGTGTTCTCGCTGGAGGACGCTTGCGCGCTGGTGGCGGCCAGGGCCCGCCTGATGCAGGTCCTGCCGGGCGGGGGCGCGATGGTGGCAGTACAGGCCACCGAGGAAGAGGTTTTGCCGCTGCTGGGTGCGGGAATCGCGATCGCGGCGATCAACGGCCCGACCTCGCTGGTGCTCTCCGGCGCCCAGGACGAGGTGCGCGAGGTGGCCGCACGGCTGGCCGAGCAGGGTCGTAAGACGAGCCGTCTGTCCGTGAGCCACGCGTTCCACTCGCCGCTGATGGATCCGATGCTCGACGAGTTCCGGGACGTGCTGGAGAGCCTGTCGTTCCAAGCGCCGGAGATTCCGGTGGTGTCGAACCTGACCGGCGAGCTGGCTGCCGCCGACCAGCTGTGCACGCCCGAGTACTGGGTGCGGCACGTGCGGGAAGCCGTCCGGTTCGCCGACGGCGTCGCGACACTGGCCGGACACGGCGTGACGGCATTCCTGGAGTTGGGGCCGGACGGCGTGCTGTCGGCGATGGCGGCGGAGTCCTTGCCGCCGGAGACTGTGGTCGTGCCGGTGTTGCGAAAGGACCGCCCGGAAGAGGTCACCGCGGTGACGGCGCTGGCGCGTCTGCACGTGAGTGGCGTGAAGGTCGACTGGGCCGGGTTCTTCGCCGGCACGGGCGCGCGTCGGGTGGAGCTGCCGACGTACGCGTTCCAGCGTGAGTGGTTCTGGCCGCAGGCCGTGGTCCGGGCCACCGACGCCGCCGGACTGGGCCTGACGGCCGCCGGGCATCCGCTGCTGGGTGCGGGGGTTGAACTCGCCAGCTCGGAAGGCTTCCTGTTCACCAACAGGCTGTCGCTCCGGTCGCACCCGTGGCTTGCCGATCACGTGGTGATGGGCCGGGTGTTGCTGCCCGGCACGGCATTCGTGGAACTGGCCATCCGCGCGGGCGACGAGGTCGGCTGCGACCGGGTCGAAGAGCTGACCCTGGCGGCACCGCTGATGCTGCCGGAGCATGGCGCCGTCCAGTTGCAGGTAACGCTGGAGGCCCCGGACGACGCGGGTCGTCGCGCGGTCGGCATCCACTCCCGGCCTGAAGGCGCCGGGGAGCTGCCATGGACTCAGCACGCGACCGGTTTCCTCGCTACGGGCGCGAAAATCGAGGCGTTCGACGCGACCATCTGGCCGCCGGCGGAGGCAGAACAGGTCCCGGTTGACGGCTGCTACGAGCGGTTCGCGGAGATCGGCTTCGAATACGGCCCGGTGTTCCAGGGCCTGCGAGCGGTGTGGCGCGACGGTGAGGACATCTTCGCCGAGGTGGCACTGACCGAGGACGCCGAGGACGAAGGGTTCGGACTGCACCCGGCACTGCTGGACGCCGTCCTGCATGCCTGGATGCTCGCCGGAAACGGCGACGGTGGCGGCGGGCTGCCGTTCTCGTGGGAGGGCGTTTCGCTGCATGCGACAGGAGCCTCGGCGGTGCGCGTCAGGCTTCGCCCGGTCGGTGACTCGATGGCGATCGCCGTCGCGGACACCGCCGGCGCGCCGGTGGCGTCGATCGAGTCGCTGGTCGTGCGGGCGATCTCGCCCGAGCAGTTCAGCGACACCGGCGCCGAGCGCGACTCGCTGTTCGGCTTGAACTGGGTGCCAGTCCCGGCTGACGGAGTGGCCACGTCGGTTGCCATCGTCGGCTCGGACCCGTTCGGCCTCGCCGAGCACTGGGACCTGCCCGTCGAGCGGTATGCGGACCTGGCGTCGCTGGGCACCGACGAGCTGGTGCTCGTGTCGGTCGGCGGCGATGACCGGGTTGTCGAGTCCACGCACACGATCACCTCCGAAGTACTGGGCCTGCTGCAGGAGTGGCTGGCCGACGAGCGGTTCGCCGACTCGAGGCTGGTTTTCGTCACTCGCGGTGCGATGTCCGGCGCCGACCTGGCCGGAGCGGCGGCATGGGGTCTCGTGCGGTCCGCTCAGTCGGAGAACCCAGGCCGGTTCGGGCTGGTCGACCTCGACGCCGAGGGTGCGGTGTTGCTGCCGCGGGCGTTGGCGGCAGACGAGCCACAGCTGGTGCTCGCGGACGGCGAGGTCCGGGCGGCGCGGCTCGGCCGGGTCGCTGTGCCGGAGCGGCCGGTGGTGTGGAACGCCGAAGACACCGTGCTCATCACCGGCGGCACCGGTGGGCTGGGCGCGGTACTGGCCAGGCATCTGGTGTCCGCGCAGGGCGTCCGCAGTCTGGTGCTGCTCAGCCGACGGGGTCTTGCCGCCGACGGAGTGGAAGCGCTCGTCGCCGACCTGTCCGATCAGGGTGCCGACGTGACCGTCGCGGCTTGTGATGTCGCGGACCGTTCCGCGTTGGCGGAGGCGTTGTCGCGGCACGAGATTTCGGCGGTGGTGCATACCGCTGGTGTGCTCGACGACGGTGTGATCGGGTCTCTCACCCCGGAGCGGTTGGACACTGTGTTGCGGCCGAAGGTGGACGCGGCGTGGAACTTGCACGAGCTTCTCCCGAATCTCAAGGTCTTCGCGGTGTTCTCCTCGGCCGCGGGCACCTTCGGCAATGCCGGACAGGGAAACTACGCGGCGGGCAACGCGTTCCTGGACGCCTTGATGCAGCACCGGCGCCGACTCGGCCTGCGGGGTGTGTCGCTGGCGTGGGGCGCATGGGACCAGACCGGGATGCTGTCCGAGCCGGACATGGCCCGGATGGCTCGCTCCGGGATGCCACCGCTGTCGGCCGAGCATGGTCTCGCGCTGTTCGACGCCGCGATCGGGGCCGACGAACCGGTCGTCCTGCCGCTGCGGCTGGACCTGCCGATGCTCGGCGGCCGCGGCGAGGTTCCTCCGCTGCTACAGGGCCTGGTCAAGCGGCGGGCGCGCCGGATGGTAGCCGGGCCCGAGGTGGCCGACGGGCTCATCCAGCACCTGTCGACCCTGAGCGAGGCCGAGCGGACGGAGGCTCTGCTGGACCTCGTGCGTAGTCAGGTCGCGGTGGTGCTGGGGCACGCCGGTGCGGAGACCGTGGAACCGGACCGCGCGTTCAAGGAACTCGGCTTCGACTCGCTGACAGCGGTGGAGCTGCGCAACCGCCTGGGTGTGGCAACCGGACAGCGGCTGCCCGCGACGCTCGTGTTCGACTACCCGACGCCGACAGAGCTCGCGGACTTCCTGCGCGGCCGGCTCGTACTCGGCGAACCGACCGGCGAGGGATCGCTCTTGGCCGAGCTCGACAAGCTGGAGCAGGTGCTGGGCGCGGTCACCGTCGACGAGAAGGTGTTCAAGCAGGTGGCCGGACGGCTTGAGGTCCTGCGGACGAAGTGGGCGGCCGGGCGCGGTGCCGCGAAGCCAGATCAGGACGAGGTCGACTTCGATACGGCTTCGGACGACGAGGTGTTCGCCCTCCTCGACGAGGAGCTGGGCATGTCCTAATGGTCTTGCTCAGTAGGGGGTGCGCGGGTGAGAGCGGGTCGGCCCTTGTGCTGCTGGTGTGTTTTGGCTGACTGAAAGGGACTCCCGTTGCGGCGCCAGCACGGATAGCCTCGCCGACCACATTAAGCAACCGCGCTCGTCAACCCGTTGTATGAGTGAGTGACGTGGCAAGCAGTTGCAGGAGACGAGCGGGCGCATTGCGTTGCGGTGGCAGGCTTTCCGAATAACCGACGACTACGTTCCGCGACTACATGTACCACCTGAACGTGTTCCGCATAAACGTTCGAATCGAGGCAGAATAAAGGCGTGCCCAGCGATACGATCACCATCCCCGATGCCGCCGATATCCGGCGTGCCGATCCGGCGACACTGGTCGACTACGCCCGGGTCATCACCCGGGAAATGAACCGGTACACCGCACTGCTGGGGCTCGTGGTCACCAAAACCGAGACCGACGGCATCAAGGCCACGCACCAGTACAACTCCGCGGTGCAGTGGCTGATGCATACAACGGGGATGACCGAGCCCGCAGCACGCCAGATCGTAGTCCGTGCCCGCGGCACCAACTCCTTGTACGCCATCGAGGGACAGAGATCCCCGCAGTCGCACCCCTGACCGGTCTTGCGGCACTGGCCGGTGCCCTCACTCCCGCGCATGTGGACGTGATCATGAAAACGATGACGGCCATCCCGGCGACGGTGTCGGAGGAGGATCGGGTGGCGGCGGAGAAAATCCTGGTCAACCTCGCCGTTAACGCGTCCCCGGTCGAAGTGAAGAAGGCCGGCGACCGGCTGTTGGACACGTTGGATCCGGATGGGCCGGAGCCGAAGGATCCGCCGGAGAGACCGGAGCGGGAGTTGTCGTTCCAAGAGCACCG
>NZ_JAODNM010000058.1 GCF_025464955.1 Amycolatopsis sp. | reverse complement strand
CAGCTTCTTGCGGGACAGGTCACCGGTGACGCCGAAGATCACCACGCCGCACGGCCCGGCGATCCTGGGCAGCCGCTTGTCCCGCTCGTCGCGCAGCGGGTTGCGCACCACCGCCCTCGTCACCTGTTTACCTCCACCAGTGCCTTGACCAGTTCGGCCAGCCCGGCCACCCGGTCGGTCAGATGCAGGCGCAGCACCGGCCGGCCGTGGTCGGCGAGCACCGATCCGTCGCCCAGCGCTTGGGCGTGCTGCAACACGCCCAGTGTGTAGGGCCGGCTGGGCACCTGGATGTCTTCCTCGACCGCGCCGGTGACCTGGAGGAACACGCCGTTCTGGTGGCCGCCCTTGTGGTACTGGCCGGTGGAGTGCAGGAACCGGGGGCCCCAGCCGAACGTGGTCTGCAGCCCGGAGATCGTGGCCAGCTCCGGCCGCAGCACCGCCGTCGAAGCGTCCGCGAGCCGGTCCAGGTAGGCCTGCACGGACAGGTAGCCGGCGTCCGGGGCGGCGGCCAGCAGGGCACGCACCGCTCCGACCGCGGTGCGTTCCGCGTCGGCCGGCAGCCAGTCGCCGGCGAACACCTCGATCGCGCCGTCGGTGAAGGTGGGCGGGGAGTCGGAGCCGGCGGCCGGGGCGTCCAGCAGCGCCCTGGCGGCGTTCTTGGCGGCCTCCACGTCCGGTTGGTCGAACGGGTTGATGCCGAGCAGCCGGCCGGCCACCGCGGTGGCGTACTCCCAGAACAGGAACAGGCCACCGAGCGGGCCAGCGGTGGTGATCATGGCGCCGTCCGGGTCAGGGCCGATGGCCACCGTGGTGGCGTCGTCACCGGCGTCGGCGAACCCGGGCGCGTGCGCGCTCTCCACCACGACCGGCAGCAGTCCGGTGCCCAGCTTGCCGGTGGACTCCGCGATCAGCTGCTCGGCCCAGTCCGCGAAGCCGGCGATGCCCGAGCCGGTGTCGGCCAGCACGACCTTCTCCGCCCCGGCGGCGTGCCGGGAACCGAGGGCGGCGCCGAGCAGCAGGGCGGGGTTGTCCGTCCCGTCCTGGCCGAGCACCTCGGCGGCGGCCGCCGCGTCGTCGAGCAGCTGGCCGATGTCCGCGCCGGCCAGCCCGGCCGGCACCAGCCCGAACGCGGTGAGCGCGGAGTACCGGCCGCCGACGTGCGGGTCGGCGGCGATCACCGTGAGGCCGGCGTCCTCGGCGCGGGCGTGCAGCGGCGAACCGGGGTCGGTGACCACCACGATGTGCTCGGCGGGATCCAGCCCGGCGGCGACGAACTGCTCGGTGAAGATCCGGTAGTGGCTGTCCGTCTCCACCGTGGAGCCGGACTTCGACGACACCACCAGCACGGTCGAGGGCAGGTCACCGGCCAGCGCGTCGTCCACCTGGCTGGCGTCGGTGGTGTCCAGCACCACCAGCGGCACGCCGGCCGTCCGGCAGATCACCTCGGGGGCCAGCGACGACCCGCCCATGCCGGCCAGCACCACCCGGTGCACCCCGGTCGAGGCGAGCCTGGACTTCAGCTCGGCGACCTGGGCCACCAGCGGGCGGGAGCTGGTGCCCAGGTCCACCCAGTTCAGCCGGACCGACGCCTCGGACTCGGCGTCCGGACCCCACAGCGTCGCGTCCTTCGCCGCGATGCCGGAGGCGACCTTGTCATCGGCCAGCCCGGTCGCGATCCGCCTGGCCTCGTCGGCCAGGTCGGGATCGACGATCCGGAGTTGGACCGAACTCACTTAGCGGCCTCCAGCTGCTCGCGCACGGTCTCCTTGAGCTCGTTCCAGCTGGCGATGAACTTCTCCACGCCCTCGCGCTCCAGCACCTCGAACACGTCGGGCACGTCCACGCCGGCCGCGGTCAGCGCCTCGAAGACCTGCCGCGCGTCGTCGGCCAGGCCGGTGACCCGGTCGCCCTTCACCTCGCCGTGGTCGGCGAACGCCTTCATCGTCGCCTCCGGCATGGTGTTCACCGTGTCCGCGACGACCAGCTCGGTGACGTAGAGGGTGTCCGGGTAGGCCTTGTTCTTCACCCCGGTCGAGGCCCACAGCGGCCGCTGCGGGTTCGCGCCCTTGGCGGCCAGCGGTGCCCAGCGGTCGGAGGAGAACACCTTGCGGAACGCCTCGTGTGCCAGCCGGGCGTTGGCCACGGCGGCCTTGCCGCGCAGCGCGAGCGCCTCGTCGGTGCCGATCTTCTCCAGCCGGGGGTCGATCTCGGTGTCCACCCGGGAGACGAAGAAGGACGCGACCGACCGGATCGAGGCGAGGTTGTGCCCGTTCGCGGCAGCCTGCTCGAGGCCGCTCAGGTAGGCGTCCATCACCGTGAGGTAGCGCTCGATGGAGAAGATCAGCGTCACGTTCACGCTGATTCCCTCGCTGATCGCGCTGGTGATCGCCGGCAGGCCTTCCACGGTGGCCGGGATCTTGACCATCAGGTTGGGCCGGTCCACCCCCTTCCACAGGTCCAGTGCCTGCGCGGCGGTGGCCTCCGTGTCGTGCGCCAGGTCCGGGGCCACCTCGAGGGACACCCGGCCGTCGACGCCGCTGGTGCTCTCCCAGGTGCTGCGGAACAGGTCGCAGGCGCGCTGCACGTCGGCCACGGTCGCCTCGCGCACCGCGTCGTCCACCGATGCGCCCCGGGACGCCAGCTCGCGCATCTGCGCGTTGTAGGCCTCCCCGTGGCTCAGTGCGTTGGCGAAGATGGTCGGGTTCGTGGTCACGCCGACCACGTGGAAGTCGCGGATCAGCTCGGCGAGGTTGTCCGAGTCGAGCCGCTCGCGGGACAGGTCGTCCAGCCAGATGGACACGCCGGCCTCGCTGAGCGCGGCGAGTCGATTCTGCTCGGTCATGGGATGTGCGCTCCTCAGCTGTTCGTCTTCTGGAGGGAAGAGCGGGCGGCGGCAACCACGCTGTCCCCGGTGATCCCGAACTTCTCGTACAGCGTCTTGTAGTCGGCGCTCGCGCCGTAGTGGTCGATGCCGACGATCTCGCCGGCGTCGCCGACCCAGCGGTACCAGGTCAGCGGCTGGGCCGCCTCGACCGCGACCCTGGCCTTGACCTCCGGCGGCAGCACGGTGCGGCGGTACGCCTCGTCCTGCTGCTCGAACCACTCCAGGCAGGGCACCGAGACGACCCGGACGGACACCCCCTCGGCGGCCAGGCGCTCGCGGGCCTCGACGGCCAGCTGCACCTCCGACCCGGTGGCCATGATGATCACCTTCTGGGCGGACGGGCTGGTGTCGTCGAAGTCGGCCAGCACGTAGGCGCCCTTGGCGACGCCCTCGGCCGAGCTGCCCTGGAGGATGGGCAGGTTCTGCCGGGTGAGCGCGATGCCGGCCGGCGCCGTCGGGTTGGTCAGGATGGCCCGCACCGCGTACGCCGTCTCGTTCGCGTCGCCGGGGCGGACCACGTTCAGGCCGGGGATCGCGCGCAGCGCCGGCAGGTGCTCGATCGGCTGGTGGGTCGGCCCGTCCTCGCCGAGGCCGATGGAGTCGTGGGTCCAGACGTAGATGACCGGCAGCTGCATCAGCGAGGCCAGTCGGACGGCGGGCCGCATGTAGTCGCTGAATACCAGGAAGGTGCCGCCGTAGACCCGGGTGCCGCCGTGCAGCACGATCCCGTTCATGATCGCGCCCATGGCGTGCTCGCGGATGCCGAAGTGCAGCGTCCGGCCGTACGGGTTGGCGTTCCAGGTGTCGGTCGACGCCTTCTCTGGGCCGAAGGAGTCGGCACCCTTCATCGTGGTGTTGTTGCTGCCGGCCAGGTCGGCCGAACCGCCCCACAGCTCGGGCAGGACGTCGGCGAGCGCGCTGAGCGTTTCACCGGAAGCGACGCGGGTGGCGATGCCCTTGGCGTCGGGCGCCCAGCTGGGCAGCTTCTCGGCCCAGCCCTCGGGGAGCGTGCGGGTGGTGAGGCGCTCGGCGAGTGCCTTGCGCTCCGGGTTCGCCGCGCCCCACGCGTCGTACTTCGTCTGCCACTCGTCGTGTGCGGCCTTGCCGCGGTCGAGCGCCTGGCGGGTGTGCTTGATGACGTCGTCGTCGACCTCGAAGCTCTGCTCCGGGTCGAAGCCGAGGATCGTCTTGACGGCGGCGACCTCGGTGGCGCCGAGCGCCGAGCCGTGCGACTTGCCGGTGTTCATCTTCGTCGGCGCCGGGTAGCCGATGATCGTACGCACCGCGATGAAGGACGGACGGCCGGTCTCGGCCTTCGCGTTCCTGATCGCCTCTTCGATCGCGACGACGTTCTCGCCACCCTCGACGACCTGGGTGTGCCAGCCGTACGCCTCGTAACGCTTCACGGTGTCCTCGGACAGCGCGATGTTGGTGTCGTCCTCGATGGAGATCTTGTTGTCGTCGTAGAAGACGATCAGGTTGCCGAGCTCCTGGCGGCCGGCGATCGACGACGCCTCGGCCGTGACGCCCTCTTCGATGTCACCATCGGAGGCGATCACGTAGATGTGGTGGTCGAAGATCGACTCGCCGGGGGCCGCGTCCGGGTCCAGCAGGCCGCGCTCGCGCCGCGCCGCCATCGCCATGCCGACGCCGTTGGCGAGGCCCTGGCCGAGCGGGCCGGTCGTGGTCTCGACGCCGTCGGTGTGGCGGTACTCCGGGTGGCCCGGGGTCTTCGAGCCCCACTTGCGGAGCTGCTTGAGGTCGTCCAGCTCGAGGCCGTAGCCCGCGAGGTACAGCTGGATGTAGATCGTCAGGCTGCTGTGGCCACACGACAGGATGAACCTGTCGCGGCCGGCCCAGTGCTGGTCCGCCGGGTCGTGGACCAGCGTGCGCTGGAACAGCGTGTAGGCGAGCGGGGCCAGGCTCATCGCGGTGCCCGGATGGCCGCTGCCGCAGTTCTCCACGGCGTCGGCGGCGAGGACCCGGACGGTGTCCACCGCGCGGGTGTCGGTCGCTGTCCAGTCCGCGGGCACGTTTCGCCGCAGCAGTGGGTTGTTCTCGCTGGTTGAGGCGGTCTCAGGCACTGAACTCGAACTCCCCGTCGTCATGTGTCTTCCACGTCTTGAGCTTGGTGACTCTCTGGTGTGCCCGTGAGCACGCTCTACTAATCTCAATCGATCCCGAAGAGACGATATTCCTGCTCGGAGCTGTGCGCATGCGCACGCCGGAGCCCCGCGCGATCAGCCTAGTGGTTCGACCGTTCGTGCGATGCCCGGCGCGGCGTGAGGACCCGCGATCACGGAGCGAGAGGTACGCGTCTAGCATCGATCGCGGGCTCAGCCCCGCAGGTATCCGGGTTCCACCACAAGATCAACCAGGTGCCGGTGCCCGCCCCGATCTGACGCAGGGAGTGAAATGTCGTTGGTGAACGCTGCGCACGGCCGCAGTGACAGCGCCAGCGCGGTGCACGCCACCGGCGAACGGCCCGAGGGCGGGAAACGAACCCTGCGCTCGGTTTTCGGCGCTTATGCCGCCCTCGCCAAGCCGCGTGTCATCGAGCTGCTGCTGGTGACCACCATTCCGGCCATGTTCCTGGCCGGGCGGCAGATTCCGAGCCCGTGGCTCGTGCTCGCCACGCTCGTCGGCGGCACGATGGCCGCCGGCAGCGCGAACGCGTTGAACTGCGTGATCGACGCGGACATCGACAAGGTGATGAACCGCACCAAACGCCGTCCACTGGTGAAGGACTCGGTGTCGCGCCGCAACGCGCTGATCTTCGGGCTCACCCTCGGCGTGCTGTCGTTCGTGGTGTTGTACCTCACGGTCAACCCGCTGTCCGCGATCCTCGCCATCGTGACGATCCTGTTCTATATCTTCGTGTACACCCTGGTGCTCAAGCGGCGGACTTCACAGAACGTGGTGTGGGGCGGTGCCGCGGGTTGTATGCCGGTGGTGATCGGCTGGGCCGCGGTCTCCGGGACCGTGCAGTGGCCGGCGTTCGTGATGTTCGGCGTCATCTTCTTCTGGACGCCGCCGCACACCTGGGCGCTCGGCATGAAGTACCGCGACGACTACGAGCGCGCGGGTGTCCCGATGCTGCCGGTCGTCGCCACCGCCGAACACGTCGCGCGGCAGATCGTCATCTACTCGTGGGTCATGGTCGCCTGGACGATGCTGCTGATCCCGGTTACTTCGTGGTTGTACGCGTCGTTTGCGCTGGTCGCCGGTGGCTGGTTCCTCTTCTACGCGCACAGCTTGCAAGCCGCTGTGCGCCGTGGTGAGGAGACCAAGCCGATGGCGTTGTTCCACCGCTCGAACACGTACTTGATGGTGGTGTTCGTCGCGCTGGCCGTGGATTCCGCTGTCGGTCTGCCGGTGATCGCCCACCTCTAGGACTCGTGAGTGTTCCGGCCGGTTAGAACCGGCCTAAGTGCTCACGAGCTTTTGTCGGCGACGGCCTGGGTGATGGCGGCGTCGAGGGCGGTGCGGAACTCGACGATGTTGCGGTGCTGCAGGGTGAAGTACTCGCCGCCGGGGCCCGCGATGCCGATCTCGCCGTTGTTCGCCTCGACCCCGCAGACCCCCAGTCGCAGGTCGCTGTCCTGACACCGCAGCAGCCATTCGCGCCGGGGTGAATCCTCGGTGAACACGCTGAGCATGACGCTGTCGGCGGTCATGGGGCTCCTTTTCGCTGAGTTGATCGTCTCGCCAAGTATTGACGCACATCAGATGCACATGCAATTCCTCTTTTGGGTGAGGAGTCTGGCAATGCTGACTGCCGGAGGGTTGACTGTTTGTAGTCCCCAACCTGGAGGTGTGAGCAGTGGCTCGTCGTGCCGGTCCCTCGGTCAAATCCCGTCGTCTCGCGATCGTCCTGCGTCGTCTGCGCGCGAGTAGCGGACTCAGCGCGGCGGAGGTGAGTAGACAGACGGACCTTTCGGGCAGCAAGGTCAACCGCATGGAGAACGCCGAAATCGGCTTCTACATGGACGATCTGGAGAAACTGCTCGACTTCTACCGCGTCTCCGCGCAACGCCGGGTCGAGGTGATGGACATCGCACGCCACGCCGAACAGCGCGGCTGGCTGCGGATGACCAGCCCCAACCTCCCGCACGACTGGCAGACCTGGGTCGACTTCGAAGACGAAGCCAGCGGCATCCTTCAGTTTGCACCGCTGGTGATCCCAGGTCTGATCCAGACACCGGAGTACGCCAAAGCGGTCATTCAGGCGACCGGCAACAGCTTGTCGCCCGATCAGGTCGACGCGCTGGTCGCCAGCAGGATGGCGCGGCAGGGTTTGCTGTCGCGGTCGGAACCGTTGGGGCTCAAGGTGATTCTCGCCGAGAGTCTGCTCACCCAGCCATTCGGTGCGCCCGGTGCGCAGGGACGTCAGCTACGGAAGTTGCTCGACGATGCGTCCCACGAAAACGTTGTCATCCAGGTTCTGCCTACGGACGCCGGTTTGCATCCCGGACTTGCAGGTCCGTTCATCGTCCTTGAGTACGACGCTGAGGCGAGTCTCGTCCTGCTGGAGAACAAGGTCTCAAGCCTGTTCTTGGATGAGGAAGAACACATCGAGACCTACACCAGGACGTGGGCCGAGCTCGTTGATTTGTCTCATGGACCTGCTGAATCGCTAGAGCTGATCGCAGCTGCAGCGGGACGACTTTCCTGAATGACCGTGGGATCATGGCCACATGAGCCCACACTCCAACTCCAGTCCCCATTGGTTCAAGAGCAGTTATAGCGCCGACACTGCAAACTGCATCGAGGTCGCGCTCCAAGGCCCGGCGGTGGGGGTCCGGGACTCCAAGGATCGGGCCCTTCCGGCGCTTGCCTTCGCCTCGAGTGCCTGGTCTGCGTTCATCCGGGAGGTTCGCTAGCCTTTTCGCGGGAATGCCCAGGCGCCCGGCTTGGTTGGTCACTTCCGCCCCCTTCAGCTTCGACCACCGAGAGTGGGTTCCGCTTGTCCGTGTCTTCACCCGACACCGCCGCTGAGATCCAGCGGGAGCAGGACTACGTGTCCGTGCTCTACCGCAAACTCGACGCCGAGCGGGAAACCGCCCAGCGCCGGCTGGACTCCACGCTGCTCCAGACCGGTGGCACGCCGCAGGCTCGCACCGAGCGCGACGTCGCCACCAGCATGTACACCGAACGCCTCGCTCAGCTCGGGTCCGTTGAGCAGGGACTTTGCTTCGGCCGCCTCGACTTCCTGCCGGACGCCGAGGACGAAACCGCGTACATCGGGCGCCTCGGCCTCTTCGACGAGGACGACGAGTACCGCCCGCTGCTGCTCGACTGGCGTGCGCCGGTCGCGCGGCCGTTCTATCTGGCCACCGCCGCGTCGCCCGAGGGCGTGCGCCGACGTCGGCACATCCGGTCGCTGAGCCGGAAGGTCGTCGGCTTCGACGACGAGGTCCTCGACCTCCAGGCCGCTGACCAGGGTCAAGACCTCGGCCTGGCGGGGGAGGCCGCGCTGCTCGCGGCCCTCGAACGCCGTCGGACCGGCGAGATGAGCGACATCGTCGCGACCATCCAGGCCGAGCAGGACCGGATCATCCGGGCCGGGCTCAACGGCGTCGTCGTCGTGCAGGGCGGCCCCGGCACCGGCAAGACGGCCGTCGCGCTGCATCGCGCCGCGTACCTGCTCTACACGTACCGTCAGCAGCTCACCAAGCGCGGCGTGCTCGTGGTCGGGCCGAACAGCACGTTCCTGCGCTATATCGGGCAGGTCCTGCCGTCGCTCGGCGAGACAGGCGTGCTGCTCGCGACCGTCGGCCAGCTGTATCCGGGCTTGGTCGCCGACGGCACCGACACGCGTCTCGCCGCCGAGGTCAAGGGGCGTTCGGTGATGGCGAACATCCTCGCCAACGCCGTCCGGGACTGCCAGCGAGTGCCTGAACCGGTGATGGAGTTCGAGGTCGAGCGCGAGATCATGCGCCTCGACCGCAAAACATGCACCGAGGCGCGCGCCCACGCGCGCCGCTCACGACGTCCGCACAACCAGGCCCGTCGGCTGTTCGTGTCCGACCTTCTCGACGCGCTCACCAAACAGGCCGCGCGCAAGCTCGGTGAGGACCTCCTCGACCTCGACGACCTGACCGACATCCGCGCGGAGCTCGCGGCCGACAAGAGCGTCGCGAAGGCGATCGACTCGCTGTGGCCGGTGCTGACCCCCGAGCAGGTGCTCGATGACCTGTTCGCTGAGCGCGAAAGGCTTGACAGCGCAGCCGGGAAGCGGCTCAGCGAGGTCGATCGCGCGTCGCTCGTCCGGCCGATCGAGTCTCCGTGGACGCCTGCCGACATCGCCTTGCTCGACGAGCTGGCCGAGTTGCTCGGCGAGGACGACACCGAAGCGCGCGCTGAAGAAGCGCGTCGCGAGCGTGAAGAGCGCGCGTACACCGAAGGCGTCCTCGAAATCCTGGAGCAGGACGAAGAGATCATCGACGAGGAGCTGCTACGCGTCGGAGACGTCCTCGACGCGGAGCTGTTCGCCGAGCGGCAGCAGCGTCGCAGCGAGCTCACCGCGGCGCAGCGGGCGGCGCAGGATCGGACGTGGACGTTCGGGCACGTCATCGTCGACGAGGCGCAGGAACTGTCCGCGATGGACTGGCGCGTGCTGATGCGCCGCTGCCCGAGCCACTCGATGACGCTGGTCGGCGACGTCGCCCAGACCGGCGCGGCCGGCGGCGCGACGTCGTGGGCGGACGTGCTCAAGCCGTATGTCGCGGATCGCTGGAAGCTCGAAGAGCTGACGGTGAACTACCGCACACCGGCGGAGATCATGACCGTCGCGTCGGCGGTGCTCGCCGAGCTCGATCCGACGCTCGAAGCGCCGGTTTCGGTGCGGGAAACGGGTGTTGCGCCGTGGCTCGCCGAAGTCGGGCCGAGTGAGTTCGACGCGAAGCTCCGGTCCCTTGTCGACGGCGAACTCGACGCGGTGGACGGTGGCACGGTCGCGGTACTGTGTCCCGCTGACCGGGTCACTACGCTGACGGCGTTGCTCAGCGACGACGAGCGGCTGTCTGTGTCGCCAGTGGACCGGGCGAAGGGGCTCGAATTCGACTCCGTCGTGCTGGTCGCGCCGGACGAGATCGTCGCGGAGTCACCGAAGGGGCTGAATGACCTGTATGTCGCGCTCACCCGCGCGACGCGGCGGCTCGGTGTTGTCCAGACCGGAGAGGCTGTTCCGGCGCTGGCAGGCCTTGGCTAGGGCCCACCCGTCTCTCGCCGCCACCCTCAACGGTGACGCTGCGCGCCGCAGTTATTCTCCTTGCCATGCGCAATCTCGCCAAGATAGTGGTCGTAACGGCCGCGGTGCTTTCGGTGGCCGCCTGCGGTTCGACGAGTCAGGACGCGACGTCGGGCTCCGGCTCGTCGCCGTCGTCATCCCCGGCCGCCGCGGCGACGGGTCCGGTGGCCGGGCCGACGAAGGCGAAGCTGCCGGAGTGCACGGCTGACGACGTCAAGGTCGCCGGGGCGTTCGGGGTGAAGCCGACGATCACCCTCCCGACCACCTGCTCGGCGCCGTCGAAGCTGCTGACGAAGGACCTCGTGCCGGGGACGGGCGCGGGCGCCAAGACCGGTGACACGGTGACCGCGAACTACCTGCTCGAGACGTGGTCGGACAAGAACATCGTCGACAACTCGTTCGACCGCGGGCAGACGTTCCCGGTGCAGAACCTGGGGCAGGCGCCGGTCATCCAGGGCTGGAACGACGGCCTCATCGGCGAGAAGAAGGGCGCGCGGCGCCTGATCATCATCCCGCCCGCCTTGGGCTACGGCCCCCAAGGCAAGGACCCGGTGAAGCCGAACGAGACGCTCGTCTTTGTCGTCGACGCCGTCGATGTCGGCCCCACCACCGGCTCTCCGCAGGGCTAGGGCACCGATTGGACGTGAAGACCACCTTCATTGCGCAATGTGGTGTGAAGGTGGCCTTCACGTCCCGCTACGCCCGGTGCCGCCACTGGTAGAGCGTCGCGAGGCGGCCTTTGACGTCGTCGGCCAGAGGCGGAGCGTCGGTGAGGTGGTAGCCGGCTTTGCGGGCGACGGCCTGGCTCGCGGCGTTCTCCTCGTCGATGCGCAGGACCAACGTCGTATAGCCGAGTTCGTACCCGTACGCCGTCATCACCCGCAGCGCTCGCGCTGCCAGGCCTTGACCGCGGGCCGTCTTCGCAATCGTGTAGCCGAGCTCACCGGTGTCTTCGTCGTCGGTCCGGAACAGCACCATCGTCCCGACGAGCGCGCCGGCGTCGGTGGCGATCGCCAGCTGGATCGCTTTGCCCGTGGTCCGGTTGACACGCCCCTTCTCGAGGTGCGTTTTCGCGGCGACCTCGTCGAACGGCGAAGCCAGGCGGGTGTAGCGCGCGATGTCCGGTTCGTCGATTGTCGCGATCATCGCCGGGACGTCGTCGTCGGTCCATTCGCGGAGGACGAATCCGTCACCTTGCAGCCGGATGTTCGCGGGATACGGCGTCACGGGATCAGCAGCAACTTTCCGGTCGTCTTGCGGCCCTGGAGGTCCTCGTGGGCCTGGCGGGCGTCGGCCAGCGAGTAGCGCCCGCCGATCCGGACGGTGAGCGAGCCGTCGACCACGGCGGCGAACAGCTCGCTCGCGCGCCAGTCCAGCTCCTCGCGAGTGCGGACGTAATGGGTGCTTGTCGGGCGGGTCAGGTACAGGGAGCCGCCGGAGTTGAGGCGCTGCGGATCGATCGGCGGCACCGGGCCGCTCGCGGCGCCGAACAGCGCGAGCGTCCCGCGGATCTTCAGACTCGCCAGGCTGCCGTCCACAGTGGTCTTGCCGACGCCGTCGTAGACCACGGCGACTCCCTCGCCACCGGTAAGTTTCCTTGTCACCTCGGCGAAGTCGACCTCGTCGTAGCGGATGACGTCGTCAGCGCCCGCCTCGCGCGCGAGCTGCTCCTTCTCCGCGGTGGACACCGTGCCGATCACCCGCGCGCCGCGCGCCTTGGCCAGCTGCGTCAGCAGGAGCCCGACACCACCGGCGGCCGCGTGCACGAGGACGTCGTCGCCCGCTTTGACCTCGTACGTCGACCTGACGAGGTAGTGCGCGGTGATGCCCTGCAGCATGAGCGCGGCGGCGGTTTCGTCGGACACGCCCTCGGGCACGTGCACCGCGATATCGGCCGGGACCAGCGTGCGCTGCGCGTAGCTGCCGAGCGAGCCTGTCCACGCGACGCGGTCGCCGGGTGCGAAGCCGGTCACGCCCTCGCCGACGGCGGCCACCGTGCCCGCGCCTTCGAGTCCGAGCGTGAACGGCAGGTCGATCGGGTAGATGCCCTGGCGCTGGTAGGTGTCGATGTAGTTGACGCCCGCGGCGGCCACGTCGACCAGAAGCTGCCCCTGACCGGGTTCGCCGATTTGGACGTCGGCGAGTTCGAGTACTTCGGGGCCGCCGGTCTGCTGGACCTGTACTGCCGTGGACATGCGCTCTCCTGGGGTCGGGGCCGTCTCGACCGTAGCAACTATGGCCGGAACCACTATGTTCCGCGAGCGCGGTAACGGGCGGTTAAGCTCCCCGTGTGGCTGAGGAAACTGTGGCTGAAAAGACAATCGCCCCGACCGACCGGCAGCTGGCGAGCGCACGCGCGTTCGTCGCGGCGCACGGCAAGTCCGCGAAAGCCGTCGTCGAGAACATCG
Source organism: Amycolatopsis sp. (assembly GCF_025464955.1). Lineage (GTDB taxonomy): Bacteria > Actinomycetota > Actinomycetes > Mycobacteriales > Pseudonocardiaceae > Amycolatopsis. The sequence goes on along the minus strand of NZ_JAODNM010000058.1, from coordinate 39,599 downwards.
GGCGCATCGGGGCCCGCGTGGTCCTCGTCGGTGCGGATGGTGCCTTGGGCGACGTCGTCGTGCCCTCGCCCGCAACCGGTGACGCGCTGGTCGAGGCTGTCGAAAGTCTCGAAGCGGCGGAGTGGGACCCGGCCACGGTCAACGCCGTGAAGATCGGCTCGGCACACCGGCGCAAGATGGCGGGCCGGTGAGCGGGAAAGCAATCCTCGTCGGCTGCGAGAAGATGCCGGAAGGCGACGGAGACGAGCACGACGTCCTGCCCGCGCTCGCCGACCTCGGGTTCACGCCGAGCTGGGCGACCTGGGGTGACCCGGCGGTCGACTTCGACGACGCCGAGATCGTCATCCTGCGCGCGACCTGGGACTACGCCGAGCGCCGTGACGACTTCCTCGATTGGTGCGCTTCGGTGCCCGCGCTCGTCAACTCGGCGCCGGTGGTGCGCTGGAACACCGACAAGTCGTACCTCGTCGAGCTGATCGAGAGCGGCATCGCGACGGTGCCGACAGTTCTGGTGGAGCCGGGCGAGGCACCGCGTTGGCCGAAGGGTGATTTCGTCGTCAAGCCGGCTGTCGGCGCGGGGTCCAGGGGAGCGGCACGGTTCGCGGCGTCGGCGCACGACAGCGCGTCGAAGCACCTGAAGTCGTTGCACGACGACGGGTACACCGCGCTGGTGCAGCCGTATCAGTCCAAAGTGGACACCGATGGCGAAACCGCACTGGTCTTCTTCGGCGGGGTCTACTCGCACGCGTTCACGAAGGGCGCGATGCTGTCCGGGCAGACCATGGACGATTCGGGGCTGTACGTCGCCGAGCAGCTCGACGTGGCCGCGCCGGACGCGGGTTTCCGCGCGCTGGCTGAGGATGCGCTGGACGCGGCCGCTTCGCTGCTGGGGATCCTGCGCGCCGAACTGCTGTACGCCAGGATCGACCTCGTCCGTGCGGACAATGGCAAGCCCGCGCTGCTTGAGCTGGAACTGGCCGAGCCTTCGCTGGGTTTCCGTTACGCGGACGCCGGTGCGCCGCTTCGGTTCGCCTCTGCTGTGCGTCAGCAGCTGGGTTAGCCGGCTAGTTCGCTGTCGCGAGCTCGGCTTCGTCGCGCGTTTCGGGCGAGGGAGCCGGGCCGCGGTCGCGGGCGGAGGTCCACAGGGCGGCGGTGGCGATGATGACCAGCGCCGATCCGAGCACATGGAACGAAACCAGCGTCTCGGGCACGCCCAGTGCGTACTGCACCTCGCCGAGCACCCCCTGTGCGAGGGCGACGGCCCAGACGACGCCATAGTGCCGCCACAGGCGCTTGGGTGCGCCGACCCGCATCAGCTGCAGGCCGAACGTCGCCAGGATGAGCAGGTAGACGACCAGGATCCCGCTGTGGACCGAGGCGAGTGTCTGGATCGGTACGTCGAGGCGGTGGGTGTCGACGGCGCCGCCGTGCGGGCCGGCGCCGGTGACGGTGGTCCCGGCGATGAGCAGCAGCCACAGCGAGACGACCAGCGCGACGAGGATTTTGCGGCCCGACGCGGGGACCAGCCAGTGCGTGGAAGCGTCACCCTCGTTGAAGGCGCGTAAGAGAAGTACGGCGAGCCAGATCAGCGGGGTCGAGGCGAGGAAGTGGATCGCGACCGTCCACCACTCGAGCTTCGCCAGTACGGTCATGCCGCCGAGGACGGCCTGGAGTACGACCCCCGCGGGCATCGTCCAGGCGAGCTTGACCAGGCGGCGCCGTGACGGCTCGGCGATCTGTACGCGCCACGCCGTGATCACGCACAGCGCCGCGACGACGATGACGACGCCGGTCAGCATGCGGTTGCTGAACTCGATCCACTGGTTCAGCGCGTGGTACTCCGACCGCGAGACCGGCACCATGCTGCCCGGCACGCACTGCGGCCAGGTCGGGCAGCCGAGCCCCGACCCGGTGACCCGCACGACCGACCCGGTCACCCCGATCCCGGCCTGCGTGATCACCGCCGCTATCGCGACTGCCCGCTGAACAGCACGGGAAGGGTAAGGCAGGCGGGCGACAAGGGTCTGTAGCGGCACGCCTGGATGGTACGTCTCGCTTGCTGAGACGTTGCCTCAAGGCCACCTTTGTTGCGTCCAACGCCACAACGCCCCGACCAACCGTGAGTCCCGCGTTCGTCGACGCGAGTTGGCCGATGGGCTACACGAGTTGGCCGGCCACTCACGCGAGTTGGTCGTCGGGCGACGTGAGTTGAACGTTCGTGGACGGTGGACTCACGTGTGTAGGCGGCGTAGTCGCGTGCACAGAGGGCAAACTCGCGAGTCCTGCTACGTGAGCTTCGTCGTCCGGGTGGCCACGGCTCCGGCGACCACGGCCCACGCGGCGAGCACAGCCACTGGGCCCCAGGCGAAGGTGCCGTCGACGAAGGCGGCGCGGAGGCCTTCCGCGAGGGCGCCGGACGGCAGCAGCAGGACGAAGTCGTGCAGGCCGGTGGGCATGGTCGACGGCGCGAGCAGGATGCCTCCGGCGAACAGCAGCACTAGCCAGATGATGTTCGCCAGCGCCAGCACGGCTTCCGCGCGCAGCGACCCGCCGAGCAGCACGCCGAGCGCGCCGAAGCTCAACGTGCCGACGACGAGGAACACCACACCCGCGGCCAACCCGCCGATCGACGGCCGCCAGCCCAGCAGCGCGGCGACCAGTCCGAGGATGACGGCCTGCAGCCCGACGACGACCAGCGTGGCCACCACGCGCCCGGCGACGAGCAGCCAGCGCGGAAGAGCCGTTGTCGACAGCCTTTTCAGTACCCCGTAACGGCGATCGAAGCCGAGTGCGATGGCCTGCCCGGTGAACGCCGACGACATCACGGCCAGCGCCAGCACCCGCGGCGTCACCCAGTCCACTTTGGACACCGAGCCGAGCGTGCTCGCGGACAGCAGGTCGAGCTTGCTCAGCCCGATCAGCACGGCCAGCGGGATCAACAGCGTGAGCAGCACCTGCTCGCCGTGCCGCAGGGTCAGGCTCGCCTCGATCTTGGCGTGCGCGAACAGCATCTTGCCGAGTTTCGCCCGCCCGGGCGCCGGGGTGAACGTGCCGGGGGCGAACCGTGGTGCGGTCACGTGCGGAGCTCCCGTCCGGTCAGTTCCAGGAAGACCTCTTCGAGGTCCCGCCTGCCGACGTGGAGTTCCTCGGCCAGCACGCCCTGTTGCGCGCACCACGCCGTGACCGTCGACACGACCTGCGGGTCGACGCGGCCCTCGACGAGGTACGCACCCGGCGCGGACTCGCGCACGAGGTACCCCTCGGGCAGCGCGGCAGCCAACAAGTCCGTGTCGAGCCGTGCCTGCGCCTTGAACCGCAGCTGCGCCACGTCCGCTGTCTCCGCGGTCAGTGAGCTGGGGGAGCCTTCGGCGATGACGCGGCCGCCGTCGACGATCACGACGTCGTCGGCGAGCGCTTCGGCCTCTTCCATCAGATGTGTGGTGAGCAACACGCTGACCCCGTCGGACCGCAGCGCGCCGAGCAGCTCCCAGACGAGCCTGCGGGCTTGTGGGTCCATCCCGGCCGTCGGCTCGTCGAGGAAGACCAGCTCGGGCCGCCCGACTAGCGCGCACGCCAGCGAAAGCCGCTGCTGCTGGCCACCGGAGAGCCGTTTGAACGGGGTGCGCTTCGCCGAATCGAGGCCGAGGACGTTCAGCAGCCACGCCGGGTCCAGCGGGCTCGCGGCGCACGAGGCCACCAGCCGCAGCATTTCCTCGGCGCGCACGCCCGGGTACGCGCCGCCGCCCTGCGGCATGACACCGATCCGCGGCCGCAGTTCGGCACCTTGACGGACCGGGTCGAGACCCAGCACCCGCACCGTGCCGGCGTCGGCTTTCCGGAAGCCTTCGCAGATTTCGACGGTCGTGGTTTTGCCCGCGCCGTTCGGTCCGAGCAGGGCCAGCACCCGGCCGCGCGCCATCCGCAGGTCGAGGCCGTCGACGGCGGTGGTGGAGCCGTAACGCTTCACCAGACCGGCGATCTCAACGGCGGGAACACTCACGGCGCTCAACGATACGGCGTCACGCCGGGGCCAGATGTTCGGGCAGGTCCTTGTGCCGGGTCAGGAGCAGCGGCGCGCTCCGCCGGACGACCAGCACGGCGAGCGCGACGACCACGATCGCGGCGGCGTAGGCGTACGGCAGCACGTACGACCGGCCGTCGAAGGTGCTGCCGGTCGGGGGCAGCAGGAACGGCATCGCGGCGCTGAGGATCGTCGCCGCGACGCGGAACCGCGACGTCCCCGCGGACGCCGCCAGCGGGATCACCGCCCACAGCACATACCAGGGCTGCAGCGCGATCTGCAGGATCATCACCGCGCCCAGTGACACGCCCAGCCCGATCATCGGCCGGTAGCGCCATTTGAAGCTGTCCCACAGGAACTTCAGCGTGATCGCGCCGGCCAGGAGGTAACCGAGGATGCCGAAGATCGGCACCATCTGGTTCGTGTGGTTGCCCATGCCGAGCGCGATTCCGAGCACGCCGCCGAGGTTCGCCAGCTCGGCGGTGGGCGAGATCCACGAGCGGACCAGCCCGGGCGTACCGAGCGCGCCGATCCAGCCGAACCCGAGCCCGGTGCCCTCGCACGCGGCGACCAGTACCACGCCGAACACCAGCGCCATCGGAACGCCGACGCGGAAGAGGTCGCTCAGCCTGCCGTGCCAGCGCCTGGCCACCATCACCGCGAAGAACGGCAGCGCGAGCAACGCGGGCAGCTTCACCGCGACTCCGAGTGTGATGACCGTGACACCGATCGCGATGAACAGCAGCTCGCCCTTGGCCAGCGGCGGCGGCGAGTCGCCGGCGACGCGCACCGGCAGCCGCCGGATGCCCAGCTCGAGCCCGGCGACCATCAGGCCGATCGCCAGCGCGTCGTTGTGCGCGCCCGCCACGAAATGGAAGATCAGCAGCGGGTTGGCGGCGCCGAGCCAGAGCGCGGTGACGGGCTGCACGCCGAACCGCCGGGCCAGCTTCGGCAGCGCCCAGATGATCAGCACGACGCCGACGAGCGCGAGCCCGCGCTGCAGCAGCACCCCGTCGACGATGTTGTTGCCCGCGATCGGCGCCAGCCAGCTGCCGAGCTTGAGCAGCAGCGGACCGTACGGCGCGGGGGTGTCCCGCCACATGTTCGACACGCCCATGGTCAGCGGGTCGCCGATGCCGAGCGCCTGCGCCGGGCCGAGGGAATACGGGTCCAGTCCGCGGCGCACGATCTCGCTCTGTGCCAGGTAGCTGTAGACGTCGCGGGAGAACAGCGGCGGGACGAACAGAAGTGGGACCAGCCACATCACCAGCGTTCGGCTGAGCTGGCCCTGCGTCGCCAGGCGCGCGCGGGCCGGCCGGGCGAACCGGCCCAGCATCAGCCACGCGATCACCAGTATCCCCATCCCGGCGAAGGCGATGGCCAGTGAGACGGTCGGGATCCGGACGAACAACCGCAGCACCGGGATGTCCTGGACCGGGTTGAGCACCGGGGCGGCGCCCGCGCCGAGCGCGCCGAAGGCCAGCAGGAGCGCGCCGAACGTGCCGAACCGGCGGACGACGTTGAGCGCGTGGTGTTCTTCGTCGTTCAGCGGCTCGGCGAGAGCCGGGCGGACGGGTGACGGCAGGACGGCGGACACGTCCTCGTCCCGCGGTGCGGGATGCTCGCCGATAGCCATCGCCAAAGGGTAACCACTCGCTGTCACCGTGACTCGGGTCACCGTCGCCTGCCCTCCCTTTGCCCTTCGAGCCGAAATAAGACACACTTATGTTGTGAAAAAGGTGGGAACCTCTCAGCTCGCGGACGGCGATCTTCGCCGCGCGCCGCTGGTGGACGTTCCCGCCCAGGCAGAGTCCCAGGTCAGGGCCCAAAACAGTGGTCAATCCCATGTCGACGGCAGGACCCGCCACCAGGTGGCGAGGCTGCTGCTGGAGCAGGGCCCGATGGCCGCGGTCGTGGTCGCCGAGCAGCTGAACATCAGCCCGACGGCGGTCCGCCGCCACCTCGACGCGATGCTCGCCGACGGTGAGGCCGAGACCCGCGACTCGACCCAGCGCGGTCCCCGCGGCCGCGGCCGCCCGGCGAAGATGTTCGCCCTCACCGAGTCCGGCCGCGCCCGGTTCGGCCACGCCTACGACGACCTCGCCGTCACCGCGATCCGCTTCCTGGCCGAGCACGCCGGCGAAGACGCGGTCCGGGCCTTCGCCGAGCGGCGCGTGGCGGCCCTGATCGGTCCGCACACCGAAGCCATTTTGAGCCAGGAAGACCCGGCCGCGCGAGCCGAGGCCCTCGCAACCGCTTTGAGCAGGGAGGGTTACGCTGCGTCGACCCGTCAGGTCGGCGCCGGCGAGCAACTCTGCCAGCACCATTGCCCGGTCGCTCACGTGGCCGCGGAATTCCCGCAGCTGTGCGAAGCCGAGACCGAGGCGTTCGCCCGGCTGCTCGGCACCCACGTGCAGCGGCTGGCGACGATCGCACGCGGCGACAACGCGTGCACCACACACGTACCGGTCGCCTCGGCGACAGGTATCCCGGCTGAACCAGAGCCGGGGAGCACAGAGCCTTCGAGGGCGGCAAAGCCGCGGCCCTCCGGGCGAACCGCACGGATCCCGAATGGAGGGAAACCCGAATGACTGCCGCTGCCGAGCAGCGCACTCCCACCACAGCGCCGCTGAGCCAAGAAGAGACCATCGACTCCCTTGGCAAGTACGCGTATGGCTGGGCCGACTCAGACTCCGCGGGCGCCAGCGCCCGTCGAGGCTTGAACGAGGATGTCGTGGTCGACATCTCGGACAAGAAGTCAGAGCCCGAGTGGATGCGTGAAACCCGTCTCAAGGCACTCAAGCTCTTCGAGTTGAAGCCGATGCCGAACTGGGGCGCGGACCTGTCCGGGATCCATTTCGACACCATCAAGTACTTCGTCCGGTCCAGTGAGAAGCAGGCCACCAGCTGGGAAGACCTGCCCGAGGACATCAAGAACACCTACGACCGGCTCGGCATCCCCGAGGCGGAGAAGCAGCGACTGGTCGCCGGTGTCGCCGCGCAGTACGAGTCCGAGGTCGTGTACCACTCGATCCGTGAGGACCTCGAGGCCCAGGGCGTGCTGTTCCTGGACACCGACACCGCGCTGAAGACGCACCCGGAGCTCTTCAAGGAGTACTTCGGTTCGGTCATCCCGGCCGGGGACAACAAGTTCTCCGCGCTGAACACGGCCGTGTGGTCCGGTGGCTCGTTCATCTACGTGCCCAAGGGCGTCAAGGTGGACATCCCGCTGCAGGCGTACTTCCGGATCAACACCGAGAACATGGGCCAGTTCGAGCGGACCCTGATCATCGTCGACGAAGACGCCTACGTGCACTACGTCGAGGGCTGCACCGCGCCGATCTACCAGTCCGACTCGCTGCACTCGGCGGTCGTGGAGATCATCGTGAAGAAGGGCGCCCGCTGCCGCTACACGACCATCCAGAACTGGTCGAACAACGTGTACAACCTGGTCACCAAGCGCGCCAAGTGCGAAGAGGGCGCGACCATGGAGTGGATCGATGGCAACATCGGCTCCAAGGTGACCATGAAGTACCCGTCGGTCTTCCTGATGGGCGAGCACGCCAAGGGCGAAGTCCTCTCGGTCGCTTTCGCCGGTGAGGGCCAGCACCAGGACGCCGGCGCCAAGATGGAGCACCTCGCGCCGCACACCTCCTCGACGATCGTGTCGAAGTCGGTGGCGCGTGGCGGTGGCCGGACTTCCTACCGCGGCCTGGTCAAGATCGCCAAGCGGGCGCACCACTCGCGCTCCAGCGTGGTCTGCGACGCGCTGCTCGTCGACACGATCTCCCGTTCGGACACGTATCCGTACGTGGACATCCGCAACGACGAGGTGTCGATGGGACACGAGGCCACGGTCTCGAAGGTCAGCGGTGACCAGCTGTTCTACCTGATGTCCCGCGGTCTGACCGAGGTAGAGGCCACGGCGATGATCGTGCGCGGGTTCGTCGAGCCCATCGCGCGCGAGCTGCCGATGGAGTACGCGCTCGAACTCAACCGCCTGATCGAGCTCCAGATGGAAGGGTCCGTCGGCTGATGACGGTGGCTGAGAACAATGTTTCCGGCGCCGTGCGGGAGGGTGTCGTTCCGGCATCCTCCCGCGCGGAGCGGTTCGCCTCCTATGACGTCGAGGCCTTCGAGGTCCCCGGCGGCCGTGAGGAGAACTGGCGCTTCACCCCGATGAAGCGCCTCCACAAGCTGCACGAGGGTCCCGACGCGACCGGCGAGGTGACGGTGGACGCCGACCCCGCGCCCGAGGTCACCGTCGAGACCGTCGCCCGCGGCGACAAGCGCCTCGGTGAAGCGGGCAAGCCGAGTGACCGGATCGCCGCGCAGGCGTTCTCGACGTTCGTCTCCGCCACCGTCGTCACGGTGCCGAAGGAGACCAAGGCGTCGAAGCCGTCGGTCATCCGGATCACCGGCCCTGGCGAAGGCAAGCTCGCGTACGGACACGTCCAGGTGCGCGCCGAGGCGTTCGCGGAAGCCGCGATCGTGCTCGACCACGTGGGCTCCGGTACCTACGCCGACAACGTCGAGTTCGTCATCGGCGACTCGGCGCGGCTGACCGTCGTCAGCGTCCAGGACTGGGCCGACGACGCGGTGCACGTCTCCGAGCAGCACCTGCGGCTCGGCCGCGACGCGAGCCTGCGGCACATCGTCGTCACCCTGGGCGGTGATGTGGTCCGCGTCAGCCCGACGGCGACCTTCGCCGGTCCCGGCGGCGACGTCGAGATGCTCGGCCTGTACTTCGCCGACGCCGGCCAGCACCAGGAGCACCGGCTCTTCGTGGACCACGCGGAGCCGAACTGCAAGTCCAACGTGATGTACAAGGGCGCGCTGCAGGGCGAAGGTGCCCATGGCGTCTGGATCGGCGATGTGCTGATCCGCGCGGCGGCCGAGGGCACGGAGACCTACGAGGTGAACCGCAACCTCGTGCTGACCTCGGGTGCGCGCGCCGACTCGGTCCCGAACCTCGAGATCGAGACCGGCGAGATCACCGGTGCCGGCCACGCCAGCGCGACCGGCCGGTTCGACGACGAGCAGCTGTTCTACCTGCAGTCACGCGGGATCGACGAGCAGCAGGCGCGTCAGCTGGTGGTTCGCGGATTCTTCCACGAGATCCTGGCGAAGATCGACATCCCCGAGGTGCGCGAGCGCCTGCAGGCCGCGATCGAAGCCGAACTCGAAGCCGTCAACGCCTGAGCGCGTTCCCAGACTCTTAGGAAACGAAGAAGATATGGCAACCCTGGAAATCAAGGACCTGCACGCGTCGGTCATCACCGACGAGGGTGACAAGGAGATCCTCAAGGGCGTGAACCTGACGATCCGCGGGGGCGAGACCCACGCGATCATGGGCCCCAACGGTTCCGGCAAGTCCACCCTGTCCTACGCGATCGCCGGTCACCCCAAGTACACCGTGACCTCGGGCGAGGTGCTGCTCGACGGCGAGAACGTACTCGAGATGACCGTGGACGAGCGCGCCCGCGCCGGTCTCTTCCTGGCCATGCAGTACCCGGTCGAGGTCCCGGGCGTCTCGATGTCGAACTTCCTCCGCACCGCCGCCACCGCGGTCCGCGGCGAAGCCCCCAAGCTCCGCACGTGGGTCAAGGAGGTCAAGGAGGAGATGGGCAAGCTCGAGATCTCGTCCGAGTTCGCCGACCGCAGTGTGAACGAAGGTTTCTCCGGTGGTGAGAAGAAGCGCCACGAGATCCTGCAGCTGTCGATCCTCAAGCCGAAGATCGCGATCCTCGACGAGACCGACTCCGGCCTCGACGTCGACGCGCTGCGGGTCGTCTCCGAGGGAGTCAACCAGTACAAGGCCGCGAACGAGGTCGGCGTCATGCTGATCACGCACTACACGCGCATCCTCAAGCACATCACGCCGGACTTCGTCCACGTGTTCGCCGGCGGGAAGATCGTGGAGTCCGGCGGCGTTGAACTGGCTGACGAGCTCGAGGAAAACGGCTACGTGAAGTACGTCGGCGCCGCAGCCGTCTGATCTTTCCCGGGTCTCCTGGGATCCATGAACTACACCGAGAGGAGTCGGCCCGATGACCACCACAGCAAACGGCCTGGCTAACTCTGTCCCCTTGGGGACACCTTTGGACGTGGCCGCGTTGCGGGCCGACTTCCCCATCCTCTCCCGGACTGTCCGGGACGGGAAACCGTTGGTGTACTTGGATTCCGGCGCAACCTCGCAGCGGCCGACGCCGGTGCTCGACGCGGAGCGGCGGTTCCTCGACACCTCGAACGCGTCGGTGCACCGCGGCGCGCACCAGCTCGCCGAAGAGGCCACCGACGCCTACGAGGAGGCCCGCGCGCGGGTCGCCGAGTTCGTCGGGACCTCCCCGGAGGAGCTGGTGTTCACCAAGAACGCCACCGAGGGCATCAACCTTGTCGCGTACGCGATGAGCAACGCCGCGACAGCCGGCCCCGAAGCCGCGCGCTTTGTGGTCGGCCCCGGCGACGAGATCGTCATCACCGAGATGGAGCACCACGCGAACCTGGTGCCCTGGCAGCAGTTGTGCCAGCGCACCGGCGCGACGCTGAAGTGGTTCAAGATCACCCCCGAGGGCAGGCTCGACCTCTCGGACATCGACGAGCTGATCACCGAGCGCACGAAGGTGGTCGCGTTCGCGCACCAGTCCAACGTGCTCGGCACGATCAACCCGGTTGCGCCGCTGGTCGCCGCGGCGAAGAAGGTCGGCGCGCTGACCGTGCTGGACGCGTGCCAGTCGGTGCCGCACTTCAGTGTCGACTTCCGTGATCTCGGGGTCGACTTCGCCGTCTTCTCCGGGCACAAGATGCTGGCCCCGAACGGGATCGGCGTGCTCTACGGGCGCGCCGAGCTGCTCGTGGCGATGCCGCCGTTCCTGACCGGCGGCTCGATGATCGAAATGGTCCGCATGGAGGGCACGACGTTCGCTCCGCCGCCGCAGCGGTTCGAGGCGGGCACGTCGATGATCTCCCAGGCCGTCGGCCTCGGTGCGGCCGTCGACTACCTCTCGGCGATCGGCATGGACCGCGTCGCCGCGCACGAGCACCTGCTCACCGAGGCCGCGATAGCCGGGATCAGCGAGATCCCCGGCGTGCGGATCATCGGCCCGACGGACATGGCCGACCGCGGTGGCCTGGTGTCGTTCGTGATCGACGGGGTGCATCCGCACGACGCCGGCCAGGTGCTCGACAGCCTCGGCATCGCCGTGCGCGTCGGCCACCACTGCGCGTGGCCGCTGCACCGGGCGTGCTCGGTCCCGGCGACCGTGCGCGCGTCGTTCTACATCTACAACACACTGGCCGAAGTGGACGCCCTGGTGGCGGGGATCCGCGAGGCGCAGCGCTTCTTTGGTGTCACGAGCTTCGGGGTGGCTTGATGAATCTCGAGAGCATGTACCAGGAGATCATCCTGGACCACTACAAGCACCCGCACGGCCGTGGCCTGCGTGAGCCGTTCGACGCCGAGTCGTTCCAGGTCAACCCGACCTGCGGCGACGAGGTCACCCTCCGGGTGAAGCTCGACGACGGCAAGGTCTCCGACATCTCCTACGAGGGCCAGGGCTGTTCGATCAGCCAGGCGTCCACGTCGGTGTTGACGGACCTCGTCGTCGGGCACACAGTGGAGGAGGCGTTCACCACCATGGACGCCTTCGTCGAGCTGATGCAGGGCCGTGGCAAGGTTGAGCCGGACGAGGACGTGCTGGAAGACGGCATCGCGTTCGCGGGCGTGGCGAAGTACCCGGCACGGGTGAAGTGCGCACTGCTCGGCTGGATGGCATTCAAAGACGCGGTGGCCCGTAGTGCCGCCGGAGTGGAGACTTCATGACTGACGAGACGAGCACGGTCGAGGTGTCCCGCGAGGGGCGCACGGCCGCCGACCTGCCGGAGCAGGCCGCGCCCGCGGTCGACCTCGCGAACCTCGAAGACGTCGAGGAGGCCATGCGCGACGTGGTCGACCCCGAGCTCGGGATCAACGTCGTCGACCTCGGCCTGGTGTACGACATCCGGGTGGAGGCGGACAACTCCGCGACCATCGACATGACGCTGACCTCGGCGGCCTGCCCGCTGACCGACGTCATCGAGGACCAGACGCGGTCCGCGCTGACCAGCGGCGGCCTCGTGAGCGACTTCCGGATCAACTGGGTCTGGATGCCGCCGTGGGGCCCGGAGAAGATCACCGACGACGGCCGCGAGCAGCTGCGCGCCCTCGGTTTCACCATGTGATCTCGGAGTTCGAGCGAAGACCCCGTCCACCGGACGGGGTCTTTTTCTTTTTCAGGGCGCACGCATGGCGATCGTGGTGGGCCGGCCATCGTTCCGGTGCGAGCCGAAATACCACCACTGTCCCCATGGCGCCGTCGGGTAGGTGCCACGCACAATCCTGATGTGCGCCTCGCCCAAGATGAGAACAGGCGGGACCGCTCAGTTCGTCAACGCCGCGTCACAGCACGGTGGCACCGTCCAGAATCTGCCATTCGGCAGCCTGCTCGGCGGTGATGACATCCCGAGCGGCCAGCAGCTGACAGGCGTCCGTGATCAGGCCCACGAACTCGTCCTCGTGCCCGGAGGCCCATTTGTCCAGCGGTAGACCAAAGTCGCCGCCGACGACCGCGTGCACGCGCAACTCGGGCCGCAATCCGGTGGCACGTGCCCGGGTAAAAGCGGAGGCCCCCGGCGCGGCCTGGGGGTCGCGGCGCCGAGGGCCTCCTTTGCCGCGGCGACCCGAGGGGGAGGTGGGCGCCGGGCACGGCCAGTGCGACACGCGGTCGCAGTACCGGCCTCTCTCCCAGGGTACTGCACTTTTCCGTGCGTGGCGCCACAGAGTTTCAGCAGTGGTTTCACTTGTGCTCGAACCTCCGCACCTGCGGTCCGAAAGCCTGCTCTGACGGCCACTTCAGGGCCCCTAAGTGGCATTTTGGTGCTGGGTGTCACATCGGCTGGGGTCCCCAACTTGCTCGGGGGACGTTTCGTGCAAATCAATTGTACGAAACGTCCCCCGAGTCGTCCCGGGCCAAAACCGTCCACTGTGGACAGTACTTTCGACGGTGGCCGGGGGCGTTGTGGGGTTCTAACGTGACTCAGCGCACTGTGGTTGGTTGTTTTCCTTACAAGCAGGCATTCCGGCGAAGGAGAGACGATGAACGTACGCGGGATCGGTCGGGTTGTGGTCGTGGCCATGGCTTTGACGGTGCCACTCGGGGCGCAGCTGCTGAGCGCTCCCGGCGCCGATGCGGCGTCTGTCACCACGTTGTACTACAGCTCCAGTGACGCTCCGGACTACGTCGCTCAGATCGACCAGGGTGCGGCGAACTGGAACGCGGCCGTCACCGATGTGAAGCTTGTGAAGCGCGACTCGTCCGCCACGATCGTCATCCACGAGACGAACGACGGGCAGGGCTCGTATACGAACACCGATGGCCACGGGAACGGGCAGATCTACCTCGATTCCACCCAGGTCGCCGAGGGTTACGACGTCACCCGCATCGCCGCCCACGAGATCGGCCACAACCTCGGCCTGCCGGACGACTACACCGGGCCCTGCAGTGAGCTGATGTCCGGTCACGGGCCTGGCACGTCGTGCAAGAACGAGAAGCCCAGCGCGCAGGAAGCCGCCACCGTTCAGCGCAACTTCGCCAACGGCTTCGCCCCCGCCACCGCCGTCCGCACCTTCCGCTGACGTCCTCCCGCAGGGATCCCTGACACAACCCTCCGCGCCACCCCCACTCCCGCTGAGGAGGGAGGTTCGGAGGGGCCGGGGGTGCGATGATCGCGGGCATGTTCCTGCGACGGTTGCTGGCCCCGGTGCACGATCGGGTGACCTATCGCCGCTGGGTTTACCTCATCCTGGGCGGCGCGTTGAGCGTGCCGTACCTGCTGTTCGGCGCGATCCTGGTGCCGTCGTCGGTTCCGCTGGTGGCCACGCTCGGGACGGCCGGGGTCATCGGCGGGCTGAGTGCGTTCGTGGTTGTCGTGCTGACGTCGTTCCTGCCCGCTGTCCGTGCGCTCGAAGGCGCGGCCCTGCGGGAACTGCTCGACGACCCGGTGCCCGACACCGTTTTCGGCCCCGCGAAGGGCCGGCGTGCCCGCCTGCGGCACAGCGCGGTGTTCGTCCTGCACGTCGGGGTCGGCGGCGTGGTGAGTTTCCTCAGCCTCGCGCTGCCGGCCCTGTTCGCGTTCTCGATCGCCGCCGCGTTCACCGGCAAGTTCACGGTGAGCTCCCAGGAGCCGATCCGGCTGTCGGCAGGCTGGCCCCGCGCGTGGCTGCCCTTGGTCCTGTTGCTCTCGATCGTCGTGCTGGTCTACGTCGTGAACGGCGTCGGCGCGGTGCTCACGAAGATCGCGACGCGGCTGCTCGGGCTGTCCGCGGCCGAGCGGATCGAACAGCTCGAACGCCGTACCGATCGCCTGGTCGAGCGCAACCGGCTCGCGCGGGAGCTGCACGATTCGGTGGGCCACGCGCTGAGCGTCGTCACCATCCAGGCCGGCGCCGGACGCCGCACCCTGCGCACTGATCCGGACTTTACCGAACAGGCGCTGCTCGCGATCGAAGAGTCGGCCAGGTCCGCGCTCGAAGAGCTCGATCACGTGCTCGGGCTGCTCCGCGAGGAGTCGTCGGGCAAAGCGCCGCAGGCGGACCTCGCGGGGTTGCCGCCGCTGCTGTCGGCTACGCGGCTGGCCGGTGTCCACGTCGACGCCGAGGTGTCCGGGGAGCTGGATTCCGTTCCGCCGGTGGTGTCGAGAGAGGCCTACCGCATCCTGCAGGAGTGCCTGACCAACGCGCTGAAGCACGCGGGGAAGGTGCCGGTGTCGCTGCGGGTCGTCGCGGGAGATCGGCGTCTGGAGCTGGCGGTCAGTAATGCGCTCGGCGCGGACGTCCCGGCTGGCCGGGACGGCGGCGGACGCGGGTTGCGCGGGATGGCGGAGCGCGTCGAGGTCTTGCGTGGTGAACTGTCCGCGGGACGCAACGAAGACCGCTGGGAGGTTCTGGTGAGGTTGCCGTGGGGGAGCGCGCGATGAGCGTCGGGGTGCTGCTGGTCGACGACGAACAGTTGATCAGGGCCGGGCTTCGGGCGATCATCGCCTCCGAGCCGGACCTCGAGGTGGTGGGCGAGGCCGCGGACGGCTCCGAGGTGCCTGGGCTGGTGTCCCGCCTGACCCCGGCCGTCGTGCTGATGGACGTGCGGATGCCGACCGTCGACGGGATCAGGGCCACCGCCCACCTGATGTCCACAATGGATAAACCGCCGAAGGTGATCGTGGTGACCACCTTCGAAAACGACGACTACGTCTACGACGCGTTGCTCGCCGGAGCCAGTGGTTTCCTGCTCAAGCGGGCTCGGCCGGAGGAGATCATCACCGCCATCCGGACGGTCGCGTCCGGGGAGTCGCTGCTGTTCCCGGCCGCGATCCGCCGTCTCGCCGCGAATCGCGGTGCCGCCGGTGACGCGCTGAAGGCTGCCGCGCTGACCGAACGCGAGGGCGAGGTGCTCCGGCTGGTGGCCACCGGACTGTCCAATGTGGAGATCGCTAGCGAGCTTTTCCTCGGTCTGCAGACGGTCAAGACCCACGTCGGCAACATCCTCGCCAAACTGGGCGCGCGGGACCGCACCCAAGCGGTGATCAAGGCCTACGAATCGGGGTTCATCAAGCCGGCCGGCTGAGTTCGCGCCGCTCCGGCACTGTCTGCCGGGTTATGCCGCGCAGCACTTCGACGCGGTCCGAGCCGGGCCTTCCCAGCACCCAGCTTGACCCGGGCACGGCCTTGGCCCGCTTCTTCAGCGGCGCGAGCAGGCGCGAAGCCTCGCGGTACGAAGCGATCGCGCCAGTGCCGCACACCAGTGTCGCGAGCGACACCGTCACCTGCAGACCTTCCGCCGACCACGGCGTGTCCAGCAGCCGTCCGGCGATCGCGGCGATCTCGTCGACGTCGCAGGCGATGAGGAAGTCGTCCCCGCCGACATGGCTGACGGCCATCCGGCGGTGGTCGGCCGAAAGCTCGGTCAGCGTCCGGCCGAGCACACGGATCAGGTCGTCACCCGCGGCGAACCCGGCCGTGTCGTTGACGTTCTTGAACGAGTCGACGTCCAGCCAGGCGGCCACGAACGGCTCACCGGCGTTGATCCGGCGGTCGACCTCCCTGGCCACCGTGTCCGTGCCCGGCAGGCGGGTGAGCGGGTTGAGCGCCGCGGCCTCCTCGACCTTCGCTTCGGCCACCCCCCGCACGACGTCGGTCACCAGCACGACCCCGAGGCACTTGCCGGCTGGGTCGATGACCACGACGTCGTCGCCCGTGCGTCCCCAGTCGGCGTCGGTGACCAGCTCCAGGAACTCGAGCGCGCCGGCGTCCGCGCGGATGGTGTGCGGTGAGTCCGCGAGGCGCTCGGCGGGGCGTTTCGCGTGCAGGGCGTGCCCGTACGGCCCGGTGACCGCGACCAGGAAGCGGGTCCGGTCGACCGACCACAGCGGCCGGTTCGCCGCGTCGACCCCGACGATGCCGGTCGGGCCGTTCTCCTCGGCGAGCACAGTGAGGACGTCCTCGCAGGTCGCCCCGGTCGGCACGGTGGTCGCCGGGCGCAGGAAGTCGCGTACCCGCGGCCCAGGCACCGCCACCTCGATTCGCGGGTCCGGAACGGCCGGGATGACGCCCGGCCACTCCGGTTCGGGACCGGCCTCGGCGAACAGGGTGCCTTGCGCGATCCGGATACCGAGCCGGCGCGCGACGGCGAGTTGGGCTTCGGTCTCGAGGCCGGTGGCGACGAGGCGGAGACTGGTTTTGGACGTGTAGTGCAGCAGCGCTTCGACAACCGCGACCGCGGCGTCGTCGTCGCTCAGCCGCCGGATCAGCCCGCGGTCCAGTTTGACCAGGTCGACCGGGGCCGACGTGAGCAGCGTCAACGGCAGGTCGCCGCGGCCGAGCCCGTCGAGGGCCATGCGGAAGCCCAGCTCGCCGAGGTTCCGCATGCCGGCGCAGATCTGGTCGACGGGGAGCCGCGAGAACGGCGGCCCGATCTCGAGCACGACCTCACGCGGCCGCCGTCCGGCGTCGGCGAGCGCCTTGAGCAGCGGCTCGAACGACTCGGCCGGGGCGGCCAGGGTCGGCGCGGTGAGGTTCAGGTGCAGGGGAAGCGGCGAGTGGTGCTCGGCTTCCTGCCGGGTCGCGTCGGCGGCCAGTGCGATGTCGACGTCGGTCAGCCTGCCTTCGCGACGTGCTTCGGCGAGCAGCTGGTGCGCCGTACCCCGGCCGGGCTTCGCCAGCGCTTCGAGCGCGACGACACCGCCGGTGTGCAAGCTGAACAACGGCTGGAAGGCGAAGCTCACGATCGTCGGGGTCGGGCCCACGACTAGATAATCGCCGTTCGCCGACAGAAATCAAACTCATGTCGGCTGATGTTCACCATGGCGGCCCCCGGATGGGGGAATCCAGGTCAGCGGATGAGGTGTTTGCGTAGCTTTCCGGGGCTGCGGCGGAAAATCTCCGCCATGGTGACCGCTGTTCCGGTCAGGTCTTCGCGGCCGGACGTGAAGGCGCGCTGCCGCTCGACAGGGAGTGCGAAGAACAGCTCGAAGAATTCGGGCAATTCGGAGCAGGACATGCCCAACAGCGCGTTCAGGCCGCGTTTGCGCAGGGTGTGCACCGCGCGGGCGCGAGGACCCCAGAGCGCCCGTCGTGCCGCGCCGGACGCCGCGGAGGGCCCCTGTGCGAGCCCGTCAGCGACTGCTTTCGCGACGAGAGGCGCGAGCCGGAGCGAGCCGGCGAGGCTGTACCCGGTCGCCGGGTGCACGAGCCCGGCCGTGACCCCGAACGGGACTATCGCCGAGTTCCGGGGGACCGGCAGGTCCAGTGGGATCCGGACGCGTTCGGTCCGGCCGCCGGACCGGATTCCCGCGCCCGCGAACCGGGCTTTCAGCCGGGCGGCGAGAACGTCGTGCCCGAGACCTGGCCGTCGGGCGAGCGAGGTCTCTTCGACGAGGACGCGGCCGCCGCCGAGGGGCAGCGCGTAGAGGAACGTGGGATCGGGCGCCGGACGCCGCCAGTCCATGAACAACGCGGTGTGCCCCGCGTCCGGTACGAGCCGTTCGGCATCCGCGACGTCGAGTACGACACCGACCGCGTGCTGCTCGGCGGTGGTGCGTTTGGCCGGACCGCCGGACAGTGCGCGCCCTGCGCCGCTGGCGTCCACCACGACACCCGCCGCCATCCGGCGTCCGCCGTCGAACACGACGGTGGTGCCGAGTTTGCCGGAGACGACTTGGTCGACCTGGCCGGTGACCACCTCGACGCGGTTGTCGGCGAAGGCGTCGCGCAGTCCGTTGTTGTCGATGACCAGGTACTGGCGCGGGATGACGTACTCGGACACGGCAATGGCGAGCGTGCGGGCAGGCGCTGCGGCGACGGCGGACGCCGGCAGATCGGGTGCCTCGTCCGCCCAGAGCCCATAGGTGGCCTGCCAAGGTGCGTCCGGTGCGGGATCGGCGAGTGCGGTGTCGAGCCCGAGGCGGGCGCAGGCGCCGGCGAGCGCCCAGCCCGCCGGGCCGGCACCCGCGATCAGCACGTCCACCACCTCGGCAGGTTACCGGCGCCCGTGACAGATACGGTGTCGGGCATGCGAGACGAGGATCCGAGGGCACAGCGTCGAGATGCGACCGAAGGGGCGAGCGGCTTCACTGACCTGGCGACCGGCCCGTTCCGCATCGACCGCGACCGCATCGCCGCGTCGCCTTTCTTCGCCCGGCTCGGCGGGGTCACCCAGGTCGTCAGCGCGGGTGGTTCCGGTTTGCTGCACAACCGGCTCACGCACAGCCTGAAGGTCGCCCAGGTGGCGAGGGCGATCGCCGAGCGCATCTGCGCGTCGAGCGAGTCCGCCGCGCTGGCCGACAAGCTCGGCGGCTGCGACCCGGACGTCGCCGAGGCCGCCGCGTTGGCGCACGACCTCGGCCACCCGCCGTTCGGGCACCTCGGCGAACAGACACTCGACCGTATCGCGCGGCATCGTTTCGGGCTGGCGGACGGGTTCGAGGGCAACGCGCAGACGTTCCGGATCCTGACCACGACCGATGTCCGCGGGCCGTCGGCGGTGGGGCTGGACCTGACCGCGGCCGTTCGTGCCGCGGTGCTGAAGTACCCGTGGGCGCGGCTGCACTTCCCCGATCCGCATCCGGCGGGCTTGTCGGTCCCGCCGCGCGGCGCCGCTGAGCCGGACAACGCCCCTGGTACCGGATCGTCCAAGTTTTCGGCCTACAGCACGGAGTTGGACGATTTCGCGGAGGCCCGCGCGCCGTTCGCCGGACGTGTCGAGGATTGGCAGCAGACCGTTGAAGCGTCCGTTATGGACACTGCGGACGACATCGCGTACGCCATCCACGATCTGCAGGACTTCCACCGCATCGGAGTGCTCCAGCACGCTTCCGTCGCCGCGGAACTCGGTGAGTGGGCGCGGCACACGCGTGAGATGTCCACTGTGGACGACGAAGACCTGACGACGGAACATCGCCGCCCTGGGTACTCGCTCGAGCGACTGAGGCGTCGGCTGCACGCGAAAGACGCCTGGATCGTCGACGACGAAGCTTTCGCCGACGCAGTCGCCAGGGTGCGCGCGGAGCTCGTCGACGACTTGCTGGCGAGCGTCTTCGACGGCTCGACCGAGGCCGAGCAGGCAACGGCCGCGTTCTCGTCCCGCTGGACGTCGAGGCTGGTCGGCGGGGTGCTCGTGGTGCCTTCGCCGCCGACGCGGTCCGGGCACGTCACACTGAGCCCGGCGCAGTGGCACGAGGTGCAGGTGCTGAAATTCGTGCACCGGCGGTTCGTCCTGCTGCGCCCGGACCTCGCGCTGCACCAACGCGGGCAGGCGAGTTTGGTGTCGATGCTCGTCGACGCGCTGGAAGCCTGGTTGCTCGACCGCGACGAGATCCACCGCCTCCCGCGCCGGCTGCATGACCTCGTCGAGCTGGCGCACGGCGAGTACGCCGGGCTGGCCCGGACGTCGCCGGAGCTGCTGGTCGGCGCCACCGGTGAGCGCGTGAGCGGTGAGGACGCCGTCCGCGGCCTCGCGCGCGGCCGCGCCGTCGTCGACTTCGTCGCTTCGCTGACCGACAAGCAGGCCGTCAGCCTGCTCGACGCCCTGTCCGGCCGCGCCTCGCAACCCTGGTCGGACTCCTTCGTCCTCTGACCGGGGCGGGACCCCTCAAGGCCACGACATGGCGGGCCCTCGCAGTGCGTTGAACGCCAATGCGTGGAACCTCAGGGGGTCGGGGTGGTCGGTTCTGTCCAGAGCAGCAAGGACCGGGGCGAGTGGGTGCTGGCAGCGGGGTTGAGGGCCAGTTGCGTTGTGCTTGTTGGGGCTCCTGAAGGCACTTTCGGTAGGGCAGGGGCGTCGTGAAGGCCTAGTTGAGTGCGCCTAACGCTGTGAAGGTGGCCTTCACGTCAGGTCACAGCGTCACACCTCGCCCCGGGCTGCGAGGGTCGCCATGTAGTGGCCTTGAGGGTACGTGGACCTGCCTCACTCCCGCCCACGGCTTGACCTGCGGCGACGAATTCGGAGGGTGAGCGGAAATTACCGTTCCAGTGTCACTCGAACGGGTGATGTTTACCGACACCCTCTGTTTTTAGCTATATCCAGTCGGTGATCACCGACGTTGGTCAGCGTGAGTCGGGGCACGCGCCTAATCACCGGAGGCGCATGTGCGTCCAGCTCATTCCATGAGAGCCATCAGAGCAAGAACCACGGCCGGGGCAGCGGTACTGATCGCTGTCCTCGGTCTTGTCACACCCACGACGGCCTCGGCGGCCACGGCCGGCTCGGCGGGCACTTTTTCCGCCACTACCGAGCAGCAAATCGCCGCCCTGCAAGCGATTAAGAAGTCTCAGAGTGCTGGGGAAGCCAAAGTAGACAGCAGTCTGCTCGTCGAGCAGAAGCTCCGCGCGTCGCGTTTTTCCGCCGCCGCGGTGCCCCGGCTCCAGACCGGCGCGAACGTGTCGGCGAGCGGGACCGTGGTGGTCGACATCCGCGTCGACAAGGTGTCCGACAACTTCATCAACTCGGTCAAGGCGGCCGGCGGAGGCATCCGCGCGGTTTCGCAGCGGACCGGGAACGTGCGCGCTGAGTTACCACTCGCAGCGGTGACGACGCTCGCCCAACGGGGTGACGTGCGGCAGATCCAGGTCGCCGACCAGGCGCGGACAGCCCGCGAGCCGAACGCTCCGGCGGCACCGGCGGTGAAGCCGGAAACCAAGGAAGCCAAGGCCGCGCGGATCGGCGCCGCGTTGCAGCAGGCGACACAGGCCAAGGCGAAAGCCCAGGCCGCAGGCGTGCAGACCGGCACGGTCACCAGCGAAGGCGACAAGGCCGAGGGCGCCGACATCGCACGTCAGCAGTACGGCGTCACCGGCGTCGGGGTGAAGGCGTGCGCGTTGTCCGACGGCGTCGACTCGCTCGCCGTCTCGCAGGCGAAGGGCGAGCTCCCGGCGTCCGTCGACGTGCCGGCCGGCCAGCAGGGTTCCGGTGACGAAGGCACCGCGATGCTGGAGATCATCCACGACCTGGCGCCCGGCGCGGCGCTCGGTTTCGCGACCGCGTTCACCTCCGACGCCAGCTTCGCGGACAACATCCGCAACCTGCGTTTCCAGTCGCACTGCGACGTCATCGTCGACGACGTCATCTACTTCACCGAGTCGCCGTTCCAGGACGGCCTCATCGCGCAGGCCGTCAACGACGTCACCGCCGACGGTGCGCTCTACTTCTCTTCGGCCGGCAACGAAGGCAGTGTGGCCGACGGCACCGCCGCGCACTGGGAGGGCGACTTCGCCGACTCCGGCAAGAGCGTCGGCAAGTTCGCCGGCACCGCGCACAACTTCGCCGGCGCCGGCGGCACCCAGATCTTCGAGCCGATCTCCGACGCGTCCTCGGCCGGTGTGCCGGTGACGCTGTTCTGGTCGGACCCGCTGGGCGCCTCGTCGAACGACTACGACCTCTACCTGCTCGACGCGGCGGGCAACGTGGTTTCGTTCAGCCAGAACAACCAAACCGGTACCCAGGACCCGTACGAGCGGCTGAACACGCCGATTTTCGGCGGCACGGGCTTGCGCCTCGCGGTCGTCAAGTTCTCGGGGCAGGCCCGCTACCTCTCGCTTTCGGCGCTGGGCGGCCGGTTCTCCAACTCGGCGGACGGGCTGAAGGCGTACAACACCCCGGGTGTCACCGTGGGCCACTCCGCGGCACGACAGGCGTTCAGCGTGGCTGCCGTGCCGGCCGCTGCCGCGTTCCCCAGGCCACTCGAGCCCGGCGACCCGGCTAACCCGGCCGGGCCGTTCCCCGGCTCGTTCAGCGCCGCCAGCAAGGTCGAGCGGTTCAGCTCGGACGGGCCGAGGCGCATGTTCTACCAGGCAGACGGCACGCCGATCACCCCGGGCAACGTCACCGCGACCGGTGGCGAGGTACGCCAGAAACCGGAAATCGCCGCGGCGGACGGCGTGAGCACGAGCGTCGGCGGGTTCTCCCCGTTCTTCGGCACCTCCGCGGCCGCCCCGCACGCCGGGGCCGTCGCGGCGCTGGTGCTGTCGGGCAACCCGGGCCTTTCGCCCGCTGACGTCCGGTCCGCGCTGGTCAACACCGCCGTGGACATCGAGGCACCCGGCGTCGACAACGTGAGCGGGGCGGGCGTCATCCTGGCCGACCGCGCGCTCGCCTACACCGGTGCCAGTCCGCAGCCGCTGGTCCAGGCCCAGCAGCCGACGGTTTCGGTGGCCGGCGGCAGCGGGTACCTGGAACCGGGCGACACCGCGAAGGTGACCCTGCCGGTCACCAACAACGGCGACGGTGCCGCGGTGTCGACGAGCGTCGTGCTCATCAGCCCGACGCCCGGGGTGACGATCGCGCCGCGGGCGAAGTCCTACGGCACGATCAGCCAGGGGCAGACCGGGGTGAACGACTTCACGGTGACGGTTCCCGCCACGCAGCAGCTCGGCATCCCGGTGGTTCTCGACGCGAGGGTGACCTTCGCCGGTTCGCTTTCCCCGACGACAGCGGAATTCCCGCTGTCGGTGGGGCAGCCTTCGCCGGTGGCGACGGACTTCGCCTACGCCGGCGCCCCGGTCGCGATCCCGGACAACAGCCCACTCGGCGCTTCGGTGCCGATCGTGGTCAGCGGTGTCGGCCCGGCGTCCAAGGTCACGCTGTCGGTCGACGGCACGACTTGTAGTGACACCGCGGGTTCGACCACCGTGGGCCTCGACCATACCTACGTCGGAGATCTGGTGGGCACGCTCACGTCGCCGTCCGGCGCCAAGGTGACGGTGTTCCAGCGCAACGGCAGCGGTGGCAACAACCTCTGCCAGGTCGTGTTCGCCGACAGCGCGGCTCAGCCGTTCAGCTCGGTGCTCGCCGGGAACGCGCCCTTCACCGGAACCTGGCGGCCGACGGCGAAGTTCACGTCGCTG
Source organism: Amycolatopsis sp. (assembly GCF_025464955.1). Lineage (GTDB taxonomy): Bacteria > Actinomycetota > Actinomycetes > Mycobacteriales > Pseudonocardiaceae > Amycolatopsis. The sequence continues at coordinate 16,149 of NZ_JAODNM010000058.1, read as the reverse complement.
GCCACGTCCTCGGTGGACGGCACGTGGACGTTCTCGGTGGTCGACGCGGCCGGCGGTGACACCGGTTTCGTACGGGCTGTTTCCTTGCACATCAACGGGTTCGTCCACCCGACCCAGGCATCGGGGCGTCCGGTGCGCGGGCCGGTGTAGGACCTGCGAACGCGGTACGGGCCGGCCGCGCGGTCGGCCCGTACCGTGACCGCCATGAGCAAGACACGTCAGGTCGCGGGTGGCGGCCGCGCCGTCGAGGTGCCGCCGGACCGGCTGAGGGGCTGGTTCGCCCGGTTCGCCGAGCGCAACGACGGCGTTGTCAGCACCACGCTGCGGCCGGGCGAGGTGGTCGTCACCGCCAGAAACGGCACGACGGCCGTCGCGGCGGTGCCCTTCGGCCCACTCAGCGTCGAAGGAGGCGTCGAAGGAGGTGTCGAAGGAGGCGTCGACGGAGACTTCGCACGGGATGCCGAACGGGACTTCGAAGGACTGGCCGTCGAGCAGCTGATCACCCACATGCGGCAGTCCCGCCGGATCGGGCTGCTGCTGGTGCGCCTCGGCGGACACAGCATGGGCATCGTCCGTGACGGCCAGGTGCTCGTCTCGCGCACCGACCGGCAGCAGGTGCACGGCCGGTCCGCGGCCGGCGGCTGGTCGCAGCACCGCTTCGCCCGCCGCCGCGAGGGGCAGGTCCGCCAGTCGCTCCAGCACGCCGCGCTCAACGCGTTCGAAGTCCTCGTGCCGCGGCTGGACGACATGGATGCCGTCGTGCTGGGCGGAGATCGCCACGCACTGGATGAACTTCGCGAAGACCGCAGGTTGACGCCGCTTTTCGCGCGCGCCGAAGCACGGGTCCTCGACGTCGCGGAACCGCGCCTGGACGTGCTCGTCGAAGCCGCCGAGCGGGCGGTCGCGCTGGAGATCGTCGTCCGCGATTCGTGAGACGAGCGCCACGGGGACGGAAACCGATTGCCCGCAACCCGTACACTGATCACGTGGATATCCAACTGGAGTAGCTCCGAGCCGGCGACTGCCGGTTCGTTCTGATGCTCTCCCGGCCCACCGTGGGTCGACAGTGCCCACCAAAGACCCTCTCCACCACCCCCTAATTGGGAGTTCCCTGTGATCACGGCTTCAGGCATGGAGCTGCGCGCCGGCTCGCGCATCCTCCTCGCCGACACCACCCTGCGCATCCAGCAAGGCGACCGCATCGGCCTCGTCGGCCGCAACGGCGCCGGCAAGACCACCTCGTTGAAGGTGCTTGCCGGCGAAGGCGAGCCGCACGCCGGCGAGGTCCGCGTCACCGGTGAAATCGGCTACCTCCCACAGGACCCGCGCGAGGGTGACCTCTCGGTCACCGCGAAGGACCGCGTGCTTTCCGCGCGCGGTCTCGACACGCTGCTGCGGGACATGGAGAAGGCGCAGATGGCGATGTCCGAGCTCGTCGACGACGCCCAGCGCGACAAGGCCATCAACCGCTACAGCCGGCTGGAGGAGCGCTTCGCTTCCCTCGGCGGTTACGCGGCCGAGAGCGAGGCTGCCCGGATCTGCTCGAACCTCGGCCTCGCCGACCGCGTCCTCGCTCAGACCCTGCAGACGCTCTCGGGTGGGCAGCGTCGCCGTGTCGAGCTCGCCCGGATCCTGTTCGCCGCGGCCGAGGCAGGCGCGGGTGGCAAGTCCGAGACGATCCTGCTGCTCGACGAGCCCACCAACCACCTCGACGCCGACTCGATCAACTGGCTGCGCGGCTTCCTCAAGTCGCACGAGGGCGGTCTGGTCGTGATCAGCCACGACGTCGACCTGCTCGCCGACGTCGTCAACAAGGTCTGGTTCCTCGATGCCACGCGCAGCGAGCTCGACCACTACAACATGACCTGGCAGCGTTACCTCGACGCGCGGGCCACCGACGAGAAGCGCCGCCGCCGCGAGCGGGCCAACGCCGAGAAGAAGGCTTCGGTCCTGCACACGCAGGCGTTGAAGATGGGCGCCAAGGCCACCAAGGCGGTCGCCGCGAAGAACATGGCGCGCCGGGCGGACCAGCTGCTGGCCGGCCTCGACGCGACGCGCGTGGCCGACAAGGTCGCCAAGATCCGCTTCCCCGAACCGGCCCCGTGCGGCAAGACTCCGCTGATGGCCGAGGGGCTGTCCAAGTCGTACGGCTCGCTCGAGATCTTCACCGGGGTCGACCTCGCGATCGACCGCGGTTCGAAGGTCGTCGTGCTCGGTTTGAACGGTGCCGGGAAGACCACTTTGCTGCGGCTGCTCGGCGGAATGGAAAAACCCGATACCGGTCAGCTGCTGCCAGGTCACGGAATGCGGTTGGGCTATTACGCACAGGAACACGAAACGCTCGATCACGACGCGAGTGTGTGGGAGAACATCCGCCATGCGGCGCCCGATACCGGCGCACAGGAATTGCGGAACCTGCTCGGCCAGTTCCTCTTCACCGGCGAACAGCTCGACCAGACCGCCGGCACGTTGTCCGGTGGCGAGAAGACCAGGCTCGCGCTCGCGGGTCTCGTTTCGAGCGCTTCGAACGTGCTGCTGCTCGACGAGCCCACGAACAACCTGGACCCGGCCAGCCGTGCGCAGGTCCTCGAAGCGCTGAAGAGCTTCTCCGGCGCCGTCGTCCTGGTCACGCACGACCCGGGCGCGGTGGAGGCGCTCGAGCCCGAGCGGGTCATCCTGCTGCCCGACGGAACCGAGGATCACTGGTCCGCCGATTATCTGGAACTTGTCCAGCTTGCGTGACCATGCGGCCATTCGGGTGCCTGTTTCGACCCCTTGAGGCACTGGAATGGCCCAATGTGATCGCGATTGCGACTGATTTGTGCCCGTCGTCTGGCATTCCGGCCGCCAGTGTTCGATCATTGCGCGGCAGGGGTCGAATGTGGCCCAAGACACTCTCAGGCGGAAGGCGGATCAACGTGGCTGACCTGAAGAAAGGCGCGCGGATCACAGGAAACACGCGCGACAAGCTGGCCGCTGACCTGAAAAAGAAATACGAGAAGGGGTCGAGCATCCGTGCACTCGCGGAGTCGACCGGCCGATCGTACGGGTTCGTGCACCGGGTGCTCTCGGAATCAGGCGTGCAACTGCGCGGACGAGGCGGTGCGACCCGGGTCAAGAAGAAGTAACGGCCGGGCGCGGGGGGCACCGCCGTTTCCAGAAGTTCTTGTGAGTCACCGAACACCAGTGTGGAGGGTGGGCAGCGCCGAGTCCGACTGCCGTACGCGTATCTCGCGTGCGGACCGGTCACGGGGGGCCGGCGCCACCGACCGGATCGTCGTCGAGCCCGCACCGAGACGATCACCAGGGGAAAGCGGACTCCTTGCGCCGCTTGGCAAGCGTGACCCATTTCGGGCCGTAGTGCGTTGATCTTGAACATCCCATGTTACGCAGCGTCCCGGACCGGCTGCGCCCCGGTTTCGCGAATCTGTGAGGATAGGGAAGAATTCCCCTGTGCTGCGCGTTATCCAGGCAATACGCGGAAAATACCTCAAGTATAGTTGAGCTTTTGGCCGGGAAGAGGCGCAAGTGGACAACTCGTGGTCGTTGATGAATTCGGCCATGCGGGCGGGGGACGTGCCGAGAGGCCTCACCCGCGGCACGGTCGGCAGGGTGGCCCGGTTCGCCAAACCACATTGGCGCCGGCTGGTGGTTTTCCTGGGACTGACAGTGATCTCCGCGGTGCTGGCGGTCACCACGCCGGTGCTGGCGGGCAAGGTGGTCGACGCGATCATCGGCCACCGCGAGGTGTCGACGGTGATCTGGCTCGCGGTGGTGATCGCCTTGCTGGCGGTCGCCGACTCCGGGCTCGGTCTGGCCGAACGGTGGCAGTCCGCGCGGATCGGTGAAGGGCTGATCTACGACCTGCGGCGCGCGGTGTTCGAGCACGTGCAGCGGATGCCTGTCGCGTTCTTCACCCGCACCCGGACCGGCGCGCTCGTCAGCAGGCTCAACAACGACGTGATCGGCGCGCAGCGCACCTTCACCGCGACGTTGTCCGGGCTGGTCACCAACGTTATCCAGCTCGTGTTGTCGCTGGTGGTGATGGTGACGCTGTCCTGGCAGGTGACGCTGTTCGCGTTGGTTCTGCTGCCGATCTTCGTGCTGCCCGCCCGGCGGATGGGTAAACGAATGGCGGATCTGCAGCGCAGTTCGGCGAACCTCAACGCCGGGATGACCACGCAGATGACCGAGCGCTTTTCCGCGCCCGGCGCCACGCTGGTCAAACTGTTCGGACGGCCAGTTTCCGAAGCCGAGGAGTTCGGCGTGCGGGCCGCGCAGGTGCGCGACATCGGTGTCCGCAGCGCGATGCTGACCCGCTGGTTCATGACCAGCCTGACGCTGGTTTCGGCGCTCGCGCAGGCGCTGGTCTACGGCCTCGGCGGTTGGCTTGCGCTGCGCGGACAGTTGCAGCCCGGCACGGTCGTCGCGCTCGCACTGCTGCTGACCAGGCTTTACGCACCGCTGACGGCGTTGGCGAACGTCCGTGTCGACGTGATGACCGCGCTGGTTTCGTTCGAGCGGGTCTTCGAGGTGCTCGACATCAAGCCGATGATCACCGAGTTGCCCGACACCAAGACCGTGCCGGACGGCCCGGTGTCGGTGGAGTTCGACGACGTCCGCTTCGGTTACCCGGCGGCGGACCGGTTCTCCCTCGCGTCGCTCGAGGATGTGTCCACTTTGGACCACCGCGTCGGCGAGGAAGTGCTGCACGGGGTGAGTTTCCGGGCCGAGGCGGGACAGCTGATCGCACTCGTCGGATCATCCGGTGCCGGTAAGTCCACCATCGGCACGCTGCTGCCGCGGCTCTACGACGTGGATTCCGGCGCGATCAGGCTGGCCGGGGTCGATGTCCGGGAGCTCAGCTTCGAAACGCTGCGGGAGACCGTCGGTGTGGTCACGCAGGACGGCCACCTGTTCCACGACACCATCCGCGCGAACCTCGCCTACGCCCAGCCCGGTGCGTCCGATGCCGACCTCTGGCACGCGCTGGAGCAAGCGCGGCTCGGCGAGCTGGTGCACGAACTGCCCGACGGGCTCGAGACGCTGGTCGGGGAGCGGGGCTACCGGCTCTCCGGCGGTGAACGGCAACGGCTCACCATCGCCCGGCTCCTCCTCGCCCAGCCGAAGGTGATCCTGCTGGACGAGGCGACCGCGCACCTGGACTCCGAGTCCGAAGCCGCCGTCGGCGAAGCGCTGGCGACCGCGCTGGAGGGGCGTACGGCACTGGTCATCGCGCACCGCCTGTCGACCATCCGCGCAGCGGACCAGATCCTGGTCCTCGAGTACGGCACGATCGTCGAACGCGGTGACCACGAGACCCTCCTCGCCGCCGACGGCCGCTACGCATCCCTCTACCGCACCCAGTTCGCGGAAGAGCCGTCCCCGGCTTGATGGGGGCTGTAGCAGAACTCGTGAGTGTTCCGGCCGCTTAGAACCTGCTTAGAACCGGCCGGAACACTCACGAGCTCGCGGACCCTTCACCGCAGCGGCGGTACCCGCGGCTCGTACTTGGCCAGCAGTGCCTTGTTGGCCTGGTCGCCGCCTTCGACGTTGGAACTGCGCCACAGCGGCACGTCGACCCCCGCCGCGGCGCCGCCGTCGAGGACCCTGGTCAGCACCAGGTTCCACAGGAAGGCGTTGACCACTGTGGATACCGGCGCGGTCACCGGAGCGTCCGGCGGGTAACTCGAATCCCCGGGCCGGACACCCGAATCGAGCACGACGTCGGCCTCTTCGGCCAGCGTCGTGCCGGACCGCTTCGGAGCCGCCGACGACGTCGCGATCGAGGTCACCGCGATCACCGCCGCGCCGTTGGCCTTGGCCACCCGGGCCAGTTCGACCGGGTACGGGTTGACCCCCGAGGTCGAGAACACCACGACCACGTCACCCGGCCCCGGCGGGGTCGCGGCCAGTACTTCCGCCGCCAGCCCGGAGCGCCGCTCGGCGACCGTGGAGGACTGCGCGCCGTGGATCGGCAGCAGCTCGGGGTGATAGAGCGGGTACACGCAGGCCAGGCCGCCTGCGCGGTAGAACGTCTCGGCGACGGCGGCCAGCGAATGGCCCGCCCCCGCGGTGTAGACCAGCGCGTCCGATCCGATGACGCCGAGCACGAGCTCGGCCGCCTTGTCGAGGCTCTCGCTGTTGGTGCGTTCGGCCTCGGCCAGCATGCCCGCGACGCTTTCCCACTGTTCGGTGGTGCTCACCACATCCGCCCTTCTTTTCGACATCTGGCGCCGAACCTATCGGTGCGGGCGGGAGGGCACGCGGCGGAATACCGCGAACCTCCGGTGTGGTTGACCGTTACGAGGAGGTCTGCGCTGGTGAACGAGAGTCTTCCGGTGGTGTCCGTCCGTGCTGCGGCCGGACCGGTGAAGTCAGTGGTACTGGTGTTGCACGGCGGAGCGGAGCAAAGCCGCGCGCCGGTGCCTCCGTGGAAGCTCGCCTACCTGCGGATGGTCCCGATCGCCGCGGCGATCCACCGTGACGGCCGCGAACACGGCGTCGAAGTGCGTCTGCTGCGAAACCGTGTCTACGGCTGGAACGGCGAGGGGCAGGACGCACTCGCCGACGCGCGGTGGGCCCTCGACCGCATCCGTGAAGACCATCCCGGCGTCCGGATCGTGCTCGTCGGGCATTCCATGGGCGGCCGGGTCGGGCTGCGGGTCGCCGACGACCCCGCCGTCGTCGCTGTCGCGGCCCTCGCGCCGTGGACACCTGAGGGTGAACCTGTCGACGCCGTCGCCGGCCGGTCCGTGCTCATCGCGCACGGCACCCAGGACCACATGACCGACCCGGCGGGCTCGTACTCCTTCGCCCTGCGCGCCGAGCCGGTCGCGACCCGCGTGGTCCGCTACGAGATCGACCGCGAAGGTCACGCAATGCTGCGCCGGGCCGGAGTTTGGACGCGCCTGGTCCGCGAATTCACCCGCGAATTCACCCGCGAATTCACCCGCGACGCCGTGGCCGACCGGCCACCAGCGGCCGCCGAGACCAAGCCGGATGCCGAGCGGCTGCGAATCCCGGTCTGACCGAGCGGGCATGCCGTGGCAGTGACCACAAGTGGTGAACAGCACCAGCGCGGGAAACGTGCGCCTGGATTATTATTTTACCGGCTGATAGGAAATGCCGGCGGGAGGGAGTGCCTTGACCACCTCAAGCATCGATCGGGCGACAGTGCCGGCGGACCGGCCGAAGCCCGAAGAGAACCATTGGCCCGGTCTCGACACGCCGCCCCACTCGCCGTTGCGAGCGCGGATCGCGGAGTCCTTGTTCCGGCACGCTGTCCGGCCGCTCGACGTCAGCGTCGTGCTCCCCGACGGCAAGCGGCTCGGCGCCGGCGGCGAGGGCTCCCCGGAGATGCGCCTGCACCGCCCGGCGGCGTTCTTCCACCGCCTCGGCGTCGACGCGAAGATCGGCTTCGGCGAGTCGTACATGGCAGGCGACTGGACGACGGACCGCCTCGCCGAACTGCTCACCCCGTTCGCCGAGCGGATGGCCGTCGTCATCCCGCCGGTACTGCAGAAGTTCCGGCGGTTCGTCGACCGCCGCCAGCCGACGGTCGAGCAGAACACTCTCGAAGGCGCCCGGGCGAACATCCACCGGCACTACGACCTGTCCAACGACCTGTTCGCGACCTTCCTCGACGAGTCGATGATGTACTCGTCGGCGATCTTCGGCCCGGACGACGACCTGACCGTCGCGCAGCACCGCAAGCTCGACAGCGTGCTGGACTACGCCGGCGTCCGTGACGGCAGCGAGGTGCTCGAGATCGGCACCGGCTGGGGCGAGCTGGCGATCCGTGCCGCCGCGCGCGGGGCGCGCGTCACGTCACTGACCATTTCCCAGGAGCAAAAAACCCTCGCGGACCAGCGGATCGCCGAAGCCGGGTTCTCCGACCGGGTCGACGTCCAGCTGTGCGACTACCGCGAGTCTCAGGGCGAGTTCGACGCCGTGGTCAGCGTCGAGATGATCGAAGCCGTCGGCGCCGACTACTGGCCCACGTTCTTCGGCACGATCGGGCAGCGGCTCCGCCCCGGCGGCAAGTTCGGGCTGCAGGCCATCACCATGGACCACGACCGGATGCTGGCCAGCGCCGCGTCCTACACCTGGATCCACAAGTACATCTTCCCCGGCGGGCTCATCCCGTCGACCCGGGCGGTGGCCGAGGGGATCAAGGAGAACACCCAGCTCAAGGCGAACGGCGTGCGGGAGTTCGGCCAGGACTACGCGCGCACGCTGCGGTTGTGGCGGGAGCGGTTCAACCAGCGCTGGGCCGAGGTCGCCGACCTCGGTTTCGATGAGGTGTTCCGCCGCATGTGGGAGTTCTACCTCGCCTACTCCGAGGCCGGGTTCCGCTCCGGCTACCTCAAGGTGCACCAGTTCGGTTTTGCCGCTCCCGACGCCAGCGACGCGGGGTAACTGCTTCTAGCAGATCGGCACACAACCTGACGAGGGTGTCGCACGTCTGTTGTGGTGATGCCTGCGGTTGACTAGGGGTCAGACGCGGCCTCACGGCATGGAATGCGACAAAGCGGAACGGGTGATGTGTGATGACCTACGGCGGCAACTATGGCGGCTACCCGCCGGAGGGCCCTCGTCCGTCATCGGGCCGGCAACGGCAGGTGATGCCGCTGCCCGGCCGAGCGCCTTCGTCCTACGACGAGCGCACCCGCCCGGTCCGCAACGAGCCGCCGCGCCCGCAGCAGCCTCCGGGCCCGCCGCCGCACCACGACTTCCCGCCGCAGGGGCCGACCGGTGAGCGTCCGCCGCGCCGGCGTCGCCGCTGGCGCATCAGCCGCATCCTGATGGCGCTGGTCGTGGTGTTCCTGCTGTTCGTCGGTGGTGTCTGGGCGTACCTGGAGTTCTCCATCAACCGGGTCGACGCGCTGAAGGACTACGCCGGCCGTCCCGCGGCCGCGTCCGGCACGAACTGGCTCATCGTCGGCTCGGACAGCCGGGCCGGGCTGAGCACGGCCGACGAGCAGCGCCTGTCCACCGGCGACGTGGCCGCGGCCGGTGGCGGTCAGCGCACCGACACGATCATGATCGCGCACCTGCCGGACAACTCGACCAAGCCGACGCTGCTGAGCCTGCCGCGCGACTCCCAGGTCAAGATCCCCGGGCACGGCACCAGCAAGATCAACGCCGCCTTCTCACTCGGCGGCGCGCCGCTGCTGGTGCAGACCGTCGAACAGGCCACCGGCCTGCACATAGACCACTACGCCGAGATCGGGTTCGGCGGGTTCGCGAACATCGTCGACGCCATCGGCGGCGTCAACATGTGCCTCGACAAGGACATGAACGACACCGAGACCGGCGTCCAGCTCAAGGCCGGCTGCCAGGACCTCAACGGTGCGCAGTCGCTCGGGTTCGTCCGGATGCGGCACAGCGACGCCACCCCGCGGTCGGACCTCGACCGGGTCGCCAACCAGCGGAAGTTCATCGGCGCGCTGGTCAGTCAGATCGCCAGCCCGGGGACGCTGCTGAACCCGTTCGCCTTCTTCCCGCTGCTGTCGTCCGCGCCCTCCGCGCTGACCATGGACACCGGTGACCACGTGAACAACCTGGTCGGCCTCGCGATCGGGCTGCGCGGGATCTCCTCGGCCGGCGTGACGACCACGACCGTCCCGGTGACGTCGGGCTCCGCGGAGCACTGGGACGCCACCAAGTCGAAGGAGCTGTTCGACGCCCTGCGAGGAGACACCGAGATCCCCGCGAACGCGATCTTCAACTAGATTTGGGCGCGTGCCTCACGAGGAAATCCAGGGCGACGGGTTCCTGCTGCGCCGCTGGCGACCGTCCGACGCCGAAACGCTGTACCGGGTCATCAACGACACGCTCGAGTACCTCGAGCCGTGGGTCCTGTGGGCGCTGGGCGGCTACAGCGAGGACGACGCCGTCCAGTTCTGCGAGACGACGTCCGCGAACTGGGAGAGCGGCGAAGCGTTCGACTACGCGCTGCTCACCCCGGACGGGGAGCTCGTCGGCGCGGTCGGGCTGATGGCGCGGATCGGCCCCGGCGGCCTCGAGATCGGGTACTGGCTGCACCACGCGCACACCGGCCGCGGGCTGATGACCCAGGCCGTCACCCTGGTGATCGAGGAGGCCTTCCGGATCGGCTCGGACCGCATCGAGATCGTCCACGACGCCGCGAACTCCGCCAGCGGAGCCATCCCGCGCCGCCTGGGTTTCACCGAACTCTCCCGGACCCCGCGCCGCGGCACGCTCACGCCCGGAGAGATCGGCACCGACGTCGTCTGGCGCCTGCTGCGCCCTGCGCACGCCCGCGCGTGAAGTGCACGCTAGGCAGCCTTGCGGGCGCGGAGGATTTCGAGGGCCTTGTCGGCGTGCACGGTGAAGTTCAGCTCGCTCTTGATGACCTCGAGGACCTTGCGGTCGGTGTCGATGACGAACGTGTGCCGCTTGGCGTGCAACGGGATCAGCCGGCGGTGGACGCCGAACTGCTTGGCCACTTCGCCGCCCTCGTCGGCCAGCAGCGGGTAGTCGAAGTTGTTGGCCTCGGAGAACTGACGCTGCTTGTCGACCGAGTCCGGGCTGATCCCGAGCCGCTGCGCGCCGACCTCGGCGAATTCGCTGGCGAGGTCACGGAAGTGGCAGCTTTCGGCGGTGCAACCGCTCGTCATCGCGGCCGGGTAGAAGAAGAGCACCACGGGGCCCGACGCGAGGAACTCCGAGAGCTTGCGCTCGTCACCCTTGTCGTCGAGCAGGGTGAAGTCCGGGGCGAGGTCTCCCTGGTTCATGGAGGTCCTTTCGGGTTCGTGCACCGCCGGGCAGGGCGGTACTGCGGATCATCCTGCCCGGCATTCGGAACCCAGCACGCACCGGCTTGTCCTCAGCCGCGTCCTTACCGGGCGTGCCGTTCGATCAGGTCGTCCACTTCGTCACCGGTGGCCGAGTCCGACACGAACGCGCCGCGGGCGGCCAGCACGCCCAGCTTGCGGAGCCGGGCGGCTTGCGCGTGGGTGCGCACACCCTCCGCGCCGACTCGCAGCTGCAGCTCCTTGGCCCGCGTGATGAGCTGGGTCAGGTGCCGCATGGCGGGTTCGTCCTCCGAGTCCGCGATAGCGTCGACCACCGGTCCGCTGAGGATCACGTGCCGCACCGGCAGCTCGTGCGTCGGGATGAGCTCCAGATCGGACGTGCCGGTGATGGTGAGCACCAGCTGCGTGCCCAGCCCGGCCAAGGTCGTCAGCGAGTCGAGGACCTCGCCGCGTGGGTCCAGGATCGACTCCCGGTCCGTGCAGATCCGCAGTGCCTTCGCCGGCAGGTCGTTGCGGTCGAGCTCCTTCTTGACCATCAGCACCAGGTCCGGGTCGATCGCGAGCCGGGCGGGCAGCCGGACGCACACGTCCGGCGCGGAGTCGCCGAAGCGGTCACGCCAGCGTGCGGTGGCTGCCAGTGACTCGGCCAGCAGCCATTTGCCGAGCGGGCCGGTCATCCCGGTGGTCGCGGCGAGCGGGTAGAACTCGTCGGAGTCCAGGTCTCCGTTGTCCGGATGGTTCCAGCGCAGGCCCGCGTTGACCGCGGCGAGCTCGTCGGGCTTCGAGAGTTTGACCGTCGGCTGGTAGATGAGCGAGAACTCGCCGTTCTCCAGCGCTCCGGCGATGACCGCGCCGAGCTGGTAGCGGGCGCGGTCGGCCGCGTCGAGTTCCGGCTCGAACAGCTTCCACTGCGCCTTGCCGGCTTCCTTCGCCCGGTGCAGCGCGATTTCCGCGCCACGCAACAGATCCATGCGGCTGCCCTCGGCAATCCCGCGGACGACGATGCCGGCGCTGGCGCTCACGCCGATGCCGTAACCGTCGAGATAGATCGGCTCGGCGAGGTCTTCGAAGGCCTGGTCGACGAGCTCGATGACGTCGCCGGCGCCGAGGTTTCCGCGCATGAGGATGGCGAAGCCGTCACCGGAGAGCCGGGCCACGAAGCCGTCGTACTTGCGCGAGAACACGGCGGACAGCTTCCTCGCGACGCCGCGCAACACCTTGTCGCCGGTGCCCGCGCCGAGGCCGTCGTTGATCACCTTGAAACCGTCGATGTCGAGGTAGATCAGCGCGATCTGCTCCTGGCTGCGGCTGCCAAGCGCGGTCTCGAGGTGGGTGGCGAACTGGGAACCGTTCGGCAGCCCGGTCAGCGCGTCGGTGATGTTCTGGTGTAGCAGGCGTTCACGGAGCAGGTGCAGCTCGTTGACGTCGGAGACCATGAGCACGGGGTACGCCGAGCCGCTCGTGTCGCCAGGCAGGTGGGCGAGCGTGATCTCGACCCAGATCTGGCCGTCTTCGGCGTGGTCGAGCTTCACCTTCTCTTGGTAGCGCTCGGTTTTGCCGTCGCGCAGCTCGTTGAGGCCGGACCGCAGTGTCATCGCGTCGCGGCCTTCGGCGCCGAGGTCGGAGATGTTGCGCCCGCGCAGCTCCTCGGCGGGGAAGCCGAGCAGCTTGATGAGCGCCGGGTTCGCCTCGAAGATCTCGCCGTCGTGGTCGGCCAGCGCGATGCCGAGCGGGGACAGGGAGTAGAGACCGGTGAACCGCTCCAGCGCCGAATCCCGGGTCGAATCCCGCTCCGAGGGCGCGTGCTCGACGGCCGCCCGCGCAACCTGCAGCAGTATGCCTTCGAGCTCCTCTGGGGTGAGCGATACTCCTTTAGTGTCAGCCAGCGTCGCCGCCCATTCGCGGGCGACCTCGGCCAACCCTGGTGTAGCACCAGGCTCAGGCACACTCCACCTTCTTCACACATGGTTTAAAGGCCAGCTCAGCCAGGGTGCGGATGATCGAACACCCACACTAGGTATGAGTTGGCCGTGAGTCATGCCACGGCATCACGTCCGAAGTGGCATGTATAGCGGCTGAACGAGTGATGAGCAGTGTACAAGTCGTCACCAACCGTCACCACTTCAGTCCACTGTGGTCAGCGCTTTTCCAGCCGCATCGGGAGCCCGTCGACCGGTACCGGGAGCGAGACGTAGTCCCAGCGCGCTTCGTAGGCCGATGGCACCGACCAGCGGTACGCCAGCAGCATCTCGTGCAGGAGCGCCTTGACTTCGAGGGTACCGAAATGCAGGCCGATGCACTTGTGCGCACCGCCGCCGAAGGGCATCCAGGCGTAGCGGTGCGACTTGTCCTCGCGGCGCTCGTCGTTGAACCGTTCCGGGTCGAACCGCATCGGGTCGGTCCAGCACTCCGGGGCGAAGTGGTTGATCGTGGGATTGACGCTGACCAGTGTCCCGGCCGGCAGATAGTGGCCGAGGACTTCGGTGTCCTTTACCGTCTTGCGGGCCATCGACGGCACCGGCGCGACCAGCCGCAGTGCTTCCTTCATGACCAGGTCGAGCGTGTGAAGTCCTTCCAGGGCTTCGATATCCGGGATGTCGTCGCCGAGTGCGAGCGACTCCTCGCGGGCGCGTTCCTGCCACTCGGGGTGCTTCGCGAGGTAGTACGCGGCGGCGCTGCTCGTGATGGTGGTGGTGTCGTGTGCCGCCATCATCAGGAAGATCATGTGGTCGATGACGTCGGCGTCGGTGAACCGCTCGCCGTCTTCGGCGGTGGAGTGGCAGAGCGCGGAGAACAGGTCCACGCCTTCGGTTCGGCGTTTCTCCGGCAGGTTCGCGGCGAAGTAGCGCTCCAGCACCTTGCGGCCGTTCAGCCCGGCCGCCCAGCGTCCGCCCGGGACGGGGTAGCGCAAGATCGCGGTGCCCGCGCGCACGGTGTCCACGAACGCGCGGTTGATCGCGCCGGCGTCGTCATCGCTGCTCATGCCCATGAACACACGCGTCGCGACGTCCAGGGTGAGCTGCTTGAGTGACCAGTAGAGCCGCGGGTGGGAGTTGCCCGCCCAGGCCGCGACGCCCTCGCGGAGCGCGGGCCCCATCTGCCCGACGTACCCGGTGAGCCTGTCGCGCGTGAAGGCTTGCTGCATGATCCGGCGGTGCATGTGGTGCTCGCCGAAGTCCATCAGCATCAGGCCGCGGGGGAAGAAGTTCTCGATGAAGAACTTCCAGCCCTCCTGTGAAAACGCCTTGTCCTTGTTGACCAGTGCGATCTGGGTGGCCTCGGGACCGCTGAGGCCGATGATCCGGCGGCCGAACGCGCTCGTCCACGTCACCGGGCCGTAGCGCTCGTAGCTGCGGAACGCCCACTCGAGTCCGAAGCGCATGAAATCGAGGGAGTGGCCGATCAGCGGGGCGCCCGCGTCACCGAGGATCGGCTTGAGCCCGCTGCCCGCGGGGGCCGGGGCCAGTTCGGTGACGGGCCAGCTCTGGTTCAGCAGGCGACGGTCGACAGCGCGGGGGAGCGGAATCGACGTGAGCGTCGGAACGCGCACCCTGATCGCCCCGGTGAGTTCGCTGACCCTGCTTGCCATCGCTGTAGTCCCCTCGCCGCTGAGAGTCCTGTCGCCTACCACCATGCACCCCTATTGGCGCTGTGACAATAGCTCGTCCGGGAAGTCCCGCTTTTGCGCTTTTGTGGGGTCTCTTAGTTTCTAAGAGACCGCAACTCGACGGCGAGTTGCGCAGCGGGTGTGGTCGGCTTGTGGTGACTGTGGGACTCGTCGGCTTGAACGTGGGACTCGCCGGGCCGGAGTGTGGGACTCGCCGACGCGCTGTGCGAGTCCCACGTTCGCCGAGGGCGAGTCCCGCACTCAGACCGGCGAGTCCCACACCTAGGCTCCGGACACCGGCTTTCGCCGTACACCGACACGACCCGGCCGGCCTTCGCATCTGCCAGGGACTCCCCGGCCCGCCCCGGTCCAACGCAGCCAGTCCACATTAACCAGCACCCACGGATAGAGCAGGAGAACCACAAAAGTACAAAAGTGCCCTCCCCCGGAGATGGGGGAGGGCACTGGTGAGTCGGTCGGCTGGGGGCTGGGGGGTCAGTCCCAGTCGAGGGCGCCGCCGGACTGGTACTCGATGACGCGGGTCTCGAAGAAGTTCTTCTCCTTCTTGAGATCCATCGCCTCCGACATCCAGGGGAACGGGTTCTCCTCCTCGCCGAAGATCGGCGCGAGGCCGATCTGCTGGGCGCGGCGGTCGGTGATGAAGTGCATGTACTGCTCGGTGTGTTGCGCGGACAGGCCGAGCATGCCGCGCGGCATGGTGTCCTTGGCGTAGGCGACTTCGAGGTGACAGGCGTCGGTGAGCATGCCGCGGATCTCCGCCTGGAACTCTTCGGTCCACAGGTGCGGGTTCTCGATCTTGATCTGGTTGATGCAGTCGATGCCGAAGTTCAGGTGGATCGACTCGTCGCGCAGGATGTACTGGTACTGCTCGGCGATGCCGATCATCTTGTTGCGGCGGCCGAGCGAGAGGATCTGCGCGAAGCCGGTGTAGAACCACATGCCTTCGAAGATCACGTAGAACGCGACGAGGTCCCGCAGGAAGGCCTGGTCGGCCTCCGGGGTGCCGGTCTTGAAGTCCGGGTCCTCGAGGTGCTGGGTGTACTTCAGCGCCCAGGCGTCCTTCGCCGAGATCGACGGCACCTCGCGGTACATGTTGAACAGCTCGCCCTCGACCAGGCCGAGGCTTTCGCAGATGTACTGGAAGGTGTGCGTGTGCACGGCCTCCTCGAACGCCTGGCGCAGCAGGTACTGGCGGCACTCGGGGTTGGTGATCTGGCGGTACACCGCGAGCACGATGTTGTTGGCCACCAACGACTCCGCCGTGGCGAAGAAGCCGAGGTTGCGCTTGAGCATCTGGCGCTCGTCGGAGGTGAGGCCGTCCTTGGACTTCCACAGCGCGATGTCGGCCTGCATGGCGACCTCGGTCGGCATCCAGTGGTTGTTGCAGCCGGCGAGGTACTTCTCCCACGCCCAGGTGTACTTCATCGGCAGGAGCTGGTTGACGTCGGCGCGGGCGTTGATCATCCGCTTGTCGTCGACGTTGATGCGGCTCGCGCCGACCTCGATCCGGCCGAGGCCGGTGGCGTCGACCTGCGGGGCAGCAGCGGGCGGGGTGTCCAGGCTGGTCATGGAGGCGACTCACTTCGGGTGGGTGGCTTGTGAGTGTTGCGGCCGGTTCTAAGTGGCTGTGCTGTCTCAGGACTTCGTGAACACATGTGTCCCACGACATCGTGAACAGTTTCTCATACCGGTGTGTCCTGGGTCGGCCCTTGGGCCGGCCCAGGACGTCTCGGGGTG
>NZ_JAODNM010000033.1 GCF_025464955.1 Amycolatopsis sp. | reverse complement strand
GGGCCAACAAATCTGGACAACTTGACCCTCCTTTGTGAACGCCACCATAGGTTGGTGCATTGTGGTGGTTGGGAAGTGCGGATGGGTGGTGACGGGAGACCGGACTTCATCCCGCCTGCCAATCTTGATCCGCTTCGAAGACCCAGGCGCAACACCGTTCACCTGTAACAGAATACCGACCCACTCCAGGGCTCGTGAGTGCCGCGACCGGATCATCCGGCCGCGACACTGACGAGCCCTGACTGCGTTCCCGGCAGAACAGCAAATCGCCGTCGAGTTGCGAACGCCCGACAGCGGTACTGAATCGGGGGATCCCTGGTACGAATCATTCGTACCAGGGATCCCCCGATACGAATGGGAACGGGCGCAACAAGCCGCAGCAGCCTCAAGTGGCCACATCGACACCGCAACACCACAGCCCTAACCGCACTCCCCCAACC
Source organism: Amycolatopsis sp. (assembly GCF_025464955.1). Lineage (GTDB taxonomy): Bacteria > Actinomycetota > Actinomycetes > Mycobacteriales > Pseudonocardiaceae > Amycolatopsis. The sequence goes on along the minus strand of NZ_JAODNM010000033.1, from coordinate 104,821 downwards.
GCAACTCGCCGTCGAGTTGCGGTAGTTGATGTCCGCAACGATCGCAACTCGCCGTCGAGTTGCGCAGGCCCATGACATCACGGAAGCGGCGCGCGGATCCGTACTGCGCGCCCTCGCCGGCGGAGGCGTGGTCCGTGTCCTCGGTGCCGACTACCACGAGTGTCGGGGTCAAGATCCGGCGCAAAGCGTCGTCAGGTGTCGAGACGAGTGTGTTCAGGACATTGAGCAGTGCCCGCGGGTCGTTGCCGGACTGGACGATCCACTGCGCCGCTTCCGCGTCCGGTGACCCAGGCTCAAGGGTGTCCCGGTTGGCGAGGGCGGCCAACACACGCCGGGTCGCGCCGCGTGGGTTGGCCGTCCGTTGGACCGCGTCGAGTCCTTGCCCGGCAATGATTGCGTGCGCCGATCGAGCGCCGCGGGCCAGCATCCGCAGCGCTGTTCGTCCGCCCAACGAGTAGCCGCCCAGGTCCGTAGTCCTCGAGTCCGAGCGACTCGACCAACGCGAGCCCTTCGTCGGCAAGGACGTCAGGCAGGTACGACGTCGGATCGTGCGGCCGCGCGCTGTCACCGTGGCCCCGCAGATCGGGCAGGATGACGCGGTAGCCGTGGGTACCAGCGGGTCAGCCATGGTTCGCGAATGGTCCGTGGGCGCCGAAGGCCAGCTCAGCGAAGCGTTCTCCGATGCGCCGGTGGGTGGCGGTGTCCGGGTGGAGCTCGTCGGGCAGGGGCAGTTCGACGAAGTCCTTGTCGCTGTACAGGTTTTGGCCGTCGAGGTAGTGCAGGTGGGGATCGTCGACCGTCCGCTGTCGCACAATGCGGGCGAGTTCCTCGCGGATGACATTGAGCGTCAATTTGCCCGCGGCTCGCTCCGCCAGGTCTCCCGTGGCCCGGAACTGGACTGTCCCGTTGCTGAAGTCCGGGAGACTTGGGCCGGGCGTGTCCTCGTGGATGGGGCAGTGGATGGGCGAGACGACCAGCAGCGGCGTGTCCGGGTGTCCTTCGCGGATGGTGTCGAGAAAGCCGTGCACGGCAGGGACGAACGCGCGCAGCCGCATCAAATCGGTGTTGACGAGGTTGATGCCGATCTTGACGCTGATCACGTCCGCGCGGGTGTCCCGCAGGGTGCGGGCGGTGAACGGGTCGAGCAGGGCGCTGCCGCCGAAACCGAGGTTGACCAGTTCCACGCCGCCGAGCGAAGCGGCCACAGCGGGCCAGATGCCGGTGGGGCTGGCGGCGTTGGAGCCTTGGCTGATCGAACTGCCGTGGTGCAACCACACGCGGCTCGTGATCGGCACAGCGTCGACGGAGGCGTCGGTGCGCAAGGCGACCAGTTGGGTGATCTCGTTGTGCGGCAGCCAGATCTCGACATCTTTCACCCGGTCGGATAGTCCGGCGAACCGGACGGTGCCGACTGGACCGGGCCGGTTTTCCGCGGACCCGGTGGCCATGTCGACCAGCATGAGGTTGCCTCCGGTAGTGCCGGCCTGCCCGGACAGCCGGCTGTCGACGAGCAGGTCGTACACGCCGTCCGGGCGGGCCGGGAAGCCCACGTAGGCCATGGAGGTGCGAAGCGTGTCCAGCTCGACGACGGTGGCCCGCGTGCGGAACACCAGCCGTACGCCGGAGGGCTGGGACTCGGCCATGGCCAGCTGCCCGTCGGCGCCTTGCGCTCGAGCCCGCGCAGGCAGCCGGTGGGGGAGCACCCCGTGCTCAGTGCGCTCCAGCTCGAGCGCGCCGCGCAGGAGGTCTGCCGTGATGGGCGTGGTGATCCAGTCCGTGCTGGAGTCGTCCGGGTTGTTCATGATCCCAGCCTGCCAACCGGACGGCTGATCCGCACATTGTTTCCCGGCCGGCACTAACCTCGAAGCCATGTCCCAAAGGCGTGCACCTGCGAGTGATCACCGGCGACAACCACGACGCGGTCGGCGCGTTGGGTGTCCGCCCGGATCAGGAACTCTTTGTCGACTCGGTCGCCAGATCACTCGTCGAAGCGGCGGCGACGCCTGAGGCCGAGCCGTGGTACCGGGCCGTTTACGCGGATGATGTGCCGGTCGGTTTCGTGATGCTCAGCTGGAACGTGCCGCCCGGCCGCCCGGGCATCCTCGGGCCGTACTTCCTGTGGCGGCTGCTCGTCGACGAGCGTTTCCAAGGCCGAGGCTTCGGTAACGGCGAGATCGTCCTCAGCCTCCGGCTTTCCGGCCGGGAATAGGCAGAGCCAGCGGTTTCATCAGGATTTCATCGGTCGCCAGTAACGTCACGCCGGGTTATATCTCGTCACCCAGGCGGCCGAAGGGTAGGGCATGACCGGCGACTCCGGTGCGGGGAACATGATCGAAGCGGCCTCTTCCGGCGTGGAAGAACTGGCCGGCGCCGTCACTTCCGCGCTGGACCAAAGCGGGCCCGCCGGTGCGGTGGTGAAGCCCGTGGTGGACGCCCTGCGCAACGTGTGGGAGGGGTACTTCGGCGCGCCGACCCCGCCGGGCGACACGAACTGGAACGCCTACTCGCACGACCAGCTTTACCAAATGCTGTGGCAGAAGGCCGATGTCGGCGACGTCAGCACGGTTGCGGCCGAGTGGGGGCGCCACGGTACCGAGCTGTCGGGCCACTCGGACGTGCTGCGCGGCCAGCAGGGCACGTTGCAGCAGAACTGGACCGGACAAGCCGCCGAACAGGCCTCGGGCCGGCTCGGTGAGCTCAGCGAACGGACGTCCGGGGCCGGCACTCGCGCGGCTACCGTCCAGCAGGCCACCCAGGGCGCAGGTGACGCGCTAGCCGTCGCGCGCAACACGATGCCACCCCCGCCAGGCGATCCGACCGGACTCGCGGTGGCCGGGGCGACGGCCGGAGCCGGTGCGGGCGCGGCGATCGGGGCGGTGGTCGGCGCGGGCGCCGGGGGGATCGGCGCGGGGCCGGGCGCTTTGATGGGGGCCGCCATCGGCGCGGTGGCGGGTGGCGGTGCCAGCCTTTTCCTGGCCAACGTCGCGGCCGCCGAGAAGAAGGCCGAGGCAGTACATGTGATGCAGAACTACGAATCGAGCCTGCAGCACAGCAGCGCGGCGGTCACCCCGGCGCGGCCGGGAGCGGTCAAGGCCGAGACCTACGGGGTGGACAACCAGGGGACCACGGCCGCTGGATACGTCGGTGGTGGCGCGGCGACCGGTAGCGGGCTGCCGTGGAGCCGGCTGGTCGGCGCCGGTTCCTTGAATCCGCAGCTGTCCTCAGGCCTGCTCACGGGCGGTGCGCTGGAGAGCGAGCTGATGGCTCGGGCCGGCACGATGTCCCAGCTCGCGGCCGCGCGTGCGGCGGGCGCCGGCGGGATGTTTCCGGGTGCCGGCGCACGAAAGCAGAGCGAAGAGGACGAGGTGCACCAGAACCGCATGCCCGTTTTCGAACAACCACTTTTCGACGCCGACAAAGTGAGCACCCCGGTCATCGGGCTGTGAGACAGGAGAACGACTTTGTCTTCGGGAGCAGCACCCCAGCGCGGGTACGAGGTCGCGCCGCACGAGCTTGCCGCGCAGGTCACCGCGCTCACCACGCTCGGCGACGAGACCAGCGGCCTGGTGGCTTCGGCGACCCGGCTGGCTGAGCGCCTGCCGCAGCTCGGCACCGCGCCACCGGCGCTGCACCTGGCCATGCGCCTGCGGGAGGCGGCGGGTCAGTCCGGGCTCACCGGCGAGGTCAGCGCGGCGGACACCGAACTGAACAGCTTCCATCGTGCGCTGAACGCGACGGTCAACGGTTACCTGGAGCACGAATCCGATGCCGTGCGGCGGGTCGCAAGCGCTGGCGAGGCCGCGATATGACGTCTGTTATCGCCGACGCCGAAGCGCCCGGAACTGTCCACTTCGGACTTGTAGAGCTGGACCTGCTCGCCGCGCACGCCGGGGTGTCGCTGCCGTACCCGCTGCGCGTACCGTCGTTCGGCCGGATCGCCGGCGAGCGGGAAGTGCTACTGGCCGCGGCAGGACAAACCTTGCGGCTACGCGGTTTTGCCGACGAAACCGGGCCGCTCGGACCCGCTGCCGAGCTGGTCGCGGCCTTGCGAGAACACCGCGGCACGATCGACCTCGTGCTGGCCGGCCCCGGCGGGGCGACGGGCGTCGTCGCGATGGTCTACCGGTCGTGGGCGCTGATCTGCCGTCAGCCGCTGGACGACGATCCGGCGAGCACCGTGTGGATCCGGCGGGTCGGTCAGACAGCGCTGACCGATGAGCTGCTGTCGATGGTGCCCGATCTCATTCCGGCCAGATCGATGCCGATCGTCCTGCCCGCGCACGCGGTGAACACGGCGACGCGGCTGATCGCCGAAATCTCCGATGACGCGGCGAAAGAGCAGTGCCTGCGGGACCTCGTCCGCGACTGCGGCGGTGATCCCGAGGCGCTCGGCAGGCTTGCCGGGCTGCTTCCGGAGCTGACCGGTCGGGGACAGTTCGGCGCTACCCGGCGTTCCGGTGGGGGGAACGTTCGGGCCGGTGTCGAACTGTCCTGGTTGGACGGTCCGCGGGGTCGAGTCAGGGTGAACCGCGCTACGGACGGCTGGGTGAGCGTCAACCCGGTGCGCCAGGCCGACCTGAGGTTCGCGCTCAACGACATGGCCACGATCGTCCGCAGCAACTGAAGGGAATACCGTGGATCCAGCACAATGGCTGGCGAGCTACGACAAACGCCTCGCCCGGGCGTCGGCGAATGCGCAGGCGGCCGGCGCGAGCCTGCGGCGGGTCGGGGGGAGCGCGACTTCACCGCGTGGCGAAGTCGCGGTGTCGGTCGGTGCCAGCGGCGCGCTCGAGGCCCTCAAGCTGACGTCGGCGGCTCGCGCGCTCGAAGCGAACCAACTCGCCACGCTCATCCTGGCCACCGCGCAGCAAGCGCAACGCGCCGTCGGGGCCCAGGTCGTCGAGATCATGACCGAGTACGTCGGTGACGGACCCGCCCTGGAACTCGTCAAACAGAACCTTCCGCCCGCCGCAGGTGTCGGCGTGGCGCCGGCCGGCGACTCGGAGCGGCCGCCCGTCGGCCACGACGACGACTACTTCGCGAACCCACCGGAGATCGTAGAATGACTACCCCGCAACAGTTTCAGGTCGACCTGGCGCAGCTCCGGAAACACTCCGGCACGGTCCGCGACCTCGGTGGACAGCTGTCCGCGGTCGCCTCCGGGCAACCGGATGGGCTGGGCGCCAACGCGCTCGGCACGTTCGTCGGGTTCCTCGCCGCCGGGCTGCAAGGCGCCGCGACCAAGACCACGGCGGCCATCGCGCACGCATCGTCCGTTGTGGACGCTACGAGCGCGAAGCTCGGGCAGGCAGCCGAAAGCTACCGTCGCACGGACGAAAGCCACGCCGCGCGACTGGGTCGGGAGGACGTCCAGTGATTCCCGCGACGACGAGCACCGGCCAGCTACTCGCCGACCTGAAGTCGACCACCGCCGCCGTGCAGAACAAGGACTGGTTGTCCGCCGGTCTCGGCGGGGCGAGTACCGCACTCGATCTGCTCGGCTCGACCGGAAATCCGTTGTCGGCCATCACCAGTGCCGGCTTCGGCGCGGTCACGGAACTCGTTTCGTTTCTCGAAGAACCGCTGAAGCAACTGACCGGCGATCCGAGCTCTGTTTCGTCGAGCGCCCAGAGCCTGCAGGGCGCCGGGCAGGACGTCACGTCCGTCGCCGACTCGTATCGCAAGTCGGCCGGTGCGGAGACCACCGGCTGGTCGGGTGCGGCCGCGTCGCAGTATCGCGACACCGGTGCGCGCAACGCCGACGGGATCGCCGCGATCGGCCAGGCCAGTACCGCGGTGTCGGCTGCGGTGTCCGGGGCGGGCGAGGTGGTCGCGCAGGTCAGCCAGGCTGTTACGGAGCTGGTCAACGAGGCTGCCGGGAAGATCATCACGATCATGACCCAGGCGCTCGCCGCGGCTTCGGCGACCTTCGGCGCGAGCGTCGCGGCGGCGATCCCGCAGGCCGTGGAGATCGCGGTGGAGTACGGGCAGAAGATCGCCGCGAAGATGGGCACCCTGCTGAACAGCTCGCAGGCCTTGCTGCAGCTCATCCAGTCGGTGACACAGACCGTTGAGGCCGTCCAGCAGGTGATGACGCAGCTCGGCGGGAGCAGCGCTCAAGGGGCTTCTACCAGCGGGCAGGACACCGGGACCACCGGGACCACCGGGAACTCGACGTCGTCGAGTGCGTTGGCCGACGACGACTCGCCGGAGGGCCTGACTGTCACGGTGACGCTGGGTCCGACGTCCAAGGCGTCCAAAGTGGACCACACCGCCGACGCCTAGCGTGGCCGCTGAGCGGCGCCGAGCGGGGTCTCGTCTTCGCGCAGCACCTCGTGGTGGGCTCGGCGCAGCTCCTCGCTCGGCTCCATCCCGAGGTCGTCCACCAGCCGACGTCGGATCTGGCCGTACACCGCCAGTGCGTCGGCTCGACGACCACTGCCGTGAAGGGCGCGCATCAGCAACGCGGCCAGCGGTTCGCTGTGCGGGTTCGCCGCGGTCAGGACGGACAGCTCGCCGACCGCTTCGCCGTACTGGGCCAGTCGCAAGCGCAACTCCGACTTCTGCTGTGACAACGCGATCCGGCGTTCCGTCAGCCGACGCCGTTCCCCGGCGGCGAACGGCCCGGGAAGCCCGGCCAAGGGATCGCCCTCGAACAAGTCGAGCGCGCGGCCGCACGCCCCTACCGCGGCGGCCAGGTCGCCCGCGTCCTCGGCCGCGCCTGCTTCGGCGGCGATCTCCGCCAACCGGGCCGAATCCACTTGCACGCCGCCGCTGAAAAAGCGGTAGCCGCCCCGGTCCCGGCCGATCACCGAATCCGAAAAGCCGTCGGCCCGCAGGCACTTGCGCAGCCGGTGCACGTACACCGGCACCACCTTGCCGCCGGTGCCCGGCGGTTCGAGTCCCCACACCGCGTCGAGCAGCTCCCGCCGGCTGACCGTCACGTCCGGGCGCAGCACCAACACAGCCAGCAACGCTTGCTGGCGGACCGGCCCGAGGTCCAGCTGTACGCCGTCGCGCCAGGCCCGCAGCGGGCCGAGCACCGAGAAGCGTAGGTGGGGCAAGGGATCCGGCGACTCTTGCACAACCGGCTGCGGTATCTCGTCCTTAGTGGACACGCTGACCTGGCCGGGACTGACCTGGCCGGGACTGACGATGCCGTGGTCGAAGGCGTAGACGATGGCGGCGGCCCGGTCGCGCAGGCCGAGTTTGGTGAAGATCCGGCCGATGTGGCTTTTCACCGTGACCTCCGAGATGACCAGTGTGGCGGCGATCTCGGCGTTGGTCAGGCCGCGGCCGATAGCGCGGAGCACCTCGTGCTCGCGCGGGGTGAGCAGTTCGGGGCACGGGCCGGTGCGGCCGTCTTCGGCGGCCAACCGAAACGTCGTGAGCACGCGCGCGGTGACCGCGGCGTCGAGCCACGCGTCGCCCGCGGCGACAGCGCGTACAGCGCGGATCAGGTCCTCGGCGGAGGAGTCCTTGAGGACATAGCCGACGGCTCCCGCACGCAGCGCGCCCGCGAGCAACCGGTCGTCGTCGAACGTGGTCAGCGCCAGCACCGGCGGGTGGCTGCCGGCCAACCGCAGCCGCCGGGTCGCCTCGATCCCGTCGACCTCCTTCATCCGCAGGTCCATCACGACGACGTCGACGTCGCAGGCGGCGAGCGCGGCGGGCACTTCGGCTCCGTCGCCGCATTCGCCGGCGATCACGAACCCGTCGCGGCGGCGCAGGATGCGGCGAAGACCGGAGCGGACCAGCTCCTGGTCGTCGACCAGCAGGACCCGGATGACGGCGTCGGCGGGCTCGGTCACGAACTCACCTGCGTCCTCGACTGCGGGCAGGGCACCGTGATGTCCACAACCCATTGTCCCCCAAGCGGTCCGGCACTGAGGTCGGCGCCCAGCTGCGCGGCGCGTTCGCGCATGCCCGGCAGCCCCGCCCCGCCGGACGCGGCGTCGGAGCAGGTGGCGGGCAGGCCGTTGCGCACGATCAGCCTGGTGCTTTCCTGGTCGACGTGCAGGTGGATCCGGGCGGTGGCGTCGGGGGCGTGCTTGGCGATGTTGGCCAGCGACTCCTGCGCGATGCGGTAGAGGCCCAAGCCGGCCGAGGCACCCACTGTCGACGGCTCGCCCTGCTGTTCGTAGTGGACGTCCACGCCGGCCGCGCGCGTGCGCTCGACCAGCCCGGCGATGTCGTCGGCGCCCGGCAGCGGCCGCGTCCCGGCAGGGGTGCGGGCGAGCAGGCCGACCGCCCGGCGAATGTCGGCCATCGCCACGCGGCCCACGCGCTCCGCTTCGGTGAGCCCGTCGACCGCCTCGTCGACGTCCCGGTCCTGCTGCAGTGCCCGGCGGGCGCCGGTCAGGTGCAGCAAGGTGATGCTGAGCGAATGCGCGACGACGTCGTGTACCTCACGCGCGATGCGCTGCCGTTCGGCGAGGACGGCCTGCTCTCGCACGGCGTCCTGCTTACCGCGCTCGGCGTCCAACGCGCGGACGTACCAGCGGAGCACGCACCCGGCGGTGTAGCCGAGCAGGACCGCGACGATGTACACGGGGTAGCCGACCAGCCCGGACCAGATCCCGGCCCAGCCGAGCACCGCGATGCTGACCCCGGCCACGACGACCGACAGCCTGGGCCTCGCTATCGCGGCCATCTCCGCGGTCAGGAACACCAGCACGATCGGCGCGAAGTCCGGCACGACCGGATGGGTGAGTTGGATCGCGACCGCCGCGATGATCGTGCTCGACTTCAGCCACGGCGGCGCAATCTCGCCGGTGACGGCCCACACCAGGATCGACGCGGCTTCGAGCAGACCGGTCAGCGCGAGCGGCGTGGGCGGCAGCAGGGCGCCCCGCTGCGCCAGGGCGACGATGGCGAACACGATGCCCACCGCGGCGCCGACCGGTACCCACCAGGGCAGCGTCAGCCCGGACCTGGCAAGGCTGGCTTCCAGCCGGGCCCGGAGCCTCTTGATCACCGTCGCGTGCACGACTCACAGCGTAGGAACTCCCGGCGGCGGTCGCATCCGCCCACGGTCGGATCCGGCCTGAGGACCCCTCAAGGGTTCGGCTTTACTGCAGCAAGGACCAGGGCGAGTTGGTGTGGCTGGTGTGGCTGATGTGCCGGGTCGTGAAGGCCACCTTCATGGCGTAAGGCGTACTCAACTAGGCCTTGACGGCGCCCCTGCTCTACCGGGAGTGCCTTCGGGAGTCCCAGCAGTCACATTGCCATCACTAGCGCCACTTGCACGGCGTGACTGGCCTTCAGTTCCGCTACCAGCACCCATTCGCCTCGGTCCTTGCTGCTTTGGACAGAACCGACCACCCCGACCCCCCTTAAGCTCCAGGCAGTACCAGGGTGCGCGCCCTGATCTCGGCGGTCGGCCTGACCAATGCGGCCGAGGTGGAACCCCTTCTCGACGCCATGGAGGACTGGCGCTACAACGCCGACCCGTGGCTGCGAGTGTGGGGAGTGAAGTTCATGCTCGACGGCGGGCTGGAGGCCGGAGCGACCGAAGCGCCGTACGTGTGCGACCACACCTTCTCCGGGACGCTGATGTGGGAGCCCGGCGCGCTGGTCGAAGCTGTCGAGGCCGTGGTCCGCCGCGGCTGGCGAGTCGGCACCCACGCCTACGGCGATCGCGCCGTGCGTGTCCTGCTCGACGTCTACGAGCGCGTTCTCGAGCGCAACCCCGGCCTACCCGCCGGGACGCTCGTGATGGAACACGGTGGCCCGGCGGGCGCTGAGCAGCGCGCCCGCGCCGTCGCACTGGGCATCCCTGTCACGGTCCAGCAGCCGATGCTGCACGACACCGCCGAGGTGGAACTGGGCTTCTGGGCCCGGAACGGGTCGCCGCACTCTTCCCCGCCCGAGGCTGGCTCGACCAAGGCGCCCAGGTCAGCGCCGGATCCGACTTCCCCGTCGGCCAGTTCGGCGCGATGCGGTCGGTGTGGGGGATGACCACCCGCCAAACCGTCGCCGGCATTCAGGGCCCCGAGCACGCCATCACCTACGCCGAAGCCCTCGCCCTGCACACCACCCGAGCGGCGCACCTGCTCGGCGAGGACCACCTGCGAGGCACCCTCACCCCTGGCCGCCTCGCCGACCTCACCATCTGGGACCGAGACCCCGCGCGGTGCCCGAGCGAAGACCTGCGCGACCTCAACCCCACGCACACCCTCGTCGGGGGCAGCTTCGTGCACAGTCCCGCAGACCACTCGTGAACATTCCGACCGGTTAGAACGAGCCGGAACGCTCACGAGTCCTAGGCTTACCCACCACACTGCGGCGAGCCGACGGTCATGGTGACCGGCGCCGAGCTGAGCTCGCCGACGCCGGTCTTCGTCACGGCCGTCACCTGCGCCTGGCCGTTCCCCAACGCGAGCGCGGTCCCGTCCGGCTGGATCCGCACCACGCCGGGATCGCTGCTGCGGTAGACGACCGATCCCAGTACCGGCACCACGTTGTCGCCGTTCACCTTGGCCGCATCCTGGGTGACAGCGACCGACTGGGCGTTCATGTCGACGGTGTCCGCCCGCGCGTTCAGCCCGTTGTCGTAACGGTTCTGCGCGACTCGCACGTCCGAGGAGCCCCGGAAAACGAACAGCGAAGTCTGGTACGCCGGTTGCGTGGCTGTCGTCTGAAGGGGGGTGTGCTCGCCCACGGCCAGGCAGCGGTTCTGCGCTTGCACCTGGAGCAGTGCTGCCCGATCGAGCCGTTGCACGGTGTTGCCGGTGAAGGTGAACCCGCCGACGCTCTTGGCGTCGACGACGTCGACATCGCCGATGTCGAAGGTGTTGTCCTCGACTTTGATGTTGTGGTGCACCGGATTCGCCGCATCGAGCACCTGGTTGGTCGGCTCGACGAAGATGACCCGGCTCGAGGGCCTGGCGAAGACGTTGTGGCGGATGGTGACGTCGTCGACCGGGCCCGACTCGTACCACTGGTAGGCGTCCGCGGAGATGTACACACTAGACATGGTCATCCCGTCGAACAGGTTGTTCTCGATCACCACCGGCTTACGGGTGGTCACCAGCACACCCCGGGTCGGCACATTGCGGAAAGTGTTGCCGGACACCAGAACCGACGGGGTGTAGGTGAGGTTCTCCGCCACGCTGCCGCCGATCGTGACGGCCGAGGGCACCGGTCGGTCGAGGGTGATCGTCATATCCGTCAAGGATTTCGCGTGGTCCATCCCGCTGGGGCCGTCCACGGCGGTGACGATCGCCTGGCCCCCGGCCGCCAGCATCGTCTGCTTCGTGACCATCTCGACCGTGTCACCGACGTGGAACTGCGGGAACCCGGCGGTCTCGGGGTGCTCGTAGCTGACGGTGAGGCTGTTCGGCGTGGGCTTGGCGGTGACTTGGAGGTACGTGCCGTGGATGTTGATCGGGTCGTCCTGCGGCCCGTCGAACACGTTGTTCGTGATCGACACCTTGCCCTTGACCCCGGACATCTGCAGGAAGTCCGCGGAGGACGCCGTCGAGCGCCCCGACGCCGGGTCCGGCCGGAAGTTGTTCCGGTCGATGGTGACGTTCTCGCTGAACTGGGCGACCAGGCCGAACGTCTGCATGTAGTAGGCATCGAGCCCGCGCACGACGACGTCGTGGGAGTTCCAGATGAACGCACCCGGCTGCTCGCGGGTGGTCTGCCGCATCTCGTAGACGAGCCCCTTGTCGGTGGACGGCGTCGCGTTCGCGTAGTCGATCCGGATCTTCCGGCCGCCCAGGTCGGTGACGGCCTGAACGTCGGTGAACAGCGGATTGTCGGCCCGCCACGCCGTGTCCGTCACGGGATCGTGGATCTGGAGGTACTGCATGCCGTCGACCCCGGACCAGTACGGCTGTCCGGTGACCGGGCTGTTCTCGCCGAGCCAGGTGATGTGGTTGTCCGCCACGCGATAGGGACTACCGACGGGCAGCGTCATGACTCGGTACGCGTGCCCGCCCGCGACGCCGGTATCGCTGACAGTGGCGTCGATGACCTTGGGCGCGACGTAGTCGAAGGCGAAGTTCGTGAAGGTGACGTTGGTCGAGCGGATCGAGGCGAACGCCGTCTGGAGACCGTGGTAGTCGAGCTTGGAGCCTTCGCCGTCGATGGTGACGTCGTGCATGTCCTCGACGAGCACCCCGATCTTCTTGTCCCGGTAGGTCTGGTTGGCGCCCACGGTGTTCGAGACGTAGAGCTCACGCGTCTCCGCCTGCTCGGGGTAGAGCTGGTAGACGCCCTTGGGGAAGACCACCCTGACCGGCTGCGAGAGCGTCTTCGCGTACCGAAGCGCCGCCTTCACAGCCGGGGCGGAGTCTGCGACCCCCGTCGGATCGGCGCCGAACGAGGTCACGTCCACCACCTTCGCCGCTGCCGCCGCGTCCGCGGGCGCCTGGGCGCAGCCGACCAGAACGAGGACCGCACAGGCGAAGATTCCCGCCGCGCGCCGAGCCGAGCCCTGAGCCATCGATCCTCCGAAACTGCGGACGTTGCCGACGGCGGGGGAGGCCAGACATCCAATGAATGTCTGTCCGAACGCCCAGCGGGCCGACGTCACCGGCTTCCCGTGTACCGATATTGTCAGATACATCCGACTTCTACGCAAGCCTTGAAACAAACCGACCGCCCGTAGACTGTTCTCGTTTGCAGGCGATATCTCTTGAACTGAGGGCAGGTCATCGTGGGACGAGGAGCGCGCGACGCGGGCTTCCTGATCAGACGGGCGCAGCGGCAGAACCTGGCCGAACTCGACGCCGCGCTGGCCGACCACGGGACGACGATGGCCCAGTGGTCGGTCTTGCGGGTGATTACCGAAAATCCCGGGTCCTCGGCCAGGGCACTGGCTTCACATACGCGTCAGACCGAGCAGTCGCTGGGGACCTTGGTCACCCCCATGGTCGAACGCGGCCTCATCGAGAGGGTCCGGCGGGGCAACAAGTTCGAGCACTCGTTGACGAGGAAGGGCCAGACCCTGCTGGCCGAGTGCGAGCCGGTGGTCAACGCCGTTCTCGACGAACGGATGTCACCGCTCAGCGCCGCCGAGATCACCCAGCTCTGCCGGCTGCTCGAGCGCATTGTTTAGACCGCGACCATGTCGGCGATGACGCAGGCGATGTTGTCCGGCGCTCCCTGGGCGTAGGCGAGGTCCATCAGCTGCTGCACAGTCCGCTCGGGGGCGGCTGCCGTGGTGAGAGCCGTGTGCAGCGCCTCGCGGTCGACCACGGCGGACAGACCGTCGGAGCACAGGAGATAGCGGTCACCGGGCAGGGCGGTGCGCAGGGCCAGGTCCGCCTCGACGTCGTGTCCGCCCGCGCCGAGGGCTCGCACCAGCAGCGCGCGCTGAGGATGTGACGCGGCTTCGGCGCGGTCGAGCTTGCCCTGGTCGACCAACGACTGCACGTAGCTGTGGTCCTGGGTGAGCTGGAACAACTCGCATCCGCGCAGCAGGTATGCCCTGGTATCACCGATGTGCACGAGAGCCAGCTGAGAACCGGAGCGCAGGATCGCGGTCAGCGTGGTGACCGGTTGATCGTCCTCGGTCGCCGCTTGGCGCACGGCGCGGTCGGCCTCGGCGACCGCGCTGGCCAGCATCGTGAGCAGTTCGGCAGCCGGTGCGTCGACCAGTTCCAACGCCGTGAGAGCGTCGATGGCCGCCGCACTGGCAGCGGCGCCTCCGGGGCCGCGCATGCCGTCGGCGACGGCCAGCAGCCGGTCGCTGGCGTGCACGGCGTCCTCGTTGCTGTCGCGTGTGGACCCGGTGTCGCAGTGGGCGGCGTAGCGGATGGCGAGGGTGGGATTGGTCTTCGACATAGTGGTGCCCCTTCCGGACAGATGATCGACGAGGAAGGTGGCCAGTCGGCCGCGAGCTGTCGTATCGGCGGTGACCCGCTGCCAGTAGGTGTTGATCACTTCAGCCGCCGCGGCGGCCTCCATGCGGCACACGGTGCCGATCTCGGCAAGCGGCATACCGATGCGACGGAGCTGGGCGATCAGCCGGGCTTGGTCGAGCTGGTCGGCGTCGTAGAACCGATACCCGGACTCGGGATCGACCACGGCCGGCCGCAGCAGCCCCAGCTTGTCGTACAGGCGCAACGCCTTCGGCGTCAGCCTGGCAGCTCGGGCAAACGCCCCGATCGTCAGCAGCCCCACGTCGACATCCTCCTCGTCCCGGCCACAGCGACCGGTACGAGGAGGATGTCGCTTACCCCAAGGTCAAGGTCAACTGCGCTGTTCAGCGCAGTGCGCGGAATGTGTCCCGGATGTCGGTGATGAACGCCTCCGGGTTCTCCCACGGACCGAAATGGCCGCCCTTCTGGTGAACCTTGATGTTGACCGGGTTGAACCAGGCACCCATCGGGCTGTTCTTGAACGCGGCAATGCGTTCTTCCGGAGTGCGGACCCCTGGCGGGAAGACGTCGCCGAGCAGGAAGGTGAAGCCCGTCGGCGTCTCGATCTGCGGCTGCCGGTCGTGCTCGGGCTGCCACGGGTACCGCTTGGCGTTGAGGTAGGACCGGATCGACGAGCCGATCGCCTGGTTGACCCAGTAGATGGTGGCGGCAGTGAGGATGTGGTCGCGGGGGAAGACCTCCTCGAAGTTCCCGTTCTTGTCGCTCCACTTCTTCCAGCGTTGGAGCAGCCAGGCGAGCATGCCGATCGGCGAATCGTTCAGCCCGAGCGTCAGCGTCTGCGCGTCGAGCATGTGGACCGTGACATGTGAGACGTAGGTGTGGATGAACAAGTCCAGGTCGTCGCGCAACTGCTGCGGGGCGTCTTCCGGGGCCGACTGGCCGCCCGTGGTGTCCCAGTACCGTTCGCCTTGCAGGAGCGGGGGAATCAGTTCCTGGCCGAGGTGGATGCCATACAGCTCCGAGGCGTACTTGTGCCCGAGCTGGGTGGAGATCAGTGAGCCGTAGTCCGCACCGGCGGCCGCGTACTTCTCGTAACCGAGTACCTCGGTCATCAGGGTGTGGAAGATGTCGGCGATCTTCCAGTGGTTCATGTCGCTCTTGGTGACCGGGGTGGAGAACCCGAAGCCCGGCAGCGACGGCACGATCACGTCGAAGGCGTCCGCCGGGTCACCGCCGTACGCGGCCGGATCCGCCAGCGGACGCACGATCTTGGACCAGTCGTTGAACGTCCACGGCCAACCGTGGGACAGGATGATCGGGATCGGCGCGGGGCCTTTGCCCGGCTCGCGCAGGAAATGGACCGGCGTGCCGTCGATGTCGATGCGGTGCTGGTGGAAGGTGTTGAGTTCGGTTTCGGCCGCACGCCAGTCGAATCCGTCGGCCCAGTACTCGACGAGCGGTTTGATGTAGGCGGTACTCAGTCCGTAGAACTCGTCCGCGTTGTCGAGATCGGGGGCAAAGCGGGTGGCTCGGAGCCGGGCTCGCAGGTCGTCGAGCACGTCTTGCGGCACGTTGATGGTGAACGGTTCCAGAGACTTGGTCTTGTTGTCGCTCATGGTGATGAACCCCTTCAGGTGCACGAGATCAGTAGGTGACGTCCAGCCGTAGGCGGCTCTGGGTGAGTTTTGCGATGTACCAGGCGCCATCGATCTTCACGAATTCTCCTTGGTAGTGGCCGTAACCCTCCATTTTCGTGAAGGCGAATTCCTCGGGGATGACGGCGCTTTCTTTCGTGTCGCGTTCGGCGCGGTAGATCTTGTCCTCCATGGTGAAGATCCCGGAGGCCGAGTTCGCTGACTCGACGTTGATCTCGTCCGAGAACAGGTGGTGGATATACACGTCACCCGGTCCCGCGGTGCCGCCGATCGTCGCGGCGATCTCCTCGCGGCCGCTCATGTGCAGCCACACCGAGCCGTCCGGTTTGTGCGGGGTGAAAGTGCCCGTGGGGGTGAACAGTCCTGCCAGGTCCTGCCACCGCTGGTAGTCCGCGTAACGGACGTACCGCGCCATAACGCGGCGAATTTCTTCGGTGAAGCTGAGACGTTCGAGGTCGTTCATGTCGTTCTCCTTTCTGCCCCCGCCTGAGGTTGTCAGGGCACGAGCAGCAATTTCCCTGTCGTGCGGCGGGATTCGATGTCGACGTGCGCCTGCGCGGCGTCGGCGAGTGCGTAACGCTGCCCGATGCGCGGGGTGAGTTGTCCTTTTCGGACGAAGTCGAAGAGTTCGTTGGTGCGCTTGACGAGCGCCTCGCGGGTGCGCACATGGTCGGCGACGGTCGGGTACGACAGCAGGATGCTGTTGGGCAGTTTCCTCGGGTCGAGCAGCATGTCGCCCATGATGACGCCGTAGTACGCGTGAACACCGTGGGCGCGCAAGGCCTGTTGCGACGAGGGGAGTGTCTCCGGCCCGCCGCCGTCGTAGACGACGTGCGCGCCTTCGCCGTTCGTCAGTTCTTTCACCCGGTTCTCGAAGCCGCCGCCACTGGAGACGAGGACGTGATCAGCGCCGGCTTCCTTTGCTGCCGCGACCTTCTCCTCCCTGGACACCAGGCCGATCACAGTGCCGCCGCGCGCCTTGACGAGCTGAGTGAGGATCTGGCCGACACCGCCCGCCGCGGCATGCACAACCGCCGTGTCACCCGGCTGGACCGCGTACGTCTCCGTGGTGAAATGGTTCGCGGTCAGCCCCTGCATCATCAGCGCCGCGGCCGTCTCGTCGTCCACCTCGTCGGGGACCTTCACCAGGGAGGTCGCCGGGATGGCGAGTTGTTCGGCGTAGCTACCCCGGTGGTAGTACCAGGCGACGCGGTCGCCCACGGCGAGGTCCCGCACCCCGTCCCCGAGGGCGGTGACGCGGCCCATGCCCTCGACCCCCAGGATGGTGGGGACCGACCAGCCGGGCAGGGCCTGGGTCCGGGCGCCGACGTCCATGAAGTTCACCCCCGCGGCCCCGAGCCGGACGAGTGCCTCGCCAGGGGCCGGTACGGGATCCGGCAGCTCGGTCCAGATCATGACCTCGGGGCCGCCGTATTCGCCGATGTGGATCGCGTGCATGGGAAACCTTGTCTCTCGGGGGTGTGCCACCGCCAAGGTAGGTCGCCAAAAATGGACCTGCAAGTCCAGAACTCGTGAGTGTTCCGGCCGCTTCTAACCAGCCGGAACACTCACGAGTCCGTGGTCTGTTCAGGGGCGGTGTGCCTTCTCGCCGTGCACGGATGTGTATTCGGTGGCGAGCCAGGGGCCAAGGTCGTCGATGAGCGTGCTGAGCACGGCCGGATCGGCCGAGGGCGTGCGGCCGGTCGTCGCAGCCAGGCGCATTTGCTCAGCGCGCTCGGGGTAGTACCGGCAGCACCAGGATGCGCTTGACTGGCTCGCCATCGACAACCGCAGCCAGTTCGACCCCGCTCGCTTTACCACCGATAACGCCAACCGGAGACTCGACGCGATTTCAGCTGTGCGGCATTGACTCACGAGACCTTAAAATTTTCGTAAAGTCGACCGCAGGGGTTATGTGACAGGGGTCACCGGTGGTTCACTATGTTAGGAAGCTTTCCTAACGATCGCTGGAGGTCCCCCGGTCATGTCATCTCCCCGTACGCGCTTAGCCGTGGTAGTCGCTGCGGCTCTAACGCTCGCCGCGCCGCTCGCTCTCAAGTCCGCTGACGCCGCCACGATGAACACCGCCACCACGGCTGCCGAGACCCCAGCCGCCCCAACGTACACAGCCGCCCAGGTGCTGGCCGGTGTCCAGAAGAACAGTACGACCGCGAACAAGGTCAACTCCAAAGCCCACATCAACACCATGACGCGTGCCCAGAACGTGAACGTGTACCAGGTGGCGACGGGCGTCTACGCCTACGGTTCCAGCTTGGCTGTCGACGACGACGGCAGCGACCCTGATCCCGATCCTGATCACCAGGGGCAGACGACTTTCCAAGACAGCAACGGCCAGCAGTTGGCCGCGCACCATGTGCCATTCTACGTGCTGGGCGACGACTGCTGGGACCGCAAGAGCCCCTGCCCGCACTTCTTCTACAAGGACCACAACATCAAGGGCCGGCAGTTCGCGCTGATGTTCTACAAGAGCAAGGTCATCGGCGCGATCTTCGGCGACACGCAGACCGGGAACGACCAGACCACCTCGAGCAACGACTCCCGCGAATTGGGCGAGGCGTCGGTGAAGGCGGCCTCGCTGCTCAGCATCCCCAGCAGCGGCACCACCGGAGGTGTCGACAACGGCGTGACCGTGGTGATCTTCTCCGGCTCGTCCTGGGTCGTGAATGGCACCAACGCGAACCTGAACACCAATACCCAGGCGCTGGTCACCAAGGCACTGGACAGCCTCGGCGCAAGTATGGGTCTCTAGTCCCCGCGATGAATCCAAGCTGAACGCGATCACCACCATGCCGCCGATCGTGAGCATGGTGGTGATCGCGTTCATTAGCGCCAGGTTGGCGAACGACATTGGTGTTTTGGGTGCTGGGTAGAGGAAAAGGCTCTTCCCGGTGCTCACTCGAAGGTAATGACGACCTTGTCGGTGGAGACTGGCATCAATCGCATCGATACGCTGGGCTTCCTGGCCGCGATCGAACGAGGCGGAGACGCTTGTGAAGCTGAGCCGGATCGACCTGAACCTCTTGGTGGCGCTGGACGCGCTGCTCGCCGAGCGGAGCGTCACGCTGGCCGCCGGGCGATTGTCGATCGGCCAGCCGTCGATGAGCGCGGCACTCGGCAGGCTGCGCCGGTTGTTCGACGATCCGCTGCTGGTCCGGCAGGGAAACAAGCTCATGCCGACCCCGCTCGCCGATTCCCTGGCCAAACCGGTGCGGGAGTGCCTCGATTCGATCGAGTCGATCATTTCGGTGCGCGGGGCTTTCCAGCCGGACCGGGACGACCGCAGCTTCACGGTCATCGCCAGCGATTACGTGCTGCTCGTCCTCTTGCGACCGCTGTTCGCCGAGCTCGCCGCGGAGGCGCCCGGGGTCCGTATCCATGTGACGCCGGTCGGCCCCGACTACCTCGACCACCTGCGAACCGGCGCGGCGGACCTCGTGATCCTGCCGCGGGAGATAGCCGGCGGGGCCAACGTCCGGTTCCCCCACGCGCCGCTGTACACCGACCGGCACGTGTGCGCGGTGAGCGCCGACCACCCCGATGTCGGCGCGACGATCAGCCTCGAGCAGTTCAGCGCCCTGCCCTACCTCGCCTATCACTCCGGCGACGCATACTCGCTCGTCGAGTCCCAGCTGGACGTGCTGGAAATACCCCGCCGGACCGAGGTGACCACCGAGACCTTCGCGCTCGCGCCCTTCCTGCTGGCCGGCACCCGGTTGATCACTTTCCTCTACGAGCGGCTCGGCAGGCAGGTGGCCGGTCAGGCCGGGATCAAACTGCTGGAGCCACCGGTCGAACTGGCCTCGGTCACCGAGGCCATGTACTGGGATCGGCGCAACACCGAGGACGCGGGACACCGCTGGCTGCGGGACCGTGTCCGCTCGTATGCCCAACTCGTCTGAGTGCGTATCGATCCCATCGATCCGCCCTATCCCGATGAGTCACTTTCCTCAGTCGCGCACGGCCATTAACTTCGCCGTAACGGTTCTCAGTGCTGAGGAGGAGTTCGGATGAAGTGGTGCACCTACCGCTCGGAAGACGGCAAGCCGCACGCGGGCCTGGTGGTGGACGACCGCATTCAGCTGCTCCCCGGTGACCGGCAACTGATCGACCTGCTCGCTGCTCCGGACGGCCTGAGCGAGGCGCGCGAGGAGATCCTGCGCGGTCCGGCCGAGGTCGTCGAGCTCGACACGTCGCGACTGCTCGCGCCGATCCCCACGCCACCGTCCATTCGCGACTTCATGGCGTTCGAGGAGCACGTGGTCAACTCCAGCGCGGCCCTCGGGCAGGTGGTGCACCCGGACTGGTACGAGATCCCGGTCTTCTACTTCACCAACCCGGCCGCGGTGCACGCGCCCGAGCAGGACGTCCGGATTTCGCCAGGTAGCGAGGCGTTCGACTACGAGCTGGAGATCGCCGTGGTGATCGGTGCCGGTGGCTCCGACATCGATCCGGCGAACGCGGCCGACCACATCGCCGGCTACCTGCTCCTGTGCGACTGGAGCGCCCGCGATCTGCAGGCCCGCGAAATGCGCCAGCCTCTCGGCCCGGTCAAGGGCAAGGACTCGGCGACCAGCTTCGGCCCGTTCCTGGTAACCCCGGACGAATTCGCCGACCGCGAAAGCGGCAATGCCTACGACATCGGCATGCGTGCCTATCGGAACGGCGAGCTCTGGAGCAAGGGGAACCTCTCGTCCCTTTACTGGTCGTTCGGCCAGATGCTCGCTTACGCGTCCCGGGGCACGAGGCTGGTGCCGGGCGATGTCATCGGCAGCGGAACTGTCGGCACCGGGTGCATCCTGGAGCTGTCCCGGGTCCACGGCGAGGAGGCCTACCCGTTCCTCAAGGCGGGCGACACCGTGCGCCTGGAGGCCGACGAACTCGGCGCGATCGAGGCCATCATGCTGCCGGCCACCGAGCCGATCCCGCTGGGCAAGGCCTGAGGCACGGGCGATGAGCTCAGGACATCCCGATCACGTGGCGCTGGCGCCGGGCAAAGCCATCGAGGTCAGCGAAGGCATCTTCGCCTACATCCAGCCGGATGGCAGCTGGTTCGTCAACAACACGGCGTTCCTCCTCGGCAGTCAGGGAGTCGTCAGCATCGACGCGTGTTCCACCGAGCAACGCACGCGCGACTATCTCGACGCCATCGCCGCGATCTCCCCGAAACCGGTGCGGACGCTGATCAACACCCATCATCACGGCGACCACACCTTCGGCAACTACCTGTTCCCCACCGCCGCGGTCATCGGCCACGACAACGTCCGTGCCGAGGTCCTCGCTCACGGGATGCCGTTCTCGGCGCCGATCTGGACCGAGACCGACTGGGGAGGCGTCCGGCTCGAGCCACCGTTCATCACCTTCAGCGACGAGATCACCGTGCACTCCGACGACCTCGCCTGTCAGGTGACCTACGCCGGGCAGCCGGCGCACACCACGAACGACTCGTACGTCTGGATCCCCGAACGGAAGGTGCTGATCGCCGGGGACCTGCTGTTCAACGGCGGCACGCCGTTCCTGATGGCGGGCTCGATCGACGGGACGATTTCCGTGCTCGAGGAGCGGATCAAACCGCTCGTCGCGGAGACCATCATTCCCGGCCATGGCGCGGTCTGCGGGCCGGAGGTCGTCGACGAGGTCCTCGGCTACCTGAAGTACGTGCGAAGCATCGCCGCGGAGGCACACGCCGGCGGCCTGACACCCCTGCTGGCGGCTCGCGAATTCGGTGCGGGCCCCTACGCGGAGTTGCTCGACTCGGAGCGGCTGGTCGGCAACCTGCACCGCGCCTACGCCGACCTGGACGGCACCCCGCCCGGCGCCCCCATCGACTACCCCGCCGTACTCGCCGAAATGGTCGCCTACAACGGCGGCAAGCCGCTCACCTGCCTGGCTTGACCGCTGCCAACCTCATGAAGGGTGGTCCCTGATGGGATCAGTGGAGATATCGTCCGGAAAGCCGACCCCGCTCGAACAGTCCGGACACCCGTTGGTTTTCTTGGCCGCCGCGGGTGACGAAGCAGCCGCCCACGGCGAGGAGTTCCGCAGCGAAGTGATGGGGCTCGGCCAGTTCCAGAAGGAAGGGCTCGTCACCGATCTCGCCACCGGGAGGGCCTGGCGCCTCGTCGCGGACGAGGGAAAGTACCTGCGGGGCACCGACATGGGGCCCGCTCCGCTCATGCACTGGGCTGCCGGTCTGCACGGCGACGTGACGATGCGAATCGCGGACCTCGCGCAAGAAGCCGGGATCGACTTCTCCGAGCTCGACGTCAGTTTTGCGCAGGGATTCGCTTCCAAGGGCTCGTTCGCGCGGGGCGAGGCCGTCGCGCTCGTCTTCGACCTGAAGTGGAAGGTCGCCATGCGGACGGGGGCGCCGAAGCCCGCCGTCGAGTCCGTGGTCGAGGAGGCCTTGCGTTCCTCACCCGCGGTCGGCGCGCTGACCGGCGAGCTGGAAGGCGTGTTCGCGCTCTCCGCGAACGGACGCGCGGTACCCGTCCTCGGCGTCCCGCAGTCGCACGCACCGGCCGAAGTCGACCCGTTCCTGCGGTACGCCAACCGCCCGTCGCCGGTCGAAGCTGAGACGCTCACCGAGGAACTCCAGTGGAAGCAACCGGCTTCCGAGGCCGCACAACAGGAACTGGGTGACGACCAGTCGGGCACGATCGCCTTTTACGTCTGCGGATCTGGCCCCTACCGCGTCGATTCCGGGCTGGTCGAGTCCAGGATCGATTTCCCAGGAGCCGGTGCGAGCCGCTGGACGTTGATCAGCGACCGGACCAACCGCCGCGCGCCGAGCCCGTTGGCGTACTTCTCACTGGGGACGGCGTTCTGCTACCACACCCAGCTTTGTCGATATGTCGCCGTCCGACGGCTCCCGGCGGGCTCACCCCGGCTGGTCCAGGGAAGCACGTTCACCGGCGAGCCCTTCGACACCCAGCTCTTCATCAACGGCTCCGTGGACGATGCGCAGGCCAAGTCGTTGCTCACCGCGGCGGCCAACACCTGCTATGCCCACCGCGCGCTGACCGTGCCGGTCGAGTCGGGTCAGACGATCGAAGTGCAAGCCTGAGCACAACCGTTAGGACGGTGGATCCGATGACCGAAGTGACCTCACTCCACCCAAGTTCCCTGAGCAGGGGGACATTGCTGGCCGGCTGCCTCGCGGTCTGCCTCGCGCAGATGGCGATAGCCATGCCCGCGGTCCTCAATGGACTGTTCCAGACGGACCTGCACCCGATCGGCTCCCAGTTGACGTGGATCTCCGACGCGATCCTGCTGCCGGTGACCGTGCTCGAACTGACCTTCGGCGTGCTCGGCGACCTCTTCGGCCGCAAGCGGTTGCTGGTGGGCGGCACCACCCTGATCGCGGTCGGCGAGATCGTGTCGGCGTCGGCCGGCGGCGTCCACGGGCTGTGGCTCGGCCAGGCGATCACGGGACTGGGTGCCGCGGCGGTGTTCCCGACCTCGCTGGCGATGATCGCGGCCGGCACGCACACGGTGCGCGAGCGCGCCCGGGGTATCTCGGTCTGGGCCGCCGCACTGTCCACCGGCGGCTTCGTCGCGCCGGTGGTCGCGGGCATCACCAGTGGCAACGGGTCGTGGCGGACGGCCTTCGTCGTGGCCGTCGTGCTCGCGGCGCTCAGTACCCTGGTTTCCTTGGCACTGGCCAAGAACTCGAGTGCGCCCGAAGGTCGATCGCTCGACTGGGGTGGCCAGGTCACCATCCTCATCGGACTGTTCGCCCTGCTCTACGCTGTCATCCAAGGGCAGAGCGACGGCTGGGGCGCGCCTTCGGTAATCGTCGCGTTCGTGGTGGCAGCGGTCTTCCTGGTGTTGTTCGTGGTCGCGGAGGCCCGCGCCCGAGCGCCGATGCTGCGACTGGACCTGTTCCGCAGCAGGCCGTTCACCGTCGCGTCGATCATCGCCGTCGTCGGCATGTTCAGCTTCCTCGGCACCGCCTACGCGATCAGCATCCGGCTCGGCCCGATCCAGCACCAGACCCCGCTGCGCGCCGCGGCGGCCTTCGTCATGATCAACGGGCTCGCCCTGGTTATGACCCCGTTGACTTCACGGCTGCTGGAGCGGGTGAACCCCCGCTGGCTGCTCGGCGGCGGCCTGCTGCTGATTGCGGCGGGCGACTTCATCGCGGCCGGGCTCGACGTGCGCGACACCGCGCTGACCTCGCTGGTCCTGCCTTTGGTGCTGCTCGGTCTCGGCTTCGCGCTCACGGTCTCCTCGATCACCGCGACCGCGGTGAACACGGTGCCCAACCACTACGCCGGCATGGCGAGCGCGTCGACCAGCCTGCTGCGCGATCTCGGCTTCACCCTCGGGCCGGCGATCATCGGCGCCATCGCGCTGAGTAGTGCCGCTTCGACGTTCACGACCAACCTGGCCACCTCCGCGCTGGCACCCCAAGTGCGGGCCGCGGCGACCGCGGTCGCCCAAGAAGGCGGCCCGCTGGCGATCAACTCGGTGCCACCCGCCAGCCCGCCCGGACAGGCGGCGTCGATCGCGGTGGACGCGCTGGGCAACGGCTACTCGATCGGCTTCCTCGTCTGCGGCATCGCCGCGCTCCTGTGCTCCCTGCTCGCCGTGACGGCGCTGCGCGGTGGCCGCGGGAACACTCAGGTAACCGAAGATTCCCTGGCCGAGGACACGGCCCTCACCCCGCAACATGTCCAGCTGTAGCGCTCAGTACGGGTACTTCGGGGCGGTCGTGCGCAGGGTCAGCCACTGGGTCTCGGTGAACGATTCGGCGTTGGCGCGGTGTCCGCCGATCCGCGAGGACCCCGAGGACCCGATACCGCCGAAGGGCGCGTTGGCGTCGTCGTTGATGGTCTGGTCGTTGATGTGCACCAGCCCGGCGGGGACGCGGTCGGCGATCGACATCGCGGTCGCCAGGTCGTTGCCCAGCACCCCGAGGCTGAGCCCGAACTCGCTGTCCGCGGCCATCGCGGCGGCCTCGTCGACGTCGGAGAACTTCCGGATGCAGGCGACGGGCCCGAACACCTCCTCGCGGTAGGCGGGGGTGTCGGACGTGCAGTCGGCCAGAACCGTCGGCCGGTAGAACAGCCCGTCGTGCGTACCGCCGGACACCAGCCTTGCACCCGCGGCGACGCTGGCGTCGACCAGGCCCTTGACGTGGTCGAGCTGCTTGCGGTCGATGATCGGGCCGAGCGCCACATCCTCGCGGAACCCGTCACCCACGGTCAACGCGTCGGCTTTCTTGCCCAGCAAGGAAACGTAGTCCTCATAGATCGACTCGTGCACCAGATGGCGGCCCACCGCCATGCAGATCTGCCCGGAGTGCACGAAGTTCCCGAACGCCCCGCACGACGCGGCGGCTTCGACGTCGACGTCCCCGAGCACGACCAGCGCGCTGTTCCCGCCGAGCTCGAGATGGGTCCGGGTCAGGGTCTTCGCGGCCTGGGCGCCGATGGCACGCCCGGCCGGGGTGGACCCGGTGAAGGAGACGACCCGCACTTCGGGGGCGTCGATCATCGCGCTGCCGACGTCGATCCCGCCGGGCAGCATCTGCAGGACCCCGGCCGGCAACCCGGCATCGGAGAAGATGCGGGCGAGGACGACTCCGCCGCAGACCGCGGTGCGGGGATCCGGTTTGAGCAGGACGGCGTTGCCCAGCGCGAGCGCGGGCGCGACCGAGCGGATGGACAGGGTCAGCGGGAAGTTGAACGGCGCGATGACCGACACCACGCCGACGGGAACTCGCCGCTCGATGCTGACCCTCGGCGTCTGCGAGTGCAGGAGTTCCCCGTAGGGCGCGGTCGCGAGGGCCGCGGCTTCGGTGCACTCGGCGATCGCGGCCTGGATCTCGATCGCGCCCTTGGCCCTGGTCGAGCCCGACTCCCGCACGATCCAGTCGATGATCTCCTCGGCGTGTTCGCGGAACAAGGCCGCCGCTTCGGTGAGGATCGCGGCGCGGTCGAAGGCCGGTGTCGCGGCCCACGCGCGGTGTGCGCGTTTTGCCTGCTTCGCCGCTTCCTCGACGTCGCTGACGGCCGCTTGACCGACTTCGGCGAGCGCCTCACCGGTAGCTACCTCGATCGCCGTGCGCGACGGGCCCGCGCCTGCCGTCCACGTGCCGGTGAACACCTGGCCCGCCCACTCCGCACCGTCGAGCAGCGCCATCACGCGTTCCTTCCTGTTGGGCACAGTGAACACCATGACGACAGGTTAATGAGGCCGCGTGATCTTGGCAGCCCAAAAGATCACCCACGTGTGCCCGCAGCCTGCCTCGGGCCTGGAGGGTTCGTACCAGGGATCCCCCGATACGAAACGCGTTCGGTTGAGGTGTGCTGACGAGGCTGGGGTTCGGCAGGTCGGGCGTGTCGTGAAGGCCTAGTTGAGTGCGCCTTACGCCGTGAAGGTGGCCTTCACGGCAGGTCACAACGCCACACCCGCCGCATCAGCGGCCACAAACCGCGGGCTTGGACCCACGGATACGACACAAGAGCTACATCTGTAGGGGTCAGGAACGGTTTCCCCCCTCGTAACCGGGATGGACTGCCGGCGCGGTGGGCGAAACAATAACTGAGAACGTGGTCACCACGTCGACTCTCCCGAAAAAGGAAACACTCCATGAAAATCGGTTTCAGCATTCCGCAGTACGCCAGGTTGGCGTCGGACGCAGGGCAAACTGCCCGGTTCGCCCGCGAACTGGAAGCGGCGGGCGCGGACAGCCTGTGGGTCGGTGACCGGCTGTTCGCGGCGGTGGACCCCCGAATCGGCTACGGCGGGATGATGGACACCATCCCGGCGGAGTTCAACTCCGTCCTCGATCCGTTCACCCTGCTCGGGGTTGCCGCCGGGGCCACCGAACGGGTCCAGCTAGGCACGCACGTGCTGGTGGCCACCTGGTATCCGCCGGTTGTGCTCGCGCGGGCGCTGACCACGATCGACGTGGTCAGCAATGGGCGTCTGCTGCCCGGCCTGGGCGTCGGCTGGTCGCCCGAGGAGTACGAAGCCGCCGGACTGGAGTTCCGGCAGCGCGGCAAGCGGCTGGATGAGACCCTCGACGCACTCGAGGCCATCTGGACCACCGATCCGGCCGAGTACCGGGGAACGCTGGTCACGGTGCCTCGGCACCACTCGAACCTGAAACCGATCCAACGACCCCGGCCGCCGATCTACCTCGCGTCCTTTTCCGAGGCCGCACTTCAGCGGGTCGGCCGGCGAGGGGACGGCTGGCTGCCGATCCTGATGCCCGGACAGGTCGACCTCGACGGGCTTCGCGCCCAGCAGACGATCGTGGAGAAGGCCGCCGCCGAAGCCGGGCGCGACCCGAAGGCGATCGACGCGATCGTTCGGGTCAACGTCGCCAGGGGCGATGCCCCGCAGGTCGTCGTCGATGACATCAAGCGAGTCTCCGAGACTCTCGGCTTCACGCACTTCTTCATCGAACAGATGTACACCGACGACACCGTTGACCAGGCCATCGCCTCGGCCACCGGATTCCTCGACCTGATCGGGACGCGCTGACCGCTCAGAAGTACGCGTGCACGACGTCGGCCCCGGGGGCCATGATCCTCGGTTCGTACAGGTCGGAGAACATCCGGGCAACCAGTTCGCCTCTGCTGGTTACGCCCATCTTGGCGAAAACTGCCTTGAGATGATCTCGGACCGTGTGAGCCGACAGGCCGACCTCGGCGGCTATCTCCTGGTTCGACAGGCCGCGGGCTGTCGCCTCGCAGATCTCCTGTTCCCTTGGCGTCAGCCCAAAGGCGTCGGCGAGCAGCGGGGCGATATCCCAGCCCAAGGAGCGGGACACCGACAGGGCGACCGGGCCGGGGCCGGCAGCGTAGCCGACACTGCGGAGAACGGACGCGCTCACGGTGACCCAGTGCCTGTCCTTGGTCCGCAGCCGGACGGTCGAGGGTCCCCGGTCCCGTCCGATATGGACATTCGCCGCGCGGAAGACGGTCGCCCATACCCCGCTCATCGAGGGCGGCCGCCGCTCCATCCACTGTGGACCGCCGATCTCGGTGAACCAGCGGTCGGCCTGCTCGTCGAAGGAGAGCAGGCCGCCGCTGTGGTCGAACAGGGCAGTCCCGATACCTTCTGGCGGCGGGGTGGCTTCCCTGGATCTTTCTTGGGTTGCCAGTCCCCGGAGCGCGCCGGCAATGGCCGACCCTATTCGCGAGACAAGCGCGACGTCTTTTTCGTCGAACCGGTTTCGGCCTCGCTGCCGGTACAGGTCGATGGCACCCCAGCTCTTTCCGCCGATTCGAAACGTGGCACGCAACTCGTCGTCGAAGTTCTGCGGTGCGAGATATTCACGGTAGCGGGGGCTTAGCTCCGGCCGATTGCCGGTGGCCGCATAGAGTGTCCCGACCGGAACGGGTGCTCTTGCCAGGTCTCGAAAGAGGAGGACATCGTCGACCTTGCACTCGCGTTCCCAGTACGACTCGCAGTGGCCTTGCTCGATGTTCTCCACCCGGATGGGACAGTTCGCGAGCAGCGTCGACGGGTCGATGCCGAACCAGCCGGCACCGTCGAACGGGACGAATCGGCGCAGGTTCTCGGACACCCAAGACCAAAGTTCTTCGCCGGTGGGGGAGGAACGCACGTGACTGGCGACTAGGTCTTCCGGATTGCCCGGCATGCTAGCGAGGTTACCTTCCGGTCGCGTGTCAGAACGTGAAGAGATCCGTGGCAGAACATGCCAGAAGCACCGTTGCTGTCAGAGGCCGAACTGGGCGCTCGCGTCGCCGATGGCCTCGTCGAGAATGGACAGACCCAGTGAGAGCTCGTCTTCGGTGGCGGTCAGTGGCGGCGCGATCCGGAAGACACCGCCCATGCCGGGAAGCTGCACGATGTTCATGTGCAGGCCGAGTTCGAGGCAGCGCCGGGTGACCAGTGCGCCGAGTTCGTCCGAACCCGTCTTCGTTTCCTGGTCGACGACAAGCTCCAGGCCGGCCAGCAGGCCGCGGCCGCGGACGTCCCCGACGACCGGGTGCCGCTCGGCGATCGAGTCGAGCCCCCGGCGGAGGAACTTGCCGAGTTCGGTGGCACGTTCGTCGATCCGGTCTCGGGCAAGGACGTCGAGGACCGTGTTGCCGACCGCCGCCACCAGTGGGTCCGCGACATGGGTGGTGAAGAACAGAAACCCGCGGTCGTGGGCCTCCTGTTCGATGTCGGCGCTGGTGAGCACGGCAGCGAGGGGCAGGCCGGCACCGAGCGTCTTGGACAACGTCAGGATGTCGGGGACGACGCCGTCGCGTTCGAACGCGTACCAGTTGCCGGTGCGGCAGAGCCCCGTCTGCGCCTCGTCGAGGATCAGCAGCATTCCTCGCTCACGGCATTTCCCTTGCAGGGCGGCGAGATATCCGACGGGCGGTTCGATGACGCCACCGGAGCTGAGAATGGGCTCGACGATGCAGGCGGCGAGACTGCCCACTGACTGCGCGTCGATCAGGTCGAAGCCGAAGTCCAGCTGGCGCCGCCAGTCCAGCTCGCCGTCGGCGGTGGTGAAGTCCGGCCGGTAGGAATTGGGCGCCGGAATGGCGAAATTGCCCGGAGCCGCCGGACCGTAGCCTTTGCGGCCCGCACTGTAGGTGGCGCTCGCGGCGGCCTGGGTCATCCCGTGCCAAGAGCGGGCGAACGACACGATCTCGTGCCTGCCGGTCACGAGTTTGGCCATCCGGATGGCGGCCTCGTTCGACTCGGCGCCGGTCGTCAGCAGCAGTGCCTTCTCCAGCGGCGCGGGGAGCGTCTCGGAGAGTCGCCGCGCGAGGTCGACGACCGGGCGGCTCAGCATGCCGCTGTACAGGTGATCGAGCGAGCCCACTTGCCGCCGCACGGTGGCGACGATCTCGGGGTGCGAGTGACCGAGGATCGCGCTCATTTGCCCGGAGGTGAAGTCGAGGATCCGGTCGCCGTCCTCGGTGAACAGGAAACTCCCCGCCGCGTGGTCGATGATCTTTCGGGTGAACTCGCCGGAGCCCGCGTAGCGCACGAGATGCCGGTCGGCGTCGGCCCAGAACGTGTCGGTGGGGGACAGCGGCACAGGGGACGGCGGCACAGTGGTCGAGGTAGTCATCTCACCGACGGTAAGCGGCGGTCGGTTGCCCGGTCCAGCTCATAATCCTGGCTTCCCTGTTCGGCAGAACCGTACAACAATTCGGTCGTGACCTTGAATCCGTGGCGCTTGCGGCTGCTGGCCCAGTTGGACAAGCTCGGCACTGTCCGCGCGGTGGCCCAGGCTGTGAACCAGAGCGCGTCGAGTGTGTCCCAGCAACTCGCGGTGCTCGAGACCGAGACGCACACGCGGTTGTTCGAGCGCACCGGACGTCGGATCCGGCTCACCCCGGCCGGGGTGCTGCTGGCCGGGCGGGCGCGGGCGATCCTCGATCACCTGGACGCGGTCGAAGCCGAGTTGCGCAGCTTGGGTGACGAGCCGGTCGGGGTGGTGCGGCTGGGGGCTTTCCAGAGCGCGATCCACTCGCTCGCGGTGCCGGTCGTGACCCGGCTCGCGCGCTCGCATCCGCACCTCGACGTCGAACTGCTGGAGCTGGAGCCGCACGAGAGTATGTCCGTGCTGCGGAGCGGTGACGCCGACATCATCATCACGACCACGGACTTCGTCGAGCAACCCCTGGACCCGGACGTCGACCTCGTCGCACTGGCAACCGACTCGATCGTGCTCGTCTGCCCCGAACATCCTGCGGCGGGCCGGGGCCCGGCCGACCTCGCCGCCTTCGCGGACAAGCCGTGGGCGTTCGACATACCCCAGTCGTACATGGCGAATCTCGCGACCAGGCTGTGCCGGCAGGCCGGGTTCGAACCGCGGGTGGTGTGCCGGTTCAGCAACTACCTGCTGACCCTCCAGCACGTCGAAGCCGGCCTGTCGATCGCCTTGCTGCCCGCCCTCGCCGTGGATCCCCGCTATCGGGTCACCACCCGGGAACTCCTCGCGCCGGTCACGCGCGCCATCACCGCCGCCGTGCGGCGTGGGGCACCGCCCCGCGCCGCGGTCAACGTGGTCCTCGACGCACTACGCCACTACCCGTTCAGTCCAGCGCTCTACACCGTCCACCACAGCTCATAGACGCTGATCCCGTTCCACCTGCAGTCGTGGTCTCCACCGTTGTGCTGTCCGCTGGCGACGAAAGTCGCGAAGGCAACCTCGGGAAATGGACAGGAGTTCGGCGCAACTTTGGTCGATCGGCCAGTAGCGCTATCCGATCGCACCGTGCGTCCGAGCCACTTACGTGTCACCTGTACATCCGGCTGTACACGCTGTGGCTCACGCTCAGCCGGTGCTCGGCTGACCCACGTAGTATTACAACGTTACAACGGGGGAGACCGCGCAACCGCAAGGAGGGGAGCCGATGAGCCTTCGTCAGTACGAGTACGCCCTGGCCGTTGCTGAGCAGGGCTCGGTGACAGCGGCGGCGGAGCTGCTGCACGTCGCTCAACCGTCGGTGTCCCAACAGATTCGCGGCCTGGAGCGGGAACTTGGTGTGAAACTGTTCGCCCGCACGCCGACCGGGCTGGTGCCCACCGTGGTCGGCCGCGCGTTCCTGCGGGAGGCGCAGGTCGCAGTGAGCGCGTCGCGGCGGGCGAGGGCGACGGCGCGGGCCGGTGCAGACGAGTTGGTCGGCGAGCTGGTGGTCGCGGTGCAGATGGGCTTCGGCACGCGGCAGCTGCCGGGTGCGCTGGGCGCACTGCGTAGCCGATTCCCGCGGCTGGAGGTCACCGTCTTCGAGGAGCCGAGCTCCGCCGAGCTGGATCAGCTGTGTCGCCGGGGCGTGCTGGACCTCGCCCTGATGGCGGCGTGCGACCAGAGTCCCGCCGACGCCCACCACCTCGGCGACGAGGAGTTCGTCGTGGTGCTGGGCCCAGGGCACCCGCAGCTCGCCGCGGACCGGGTCGATCTGCGCGAGCTGGAAGGGGAGCCGTGGGTGAGGTTCGACCGCGACAGCGCGCTCGACGGCGTGCTGCTGAACGTGCTGCGGGACAACGATCTGACCCCGACCACGGCCGCCCGCGCGTCCCAGACGGCGACGGCCGTGCGCTGGGCCGCCCAAGGGCTGGGGGTGACGCTTGTCCCGGCCTCGGTGGTGCCGGACGGTCACGAGCACCTCGTTCGCCCGGTGTTCCCGGTCGTGTCCCAGCCCGTCATCGCCGTGGTCCGGCAAGGCCCGGGCCCGGCGGAGACAGCTCTGCTCGAACTCCTGCGTCAAGAGACCTGGAGCGAGCCCGCCTCCTTCTCGCCGGTCTCCTGACGGCCGAGAAGAAAGCGGGCGTCGGCGTCAGCCCCGGGGGAATTCGCCGCCGTCCACGAAGAGGTTGCTCGCGGTCAGCCAACTCGCCCGGTCGGACACCAGGAACAGCACCGCGTTGGCGATGTCGTCGGGCTGACCATCGCGCCCCAGCGGCGGGGTGTCGTTGGCGTTGGTCTGGCCCGGCGTCGCGTCCAGACCGGCCCACTGCTCCCGCGTTGCTTCGCCGCCGGGGGTGGCTGTTCGGCCAGGAGACACGATGTTGACCCGGATTCCGAACGGGGCCTGCTCCAAGGCCAGTCCCTGGCTGTAGTTCTCCAGCGCAGCCTTCGCCGCTGTGTAGTGCAGGAACTGTCCCATCGGGGTGAGGACCGCGGCCGAGGAGATGTGCACGATTGCCCCCGAACGCCGTTCCCGCATCCCCGCTGTCAGCAGCGAGTCCAGCCGCACCGACGCCAGGTAGTTCAGGTCCAGTGCGTTCTGCCATTCCTCATCGGTGATGGCCGAGCTGTCCTTGTACGGCTGCGCCCCACCCGCGTTGTGGATCAGGATGTCCACCCCGCCGAGCGATTCCTGCGCGGCCGCGGCGAGTGCCTCCGCTCCGGCCCGTGTCTGCACGTCGGCCGCCACGAAGGTGGCTCCCTCCGGCACCGTGCTCGTTGCCGACCTGGCGGTGGTGAGCACCTCGGCACCCGCGTCCAGGAGCTGGCGCACGATGGCCGCTCCGATTCCGCGAGAACCACCTGTGACCAGGGCCCGCTTTCCCTTGAGTTCGCGCGTTCCCGATCCGTTTTCGATCGTGGTCATGCCACCGGTCCTTTCGATTACGTGTTCGTCCGCTCGAGGAGAAGAATGATTTATGTGCGTAGAGCGCGAATCTTTCGGAGAAATCGCGGTGCGCACCTCGTCGAGCTATTTCACCGTACGTCCGGAAAGTCGCCAATGGCAAAGACGAAATGTCAGCAGGTGCTATAGAGAATTCCTATAAGCCGCGAGGACCTCGCTCAGCGAGCCGGCCATGCGTATCCGGCCCCCGTCCATCCAGATGGCAGTGGTGCACAGCTCCCGCAGGCGGGAACGTCGGTGGGAGCGATCTCGCCGGTTCTCCGGCAAGGGCCAGTTGCTCGACGCCGTGAAGGACCAGTTGTTCGGACAACTGGAGGCCAGCGTCAGCGAAGCGCTTCGCTCGCCGGCGCTCGGACTCGTGAGTGTTCGGGACAAGACGTTCTGCGTAGGCCAACCGAGGTACCGAGCGCGTTACTTGATCACAAACCTTGACAGGGCGAGGGAAAAGCACATACATAGTCAAAGTGTCTTCAGGCGCGATCCGCGTCCGTTCTCTGCTCGAGTTCGTGAGTACCCACTCGACGGGAGTTGATCAACGGTGGTCAAATTTGGCCGGGTCACTGCACTGCTGGCGGCCGCCACGCTCATGGCGGGCCTGACGGCGGGCACGGGGGCGGCGAGCACGCCCGCGCCGCGGCTCGCGAAGACCGGGCCGATTTCCGTGGCCTACATCGAGGTGAACAACGACAGCATGGTCAACGTGGGCAAGTACACGCTGGCCCAAGGCGGCGGCAACGTCTTTGACATCGGTGTCATCTTCGCCGCCAACATCAACTACGACACCGCCAAGAAGGCGGCATACCTGAGCTTCAACCCGAACGTGCAGGGCGTGCTAGACAACGTGAGTACCCAGGTCCGCCCGCTACAGGCCAAAGGCATCAAGGTCATGTTGTCGGTGCTGGGCAATCACCAGGGCGCCGGGTTCGCCAACTTCCCGTCCAAGTCGGCGGCCGAGGCCTTCGCGAAGCAACTGTCCGACGCCGTGACCAAGTACGGGCTCGACGGTATCGACTTCGACGACGAATACGCCGACTACGGCAACAACGCCACCGGCCAGCCCAACTCCAGTTCGTTCGTCTACCTCGTGTCAGCACTGCGGGCGGCGATGCCGACCAAACTCATCTCGCTGTACAACATCGGCCCGGCGGCATCGAGGTTGTCCTACGGAGGCGTCGACATCACGTCGAAGTTCAACTACGCCTGGAACCCTTACTACGGCACCTGGGGCGTGCCGAGTATCGCGCTCCCGAAGTCCGGGCTGTCGCCGGCGGCAGTGCAGATCGGCGCGACGTCCACCAGCACCACCGCCAGCCTCGCCCAGCGAACCGTGAGTGAGGGCTACGGCGTGTTCCTGACGTACAACCTCGGCGCTGCCGACTCGCACACCTACATCTCCAGCTTCACCAAAGCGCTGTACGGCAAGGACGCCGTGTACATACCCTAAAGACTCGTGAGTGTTGCGGCCGGTTCTAACCAGGTTCTAACCGCTTAGAACGCGCTGGAACACTCGCGAGTCCTGCGCGGCGGAGACGACCCAGATGCGTGTTCAGCCTGGTGGCGCTTGCTGGATCGGATTCGGGCTTCATCGCCGAGAATCGTGTCACCGAAGGGCGAAGATCGCCAGTACACGACCGGCGTCGACCACCTTCACCGAATTGCGAGCGGGTTATTCGCTTTCAAGGACATTGCGGTCTTGCGGCGATTCGATTGTCCGTGGTGGTGAGGCGTCGGCGGTGAGCTGAGCAAGATGAATCATCGTGCGGTCCAATTGCTCGGCGAGGCGGGGGATTGTGCTGGGCGGAAAGTAGGTGTCGGCGCCGGCGTCGAGTAGCCGGCGGACGGGGCCCTGGTAGCTGACACCGAGTTCTCGATCCTCGATTTCCGCGATGACTATCCGGGCCTTCGGGAACCTCGATCGCAAGTGCCCGATCAACTGCGGGCTGGTCGGCGGCATCAGCAGCACGTCGACGCTCTCGGGGGCCGAGTTCATGTCCAGTACTACGTAGTCGGGGCCGAGCTGCGCGGACAACGACGCCCGAGCCGATGCCGACAGCTCCATTGCGGTGGCCACCACGGTCACGTTCCCGGCGGCGCCACGGCCGCCGCCGGCGGGATCGCCGATTCCGGTCTCAACCGTGCTGGATATCGACGCGATCGACTGACC
The DNA here is from genome assembly GCF_025464955.1 of Amycolatopsis sp. Classification (GTDB taxonomy): domain Bacteria; phylum Actinomycetota; class Actinomycetes; order Mycobacteriales; family Pseudonocardiaceae; genus Amycolatopsis. The sequence continues at coordinate 70,059 of NZ_JAODNM010000033.1, read as the reverse complement.
GTCCCGGGTTATCAGCAGATTCTGACCGGGGCCGAGAGAATCGATGAGTGCCACCAGGTTTTCGGGAAGGTGGGTGGCGTCGATCGACCTCGCGGCCTGCTCGCCCACCATCAGAACCTAGGCAGCTTCGTCATGGTTCACGATTTTCCCACACTGGCCGAATCACCGACTTGCAGGATACCTACGTCGCTCGGCGACCGCGGTGAGCACGTGCCGGGCCAGGACGACGTCCGCGTCAGGTGCGCCGGCCGCCGACGCGTGGGCCGACATCGCCGCGATCCGCTCGGGATCGGTGAGCACCGGGATCAGGGTGGTCTCGATCCAGGTCGGGTCGAGGTCGGCGTTGTCGACGAGCAGTGCCCCGCCGGCCGCGACGACCGGCTCGGCGTTCAGCCGCTGCTCACCGCCGCGCAGTGGCAGCGGGACGTACGCGGCCGGCAGGCCGACAGCGGCCAGTTCGGCGCACGTCATCGCCCCCGAGCGGCAGATCCCGAAGTCGGCCGCGGCGTAGGCGTACTGCATCTCGTCGACGTAGGGGAGGACGACGTAGGGCGGATCCGCGGGGTCGCCCTCCGGCACCTCGACCACGTGCTGCGGCCCGGTGATGTGCAGGACCTGCACACCGGCTGCCCGGAGCGCCGCGGCCGCGCCGGACACCGCGGCGTTGATCGTCAGGGCGCCCTGCGAACCGCCGGTGACCATCAGCACCGGCCCGTCGGGTCGCAGGCCGAACCGCTGCCGGGCGGCGTCGCGCAGCGCGGGCCGGTCGAGCCCGGTGATCGCCGGACGCAGCGGGATCCCGATGGCGGTCGCGTGAGCCAGTCGGACACTCGGCGCGGGGGTGAACACGTGCGTCGTCATCCGGGCTGCCAGCCGGTTGGCCACTCCGGGCCGGGCGTTCGCCTCGTGGACGACGATCGGCAGGCCCCGCCGGCGGGCGGCGAGATACGCCGTCATGGCTACGTAGCCGCCGAAGCCCACCACGACCTCGGCCCGCACGCGGTCGAGTATCGCCTCGGCCGCCCGCACCGAGTCGCGCAGCCTACCCGGCGTTTGCAGCAGTGCCCGGTTCAGTAGGCGCGGCAGCGACACCGGCGGGATGAGCTCGAGCGGGTAGCCGCGGGCCGGGATGAGCGTCGTGTCCAGGCCTCGGAGGGTGCCGAGCGCGGTGATCTCGGCCGTGGGCTCCAGCCGACGCAGCGCGTCGGCGAAGTTCATCGTGGGCTCGATGTGCCCGGCCGAATGGCCGCCGGCGACGACGACGCGCGGTGTTGTCACGCCTGCGCTGCAACTGGCTCGTGCCGAGCACCGAAGACACCGGACAAAATGGATTTCTGCGGCGACATTCTCTTCCTTACGTGTATCACGCTAGGTGATGGGAAAATCAAAATAGGTGTCCGGATGAGGTTCATTTTTCAGCGTGTAGTGCCACCACTCGAAGTCGTACCGGGCAAAACCGGAGGCCTCCATGACGGAACAGAGGTACTGGCGGTTTCTCGCTTCGGCCGGCGTGACCTCCGCTGCTCCATGATGTGAGAGTGAATCCATCAGATCATGGTCGCCGCCCATGGCGGCAAGTTCGCCGGTAGCCAGGTGATAGAGCGTCAAGTCGACGGTGCTGCCCCGGCTGTGGCCCGACTTGGTGGCCACATACCCGTTTTCGAACATCTCGGCTCGGTCGATATTCGGATAGTGGCGTAGCTTGGTCCGGCCATCCTCCGGCTGTTGTGACCAGCGCAGAAAACAGTCCACGCCGCGTTGTGGGCGATAACCATCCCAGAGAAACAAGCCAAAGCCAAGGGATTCGGCCATTCCTTGCGCTCTTTCCAGGGCGGCGCACAAAGCCTTCGTGCCGACGATTCGATTTGCCAGGTAGCCGTCCACCGGTTTGCCGACAAAGTTGTCCCAGGTGGCGTACTTGGCATCCCAGCGTATTCCGGCGACGAACTCGTCCACGAAGACGAAGTCACCTTTCATCGTATTTTTCCGGTCAAGCCCAACGATACCAGCCGGTCGATCACTTCGGCGAGCGGCAATCCGGCGGCCGCCATCATCCTCGGATAGCGGCTGTAAGAGGTCATACCAGGCAAAGTGTTGACCTCGTTGAGGACTACTGTTCCGTCTGGCTTCAAGAACATGTCCACCCGTGCCAGTCCACTGCACCCCAGTGCGCGATAGATGACCTTTGCTGTCTCCTGAACGAGCGAGCGTGACTCGGCTGAAATGTCCGCGGGAACGACTGGTGTCGAGTTTTCGGAACCGCTTTCAGGCGCACTCTCCTGGTGGATTCTGAAAAATCCACTGGACAGGGCAATGCGATCCACCTCGCCGGCGATCAGCTCCAGATCGTTCCCCAGGATGGCGCAGCCGACCTCGCTGCCGACGACAGCCTCCTCGATCAGCACCTTCGAGTCGTAGCGCCTCGCGGTTTCCACTGCGCCCGGCAGTTCTTCCTTCTGGGATACCTTGCTGACGCCGAAAGACGACCCCGAACGGGCCGGTTTGACAAAGACGGGGTAGGTGAGGCTGTCGGGATCAATATTCTCTTTCGCCGTGACGGTCCAGAAGTTCGGCGTAGCGATTCCCGCGCTTTTGATGACGGTGTAAGCAAGGGATTTGTCCATGCACAGAGCGGAACTTTGGATGTCGCAGCCTATGTAGGGGATGCCGGAGAGTTCCAGCAAACCTTGCATCGCACCATCCTCGCCGAGTTTGCCGTGCAGAACGGGAAACACGAGGTCCAGGCTGATCGTTTCGCATTTTCCCTGCTGCAGAACAAGAAGTCCGTGTGCGTCTCTGTCCGGCGACAGCACGGCCGGACGACAGTTGCCCTTTTCCCAATTTTCACCAGGGCCGTCGCAGAGCTTCCAAGCGCCGCTCTTCGTGATCCCGATATAGAACGGCTCATACTTTTCGGTATCGAGGTTTTTTGCGACCTCTTGCGCAGATTTGACGGAGATGGGATGCTCTTCGGAGCAACCCCCGAAAATGATTCCGACCTTCAACCTATCCATGGTGATTTCTGCTTTCAAAGGTGAGGCAGTTGATGATGGAGTTTTCGACAGTGTCGCTCAGCGCATGGTCCGTGTAGTAGGCGATGTGTGGACTGATCAGCACATTCGGCAGTTCTTGCAGCCGCAGCAACTGCTTGCTTTCGATGGGTTTCTCCCTGCGGTCGACGTAGAATATGCCTTCCTCGCCTTCGAGAACATCCAGCGCCGCACCGCCCAGCCTACCGCTTTCCAGCGCTGGAATAAGAGCCTCAGTGTCAAGGAGCGGACCGCGCCCGGTGTTGATAATAAACGCGCCATGCTTCATCTTCTCGATACGGTGACGATCCAGTAGATGGTGCGTGTCCGCGTTCAGTGGTGTATGGAGCGTTACAATGTCGCTCCGCTGCAATAAATCATCGAGAGGAACGTAGTCGGCAGCGGCCAAGGGGTGATTATCGTAGGCCAATACTCGGCAGTCAAAACCTCGCAGCCTGTCCATGACCGCGGCGCCGATGCGTCCTGTTCCGACGACCCCGATGGTCAGGTCGCGTAGTTCTTTCCCGCGTGTATCACTCAGTCTGTAGTCATGAACGTCCGCGCGGCGGATGATGGATTTTGCGTTTCGGACCGCCATCAGTATCAGCATCAGCGTGTAGTCGGCCACGCTGTCGGGCGAATAGGCGACATTTTCAACGCAGATGCCTGCACTCTCGGCGTATTTTACGTCGAGATGGTTGTAGCCGATGCTTCGTGTCGAGATATACCTTACGCCGACCCGGCTCAGTGCAAGAAGGGTGGAGTCGGTGAGACGAGTTTTATGGCCCACGCTGATGCATCGATTTCCCCATGCCAGTTCAGTGGTGGCTTCAGTTGCCGCTGCCTCGGTGATAGTGGGCACAACACCGAAGCGAGGTGCCATCTCTCGAAACAACACGGCCTCGTCCGGACCGCAGCCATAGATGGTGATGCCCAGCGCCGGCACGGGCGCGGAGGACGAGGACGACAGCGACCGCGTGCGGCGGGCCGCTGTTCGTGCTGGTTCGCGGTAGGTCATGCCTCCAGTCAAGACACCGCGGTGTTGTCGGCGCGTATCCGGTTTTCGATATGCCGACGATATGCTACCGACGGGTAACATACGAGAGTCTCGGTCACCGCCGCATCCTGGGATCGTGTGTGGGGTCGGCATACATGGGCGGGCAACCGTGGTCGATGGCTTCGGGGCGCAGTTCGTAGTGCCAGGGCTCGTTACGGTAGATCTGGCACAGCCCATACGCGGCGCCGTGCTCGGACAGCCAGGCCCTGGCGTCGGCCGGCCCGATGTCGACCGCGTGCCCGGACACGTGGGCAGACGTGTCCGCGGTGGTCACCCATCGAGCGGCTTCCTTTTCCGACCCGTACTTCGTAACCGCCTCATGGCGTAGTCGTTCCTGGTATTGCGGGGAGCGCCAGCCGCCGTTGACGAAGAACTCGACCCCGTAGTCGGCGGCATCAGTCGCAGCCTGGCGCAGGGCACCGAGCAGCTCGGGGTCAAGGTTGGCCACGGCCGGAATTTCGTCATCGAAGACCGTCGCGCCATCAGGGACGGCGCCGGCCGGCTCGCCGAGGGCGCGCCGGGCGGCCGAGGAGGACGAGGACGCCGGCGACTGGCGTGCTGCTGTTCGTGCTGGTTCGCGGTATGTCATGCTGCCAGCCAAGACAACGTGGTGTTGCCGACACGTATTTGGTTTTCGATATGCCGGCGATATGCTCCGGCACGTAGCATCGCGAGTGTGCGTGTGTTGATCGTCGAGGACGAACCCTTTTTGGCTGAAGCTATCCGCGATGGCCTACGGCTGGAAGCAATCGCCGCCGACATCGCCGGTGACGGTGATACCGCGCTGGAACTGCTGCGCATCAACGCCTATGACATCGCCGTTCTCGACCGCGATATCCCCGGCCCCTCCGGCGACGAGATCGCCAAGCACATTGTCGCCTCCGGCAGCGGCGTGCCGATTCTCATGCTCACCGCCGCCGACCGGCTCGACGACAAGGTCACCGGGTTCGGGCTCGGCGCCGACGACTACCTCACGAAGCCTTTCGAGCTCAGGGAGCTCGTGCTCCGTCTCAGGGCACTCGACCGCAGGCGCGCCCACAACAGGCCGCCCGTGCGAGAGATCGCAGGCCTGCGGCTGGATCCGTTCCGCCGCGAGGTCTACCGTGACGGCCGCTACGTCGCGCTCACCCGCAAACAGTTCGCCGTGCTCGAAGTCCTCGTCGCTGCCGAAGGCGGTGTCATCAGCGCCGAAGAACTCCTGGAACGGGCGTGGGATGAGAACGCCGATCCGTTCACCAACGCCGTGCGGATCACCGTCTCGGCGCTGCGCAAACGCCTCGGCGAACCCTGGATCATCGCCACCGTGGCGGGCGTCGGCTACCGCATCGACACCGCACCCGGCACCGGACGTGGGGGAGAGGACCGTGGATAGGGCGCCCGGTCTGAGCGTTCGCCTCAAACTCACCCTCACCTATGCCGGGTTGGTCATGCTTGCGGGTGCCTTGCTGCTCGCCGTGGTGTGGGTGTTCCTGCTGCGTTACGTGCCCGCGGTGATCGACATCTCGTCGTCCGGTCCGCCCGGCACACCCGGTCCGATGTTCATCCCAGACCGCTCCGACCTGCTGCGCGCCTTCGCCCCGAAGGTGGCCGCAGCGCTGTTGTTTCTGCTGCTGTTCGGCCTACTGGGAGGATGGATCCTCGCCGGCCGCATGCTCGCGCCCCTGATTCGCATCACCAGTGCCACCCGCCAGGCCGCGGACGGATCGCTCTCCCACCGGATCGAGTTGGAAGGCAGGAGAGATGAATTCCGCGAACTCGCCGACGCCTTCGACGCCATGCTCGCACGGCTCGAAGCACACGTCACTGAACAGCAGAGATTCGCCGCCAACGCCTCCCACGAACTGCGCACCCCGCTGGCGATCACACAGACACTTCTCGACGTGGCTCGCAACGATCGCACCCGCGACACTGCCGAACTTGTCGACCGCCTCTACTTCGTCAACACCCGAGCGATCGACCTCACCGAAGCATTGCTCCTGCTCAGCCGCGCCAACCAGCGGTCCTTTGGCCGAGAACACGTCGACCTTTCCCTCATCGCGGAAGAGGCCACCGAAACGCTTCTCCCGCTCGCAGAAAAACGTGGCCTCATCATCGAGATCGCCGGCGAGATGACCCCCACCATCGGCTCACGCGCGCTCCTCCTGCAGATGACGACGAACCTGGTGCACAACGCGATCGTCCACAACCTGCCTGAACAGGGCACGGTGTGGGTCACGACCAGCGTTCAACCCAAAGCTGTATTGCTCGCTGTCGAGAACACCGGCAAGAACCTTTCCCCAGAAGTGGTTTCCACGCTTGTCGAGCCGTTTCAGCGCGGCAGCCAACGCATACGCACCGACCACGCAGCAGGTGTCGGCCTCGGCCTGGCCATCGTCAAAAGCATCACCCAGGCACACGAGGGAACCCTCACCCTCACCCCCCGCGCCGACGGCGGGCTCCGCGTCACGGTGCAATTACCCGCCGCACCACCGCACACTGGCAGGTAACGTTCGTAAAAGCGGGGGAGCAAACAGGGTGAGCAAGGCCTATGCAATTATCTTCTTGTCGACACTCTTCGGAATCGGCACCCTCTGTGCTGGATGTTCCGCCCCAACCGTTCCGGAGCAGGGTAATCACGCACGATCGATACCGGACGGAGTGGTCGGCAAAGACCTTCTGCTCGCCGCGGTCGCCAAGTGGGCTGCGGTGAATTCCGCTACCGTGCACGCCCAATCGACGGTGACTACGTCCCCGGATGGTGCTGGCACTGCCTTTCGTGTCGATGTCGCCGTACGGGGAACCGACGGCAGTTCGGGAGAGGTTGAAATCAACCTGACGCGACCGACGATAACGCAGTCCAAAGGTGACTGCGGCGATCCCTCTGCTCATCAGTGCAAGGTCGAGCGCATCGAGAATTATACGGTGCAGTCGACAGCGGGAAGTTCACGCGACGCGGACAATCGCCAGTTCTCGATCGAAGTCGACGACTCCGGTAATAATCTCCTGGCGCTGACGTTTGATTTCGGCGGTACGGGCCGCCCCGTTTCGTCAGCGGCGCCCGAGTCGCCCATTGTGAGTCGCGATCAAGCAGTCGCCCTGTCCGTGGCCTGCGTCAACAGTCTCAGCTAACCCGCTCGTCGGTCCACCCTCCCGGGCCAGGGCAGGACGACTTTACTAAGGCTGGTTTATAAAGTAGCCTTAGCATATGAGCGACGAGCTGACCCCCGCTACGCTCGCCACCGCCCTGCTGGCGAGCGTCGGCGCGCTGCTGAGGCGAGCGCGTCAAACGCGCGTCGAGGGTGAGCTCACGATGCCTGAGCGGGCGGCTCTGTCGCTGCTGGATCGCGCGGGCCCGACGACGTCGGCAGCACTGGCCCGTCAGGAGCAGATCACCGCGCAGGCGATGGGGGCGACGCTCGGCGGACTTCAGGCCCGCGGTCTGATCGAGCGGAGCCCGGACCCGCAGGACGGCAGGCGTGTGGTCCTGGCGCTGACCGACGCGGGCCGGCAAGCGTTGAAGGACAAGCGCAGCGCCCGCACGGAACTGCTCGCACTGGCGCTGGCGGACGGCTTCACGCCGGGGGAGCTGGAGCAGCTCGCGGCGGCCGCGCCGCTGCTTGACCGACTCGCCCAAAGAATCTGATCCCCACTGAACCAGAAAGAAACCATGGCGCTGACCTTGCTCGGCCGACTCCTGAAAAATCGCAAATCAGGTGAGACCCACGCGGCGTGGAATCAGCCGAACCTGCACGGCCCCGAACTGCTGAACCTGAGCAGCCGGGATTTCGACGAAGGCGGCACGATCCCGCCGGACCACTGCGGCAAGAACATCGGCGGCCAGAACCTGTCGCCCCACCTGGCGTGGAATCCGCCGCCTCCCGCCACTGCTCAGCTCCTCCTGGTCGTCGAGGACACCGATGTTCCCTTGGCCAAGCCCGCCATCCACTGTCTTGCCCTGATCGACCCGGCGGTCCGCGACCTCGCCCCGGGCGCCCTCGCCGCAGGGCAACCTGCCGAAGGCGTAAGGGTTCTGCGCTCCACTATCGGACGCGGATACCACGGCCCCGCACCCATCAAGGGCCATGGGCCGCACCACTACACCTTCCAACTCTTCGCCCTCGCCGCCCCCGTCAGTACAACCACAGGCGGAACCGCACCGGAACGCGAACGGCCGCGCGTCCTCCTGTCCTCCATCACCACCCCCGTCCTGGCCCGGGGCCGGCTCATCGGCACCGTGGAACGCTGACCCAGACAGACGACACTGGAGCCGAAGTGACCAAGACAACCACCGACGATCGCCTCGATCCGAAAGTTGTCAAGATCGCCGTCGCGCTCATTGTCGGCTCGCTCGCCGTGGTCTTCGACACGACGATCGTCAACGTTGCGCTCCAGACCCTTTCGGCGCAGTTGCACGTGCCGATCTCGACGATTCAGTGGGTGAGCACCGGGTACTTGCTCGCGCTCGGTGCGGTGATTCCGCTCGCCGGTTGGGCGCAGGCCCGATTCGGCGGCAAGCGAGTGTGGCTGTTCGCCTTGACCGTCTTTCTGATCGGCTCGATTCTGTGCAGCCTGGCCTGGAGCGCTACCAGTCTCATCAGCTTCCGGATTGTTCAGGGATTCGGCGGCGGGCTCCTGTTTCCGCTGTTCTCGACGATGATCATGCAAGCGGCGGCAGGCAGGGCGTTGGGGCGCACGATGTCGATCGTCAGCTTGCCGATGGTGGTGGTGCCGATTCTGGGTCCGATCATCGGCGGCGTCATTCTGAACTGGCTCGACTGGCGGTGGCTGTTCTGGGTGAACGTTCCGTTCTGCGTGGTCGGCTTCATACTGGCCTGGCGGATGCTGGACGCGGACGCCACGAACGCGCGTCCGCGTTTCGACCTCGTCGGCTGGCTTCTGCTGTCGCCGAGTCTGGTCGCGATTCTGTTCGGTCTTTCCAGGTCGTCGCAGAAAGGCGGTTTCGGCGGTGCCGACGCGTTCGGCCCGTTGCTTGCCGGCACGGTCCTGCTGGTGATATTCGCCTGGTATTCGGTTCGACGCGGCGGCACGGCGTTGGTCGACGTCAGGTTGTTCGCACACCGGCCACTCGCGTCCGCCACCGCGATGGCCTTCCTCTCCGGAGCCGCGCTCTACGGCGGCATGGCGTTGCTTCCCCTTTATTTGCAGCAAGTACGCGGAGCTGACGCGCTCCACGCCGGCTTGTTGGTTGCTCCCTTGGGTATCGGCGCGCTCCTGGGCCGCCCGCTGGCCGGTGGACTCACCGATAGGATCGGGCCAAGGCGGGTCGCGTTTGCCGGCTTCGTGATCGTGGGACTCGCGACCGTGCCTTTCGCGCTCGTCTCGGCGACGACCGACGAATGGTTCCTGATGGCGGTGCTGGTGGTGCGCGGCTTCGGACTCTCCGTCGTGTCGATTCCCCTGCAGGCGGCCTCGTTCGTCGGCCTTCGGCGTGACGAGATTGCGCACGCCGGCATCATCAATCGCGTCGCGCAGCAGGTCGGCGGGTCATTCGGTGTCGCTGTGCTCGCCGTCATCCTGGATGTCGCTCTCGGCAACCATTCGGGTTCGGCGGCGCTGGCCGCGAACGCCTTCGACCAAGCGTTCTGGTGGGCAGCAGGGTTCACCGGAGTCGCCCTCGTACTGAGCCTGATGCTGCCCGGCGCGCCGCAACCAACACCGAACAACTCCCGCGCCACGACCGCGGGCGTCGCTCAGGAAGTCTGAGCGGCAGCTACTGGCGTGTCGGCGGGCGGCATCGACCCACTGCCGTCCAGTTTGTAGCTCAGCGGTTCGCGGATTTGGAACCTGCGGAACAGCAGGTGATGGACTGACGCCCCGAGTATGGCGCCCACCACCGGTGCCAGTAGGTACACCCACAACAGCGTTGTCTGCGCCGAGATGATTGCCGGACCGAACTGGCGAGCGGGATTGGCTGATCCGCCGCTGTAGGCACCAAGTACGACAATGAGCGTGGCAACGAAGAGGCCGACCGTGGGCGGCAACCATCGGCTATAAGCCGGATGTGCCAGGAAATGCCCGACGAGCAAGATCACTACGATCACGCTGGCGGTCTCGGCGAGAAACACAGCCGAGGTGCCCCAGCCAGGGCCAGGACGCAACGCCGCGTCGCCGACGGTCGGGCCGGCGGCGGCACTGCCCCATGCCAGTTGCCCGAGCTCAGTGCCGAGCAGCGATCCACCCAGCTGCAGGGCAACGTACGGCAGCACGCTCGCGCCGGGGAACGCGTCTGTCAGCCACAGGCCGATCGTCACCGCCGGATTCATGTGCCCCCCGCTGCGTCGGCCAGGCGGTGAGTAGATCAACGCGACCAGCACCACCCCGCTGAGTGGGCCGAGTACGGCGAGCGCATTGTGCAGGCCGGCAATATACAGCGGCGAATCCGGTGCTCGCAGCCAGCGCACCATCGTCACGACAACGAACAACAACACCGTGCACAGCAGGAATTCATCCGCCGCGCGCGCAAGCGGCAGCGGCGTAGGGCGGGCGAGCTTCTTGCCCATCAAGGCCTCCTCGTTTCGGACGCCGCGAGGTCGGCAGGCGCAGCTCTCAATCGTGAGTGTCCCCGGCCCCGACCAGTGCGTCCAGCGCCGGTGGTGCATATTCATCATGCGCCTCACACATGCGCAGAGCGCCAGGGCGCCTTTCGGTACCTTGATGCTGCTTTGAGATCAAATTGATTGGCAAGAAGGGCAGCACGGATTGCCCTGACGATCACTTGTGTTATAACTTTGCGGTCATAGTTATATAATCACCGAATGTCCATGATGTACCTCGTAGGCGACCTCGCGGCGATCGCGGGCCGACAGGGTCAGCAGACCGCAGTGTTCTTGCCCTATCAACATTCTTGCACGATCAACTATTCGCTGCAGAGGTAAGTGATAATGGTGCGCGTTCTCTTTTCTGCCACCCCCGCCCACGGGCACATCTTCCCCCTTCCTGCCCCTGGCTCGAGCCTTCCGTAAGCGCGGTGACACCGTCGCGCTCATGTCAGCCCCCTCCGTCTTCGCTGTGTTGGCCGCAGACGACGTGGAGTTCCTTGCGGCGGGTGCCGAACTCCCTGACATCGTCGCCGAAGTCCAGCTTCGTATCGGTGTCAACCTGCTGGAGGGCATAGTTCCCGCCGCTGCGGGCGAGGGGTTCGGCGGTACGAGGGTGGACATGTCCTTGGAGGAGTCGTTGGCGGTGGCCCGCGAGTGGCGGCCCGATCTAGCTGTGGCCGCCGGTGACGATGACCGAACTCGTCCCGGTCAGGTTCGCCTCCGGCAGCGGGCCAGCCGCCGTGCCCAGGGTGATCAGGGTGCCGGCCGCCGGGTCGATGGGCTCCTCGGCTGCGGCCGCGACCCCGGTGCTCCCTACCGCGACCGCCGCGGTGATCAGACCGGAGAGACCAAACATGGCGCGGCGAGACAAGCCGCCGTTTCGGGTTCCTGTTGGATAGGCACCAACCCGACGCTACTTGGCGTGATCACCCAAAAGCGTGAAGGCGGTTGATCGACGGGAGACTGACAGCCGTCAGTGCTCGTACCCCGACGGCGGTCAGCGCCAGCCCAACTCCGGGGCCACGTGAGTGAGGATGCTCTCCAGTACGTGGGCGTTGTAGTCGACACCAAGCTGGTTGGGAATGGTCAGCAGGAGGGTGTCCGCGGACTGGATGGCCTCGTCCTCCTTGAGCTGCCTCACCAGCTCGTCCGGCTCGGCGGCGTACGAACGTCCGAAGATCGCCTTCGTGTTCTCGTCGATCATGCCGATCTGGTCCCGTGAGTTGCGGTCGCGGCCGAAGTAGGCCCGGTCCAGGTCGTTGGTCAGTGCGAAAATGCTCCGGCTGATCGACACCCGCGGCTCTCGGGCGTGACCGGCCTCTTTCCACGCGTCGCGGTAGGCCTCGATCTGCTTGCGCTGCTGGACGTGCAGCGGCTCACCTGTCTCGTCGAACTTGAGTGTGGAGCTCTGCAGGTTCATCCCCAGCTTCGCGGCCCAGGCGCCGGTCGCGTTCGAGGCGGAGCCCCACCAGATGCGTTCGCGCAGGCCAGCGGAGTAAGGCTCGACGCGCAACAGCCCCGGCGGGTTGGCGAACATCGGCCGCGGGCTCGGCTGCGCGAAGCCCTCACCCTCGATCACCTTCAGGAAGGCCTCGGTGTGCCGGCGGGCCATGTCCGCGTCGGTCTCGCCTTCGTCCGGGGTGAACCCGAAGTAACGCCAGCCGTCGATCACCTGCTCGGGGGACCCCCTGCTGATGCCGAGCTGCAGGCGGCCGCTGGAGATGAGATCGGCGGCACCGGCGTCTTCGGCCATGTACAGCGGGTTCTCGTAGCGCATGTCGATCACGCCGGTGCCGATCTCGATCTTCGAGGTGCGCGCGCCGATCGCCGAGAGCAGCGGGAACGGGCTGCCGGCCTGCTGGGCGAAGTGGTGCACGCGGAAGTACGCGCCGTCCACGCCGAGCTCCTCGGCGGCGACCGCCAGGTCGATGGACTGGTGCAGGAAGTCGGCGGCGGACCGGGTCTCGGAGTGCGCACCCGGCGACCAGTGGCCGAAGGAGAGGAAGCCAATCTTTTTCACAGCAGGTGTAAGCGTCCGGCGGAGGCGTTTGATTCCCACCGCGGCGGCTGCGAGGAGTTCCCGTCCGTGACCGCCGAGGCCTACCAGAGCGCGGCCGGAACCGGCACCGAGTATGTCGAGCGCTCGCCGGCTCTCGACGCGGTGACGTCGCTGACGGAACCGTTGGCTCCGTTGACAAGGCCACTGCTGGACGCTGCGTGTCCAGCGGTCACGCCGGTGTCGGAAGCGATCGGCGGGAGCCCAATGGTCGACACTGTCGGCCGGACGAGAACACTGTCAGCGGGACAACCACGGCACCTCCGCCGCGTCGACGAACCCGTTGCTCAAGACCCTGGTCGCGGCCGTCCAGGCGACGAACCTGGTCGACCCGCTGAACAGCGCGCCGTCCATCACGGTGTTCGCCCCGACCGTCAACGGAAACCCGGTCCTCTGCGGCAACATCCCCACCAAGAACGCGACCGTCTTCGTTATCGGCAAGGTGCTGACCCCCGGCACCAACAAGTCGTGACAACAACGAGGTCTTTGCCGGGGAAACCGTCCGGGAAAATCAATTCTTCCCCGGACGGTTTCGCCGGGTTCGGGCCATTTTCGTAGCGGTGAATTTCGTGCTGCCTCAGCGGGCCAGAGTTGCCGCCCGTCCGGTCGGAGACGGTGTGCACTCTCGCCTGCCTTGCCGCCCGGTATCCGAACGCAGGCCGGGCAGTCGCTGATGACATCGTTGCCATGGCTGCCATCGGTCTGGGGAGGCGATCCGGCCGCCCGGGCGCAGTCCGGGATGGATCTCTCTTTCGTTGAACCGTGAGATAAGCGAAAAAGCGTTTTACGCTAACCTGCGCCTAACCTTCTGGCACGGTGGCGCTGTTCGCAGTGGCCACGAATGGTTCTACCGTCTTCCCGGCTGGACCACGGTAGCGGCGGTGGAGCGGCAGACAAATGAGTGCGGCGTGGAATACCGCTCTCGGCATGGTGATTTGTCCGACTTGCGGCATTGCGTGAATCTCCGGATGCGGCAATCGGGCCTGGTGTTCCCCGTTCTTGCGGCTGCCCGTTGACAGGACGAACGGGTGCAGCTACTTTTCGGCGAGTGCCGAGTATGTGACCTCTAATCACATAAAGGGCACGAGTCACATATATGAACGCCAATCCGGGGAAGGAGGGGCGGCTTGGCGTCGGCCAAGAGATCTGTGGAGGTCGGGCGTATCCGCTGTCGGGTCGCCTGTCCGCGTCACGCGACGCTCGGCGTCGGGTTCGTCATCGTGTGACCACGGATTGATCACCCATCAGCTGTGGAGGATGTGCAATGTCGCACCATCAGTTCCGAAGCCGTCAACTCAGTATCGGGGCAGGGACCGTAGCGCTCGCCCTGCTTGCCGTACCCGCCATTACCATGAGCTCTGCTGGTCCGGCCGCTGCCGCTGCCACTCCCTCGGCAGCCAAGCTCAATCCTGCGGTCGCCCCCGGCGGCAATTTTGATCTCTCCCGGTGGGAACTGCAACTCCCGACCGGCTCCCCGGGGTCACCCACGACTATCCCCTCTTCGGGTCTGGTGGGGTCGAACGGGTTCCAGGACAGCTATTTCTCCACCGACAAAACCGACGGTTCCATGAGCTTCTGGGACCCGGAAAACGGCGTCACCACGCCGAATTCACATTACGCGCGGTCAGAACTGCGGGAAATGAACCCCAACGGCTCCGCAGCTGCCTGGTCCGTTCCCGGCACCCACACGCTTTCGGCGACCGTCAAGTCCACCCAGATCCCGAACCACGTCTGTGTCGGGCAGATCCACCTCGGCCAGAACAGCGGATCGACGAAACCGTTGCTGGAGCTGTTCTACTACGCCAACGGCGACGTCAAGATGGGGATCGAACAAACCCCCGCCGGTGGCAACGAGATCCTGTACAAGGTCGGGAATGTGCCCGTCGGCACGCAGTTCACTTACGTGATCGCGCTGACCGGAGGCAACACCATCAGGCTGACGCTCAACGGCAAGCAGACGACCTGGCCGCTGGCCTCGGCCTTCAAGAGCTACACCATGTACTTCAAGGCCGGCGACTACGACCAGTCGACCGGAAGCAGCAGCACAGTCGGAGCGAAAGTGCAGTTCTACGCACTGTCGATCCAACACGCCTAAGGACTGTCACAAGTAGATAGTCAACGAAACCGGGGCCTCCGTTTTGCAGCCTGTTTCGGACGGTCGCACCTCCGCTTCGTCGCCGAGCGTTTCCTCTCCTCGATACCGAAAGTGGCTAGCTCTGCGCTGATCCCGCCGCCAGAAGGAATCCGGTGGAATCCTCATTCCGCCGGTTTGTTCACCGGAACCAGTTAGGGAGAATGTGCAATGTCGCACAGGAGAGTCCTGGGTAGAATCGCGCGGGTCGGGGCGTGGGCGTTGGCGCTCACGCTGGTGACCTCGGGGGTGGCGCTGGCGTCGAGCGGCACCATCGCTGCCGCGCCCACCACGCCGTCGGTAGCATCGACCTGGAGCACGGACTTCAGCAACTTCCACACACCGAGCTGGAACAACAACTACGGCCTGACCTCGGACACCCAGGTCTGCAAGGGTGCCACTTCGTCGTCGACTTGCAACTGGGGTTACTCCAACTTCCAGCCGGTGAGCGACCCGACCGCGCCCGGCGGTGGTCAGGCGCTGAAGACGACCTATCCGGCGCCGAGCGGACCGCCCAGTTGCGGGTGCGGGCTGGGCGGCGGCCAGATGTATCAGGATCTGAGCAAGTCCACCGCGCCAGGCGCGGCCGCGCTGGCGGCCAGCCCGACACTGGATCTGAAGTACTATTACAACTTCCCCGTCGGCTTTGACTTCGGGAAGAAGCTGGCCGGCAAAATGCCCGGCCTCTGGGGTGGTGGTGTGCCCGGCTGTGAGAGCGGCGGCCAGCATTGCCAGCAGGGCTGGTCGACGCGCTACATGTGGCGCGGCGGGAGTGCCAACGCGACCGATGGCGAGCTGTACTTCTACACCGCGTCCGGTGGCGGCTTCGGCGCAGATCTCTGCAAGGGCAACTGGAAGTTCGCCGGGGACGGTAAGTGGCATTCGATCGAGCAGCAGGTGAACACCACCACCGGTTCGATCACCGTCTGGAGCGACGGCGGATCCACCCCGGTATGCCAGACCACGCAGACGCTGCCCGGCGCGAACTCAGGCGTGTTCTTCTCCACCTTCCATGGCGGCCACGACACGTCGTGGAGCCCGAGTAAAACCACCACCGACGAGTTCGCCGACTTCACCCTTGCCACCGGGCAGCAGACCGGCGGTGGCCCCGCCACTCCGGCTACTCCGACCGGCCTGACCGCCTCGGGGGCGACGTCGTCGAGTCTGAACCTGTCGTGGTCGCAGGCCGACAACGCTGATCCTGCAGTGTCGTACAAGGTCTTCGAGGGCACCGCGGTGGTGGCCACCCCGACCGCTACCAGCGCCACGATCAGCGGTCTCGCGCCGAACACCAGCCACACCTACACCGTGGAGGCCATCGATTCGGCGGGCAACGTATCGACACCGAGCATGTCGGCGACGGGCACGACAAGCGGCGGCGGTACCAACACTCCTGCCACGCCAACGGGTCTGGCCACCTCCGGGGCGACGACGTCGAGCCTGAAGCTGTCCTGGTCGGAGACGAACAACGCCGATCCTGCTGTGTCGTACAAGGTTTATGAGGGCACCACCGTGGTGGCCACCCCGACCACCACCAGCGCCACCATCACCGGACTGGCACCGAACACCGGCCACACCTACACCGTGAGCGCGCTGGACTCGACCGGTGCCGAGTCGGCGCAGAGCGTCCCGGCGACGGGGCAGACCTCCAGCAGTTCCGGTGGCGGTCTCACGGTGACCATTGCCAAGACGAAGGACTGGGGCAACGGGTTCACCGACAGTGCCACCATCACCAACAAATCCGGTAGCGCGGTGAACGGCTGGAATGTGCAGTTCGATCTTGACGCCAGCGAGAACATCGAAAGCGAGAGCAATGCCACGCTGACGACGAGTGGGAACCACTACACGTTCACCAACACTGGCAGCAGCGGCTCCATCGCCAACGGCGCGAGCGTCACGGTCGTGTTCAGTGGGGACTACACCACCGGCTACCTTCCCCCGACGAACGTCACGGTCAACGGCCAGGGCACCGGTGGTGGCGGAACCCCCGCCGTCCCAACGGGGCTGGCGGTGTCGGCGGCGACGAGTTCGAGTCTGACGCTGTCGTGGTCGGAGACCGACAACACTGATCCGGCGGTGTCGTACAAGGTCTACGAAGGCAGTGTCGTGGTGGCCACGCCGACAGCGATGAGTGCCACGATCGGCGGGCTCGCGGCTGGCAGCAGCCACACCTACACGGTGGTGGCGGTGGATTCGGCAGGTGCGACGTCGGCACAGAGCGCGTCGGTGACCGGTGCGACGAATCCCAATTCTACCGGCCCGGCCACTCCGACGGGTCTGGCTGTGTCGGGCACGACGAGTTCTAGCGTGAACCTGTCCTGGTCGGAGACGAACAACAGCGACCCTGCTGTGTCGTACAAGGTTTACGAAGGCAGCGTCGTGGTGGCCACACCGACGACGACCAGTGCCACGATCAGTGGGCTCGCGCCTGGCAGTTCGCACAGCTACACGGTGAGCGCGGTGGACTCGGCAGGTGTCGAGTCGGCGCCGAGCGCGCCGGTGACCGCCACGACGAGTGGTGGCGGTGGCGGGTCCGGCTTCAGCCAGCCCGAGATCGACAGTGCGGTCGCGGCGCCGCTTTTCGCCTGGGCTGCGCCGACTTCGGCCGTGCCGCGGCCGGGAACCAATCCAGTGAACATCGGCGAGTCCAAGGTGGTCTACTACCTGGCTCTCGTGGACAAGGTGGCGCCTGGCGCGAAGGCGACCGGCGGCACCACCGTGGACAGTGCCCTGCTGGCCCAGGTGCGCACCATGATCTCCGGCGGGAAGGAACCCGATTCCGACGGTGGTCTCGAGATGTGGGCTCAGGCGCCGGTCGCGCAAGCGCTGCTGTTGCTGAAGAACGGCCCGGCGTGGAGTGAGCTCACCGCGGCAGAACAGAACAAGGTGACCTTGCTGGAAGCCGCGATGGGCTACGGCAGCAACTACACCTACAACGACGCCAACAGCTTCTCCTCCGGCATCTGCGGGTTCGGCAACTTCTCCAAGACCAACAACCCGAACTACCGCGATGGTGGTGTCGACACCGAGATCGCGGCGATCCAGTTCTTCGGGGCGGCGAACTGGGATTCGATGCTGACGTCGTTCAGCGATGCCACGGTCACCTCGCAACTGAAGGCGGCCGGTCTGACCAACTCCGGCCAATGCTTCGCCGCGGTCGGTACTGGTGGCAACGCGGCGATCGCCAGAGCGTTCCTGTATCAGGGTCACCATTCCAGCGACCTGATGGGTATCTGGAACACGATCGCCGGCAACACCTTCGACAAGACCGCGCAGAGCACCGTCAGCCCCGCCCACATCGCCGACGGCACAACCAGTCCGTACGACGGGAAGTGCTGTATGGGACACGAATTCAGCTCCACGGACTCGCAGGGCCTGCGCAGCTCCGCGCTGTATACCTTCGAAGGCTGGATGAACGTGACCGGGAGCCGGGTCAGCATGCAGGTGCTCGGCAACTTCAACCCCGCCGGCGCCTCCAACGAGACGGCCTACCACATCGGCACGCTGGATCTGAAGTACAAGCTCGACCACGGATACATCAGCCATGCGCTCAACCAGAGCAACATCCTCGTCGACGATCATGGCAACCCGGCCACCGACGGCCCGAATGTGAAGGGATTCCTCTACGACTGGGACGCCTACTCCGTCTCAGGCGCGCCCCAAAGCTGAAGGGGAACCGAACACCCAGGACAAGCGTCGGGTGGGGAGCCATGGGTTTCCCCGCCCGACGCTTGTCGCTGAGATGCCGGCGGTGAGCGCGATGCCGGAATGCCTCAGTATCGGCCACGGTGTCGCGGCAACCGTCTAGGGCTTGCCCGGCTGGATCACGATGGTCTGCAAGGAGTCCCGCAGGTGTTGGGCGGCCTGTGAGCTGAGCGGCGCGAGGAACGTGCGCTCGGCCTCATTGCTTGCCTTGGTGGCTCTCCGGACGGTGTCCTGCCCGGCCTCGGTCAGTTCGACCACGTTGCGACGCCGGTCGTCCGCGTGCGGATGACGCGACACCAGCCCCTTGCCTTCGAGCGTGTCCAGCAACGCGACCATCGTCGTGCGATCGATGCCCAGGCGATGCGCTGCCTGCTGCTGGGAGGCCGGCTCGCGGCCGTCGAGAACTAGCAGCACCGCTAGCTCACGTCCGTTGGTGCCGTACGGCGCCAACGCCTCCTCGTTGAGCGCGGCCATCCGCAGCTGCGCGTGTTTGAGCAAGTAGCCCAGACGCTTGCCCAACTCCGGTCCCGGTCCATCAGTGCTCGACATCGGCCAACTCTATCGTTAGGCTGATCGTCAGTACTACTGATGATCAGTCAAGCTGCAGATGGAGTCGTCATGATCTTGGTTACCGGGGGCCTGGGCTTCATCGGCTCACACACCGTGCGAGCCCTGCTCGACCTGGGCGAATCCTGCGTGCTGGTCCAGCGCCGCGCTGTCGAGGCTCCGGCAGGCCCCGCAGGGGAGCCGGTGGTGGTGGAGCAGGCGGACATCACCGATCTGAAGACGTTGCTCGACATCGGAACCCGTCACAAGATCACCGGCATCGTGCACCTCGCCGGTTCGATGCCCTGGCCGCCCAGCGCCGCCCAGCCCATCGACGCCGCGCGCACCGCGATCGGCGGCCTGTTCAACGTCCTGCAGGCCGCCCAGGACTGGGGCGTGACGCGCGTGGGCGTCGCGAGCACGATCGGCGTGTACGGCGGCGTCACCGACGAGGGCGCACTCGGTGAGGACATGCCGTTGCCGATGACCGCGGACCACGTGATCCCGGCGTTCAAGAAGATCGGCGAGCTGCTGTCCGATCACCTGGCCGGCGCCACCGGCCTCGAGATCGTCAACTACCGCATCGGCGCCATCTGGGGGCCGCTCGGCCGCGCCGCGGGTCCGTTCTTCGCCGCGCCCCAACTCGTCCACGCCGCTGCCCGCGGGACCGAGCCGGACCTCTCCAGGCTGAGCTCCCCCGTACACGCGGAGGATGCGATCGATCTGTGCTACGTCAAGGACTGCGGCCGAGCCATCGCGCTGCTCCAACTCGTAGACCAGCTCAGCCACCGCACCTACAACGTCGCAGCCGGCCGCGCGACGACGAACGCCGAGGTCATCGCCGCGATCAAGAAGGTCGTCCCGGACGCCCGGATCGAGCTACCCACGGGCGGGTCCGGCCGACAGAGCTACCTCGACATCACCCACATCCAGCAGGACACCGGCTATCGGCCCGCCTACGACACCGAACGCGCGGTCGCCGACTACCTAGCCTGGCTCCGCGCGGGCAACGACCGGTGAACGTGCACTGTGGACCGCACTTCTCGCGGTCCACAGTGCACGACTCGGCTTTGCCAAGGAACCTGTCGCCTCTTGGTCAGGACAGGGCGAGGCTGGTGTCGTCGAGGACGAACGACGTTTGCAGGGTGAAGTCCTCGGCGCCGGTGAATCGCAGAGTGACGGTCTGGCCGGCGTAGGCGGACAGGTCCGCGGTGTGCTGGGTGTAGCCGGGTGCCGCGTTGAGGTTGGAGTAGGTGGCCACTGTGGACAGCACCGTTCCTGAGCTGTTCAGTATCTGGGCCTTGAGCGTGTCGTAGGCCTTCGTCGTGGTGGTTTCAGCGGTGTCGATGTGTAACCAGAAGCCCAGGCGGTAGGTCGCGCAACCGGTGGGCAGGGTGACCGTCTGGGACAAGGTGTCGGTATGGGTGGAGCCGTGGCCGTCGAGCCAGGCAGCCCAGCCGCCGCTGTGTGCGGGTTGGGAACCACTGTTGGTGATGACGGCTGTGGTCGACCACGGGGCCGGCGTTCCGGTGTCGAAGCCCGGGTTGCCCAGCAGTTGCGTGGCGGTGCAAGTTCCGCCGGGCCCGGTGACGGTCCAGGTGAACGACGTCGATCCCGCTGGGCCGGTCGAGTCGGTGACGGTCACCGTGACTGTTGCCGATCCCGCGGAGGTGGGTGTACCGGAGATGAGCCCGGTGGCAGGGTTGATCGAGAGTCCTGCCGGAAGGTTCGCGGCGGTGTAGGTGAGGGTGCCGCCGGCGGTGTCAGCGGCACTGATCTGCAGACTGGACGAGGTGCCGACGGTTCCGCTCTGGGTGCCGGGGTTGGTGACGGTCACGGTGCCGGTGGGGGAGGACGACCAGATGTCGGTGATGGGCGTGGCAGTCGCGCTGGCGCCGGCGGCAGGGAGTCCGTAGGCGTCTTCGAGGGTGCGCAGCACGCTGTAGTGGTTGATCGTCTCCGCGTAGGAGCCGGGGGTGACGCCGGCTCCGGTGATGATGGTCGGGACCTGATTGCCCGCGCTGTTGTCGTCCTCGTCCCACGTGACGACGAGGACGCTGTTGTGCGCCTTGGCCCACTGGGCGTAGCCGTCGATGTTGTTGTGCAGCCAGGTGTCGCCCTGGGCAACTGTGCCGTCGTGCATGTCGTTGCGCAGGTTGGGGATCACGAACGACAGCGTCGGCAGGGTCGAGTAGTCGGTGGGGAAGGCGGTGAAGGGCTGGTTTGCCGACGTCGGGACGTTGCTGAAGTTGACCCAGGGATTGTGTTTGCGGGCGTAGGAGCCGCTGGTGCAGCCGGTGTACCCGGCCGAAGGCATGGTCTCGGAGTAGCCGGTGAAACCGAACCCGCCGCCGCGCAGTTCCTGTCCGAGGTTCGCGCCGGAAAAGGTGTGCGGGCAGGAGTCGTCGGACAGGCCCTGGGTGGATCCGGAGAACAGGGCGAGGTAGTTGGGTTCGCTCGGGTGGGTGATCGCGAAGGACTGCGTGAAGGACGCACCCTGACCGGCGAGGGTATTGATGTAGGGGGCCGCGGAGTTCCCGATCACGTCGGAGTAGGAGTGGTTCTCTTCCACCACGACGACCACGTGGTCGGGTCGGGGAACCGAGCCGGCACTTGCCGGTGTTGCGGCCGTGTTCGCCAGGGCGGAGGGCTGGGCCGAGGCAATGCCGGGGGCGAGTCCGGTGAGCGCTATCGCGGTCAACGCCGCGAGCACAACACCGGTGTAGCGGGGGAATCGTGACCTGTCGACCATCGTCGTCGGTCTCCTCAGACGTGATTGGGCCTTGCTGCGGGCGAAGTTCATCGGCGTACTCGTTCCTCCAGATCAGGGCCGGCTGCCGGGGAATGTGCTTTTGTCGCGCGAGAATGTCCGACACCGGCGCTACCGCGTCGAATCTTGCCGAGTTCGGCGCGGTCAGGTGTACCGCGTGCCGGACACGTGTGGCACCCCCGGAAGTCGGTAGTGGCGCTATTCCACTGAAGCGACCCCATTTGGCCGATCCGCTGGGCCTGTTTCGCATTCCTGCGGTCTTCTGGTCGTCGGGTCGGTCGGGTTGGTGACACCAACGGTGACTGAACAGTTTGTTAAGTGCTGGCTCGCCGGCGAAAAGTAAAATTGATTTGTCCCAGGATTAACCTTCCGATAGCTGATCAACTTCCGGGCGTGTCGACTGCGTCTCCTTGTTCTGGTTGCCGGAATCAATCGATTGTGCGGCCGCGGTAACGATCGACCGCTGAACGCCGACAAGTCGGACGGCGCACCAAGGCACGCTCGTCGTGTGGCTGGCGGCGTCCCGGACGTACCCGTGTTCGAGTAACCAGGGAGCGCGCGATGACGCGACACCCCCGTCCCCGTACCTACTTCGCCCTCGGCGTCACGCTGCTGACCTCGGCAGCGCTCGGGCTGTTCGCGGTCCAGGCCGCGAACGCCCAGCCGTTCGGTTACGCCCAGCTCACCAAGGTTCAGCAACGCCACGTCTCCGGCCTGTTGTCGACCGTCCTCAATGGCGAGGATCCCGCCACAGTCCACCGGCAGGCCGTCCCCGGTACCGCCAAGCCCGCGACCGCGGCGGCGTGCGTGAACCAGTTCGGCGCCAATGTCAAGGTCAACCAGAACTGCCTCAACGTCACCGACAGCGATTTGCAGGGTCGGGGGCAAGCCCAGAACGAGACCTGGGCCGCGGCCGACCCGAACAACGCCGACCACGTCGTGTCCAGCTATAACGACTACCGCCGTGGTGACGGCACCTGCGGCGTGAGCTATTCCCTCGACGGCGCCCGGACCTGGGCGGACGCCACCACGCCCAACGGCTTCAGTCGCGGCGGCGACTTCGGCGCACCACGGGAGTACTGGCAGGCCGGCGGCGACACATCGGTCGCGTGGGATTCCCGGGGCAACGCCTACCTGTCTTGTCAGGTGTTCAACCGCGGCAACGGGACCTCGCCGAACCCCGACCAGTCCAGCGCGTTCCTGCTCTACCGGTCCACCGGTACCAACGGCGCCTCGTGGAACTTCACCGGACGCCCTGTCACGACCCACAACGACACCGCCGGTGCCGGGACCTTCCTGCTCGACAAGCAACTCCTCGCCGTCGACAGCAACGCGCACAGTCCGTTCCGGGACCGTGTGTACGTGTCCTGGACGACGTTCGCCGCCGATGGCACCGGCTACATCTACGAGGCCTACTCCGCCGACTACGGCGAGACGTTCTCCGCGCCGGTCCTCGTCAGCGCCGACAGTGCCCTGTGCCCGAACGCCACGGGTCAGCCCACGCCGTTCGGCCGGTGCAACCAGAACCAGGATTCGCAGCCGTTCGTCGGCCCGGACGGTGCGCTGTACGTGGTCTACAACAATTTCAACAACGATGCCGCGTCGGCCACCGACAACCACAACCAGGTGCTCCTCTCGCGCTCGAGTGACGGCGGTCAGAGCTTCTCGGCACCGGTCCTGGTCGGTTCCTACTACGAGCTTCCCGACTGCGCCACGTATCAGAACGGGCAGGATCCCGGTCGGGCGTGCGTGCCGGAGAAGGGCCCGTCGGCCAACTCGGTGTTCCGGGCGAGCAACTATCCCATCGGCGCGGTGGACCCCACCCACGGCAATCGGGTCGTGGTGACCTACGGCTCCTACCTCAACAAGAATTCCCAGGAGAGCACCGGGTGTAGTCCGGCCGGGTTCACTCCCGCCCCTGCGGGCAACCTGTACACCGGGGTGAAGACCGGTACCTGCAACAACGACATCGTCCTGTCGACCTCGACGAACTCCGGTGCCGGCTTCACCGGCGCCACCACCGACCCGCGGAACCTGCCCGTCGTCACCACTGCCGGGGCGCAGACTCGGACCGACCAGTACTGGCAGGGCGCCGCGTTTTCCCCGGACGGCACGTTCGCGGTCAGCTACTACGACCGGCAGTACGGCGCGGACGAGAACCTCGGGTTCTCCGACATCACCGTGTCCGCGACGCACAACCCGGCCGGGTCCAGCGCGGTGTTCGCGCACACGAGAGCGACGTCGGGCAGCATCCCGCCGCCGACGCAATTCGCCGGCACGTTCTACGGTGACTACGCCGGTATCGCCGTGACCGCGCGGACGGCGTACCCGGTGTGGTCGGACACCCGGCCGGTCGATCTGTTCCTGTGCCCGGGAACCGGCACCCCGACCGCGCCACCGCGAACCTGTCAGGCTGGAGCCGCCAACGCGTCGGTGGCCAACGACGAAGACACCTATATCACCCGTATCGCCCTCCACTGAGCAGAGCCACGGACAAGGCCGGCGGCCGGATGCGGGCAAGCATCCGGCCGCCGGCCTTGTCACGGTTGGCGGCCTGACCCGTGCTCAGGTGAGGTTGAGCGTGGTGTCGTCCAGGACGAAGGAGGATTGCTGGGTGTAGTCCTCGGTGCCGGTGAATTTCACCGTGACTGCCTTTCCGGCGTACGCGGACAGGTCGAATGTCTTCTGCGCGTAGCCGGGGGCCGCGGTGAGGTTGGAGTAGGTACCCAAGGTTCGCAGGACCGTGCCCGAGCCGTCGAGCAGTTGCGCGGTGAGCGTGTCGTAGGCCTTGGTGGTACTGGTTTCGGCGGTGTCGACATGCAGCCAGAAACCGAGTGTGTAGCCAGTGCAGCCCGTGGGAAGGGTGACAGTCTGGGCGAGGGTGTCGGTGTGGGCAGTGCCTTTGCCGTCGAGCCAAGCGTCCCACGTGCCTGAGTGCGGCGGCTCGGTCGGGCTATTGGTGACGGTGCTGGTTGTCCCGGTCCAGGGTGCGGCGGTGCCGGTTTCGAAGCCGGGGTTGCCGAGCAGCTGGGCCGGGGTGCAGCCGCCTCCGGAACCGGTGATGGCCCAGGTGAAGGTGGTCGAGCCCGAGGGGCCGGTGGAGTCCGTGGCGGTCACGGTGACCGTGGTGGTGCCCGCCGTCGTCGGGGTGCCGGTGATCAGGCCGGTGGCGCTGGTGATCGACAACCCGGGTGGGAGCCCGGTGGCGCGATAGGACAGGGTACCGGCAGCGGTGTCTGTCGCGGGGACCGCCAGGTTGCTCGGCTGGCCGACGGTGCCGGTCTGGGGCCCGGGATTCGCCACGGTCACGGCACCGCCGGTGGTGCCGCCGAATTGGACGTCGAGGATCGCGTGCAGCTCGATTCCGTTGGGCGCGACTCCGGTTTGGCCGTGCAGGAAATCGAAGAACCCGACGCCGGTGACGGTGACCGGGACGTTGGTGGTCTTGAAGCTCGTCGTGACGGTGTATTTGGCGTTGAACTCGGCACGGGCCTTCTGGATGCTGCTCAGCAGCGGGCTGGACGCGCCGGTGCAGGCGGGGTCGGGGATCTCGACGATCATGGTGGTGCCGTTGCCGTCATCGAGAACGAGGTGGTAGTCGGAATCGTTTTCCAGCTTGTATTCGGTCAGTGTGCTGTGGATCTGGAAGACGGTGTCCTCGGTCGGGGAGATGCGGTTGGCGGACGGCAGGTTGGCGGGTTTCGGCAGTGCTCGCAATGATGCGACGGTGGCCGGGGTTGTCGACTGCAGGGTTATCTTGGCGTTGTCCGCGTCGGTCCCGGTTTTGACGGCCCAGCGTTCGACTCCGCAACTGCCGCTTGTCGCGTGTGGTTGCGGGTTGAGAGCTTCGACTTCGACCTCGCCGTTCTGTTCGGCGTCCTGACTGGAGGACAGAGCCGGCACCGCGGCCAGCGCGATGATCGCGACGGCGGGGATGACGAACGCGGCGAGTCGGATGATCTTTTTGCGTTGCATGCGGTCCTCCAGTGGGTGGTGGGGACAACGACGCTTCGCCGGGCGTAGTGCACGTGCCGGGCTGGGCCACGCTCTGCGGGCCGGGAGAAGTCGGGAGAAGCGGTAGGTCCCGACGAGTGTGAGCGGTTCGGTGCGCGTGCGACACCTACCTGCGTATGACAACGGAAAGAATTCTTCCTCGTTCGTTTTCCTTGCCAGAGCAGGAATGTGGACGCCTCGGTGGCGTTATCTTTAGCGCTCGGCATGCTGACAGTTAAGGCTGGGCAAACCACGCCGGTATTCGTCACCGGATCGGGTGTCAACTGCGGTTAACGCCCCAGCGGGGACATCTCGTGCGCTTCACTGGGATCAGCGGGTGCGAGGTTTTCCGCGACGTCGCGACCGCGCCGGCGTGCTCGTGCCCAGGGACGATCCTCCCGGCGCTGAAAGGTGACGATGAACAAGCTTCCCCAGATCACGGTGGTGTTCTGGATCATGAAGATCGCGGCGACGACGCTGGGGGAAACAGCGGGCGACCTCCTCGCGCAGACGATGCACGTCGGCTACCTCGTCAGCTCGATGATCCTGGTCGGACTGTTCGCAGTCAGTCTGGTGACGCAGTTGGCGGCGAAGACGTTTCACCCCGCGCTGTACTGGACGGTCATCCTGTCCACGAGCACCGCCGGGACCACCATGTCGGATTTCATGAACCGGACAGCGGGACTGGGCTACGCGACGGGAGCGCTGGTGCTGATCACAGCGCTGGCGGCGGTGTTCTGGATCTGGAAGCTCAGCGGCCGTTCCTTCGACGTCACGACCATCCGCACGTTCGGTGGCGAGACGCTGTACTGGACGGCGATCCTGTTCTCCAACACCCTCGGCACCTCCCTGGGTGACTTTCTCGCGGACGACTCCGGTCTCGGCTTCGGCGGATCGGCATTGGTCGTCGGCACTGTGCTGGTGCTGATCGCGGTCGCCATGAGATACAGCCGGGTGTCGCACACCCTGCTGTTCTGGATGGCTTTCGTGCTGACCCGGCCACTGGGTGCGTCGGCGGGGGACTTCTTTAGCAAGCCCGTCGCCGCCGGCGGGCTGGGTTACGGCACACTCGGCGCTTCCGCCGTATTGGCATCAGTCCTCATAGGACTGATCCTTTACAGCTATCGGCAGCGCAGACGGCCGGTCGACGACGAGGTGCCGCTCAGTCGAGTTCGACGGTAAAATCCCACACGGCGATGACTTTGTCGTGGTCACGCCAGGTGATCTGGGCTGAACCCGCGTCAAAGGTGCCGGTCAGCTTCAGCGTGGCGGGCTGCCCTTGGCTCGCGGTGACAGTCGCCGGCCCGGTCGCGCTCAGGTGCACCTCGCGGCCCTTGTCGTCTCGTGACGTGAACGCCGACGCCGGCAGCGCCAGCGTGCCGGTGGTGTCGGTCGCGGTGATGGTGATGGTGCCGTCGGCGTGGTCCGGCGGCTTCCCGTTGGTGATCGGCACCGTGACCTGGGGACCCAGTGCGGTGACGACCGCCGAGGTGCCTCCGGGGAGATCGGCGTGCACCCTGGCCCCGATCGCCAGCAGCTGCGGATGGTCCGGCGACGCGGTCGGGGTGGGTGCGGTCGCGGGGGCGGAGGGGATCGGAACGCGTCCGAGGTCATGGATCGTCTGGTCGGCCTCGCTGGTGCCTGCCGCGGCGGGCGGCGTGGACGAGCAGCCGGTGAGGGCACCGAGCAGGAGTGTTGCGGCGGTGAGCAGGGAAGCGCCGAGGAGCGAGCTGGGCCGGTGTGTGCCGGCCCAGCCCGCTCGTGCGCGGTGCGCGTGGTTCACGGAATGCTGTTCCTCTGGTGCTTCTCGTGCTGCTACTTGCCGACCGGGACCGCGGGTGCGGTGACCGTCGGGTGCGGGGCGTCGTCGATGCTGGCGGTCGCCGAGTACACCGCCGCGCCGGACGCCGCCGGGCGCAGCGCGCGGCCGCCGGCGTTGTTGTAGACGTCGGGCCCGAACGGGCGCAGGCCGTCGGCGGCGGCGTAGCCGAGGTGTCCTTGGCCGTCAGTGCCGCCGTGGTTGACGCCGAAGAGGTCTTCGGTACTGCGCAGCCAGCTGTAGTGGTTGTAGGGCTGGTCGGAGACCGAGCCCGGCCGGATGAAGCGGCTGATGAACACCGCGCCGGTGATCCCGCCACCTGGCGTGGTGTCCTGGCCGAACGCCTGGTTGCCGGGCTGGGTGGTGTTCGGTCCGGGCAGTTCGTTGCAGCAAGCCACGACCGACTGGGACACGTCGTTCGGGTTGTTCAGCGCGGCGGTGGGGTTGCCGGTGTAGTCGGCGATGGAGTTGCCGTACATCTTGTACGGCGGGAACGCCTCGTCGAACAGGATCTGGATCTCGCCGTCGTGCTGGAACGCCGGCGACGCCATGATCTGCGGGATCACCTTCTGCAGGAACAGGTCCGAGGCGTAGAGGCCGCCCTGGTGGTTGTTCGGGTCACCGGAGAGGTTGTCGCCCTTGCAGGTGGCGTCGTGGGCGTCGGAGCAGTTGTTCGGACTGATCCAGTTGAAATGCGGGGTGGTGGACTCCTTCGCCAGATCCTGGGTGAGTCCGTCGACGGCTTTGTGTCCGGTGACCGCGGGCAACCCGTTGAGCGGCACCACGTTGGCGCAGTCCTTCGGGTTGTCGATCAGCGAGTGGAACCACGGCACCGGGTTGTGCTTGGGGACGTACTGGTCGGTGGGCGTGGCACCGCCGGGGTCGACGACTCCGGCGCCGTCGGGGCTGCCGGGGATGCCGCACTGGTAGGCGTTCTCCCGGGTCGGGGTGTTGCCCATGTCCTGGGCGTAGACCTTCCAGCTGACCTTCTTCTGGTCGAGCTGGTTGAACAGCGTGGGCACGGACGCGGGGTACACGCAGCCGGTGGAGGCATACGTCTGCCCGTCGGGTGCGGGGTAGCCGGGCTGCACGTTGGTGTACTGACCGCAGTCGTTCTGGTTGGCCGGAGCGGGCGCTTGCCCGGACACGGCACTGATGTAGTTGTCGAGGCTGAAGTGCCCGGTGCCGTAGTACTGCCGCAGCAGCAGCCCGTAGCTGGGCAGGGTCTTCCAGAGGTAGTCGTTCTGGTTCAGCCCGCTGAACGTGGCTTCGTAGGACTTGTTCTCCAGCATGATCGTCCACACGTGGCCGATCTTCGGCGGGGAGAACTGGTTGTCGTGTGCCGACGCGGCGGTGGCGGTCGCGGCGACCGCGACCATCGACAACGCCGCGGCGCCCATCAGCCGCAGCCATCGGCGTCTGAGGTATGAGAGTGCCATCCCGCTCCTTGTGCAGCTATGACCTGCGCCGGTGGGGCTTTCCCCTCCGGCTTGAGCACAGTTGTCCGGCCAAGCACGCATCGCGTGGTCGGGAGTTGACGACGAGATGGACTCCGGATGAACGATTCCACTGATTGCGACATAAAAACCAATATGGACAAGAAAAACGATGATCATTGGGTAAGGCGAGAGTTAGCGCGCGCTTTACCCGGCGTCGCGGCTCTGCGCGCGGGCGCGGCGATCGTGAAGTGGCGCCCAGGAAACTCCCAGGATTCTCCGTCACGCTAAGCCGCGTCACGGTCACCGGAACGGGGGTGCATGTCCGACTGGTGGTCGGTGGGCGCCGGACTGCGGAGGTATCCCCGGCGCGTAACAGGACCAGGCATATTTCTGGATTCCGCATGCCTATTAACCCCGCTACTTTGGTCGCGTTTACCAAACATTGGCGCGTTTGACTCTGTTTGTAACTGGCTGGCTGCGGTAACTTCTGGTCGGCAATTAGTCCGACAATTTCTTCAGTGATGCACATGGAGGATCCACGATGCCGGTCAGCACCGTTTCCCACTCTGCCGCATGGCCGCTGCGAATTTTCGGGGCCTTGCTCTGCCTCGGGGTGGTCGTCATTCACATTCTTGACCAAGGCGGGATTCCCGGGTCGAAGGAACCCGGGTACGTCGGCGTGGGCTATTACGTTCTGGAGATTGTCGGCGTGGTGACTGCCGTGCTGATGCTCGCGGGATTCACCCGGCCCGCTTGGCTGCTTGCCATCGGGGTCGCGGCGGGCCCGTTCATCGGATTTGTGCTGTCCCGGGGTCCTGGGCTGCCCAACTACGATGACGACAAGGGAAACTGGGGTGAACCGCTGGGGGTGCTCAGCGTCGTGGTCGAGGTGGTGCTGCTGGCCCTGTCTGTGGTGCTGTTTCTCCGCGGCGCGCGCAATCGTGCGCCCGTTGCCGTGACCAGCTGAGCTGGCCTTGGCTACCCGTCGCAAACCGGAGGCACGGAGGTTCTCCGTCCCGTGTGGACGGTCAGGAGCCTGCTGACGGTGGCCAGTGCCTGCGGCGTGGCCGCGGACGCGTCACCGGCCACGAGCAGTGGCCCCCGGCGTCGCCGAGTTCGCGCCCGGCCTCGGCGGCGCCGAGTCCGGTATTGAGGTACGGTCCCAGCCAGGGAGGGTCTGTTCAGATGAGCCAACTGAGCTATGTCGAAGCGATCATCGTCGGCGCATTCCAAGGCGTCACCGAGTTGTTCCCCGTCTCCAGCCTGGGGCACAGCGTCCTGATTCCGGCGCTGGTCGGCGGGCAATGGGCCAAAGACCTGAATGTGTCGGCGCCGGAGTCTCCGTATCTGGCGTTCATCGTCGGTCTGCACGTGGCCACCGCCGCCGCCCTGCTGATCTTCTTCTGGCGTGACTGGGTACGCATCATCGGTGGGTTCGTGACCTCGGTCCGGTACCGCCGGGTCCAGACCCCGGCCGAGCGGCTGGCGTGGCTGATCATTATCGCCACCATCCCCGTCGGCGTCGCCGGGCTACTGCTGGAACACCTTTTCCGTACCACCTTGGGGAAGCCGATTCCCGCGGCTGCCTTCCTGATCGCCAACGGCGCTGTCTTGTATGTGGGTGAACGGTTACGGCACCGCGGCACAGTCGGGGAAACCGGCGGTACCGTCCGCGCTGCCGTCGCCGCGCCTGTCGAGACCGCGCCTGTCGAGACCGCGGCCGTCGAGACCGCAGCTGCCGACGACCGGCTTGCCGCAATGTCCTTCGGACGCGGCACGCTGATCGGATCCGCGCAGGTTCTGGCGCTGCTGCCGGGCATCAGCCGGTCCGGGATCGCGATGGTGGCCGGATTGACGCGGGGTCTGTCGCACGTGGAGGCCGCCCGGTTCTCGTTCCTGCTGGCAACGCCGGTAATCCTGGCCGCGGGAGCGCTCAAGATCCCGGACCTGTTCGGTCCGCTCGGCGCGGGCATCCACGGTCAGGTCCTCGTCGGCAGCGTGGCGTCGTTCCTCAGCGCCTACCTGGCCGTGCGCTTCCTCACCCGCTACTTCCAGACCCGGACCCTCACTCCGTTCGCGCTGTACTGCGTGCTCGCGGGTGCCGGAAGTCTTGCCTGGCTCACCCTGCGCTGACCGCTGACGATCTTCCGGAAATGTGGCTCTTGTGGTGTGGGTGTGGGGTCGCGAGCGTGGAACTCAGTGCACTGAGTGTGGGACTCGCCGATGGCGAGTCCCACACTGACGACCTGAGAGCCGGAAATGTACTATCCGAGCTCGGCGAGCAGTGCGTCGAGTGCGGACTTCTCGCTCGCCGGATCCGGACTCGTTGCGCGGAGCCGGCGCAATACCGTGTCGATCTTGCCGTCCACCGTGGTCCACTCGGCCTTGTTCTTCAGTTTCAACCGCGCTTCGGCGTTGTCCCACTCGGTTTCCAGATTGTCGATGTTGGCAGTGGCGCCAGGTTGGTCGCCGGCGTTGAGCAAGCCGAGCGTGTCCTTGCTGATCTTCCGGAACGTCGAGACGTCTCCGAGCGGCGAGGGCGGTGGCACCGGGCTTCCGCCGGGGACCGACTGCGCCGCGGGAGCTGGAGCCGGAGCTGCCGTTGCGTCTTGGAGCGAGGACTTCCGCAACGAGTATCCCGTTCCCGCGGCGATGAGGACGAGTGCCACGACGAGGATTGTCTGCCACAGGCCCCCTCGTTCCCTGACCGCGACGGTGTCGATGACAGCGGCTTCCGGGGTGACATCGGTTTTCGTGATCGAGAGATAGGTGACGACACCGAGGATTCCGACGACGAAGATCAGGCTTGTCACGGTCGTTCCCAGTGCCAGACCGCCCTGGCTCGACGGCTGGGAGAGGTAGTCGCCGATCGACGCTCCCAGCGGGCGGGTCAAGATGTAGATGACCCAGAAGGCGAGTACCGAGTGGAGCCCGAACCGCCAGGCGGCCGCCGTGAGGGCGATCAGCGACGCCACGATGAGTCCGGTGACGAGGTAGCCGAGCCCGAGCACCTCCGCCATGAGGTCACCGGTTGCCGTGCCGAGTGCGAAGGTGAAGAGAATCGCGAGCCAGTAGAAAGCTTCTCGTCGCCTCGTGACGATGGAATGGATGGAAAGCGTCTTCTCGAAGGAGAACCACACCAGGAAGATGACCGCGAGCAGGGCACCGAAGATTATGGTGCTCGCTTCGAGCGGCAGTCCTACGTTGTCGGTGAGGTTGTCGGTGACCAATGTGCCGAAGACGCTGACGAGCGCCACCGCCAGCCAGTACCGGCTCGGGGTGTACCGTTTCGCACTGAATTGCAGGACGAGCGCAACGATAAGCAGGACACCGGTGATGACCGAAACCCCGGTCAGTCCGAGGTTCAGGTTGACGTTGAGGAAATCGGCCGCCGATTCCCCGACTGTTGTGCAGAGTACTTTGACGACCCAGAAGTAGACGGTGACTTCAGGCACCTTGTTGAGGAGTTGTCGGCTCGGTGCGAGCGTGTGTTGCTCAGTCATAAAGCTCTTTCTTGCTCTGGCCGCCGCTGCCGGCAGACGACCCGGGAACGGAAACGGGCACGGTCACGACCGGTCAGACAGTAGGGGGTGCGAGATTAGGTGTCGGCGGAACAAAGATGAGTGGACGGTTAATTCTGTGGAAAAGTAACCAATCAGGGAATTTCGACCGACACCGAAAACGCTCGACCTCGGCGGGCCGGCCTCAGCTGTCGGTGGGCAGTGGGAGGTAGAGGGTGAAGGCCGTCGGGGCGTGCCCGGTGATCGAGAGGCGCCCTCCGCCGGCTTCGGCGATGGTGCGGGCCAGCGCCAGGCCGATACCGTGGCCGTTGTCGCCGGAGGTGCCGCGAGTGAACACGCTGGCGGGATCGACCGGAACCGTGCCCTCGTCGATGACGTCGACGGCGAGGACACCGGCGGCGTCGCGGGCGGCCACGGTCACCGTGCCGCGGCCGTGGCGCAGCGCGTTGTCCGTCAGGACGTCCACGATCTGAGTGACCAGACTCGCGGGGGTGGGCCAGTCGCGGACGCCGGGATCCACCTGCAGGACCAGCCGGCGCCCGTCGCGGGCCAATGGGCCATGCCAGCGACGCTCGATCCCGTCGATCACTTCGCCGAGCTGCCGCGGGGCGGCGGTCAGCCACTGGCTCGGGTGCTGCCGGGCCAGGTCGAGGAGGCCGTCGACGGTCTGCGTGAGATCGCGCACTCGCTCGGCGGCATTCTCGAGCACCTGGGGAAGGTCACCGGGCGGGCTGGTCCGGGCTGCTTCCAGTTCGAGCAGGATGCCGCTGAGCGGTGTCCGCAACTGGTGTGAAGCGTCGGCACTGAAGTGGCTTTGACGCTGCAGCATGTCGGTCAGCCGGTCGACCATCGTGTTGTGCGTTTCGGCCACGCGGTTGATCTCCGCGATGTCGCTGGGTTCGGCGCGCGCACCCAGGTCGCCGCCGGCGATCCGCTCGGAGGAGTCGGACAGCGTTTCCAGGGGCTCGGCGAGCCGACGTGCTTGGCGACGCGCGACCATGACGGCCACCAGCAGGGCTCCGGCTGCCAGCGCCGCCAGCAGCGACCAGCCGAGCAGGGTCCGTCCCCACACCACGCTGGTGGGCGCCGAAGCGCGGACCACGCCGTTGATCTGCTCGGCGCTGGACACCGGCACGGCGACGACGAGGTCCGAGCCGACCTGGCCGTCGGCCGCGACACCGGCCGTCGCCTGCTGCGTGACTCCGTCGGCAACCGCGGGTCCGCGTCCACTTTTGAGGTGTCCGGTCAGGTCGTAGACACCGACTGTGTTGTCGGCTTCGACGGCCGGCAACTCCACCTTGTCCCTGGCCGCGAACTGCGGACTCACCCGGACCGCGGCGGCGAGGGCGACCCGCTCCAGTTCGCCTTGCTCTTCGGTGAGCAGGGACGACCGGACCAGAACCGCCAACGGCAGTGCGAACAGGACCAGCGCCACCGAAATGGCGACCACGGCCACCCGCACCACACGACGTCGCATGGACCCATCATGACCGCCTGCCCTCGCCGCGCGGCACAAGGAGTTCGCCGGTGGCCTTGGGCGTGTTCGTTTTTGCCCTCCTCGAACCCTCTTGGGCGACTCCTTTGGCCACTGGGTTCCTAGCGTGATCACGTCGGTAGCGGGTGCGGAGGTGGAGGTGTCATGTCGGGTGGGAAAGCGGTGCTGAGCACTGGAATCGTGATCGCGGCGTGGACGTTGTCCGCGTGTTCGGGGTCGTCGGGGCAAGCACCGTCGTCTTCGGTCGCTCAGACTTCGGCGCCGGTATCGGGGCAGGCCGCGCCGACCGAGACCAACCCACCGGGTGATATCCCCGACAACCAGGCTTATGTGGCGTTCGCGCCCCCGGGAGGAGGTTTCACCGTGAAGATCCCGGAAGGCTGGGCCTCGTCCGGCGCGGGTGCGGCGACGACGTTCACTGACAAGCTGAACCAGGTGCAGGTAATCGCGGTAAAGGCGGCGACCGCACCGACGGCCGCTTCGGTCACCGCCTCCGACGTCGCGTCCTGGAAAGGACAGGTACCGAAGTTCGCGCTCGGAGCGGTAACCATGGTCGACCGCCCGGCGGGATCCGCGGTCCTGGTGACCTACCAGGGTGACTCGCCGCCGAATCCGGTCACCGGCAAGGTCGTCCGGGACGCGTTCGAGCGCTACGTCTTCTTTCACGCCGGCACCCGGGTGGATCTGACTGTGTCCGGCCCGACCAACGCCGACAACGTCGATCCTTGGCGCACCGTGACCGACTCGCTGCGGTGGCAGTGATGGCAGTCGCCACGACGACGGCGGACGGGTCCGACCCGGCGCTGCGGGCTTGCGAGCTGTACCGGTTCTTCCGCACCGGGGAGGACGAGACCCTGGCTTTGCGCGGAGTTTCCCTGACCGTCGAGCGCGGCGAGACGGTCGCGGTGGTCGGCCCGTCCGGTTCGGGCAAGTCGACCCTGCTCGCGTGCCTGGCCGGCTTGGACGAACCCGCGGGAGGCACGGTCTGGGTGGGCGGTGAGCGACTGAGCCACCGCCAGGAGTCCGACCGCGCCAAGATCCGCGCCGACCGGATCGGCGTGCTGCTGCAATCCCGGAACCTGGTGCCGCACCTGGATGTCCGTAGCAACATCAGGGTCGCCCGGTACGCCGGTCGCCGGGCGGGCAGCCGGGTCGCCGTCGACGAGTTGATCGAGCAGGTCGGCTTGAGCGGTCGCGGCCGCGCCGTGCCGACCCAGCTGTCCGGCGGTGAGCTCGCGCGTGCTGGGCTGGCGGTCGCGCTGGCCAATGATCCCGACGTGATCCTCGCCGACGAACCGACCGGCGAACTCGACGGCCGCACCGAACAGCAGGTGCTGTCCCTGCTGCGTGAGCGCACGAGCCGGGGTACCGGGCTTCTGGTGGTGACCCACAGCGCGGACGTCGTGGCGATCGCTGATCGGGTTGTGTCCTTGCAGGATGGAGCGGTGACCGCATGAGCGCGGCCGAAATACTGGTGGTCTGCGACGAGGTGTCGCGCACTTTCGGAACCGGGGCGTCCGCTGTCGTCGCCGTGCACGGGACGAGTTGCACCGTGACGGGAGGCGCCAGGATCGCGATCGCCGGGCCGTCCGGTTCGGGGAAGTCGACGCTGCTGCATCTCTTGGCCGGTCTCGAACGCCCGACCCGGGGCAACGTCGGCTGGCCAGGGCTGCCGGCCGCCGTCGGTGCTCGCACCCACCAGATCGGGGTGGTGTTCCAGAGCCCGAGTCTGCTGCCCGCGCTCGACGTCGAGGAGAACGTCGCGCTCCCACTGGTCATCGCAGGGATCGGCCGGGCCGACTGCGCACAGCGGGTCACCGAGGCGTTGGAACTGGTGGGCGTGGAGGATCTGGCGGCGAAGCTCCCGGAGGAGATCTCCGGCGGCCAGGCGCAGCGAGTCGCCGTGGCTCGCGTTCTCGCGCAGCGCCCACGGCTCGTCCTGGCCGACGAACCCACCGGTCAGCTCGACCACGCCGCCGGCCAGCGACTGCTCGACGCCCTGCTCGGTGCGACCGACCATCTCGCCGCGGCGCTCGTGGTCACCACACACGACCGAGCTGTCGCCGAACGACTGGAAACGCAATGGTCGATGCACGAAGGCCGGTTGCGCACGACGGTGCCCGGGGTGGTGCGGTCATGACGATCCTGTGGCTGCGCGGGCTGTTGGCCCGGCGAGCAGGCCGCCTGCTCGCCACCGCCGGTGGTATTTCGCTGGCGGTGGCACTGATCGCGGCACTGGGGACATTTCTCACCGCTTCCCAGGCGACCATGACCGCGCGGGCCCTGCGCTCGGTCGCGGTCGACTGGCAGGTCGAGGTGCAGCCCGGAGCGGACCCCGCGACCGTGCTCGCGCGATTGCGGGGCACCCCGGGTGTCGCGGCGACGGAAACCGTCCGGACGTCACGGACGACCGGCTTCCAGGCGTCGAATGGCGGCACCGCTCAGACCACCGGCCCCGGCGTCATCCTCGGTGTGTCAGGGACCTATGCGGCCGCCTTCCCTGGCGAGGTCCGGCAGCTCAGCGGGTCACCGACCGGGGTGCTCATCGCTCAGCAGACCGCCTCGAACCTGCACGTCCGCCCCGGTGACCAGGTCAGCATCGGGCGTAGCGGGGCGGACCCCCTGATCGTCACCGTCGACGGCGTCGTCGATTTGCCCCAGGCGGACTCGCTGTTCCAGAAGGTCGGGGCGCCCTCCCAAGCCCAGGCGTCCGCGCCTCCGGACAACGTCATGCTGCTTCCCGAGACGATGTTCGCCGCGTTTACCGGCTCCCCGGCCACCGGGACCGTGACGACCCAGTTCCACGTCCACCGCGACGCGCCCTTGTCCAACGACCCCGCTGCTGCGTATCAGACCACGATCGCCGCCGCGCACAACTTCGAAGCCCAGCTGTCCGGCGCGGCGCTGGTCGGCAACAACCTGGGCGCGGCGTTGGACGCCGCCCGTGGCGACGCCGCCTACGCGCAGATGCTGTTCCTGTTCCTCGGACTTCCCGGGGTGGTGGTGTCCGCGTTGCTGACGGCGGCGTTGGTCAGTGCAGGTGCGGATCGTCGACGGGCCGAGCAAGCGTTGCTCCGTACCCGAGGCCACGCGCCGCGCACGGTAGCCCGGCTCGCGGTGGCCGAGGCTGTCCTTGTCGGTGCCGCGGGCGGCGCCCTCGGTCTCGGTATCGCCGCCGCGGCAGGCAGGTTCGCGTTCGGGCCGTCGCCCGCGGGTACCAGCCCCACGGCGACCGCGGTCTGGTTCGCCATCGCGTTCGTCGCGGGTCTGCTGATCACGGCGCTGACCGTGCTGGTCCCGGCTGTCGCGGACCTCCGCGGTCGTAGCGTCATCCAGGCCCGCCAGGCCGTCGGCCGTCCGCGAGCGACCTGGTGGATGAAGTCCGGCCTGGATTTCTTGCTCATCGGCGGGTCGCTGGTGGTCTTCTGGGCCTCGAGCGGTAACGACTATTCCTTGGTGCTGGCACCGGAGGGGGTTGCCTCGATTTCGGTGTCGTACTGGGCTTTCCTCGGCCCGGCACTGCTGTGGTTGGGGGCTGCGGGCCTGCTGTGGCGCGTGGTGGCGTTGGCCTTGGCGCACGGACGCCGCCCGCTCGAGCGGCTTCTGCGCCCGCTGGCCGGCCGTCTGTCCCGTCCCGGAGCGGCGAGTCTGTCCCGGCAGCGCCGGACTCTCGCCCGCGCCATCGTCCTGCTCGCGCTGGCCCTGTCCTTCGCCGCGTCCACCGCGGTGTTCAACAGCACCTATCAGCAGCAGGCCGAGGCCGACGCCCAGCTCACCAACGGCGCGGACGTCACCGTGACCGAGCCCGCCGGTGCCCAGGTCGGACCGTCGTCCGCGGAGCAGCTGCAGGCCGTTCCGGGCGTGCGCCACGTCGAGCCGGTCCAGCATCGCTTCGCCTACGTCGGCGCCGACCTGCAGGACCTCTATGGAATCCGGCCGGGGACCATCACCCAGGCGACCGCTTTGCAGGACGCTTACTTCCAGGGCGGCACGGCGACCGACCTGATGACCACCCTCACCCGGCAACCGGATTCGATCCTGGTCAGTGCCGAAACCGTCAAGGACTTCCAGCTCGCCCCTGGCGACCTCATCAACCTTCGGGTGCAGGACAGCAGGACGAAAACACTGCGGACTGTCCCGTTTCACTATGTCGGGATCGTGAAGGAGTTTCCGACCGCGCCCAAGGACAGCTTCTTCGTCGCCAACGCTGACTATCTGGCGCAGGCCGCCGGGTCGGACTCGGTCAGCGCATTTCTCGTCGATACCGGCGGAACCGACCAAACCGGAGTCGCCGCGGCGCTGCGGTCCCGGCTCGGAACCACCGCGGCGATCACCGACCTCACCCAGACCAGGGCACAGGTGGGCTCGAGCCTCACATCGGTCAATCTGCACGGTCTCACCCAGCTGGAACTGATGTTCGCCGTCCTGCTCGCGGCCGGCGCGGGCGGGATCGTATTGGCCGTCGGGCTGGCCGAACGGCGCCGGAGCCTCGCGATCATGTCCGTGCTCGGCGCGAATCGCCGTCAACTCCGCGGGCTGGTCCTGAGCGAAGGATTCCTGCTGAGCGTCGGCGGGCTGCTCGGCGGCGCTGTCATCGCGTGGGGCCTGTCACGGATGCTCGTGACGGTGTTGACCGGTGTCTTCGATCCGCCGCCCTCGAGCATCGCGGTCCCGTGGACCTACCTGGCAGGCACCGCGGTCGCCGTGGTCGTCGCCCTCACGGTCGCAGCCCTGATCAGCGCGCGCGCTTCGACCCGTCCGGCCGTGGAAGAACTGCGTGACCTATGACCGCCCGAACCGCCGACTCGCGATACCGGGTCAGCTGGCTACGATCCGTTTCATGAGCCCGCATCGTGCTGCCGAGGGCGTCGACATCCTCGTCATCGAAGACGACCCGACCATCGGCCGGAACCTGCACGCCGGGCTGCTCGCCAGCGGTTACCACGCGCACTGGTCCCGGACCGGCGAAAGCGGGCTGACCCAGGCCCGGCTGGCCGCCCCCGACGTCGTGCTGCTCGACCTCGGACTGCCCGACACCGACGGCGTCGAGGTGGCACGCGCGCTGCGAGGTGAACACCCCAACCTGCTGATCATCATTCTGACCGCCCGCGCCGACGACATCGACATCGTCGTCGGGCTCGACGCCGGCGCCGATGACTACCTGGTCAAACCCGTCACACTTACCGTGCTTCTCGCCCGGTTGCGAGCGCAGTTGCGGCGCCAACCGGCCGTCCCGGCCGGATCGGACCCGATCCGGCTCGGCGATCTCGTGCTCGATGTCGCCGCGCGGCGGTGCTTGCTGGCCGGGCGCGAAGTCGATCTGCGGCCCAAGGAGTTCGACCTGCTCACCGCGCTGGCCCGCCGACCGGACACAGCGGTGACCCGCGAGGACCTCATGGCCGAGGTGTGGGACGAGAACTGGTTCGGCTCGACGAAAACCCTCGACGTCACGATGGCTGCCCTGCGTCGACGTCTGGCTGACGAATCCGCGGGCTCCACCCCGCTCGAAACACCCACCATTTCCACCCTGCGCGGTCATGGTTACCGCCTCGAGACGCCGCCGGACGGCAAATCCACGATGCTCTCGTGACGGTGGTGATCGGGAATACCATTCCCTGCCCGGCAGCGATAGTTTACCTTCCGCTGTCCCTGGTGAACCGAACCAATTACCTGCAATCCGGCATGCCCGCCGGATCGGGTTAGTGATCACTCAGCGTCTACTCAGGATGATTTATCTATCTTCGAGCTTGTGACGACGACTTCTGTAGTGGTGTTGTCGGTTCTCGGTTGTGCGCTGGTGGTCATCATGGTGTGGGGATTCCGCCTGGCCGGGAGCGGGCCGATCGTGAGCCGGAGCTCCGTGAAACCCGAAGCTGCCGGTCACTCGAGCCTCGACGTAATCGGCGCGGTGGTCGTCGAACATTCCGAGCCCGCTCTTCAGGTGAATCATGAAGAATTTTCGTGATCGCGGGCGGTCAATGATGAAGATGGGTATGGCGTGAGTTGTGAACACCTCGTGAGTACCGAGCATCTGAGCGCTCCGGCAAGGCCGGTGCAAGCGCCCGGGGCCGCCGGTGAACCGACCACACCGGGGACGATGAAGGTCTCGTGGCGTGGCCGGGTCGCGCTGCGCGCCGGTGTGTGGGCCGTGCGCGCGTCACGCCTGTTCGGGTTCGGCGGTGGCATGATCGGCGGCCGCGTGGCTTTGGTGGTGTATCCCGGCATCCTCCGGGAGCTCTCCGCGGGGCGTCGGGTCGTGCTGGTCTCCGGTACCAACGGCAAGACGACGACCACCGCGTTGCTGGCGGCCGCGATGCGGTCGGCGGGAGCGGTGACGAGCAATTCCGACGGCGCGAACATGCTCGACGGGGTGACCACCGCGCTGGCGACGTCCAAGGCCCCCACCGCCGTCGTCGAGATCGACGAGCTCTATCTGCCGCAAGCGGTCGCGCAGACGGCCCCGGCTGTGCTGGTGCTGCTCAATCTCACGCGTGATCAGCTGGACCGGGCCGGCGAGATCCGCCGCACCGCGATAGCGCTCCGCCGCCTGGCCGACACGTTTCCGGACCTCGTGGTCGTCGCGAACTGCGATGACCCGTACGTGGTCTCGATCGCGACTTCGTTCGCCAACGTCGTGTGGGTGGCCGCGGGCACCGGGCTCAACGAAGATGCCCGTACGTGTCCGCACTGCGGGCACCGGCTTTCCGCTGACGACGCCGACGATCTGCATTGGCAGTGCACGCGGTGCGGTCTCTTCCGCCCGCTGCCGCAGTGGTGGCTCTCGCACAACGAAATGCGCAGCCCGGGCGGAGACGAGTTGGGTGGGCCTTTGGTGATGTACGACGGCAGCTTGGTTCCGTTGCAGGTCAACGTACCCGGCGTGGTCAACCGCGCGAACGCGGCGATGGCGGTTGCCGCGGCTTACACGTTAGGTGTGGCGGCGGAGAAAGCTTCGGTGGCGCTGTCGTCAGTGACGGAGGCGGCGGGCCGCTATCGCACGCTCGGCGTCGGCGAGCACGAGGTGCAACTGGTTCTGGCGAAGAACCCGGCCGGATGGGCCGCGACCTTGAACCTGGTGTGCGCCGACCGCACCCCGGTGATCATCTCCATCAATGCCGGCGAGGCCGACGGCCGTGACACCTCGTGGCTCTACGACGTGAATTTCGACCGCCTCCGCGGGAGGCTCGTGATCGCGTCCGGCGCTCGGGCCGCCGATCTCGGTGTTCGACTGAGCTATGCCGGCGTTGATCACCTCACCATCGCAGACTCTCCGGCCGCGTTGGAAACCGTACCCGCGGGGCCGGTGACGCTCATCGCGGACTACACGAGTTTCGCGCAGTTGCGCAACACTTTGGGGGCACTCTCCGATGGGCACTGAGTCCGCGGTTCGCATTGTGCTGCTGTTTCCCGATCTGCTTGGCACGTACGGAGATCGGGGCAACGCGACGGTACTCGTCGAACGCCTCCGCGCGCGCGGACACCGCGCCGAGTTGACCGAAGTGGTCGCCGGGATGAAGGTGCCGGCCGGCTGCGACATCTACCTGCTCGGCGGCGGGGAGGACATCGCGCAGGCCGAGGCCAGCCGACTTCTCGCCGGTAGCGCGTTTCCTGCCGCGGTCGATGGTGGAGCGGTTGTGCTCGCGGTATGTGCGGGTCTGCAGATCCTGGGTACCGCGGCTGTTGATGAGGAGGGTCGCGCAGTGTCCGGTCTCGGCGTGCTGGATCTCACCACCACGCCGGCACCGCGGCGCGCCATCGGTGAAATCGTCACCCAGGCGCTGCCCGAGGTCGGCTTGGCGGATCCGGTGTTGACGGGATTCGAGAACCATCAGGGAAGAACTCGGCTGGGTACGGGAATCTCGCCGCTGGCCAGGGTGAAAAGGGGAACCGGTAACGGTGATGGTGGTGAAGGCGTGGTCCACGGCAACATTGTCGGCACCTATCTGCATGGACCGGTATTGGCCCGCAACCCGGCACTGGCCGATCGTCTGCTGACCATGGCCACCGGATGGAACCTGAGTCCGCTGTCACTTCCCGACGTCGCCGAGCTCCGCCGCGGAACCATTGCCGCGGCCCGAAACCGCAGCGGCTTCCGACGGCGGGTCGCCTCCGCGCTGACACCGCGGCGTTGGCTTTCTCCCGGTATGGACCGTCCTGACGTCGCGCCGGACGACGACCACGACGTGATCTCGTTGCCGCCGCGCGGCCGCTGACAGCACCTGTGGTATCCGACTGTCCTAAGTGGTTCAGCTTTGATCCGAGTCCATTCAGGATTGTTCTTCGCGTGGTCGATTCCTGACCCGAAAATAAGCTCCGACCTCGGCGAAATCCCAAACGTGTTCACCCGGTGTCCAGGTTGTCGACGTGAATACGTCACGAGGACAGGTGAGTATAACCGGGTGCGCCTGCACGGATCTTTTTTGGAGAGGGTTGTTCTATGACTTTCGTGAAGAATGGACGCACGGCCACCGTCGCCGCGACGGTGCTCCTCTCGGCGGTTCTGGGGGTGCCGAACGCCACGGCCGCCGTCCGGACAGCCGACGCCGGGATCATTCTGCCCGCCGGGTTCTCGGCCAAGGTTTTCGCACTGAGCAAGGATTCGGCTGTCGTCGGTCCGGACGACATCGCCAGGTTGGGCGACCATCTGTTCGTCGGTTACCAGAACGGCGTCGGCGCCAAAGGGGAGCCTGCGCCCTCCGGGCGGGCCGACAGCACCGTCGTGGAGTACGACTTGCGGGGCAAGCAGGTCGCCCAGTGGAATCTGACCGGCAAGATCGACGGCCTCGGCGCGGACCCGACGCGAGACCGGGTCATCGCGACGGCCAACGAGGACGGCAACAGCAGTCTGTACACGATCTCACCGCGGGGGAACGCCCGTCGCGACGGCGGCGACAAGCGCACCGAGGTCCAGCACTACCAGTACAATCCGAGCCCGTTGCCGCACGGCGGCGGTACCGACAGTGTCGTGGTCCGTAACGGGACGGTGTTCATCACCGCGTCCGCGCCGGCCGCCGACGCGAATGGCACCACCTACAGCCGGCCGGCGCTCTACACCGCGAAGCTGTCCGACGGCAAAGCCACCTTGACACCCGTGCTCGCCGACAACGCGGTCGCCACCGACGTGGTGACGGGGAAACCGGTCAAGCTCAACCTGTCGGACCCGGACTCCAGTGAGGTGGTGCCGCGGTCGGTCCCGCGCCGCGGAGGGGATCTGCTGCTCGACAGCCAAGGCGACGGTCAACTGGTTTTCCTTTCCCACCCCGGAAAGCGGACGCAGCGAGCCGATGTGCTGTCGCTGAAGACCCAGGTCGACGACACCGTGTTCACCTCCGGCGGGCGAGGCACGCTGTATGTCGTCGACAGCGCCAACAACAGGGTGATCGCCATCGACGGGCCGTTCCGCGATGGCCAAGCCTTTGTCTCGGTACCCAGCGGGTCGCCTACGCCCGCGGCGTTGGGCAGCCTGGATCTGAACACCGGTGCCGTCGCGGTCTTCGGATCGGGTTTCGGCA
This sequence comes from Amycolatopsis sp., assembly GCF_025464955.1. Classification (GTDB taxonomy): domain Bacteria; phylum Actinomycetota; class Actinomycetes; order Mycobacteriales; family Pseudonocardiaceae; genus Amycolatopsis. Next base: position 26,447 of record NZ_JAODNM010000033.1, on the reverse strand, counting down.
ACCCCAAGGGGCTGCTGTTCGTGTCCTCCGATGTGGAACGCCAGCGGTGACCAGCGAGCCCGAAATCGATGTCCACAGTGGACGACTCGAAGGGCTTCGCGGTGACCGCTGCGGCACTGAGGAGGCCGTGCCTTCAGCTGGTCACGTCGCCTAGTGTCGAACCCATCTTGATGGTGCTGAGCCATTGCGTGGCGGGTTCGGGCGCCACATGGTAGAGGCCCCATTTCAGATAGCTTCGGGTACCGTCATAGGTGGTCCCGGTGTAGGTGTTCGACCCATTGCTCAACTGCTGGGGTTTACCGTTGAACCAGAATTGGATCGTGCCTTTCGTTTGGCCTTCGAAGACCCTGAGCGCGTAGCGGTTCCAGTGGTCGTCGACGGCCTTGGTCTGCCAGAGCACCACCTCGTTGTGCTCATGGGTCCATTCCTGGAGTTGGAGCTGGCCGCCGACCACCTCGAGGACGATCGGGTGGTTGGCGGTGCCCGTGCTGGGACTGGACTTCACCTGGAAGATGTACCGACTCGTCGAATCGGTGATGTGGAACTTCGACGACCAGCCGAGGTAGTAGGTGCTGCCCTGCTTCAAGTCCGGACCAACCGACTCGCAGCGTTCGAGGTTCGCCGGTTGTTCCGCCTGCCACACCAGGCCTTGCTGCGGGTCGGTCGTGGTGCGGAACGTACCGGTGTCGCACTGGATCGACGGGAACGCGCCCACGCCGTGATGTGGGTCCGCCGACCACGAAAGTGAGTGGGTGCCGGCATAGGTGGAGCCGGCCGACAGTACGGCGGTGACGAGTACGCAGCTGAGAACCGCCACCGGTCGGGCGAGTATTCTGATCACGGTACGTCCTTTCGTACGGTCCGTATCTGGTTCGGCGGCGTGGCAGGCGTTAATGTCACAGACACGAATGGCGTCGCGAGCAGCGGTGGGTTGCCAAGCCTGCCGGTTTCGGCGCTTGCCCGGCGAGACTTTCTCGGAGGGGTTCGATGGCAGTCGCGGCGTCGGGACCGCACCCGACGCCTATTTGGTAAGACTCTTAACTATTGCCCGAATCGTAGGACCTTCCCGCGAGGCTTGTCAACGTCATCTCGGCTCCCGTGTTTCGGCGAAGTGGTGTTGCCAGTCGTCGTAACCTCGCCCGGTCGGCGCCTGTCCTGCGGTGCGGGGCCGCGGCCCTTGGTGGTTGGGCTATTCGTAGCCGGCTAACGCACTGCCCAGTCGGCGCTCAGCGTCCTCTCAGCCTCTTGCGGCTACGGTCACTCGATGGTGACGAGTTCGATCATGCCGGCACTGCTGTTGTGCGTGTCGGCGGTTGCCATTCTTGTGGGGTTCCGCAGACTCGTTACGGTCCACGAGCCGGTCCGCTACCAGTCTGCGGATAGCGGAAAACTGCCGGTTGACCAGCGTGGCAACGGACAACTTGAATTCGCGCCAAGTACACGCGTGGCAAAGAATCATCGTGATCGGGAGAAGCATGCCGTTGCAAGAAAGCGTCGACGCAGTGAAAAATGCGAATCCTGAACATAGGAATCTGGCGCGGGTGCTCCGGATGGTCACCGACCGATCATGTTCGGTGCTTTCACTGGATATCTTCGACACGATCCTGTGGCGCCGTACGCCGCGCCCCGCCGACCTGTTCGGCCTGCTGGGAGCCCGCCTCCGGCGCGACGGCGTCTGCCCGGCGTGGATTTCCGATGCCGCGTTCCGCAGGATGCGCATCACTGCCGAACACGACGCGCGCTGCGGTGACGATGCGTTGGGCAGCGAGGTTTCACTGTTCGACATCTGGCGCGCGATGCCGCTGTCGTTGTTCGCGACCACCTCGCTGGACCGACTTGTCCAAGCCGAAGTCGACGCTGAGCGTGAGTTCACCGTGGTCGACCTCGACATCGCCGAACTGGTCCAGGTCGCCGCCAAACAGGGTCTGCCGCTCGTGCTGATCTCCGACACGTACTTCACCGAAAGCCAGCTCGCGTACCTGCTCGACCGGCCGGAACTCGAGGTGCTCAAGGGTGCGCGGATCTTCCGCTCTCACCAGCACGGTGCCGACAAGGCCTCTGGCCTATGGGAAATCGTTCTCAAGGAGCTTGGCCGCAGTCCCGACCAGATCGTGCACATCGGCGACAATGAGATCGCCGACGTCGACGTTCCTGCGGAACTGGGCGTCAGAACCGTGCATTTCGCGCGCATCGACCAGGGTTTCGCGCGGACACTGGAGCGGGAGAACGAGCCCGGCGATCCCTTCGGCCCGTATGCGCCGCACCTCGATCCTGACGACGGCGACTTCGGTATCACCAGTCTGCGCGCGAAGACCTTGCAGGCCCACACCCCGAGCGGCACCGCCGCGGTAACCGCAGCCTGGCGCTATGGCGCATCGGTCGCGGGTCCGGCGCTGACCGGCTTCGCGGAGTGGGCCGCGTTCACCGCGCACAAGGCCGGCACCCCGGTGCTCTGGTGCCCGATGCGTGAAGGCGAGTTGCTCTCCGACCTGATCAACGCGGCCGCTCAGACGCGGGGCTGGGCTGTGCGGGCGAAGCCGATCTGGCTGTCGCGCCAGGTCACCTCGATCGCCGCACTGGCAGGTGCCGACCAGGCGTCGATCCACGAGTTCGTGCGCAAGCGGCATCAACTGACCGTGCGGCAGCTGCTGGTGATGCTGCACCTGCGGGTCGGCGATGTCCCGCATCTGGCCCAGGACCTCGACACGGTCCTCGACAATGACGACATCGCCTCACGGGTCGGCCTGGCGCTGACCGAGACACCGCACCTGGCCAATCGGCTGGCCGTATCCGCGACGACCGCACGCGAGCGGTTGCTGATCTCCCTGCGGAAGGCCGGCGCGCTCGACCGGCCGGATTTGACGCTCGTCGACCTCGGGTGGGGCGGCACGATCCAACGGCAGCTCGCGCAGGTACTCAAGCTGGCGCAGCTCGACATCGCACCGGTGGGGCTGTATTTGGCTACCGACGATCGATCGGTGTCGGTGCTGATGGCGGGGCTGCGGGCGGAAGGCTATCTCGGACAGGCAGGGCATCCGCGGGAAATCGCGGGCGTGCTGGCGCGCAGCCCGGAAGTCCTCGAGCAGTCGGTGAACGCGCTGTGCGGCTCATTGATCGACTTCGCTGAAGACGGTTCGCCGGTGCTGGGCGTATCCGCGGGCAGCACGGCGCAGAACCTCGAACGCGGCGCGGTCCAGGCCGGTATCCGCGCGTTCCAGGCGCAGTGGAACCGCTACGTCGGCACCGCGGCAGGTCGCTGGCCGCTGTTGGTCGGTGACGCCCGTGACCGGCTCGCGAACATCCTGGTGGCGTCCCTGAAGCTGCCGACAGCGGAGGAAGCTTCGGTGTTCGGCAACTGGGAGCACGAGGACAACTTCGGATCCGCGGTGGTGACGCGGATGCTGCCCGATGACCTCGCCTCCGCGGTGCCGTACCTGTCCCCGAGCGACCTCGACGATCTGCAGATGCGCGACTCGTTCTGGCCGGCGCTGCTGGGCGCGTCGGATCCGCACCTGGGCGCTGCGGCCCGTGCGGTCCATGCCGGGCTGATCGACGCGAGCATGTTCGAACCGGCGGGGGAGCCGTCCTCGACGACAGTGCGTTACCGCACCACCGACGGCGAGTGGTTCGACGGCGCCAGCCGGCGTGTGCGGATCAACCACAATGGACTGACCTTCGCCCGGATGGACTTCTATGCCAGTGACGTGTCGGAGGTGTCCCTGGCGATCCCGGGTCGTCCGGCGTTGGTGCGGGTCGATTGGATCGAGGCAAAGGTCATCGCCGGTGGGCAGCCGAGGAGCATTCGCTGGAGCAGCACCGAGGACTTCTCACGGCTGCACTATGAGGACTGCGCGTGGCTCGGGGCGAACATGATGGAGTTCCATTCCCCGCTCGCCGCTGTCTGGTTGCCACTGGAGGATGCGTGCGGCGGACCGGTGAGTTCGGTGCAGGTCACGGTCGCGTTTGCGATGCTGGCGCGGTCGCGTTCCGGGCTCGGGCATCGGATGCCGCCGGCCGGTCGGGCGCTGCGGATCTCGGCGAAGGTCCGCGACGAGTATCGCGAGCGTGGTGCGACCGGTATCGCCGCCGGAGCGGCCCGGCTCGCCGTCCGCCGCCTGAAGGGACAGTGATGAGGCCGTCACTGGGTTGCCGCGACGATCCGCACACCCAGATACGCGAGGCGAGGAGCCAGCCGTTGCTCCTGCACTCCCTGTCGGTGTTCCGGGAGATCTTCGAGATCGTCTTCACCCACCGGCAAATCGCTACAGTCGCCGAGATCGGCGTCGAATCCGGTCAAGTCAGTGGAATCTACGTCGAGCTGGGTGCGTCGGCGGTGTACTGCGTCGACCCGGAACCGAGCGATCGGCTGCGGTCCACCCTCGCCGGCAACGACGCGCTGCACCTGGTCGAGCAACCCTCGCCCGAGGTACTGCCCGACCTGCCACCGGCGCAGCTCTACGTACTCGATGGTGATCACAACTACGCGGTGGTCGAGCGGGAGTTGCGCTGGATCGTCGCGAACGCGCCGGATGCTGTGGTCGTGATGCACGACGTGCTGTGGCCGTGGTCGCGCCGGGACCTGTACTACGAGCCGTCGCTGCTCAGTCTCGCCGACAGGCACCCGGCGAGCGAGGACGGGCCAACGGTATGGCACGACGGCCTGACCCCTGCGGGATTTGTCGGGCTCGGCGCATTCACCGTGGCGCAGCAGGCGGGTGGTGAGCGCAATGGTGTCGCGACGGCCGTCGAGGACGTGCTCTCCGCGGCCCGGGATGACTGGCATTTCGTGGTGGTGCCGGCGGTGTTCGGTCTGGGTGTGCTGATGAGGCGGGGGTCGGCCGCCGACGAGCAGCTGCTGGCGGCGTTGCGGCCGTACACCGAGTCGGTGTTGTTGGAGAAGCTGGAGAACAACCGGATCGGGTTGTACACCAGGGTGTTGCAGATGCAGTACGACGCTGCCGCAGAAGCCACCTACCGCGACCAGCTGGCCGAGAAGGTTGCCGCACAGCGGCACGAGATCGACAGGCTGACGACCGAACTGGACATGGCCCGAGCCGCGTTACGTCCACAGTAGTAGGAAATGTTTCTGTCGGTCGTCTGTGTGGGTCCGCGATAGCAGTGGGTGCTGGTGATGTGGTCTGGCTGCGTTTTACCGCAGCACGGACTGGGGCGGCGGGGGAGTCTCTGGTGGGTGCGAAGGCCGGTCGGGTCGTGTCGGTGTACGGCGAAAGCCGGTGTCCGGAGCTGGGTGTGGGACTCGTCGGTCTGAGTGTGGGACTCGCCCTCGGTGAACGATACGACACAAGAGCCGGAAATGTGTCTGTGGGTCTCAAACCTGAGGGTCAGGTCGCGTCCATGTCGACGGTCGGTGTGGAGCCGGGCTCACGGAGCGCCGAGGCCTGGGTGACCTGCGGGCCGACAGCCGGGGAAGCGGCTGGTGGCTGGGGTGTGTCGTCGGTGAGGAAGCGGGAGATTGTGGTGCGAGGGTCGAGCCCGCGCAGGGCTTGGAGGTCTTGTAGCGGCTTGCGCAGCTCCTCGAATTCCGGGCCGAGCTCGGTGTTGATCTGGTCGCGCGCGGTCGCGACCTGATCTCGGACCTTGCGCAGTGTGGTGCCCACCCACGCGGCGGCGCCGGGGAGTCGTTCGGGGCCCAGGATGAACAGCCCGGCGATGACCAGGATCGTGATGTGCTCCAGACTCAGACCGAACATGCGCGTGGCCCCTCGCTACCGGTAGTTGGTCCTCTGCTGCGTGACGCCGTTGGTGGTGTTCCCACTGACCTCAGGTAAGTGCCTGTCCGTGCCCCGCGGAGTGGCGTTGCAAAACAAGCCTGACGATCCCCGCGAGCAACGTCAGTGCGGTGGCGCCGATCATGACCGGGAAATGCGTCACCACCGGTTGCGCGACGGCCAGCACGGTCAATGTCGTTCCGCCACCTGGCTGGCGAAACAGCAGGACGTCGATCCCGGCGGCCACGACGAACACCATCGGCGGCGCCAGCATCACCTCGATCAGGCTGCCTCGGCGCACGGTGAGTGCGGCGGAAAGGCAGGCCACAATGAACACCGTGGCGAACAGCACGCCGAGCGTGTGGTTCAGTCGCATGTCCAGAGCGCCTGCGCCGACCGACACCACGAGTGCCGCCGGGGTGATCACCAGCGCCGACGGCCCGCGCCTGCGCGGCGCCGGCTCCGAAGGCGAGTCCGGTGTGGACGGTCCTTTGGTTGGTGAGCTGGCGGTCATGATCTTCCTGCCTGTCGTCGTAGCCGTGGTCGGTTATTTCACGCAGGGGATGCCGCCGCCACTGAGGCTGCTCAACGCGTTGGGGTTGTCAGACGCTCCTGCTGCCGGTGCCGGTGCCGGTGCCGGTGCCGGTGCCGCTGCCGGGTTCGGTGGCGGTGTGGAGCTGCCGGCGGCAGGCAGGACGAAGTCCGCGCCGATCACGATGCGTACGTGGCCCGCGGCGAGGGCGGTGTCGTGCGCGGTGGTGATCCCGCCCAGCAAGCCCGAGAGCGCGGTGGCACCAGCGGATCCGCCGGTGCCGTAGTAGATCTTCGAGCGGCTCAGGTGCTTGCTGTCCGTGCTCGTGGTCCCGGCGGTGAAACCGTGGGCGACCGCGAGTTGCTGGGTCTGGCCGGCGAGTCCGGTGCGTGACGTCGCGTTGATCACGTCGACGGTGCCGGTGGCTGCCGCGGGTGCGGCAGGGCCCGCTGCCGGGGCCGGGGTGGGGGCGGCCGGGGTGGTGCCGAGCAGCTGCTGCACGGTGGCGCGAACCTGGGCCAGGTTGACGAAGTTGACGTCCTGTCCGTTGGGGTCTTTGCCGAAGTGGTCGATCGGCAGGGTGACGAAGCTGATGTTGCCGCCAGTGAGGTTCGAGGCCTGCTGGGCGAAGCTGAGCAGGTCGAGTCCCGAGTCGATGGCGATGTTCTGTTTGGCCACCGCGAGGATGCCCTGCAACTTCGCCGGACTGGTGAACACGCCACCGTTCTTGAGCTGGAAGGCCAGCGAAGCGATGAACGCCTGCTGGCGGCGTTCGCGGTCGAGATCGGTGAAGTTCAGGTTCGGGTGGACGTAGTCGCGGCGTTGGCGGACGAACGCGACCGCCTGTTCGGCGCTGACTTGTTGCTGTCCTTGGTGGAAGTTCGCGCCGGAGTAGCTGTCCTGGGTGTCTTCGCTGACGCAGACCGTGATCGGCTGGACGACTTGGGCGATCTGGAAGAACGCGACCAGGGTGACTTCGGTGAAGTGGTCGATCGCGACACCGCCGAGGAACTGCCGGACGGTGGCGATTTCGGCGGAGCGGCCGGCGTCGCGCGTTTGTTGTTCGCGCTGGGTCTTGTCGGTGCCCCCTTGCGCGGCGAGTTGTTTGGATTTGGCGTCGAGGGCGAGGCCGTAGGCCTGTTTGATCTTGCCTTTGCATTGCTGGTCGGGGCAGCCGGGTAGGTCGACGTAATCGTCGCGGGGGATGGAGATGGAGGTGGCTTTGCTGCCGTCACCCGGTACATGCAGGAGCATCAGGACGTTGGCGTTGTAGCCGCCGTCTTGGCTGTCTCCGGCGTGGAGGGCGTCGTAGATGTTCTGGGGGAGCGGGTTGCCGTTCTCGTCGAGCCTGCTGTCCAGCCCCATGATCAGGATGTTCGTGTCGCCGTGGACCGAGGCCGGTGCGGTGCCGCCGCCGAGGACATTGGAGGTGTGCAGTCCTGCGATGAGGCTGGTGTATTGCGTCCAGGCGTAGCCGGTCGCGCCGAATACCACGAGTGACACAGCGCTGACGAGTACCGCGCCGATGGTGCGCCCCCGGCGGCGTCCTGAGCGGCGGCGCGCGGTCGGCGCGTTCGCGGGCGCCGACACTGCGACGGTCCGCGGCTCACTCGCGCGAGCGTCCCGCGGTGCCGGGGTAGGGCGAGCCGGTACGCCAGGACGTCGCGTCGGGTAGTCGCGCCGCTGTCCGGGCGCCCCGCGGCCCGGCCTCTCCCCATTCCTATCCGTCACCGAGAATCCTTCCCGCGATACAGGACAACCTGGTGTCAAGACGTGTGATCATCGGCTCCGGTTGCCTACCGTCGTGAATACACGTCGAAATGGGACCGGCGCCACATCCGGCGAAAAAGCTTTGCTTGGTCGGGTGCCGACGTACTCATTATTTACCGTTGGCTAATCATTTTACGACCGGGCGTTGTCCTTGGCTCGTGTCGTCAACTGCCGAGTCCGCTGACGACGCGTATTCGTACGATCACCGGCAACGGAACGCCGGCGCACGAATGTGACTCTTCGGTCGTAGGTGGCGGAACCGGGTGTGGGACTCGGCTCCGTCAGCGTGGGACTCGCCGACAGCACCGGGTGCACATCGCGAGTCCCACGCTCAGGGCGCTGAGTTCCACGCCGGCGGCGCCCTGCGTGGACGCGCGCCCTGAACTGCCCTGGTCCTGTTTTCGGACTTGGCCTGGATGTGGCTTACGCACGCGGGAAATGGCGCTCGAGGGGCGGCACGTGTCGTCGCCATAAGCCGGCGAGACAAGGGAGGAGTCAATCACGAGAATTCGAGGAACTCAATATTGCACGCGAAGGTGACGCACGACATTCAAAGACGCCGCATTCACCGCACCGCCGGGGCAGTGATGTGGCGCCATACGGCTGTCGTGTCTTGCGCCTCAGGAGCCGTCGCGCTGCCCAGGAGCCGCAATGCCGCCTCCGACGGCGAGCCGGGCTCCGCCGTATAGGCGATCAGGCGCTGGCCTGAGGTGCCAGGGATAACGAGATTCTCGAAGCTGAGTTCAATGGCACCGACTAGTGGGTGACGTAGTTGCTTCACTCCGGAGGTGCAAGTGCGCACCGGGTGTCGGGCCCAGCGAGAGGCGAACTCGTCACAGTTCATCTTGAGCTGACCGACAAGCTCGGCCAGAGAGCGGTCATCGGGGTGGCGACCGGCGACCAGACGCAGCGAGGCCACGGCGAGTAGTGCCTGGTCGTGCCAGTTCGTGTACAACTCCCGGTACTGCTCGTCCAGGAACAGCATCCGGGTCAGGTTGGGGCGGGTGGCGGGTGCGTCAGGGCTCTCGGGCGCCAGGTGACCGGCGAGCAGCGCGTGGCCCAGTTGGTTCCACGCGAGGACGTCGTTGCGCCGGTCCAGGACGAGGGCCGGTACGTCGGTCATGGCCGCCAGCAGCTGCCGGGCCGAGGCGCTGGTGTGCGCCACCCGGGGCAGCGCGGGGCGGGACGACGCGGCAACAGGCCGGGCGAGGTCCTTCAGGTGGGCCGTCTCGTCGTCGGTGAGGCGCAGGGCGCGCGCGATCGCCTCCAGCAATCCGTCGGAGACACTGGGGGCGCGGCCCTGTTCGAGGCGGGTGTAGTGGGTGACGCTGACGCTGACGCTGGCGAGCACAGCCAGCTCCTCGCGGCGCAGCCCGGTGACGCGGCGGCGGAGCAAGTGCGAGGTGATGCCGACTTCCTCGGGGCGCACCGCGGCGCGGCGCGACTTGAGGAATTCGCCGAGCTCGGACGAGAGGTCCATCCATGCCTCCGGATCGGCGGACTGCTGCGAGCTGTGGCCACTGACCTCCCATCATGCCCGCCGGGTCCGAAGGTCGGAAGCCGTAAGGGTGGTCCCGTGATGACTACCCTCGCGCTGACTGTGCAAGGCACGGTTCTGGCTGGGAATTTGGACGTCGACGAACCTTTATCCGTAACCGCGACTGACGTGACCGAACGCGCCGCGTGTCAGGAACCATGAGGAAAGGGACTCGACGTCATGTCTGTCAATGATACGGAGGTGACCGGCATCGGGTCCGGCCTTGCCGTCGGCACGGCATCAGCCGTGCTCACCCCCCGGCTCCGGCTGGTGCTCGTCCTGCTGCTCGCAGCGCAGTTCATGCTGGCCGTGGACTTCGCCATCCTGAACGTGGCGCTGCCGGTGATCGGTGGGAGCCTGGGCTTCCCACTGGCGGACCTGCAGTGGATCGCCACCTCGTTCGCGCTGTGCGCGGCGGGCTTCACCCTGTTCTTCGGCCGGGTCGCAGACCTGTTCGGCCGTCGCCGGCTGTTCCTCGGCGGCCTCGCGGTCCTGGGCGTGGCCTCGATCGTGGGCGGGCTGGCACAAAACCCGGGGATGCTGATCACCGCCCGCATCTTCCAGGGGCTGGCCACCGCCGCTGTGACCCCTGCCGGACTGTCGCTGCTGACGACCTCGTTCCCGGAGGGACCGCTCCGCCGGAAGGCGCTCGGACTCAACGGGGCGCTGATGTCCAGCGGGTTCACCGCCGGCGCCATCCTCGGCGGCGTGCTGACCGACCTGCTGTCGTGGCGATGGGCGTTCTTCATCAACGTGCCCGTCGCACTCGCCGTGCTGCTCATCGCCCCGAGGGTCATCAACGAGTCCCGGCCCGACGTGCGCCCCAAGCTGGACGTGCCCGGCGCCGTCAGCGTCACGCTCGGTCTACTGGCCATCATCTTCGGGCTCACCCAGGCGGGCGAGAAGGGCTGGAGCTCGGCAAGCGCCCTGCTGTCGCTGGCGGCGGGTGTGCTGCTGCTGCTGGTGTTCTACGCCGTCGAATGCAAGGTGTCCTCGCCGCTGGTGCCGCTCGGTGTGCTCGGCAAGCGGTCGGTGGCCTGGGGCAACCTCGCCGGTCTGCTTGCGTTCCTCACCGAAACCTCCCTGGTCTTCCCGTTGACCCTCTACCTACAGAAGGTGCTTGGCTTCTCCCCGCTTACCGCCGGCCTGTGCTTCGGCGTTCTCGGCCTCGGAACGGTCCTAGGCGGCACTACGGCGGCGAAGGTCATCGGGAAGATCGGCACCAAACAGACGCTGATCGTCGGCGGCATCCTGCAGGCCGTGTCCACCGCGGCCATGATCGGCCTCCTCAGCGACGACCGCTCGTCGATGTGGCTGCTGCTGGTCGCCAGCTTCACCGGCGGTGTCGGCAACCTGCTCGTCATCGTGGGCTTCATGGTCACCGCCACCTCGGGGCTCGCCGACCACGAGCAGGGCCTGGCAGTCGGCCTCGCCACCATGACCCAGCAGGTCGGTATCACGATGGGCACGCCGATCATGAGCGCCGTCTCCACCGCCGCGATAGTCGGCACTGGAGCCACGGCCATCCTCGGCGGCCTGAAGGTCGCGATCGCGGTGAACGCCGCCATCGTGCTCATCGGCCTCCTCAGCAGCGTCCTGTTCCTGCGCAGCGACCGGTCGACTGCGCAGTAACCCGGACGGGTAAGTGCGCGCTGCCGGCCGGCGCCTTACGGGTCGGCCACGTCCGGGTGGCCTTGTTGATCTGCCTGGCATGGTGATCTGCGGAACAGACGCGTCCATTCGGGAGTTGAGTGTGGCATGAGTCAACTCGTGGACCGCACGATCATCGCCCTCCGCTCCGAGCACGCCACGCTGGCCGGCCTCGTCCGCACCCTTACCGACGACCAGCTGGCCGCTGCCAGTGGCGCCACGGAGTGGACCGTCGCCCAGGCCCTTTCCCACCTTGGCAGTGGCGCGGAGATCGGCCGTACACCGATTGCCGTGGCCGCCGGACAGACCGTGGTGGCCGAGGACAACCAGACGATCTGGGCTCGTTGGGACGCGTCCGCTCCGCGAACGCAGGCTGAGGGCTTCCTGGAGTACGACGGCCGCTGGCTTGACACGGTCGAGGCGCTCACGCCTGAGCAGCGCTCGTCGCTGACCGTCGACCTCGGCTTCCTTCCGGAGCCGGTCCCGCTGCTGACCGCCCTGGGTATGCGGCTCAACGAGGTGGCCAACCACTCGTGGGACGTGCGCGTGGCTTTCGACCCGAACGCCGGGGTGGACGCCGGCTCGGCCGCGGTGCTCGTCGATCTCTTCGCCGGGCCCGTGGGCTTCATGCTGAGCTTCCTCGCGAAGCCGGCCGAGCTTGCGAACCCGGTGTCCGTCGCGATCCCCGGCGGCGGTCTGGTGATCGACGATGCGGTCACTGTGGTGAACCACCTGGAGTCTCCTTCCTCGACGTTCAACGGGTCGGCGGAGGCGTTCGTCCGGCTGGTCAGCGGTCGTCTCAAGGCACCGTACGACAAAGGCGTCACCGTCGAGGGCAGCGTCACTCTCGACGACCTGCGCCGCGTGTTCCCCGGCTTCTGACGGAGTCAGCTGACGTGAACACCGCTGGACGTCCTGCGGTCGTGTCCACCACCCAGCAGTAACAAGTCTTTGACCTCAACGAAAACCTTGCCGAGCGTGACCAAGAGCTCGACGCCGCGGGAGGACCTCATGAGGCGATAGGCCCTGGGCAACTGCCCGGAAGCCCGTTGACTCATAGAAGGCATGACGCGTGCCGGGGCCGATCAGTGAAGGGGTCCCAGCCGGTGACGGCCGCAGCAGTGGAAGTGATACACGGTAAGGAAACACGGGAAAAAGGAAGGAAAGCGTCTCATCATTGGATCGCCCGCAGCGGCCGGGTAGTTGCGCCGCGCGGGTGCCGCAGTCCCATCGGATTGGAAGGTGGTTCTCGGTTACGAATAAGCGATCTCTGCGTCGTCCGCCTCTCGGACGGACACCGCGGATACAGGAAGCCGACGTCTACGTCGGTTGACAATGGTGAAACCCAACCCTCGGGACCCCGGGCGCCGCACACGGCACCCGGGGTCCCTTGTGCTGTGGAGGTGGAATGATTCCTGACCAACCTGAGACCCCTGTGCCCGGTTCGGGTGGGGCCGACAAGTTCGACGATGACCAGTACCCCGCCTACACCATGGGCCGAGCCGCGGACATGCTCGGCGTGACGCAGGGTTTCCTGCGCAGCCTCGATGCTGCCTGCCGCATCATCACCCTTGAGGACCAGCTCCACGACTCCGAGCGCCGCAACACTGAACTACGGTCGGCCGACGCCGACCTGCCGGTCACCGACTGATCCGGCCCGGCGAGGCGGTCGGTCTGTGCTTGTCCGTCGCGCCCGTCACTTCGGAGGGTGGCCGCGATGGGTGGCGTCGCGGCGCACCTGGTCGGTGCGCTCGGTGATGGCGCCGACCTGGTGCGCGAGGTGGCGGTGCTGATCGCCGAGATGAGGGTGGGTCGCGGCGAGGGGACGCAGAAGCGCGGCCGGGTCGTCGTCGCCGAGGGCCTCACTGAGCTGGGTGACACGTTTCTGCGCCGCCGTGCCGAGGTCTTCCAAGGCGCTGACCTGCCCGGCCAGCGCCCGCAGTGCGGCGGTGTGTTCCCGGGCCCAGTCGGCTACGGCGCGGTCTCCGGCCCTGCGGGCGCGCTGGGCGTCGACGCGGGCTTCACCTGTTCTCTCGCCGGTGCTAGACGGCTGCAGGCGCAGGTAGCGGCGTTCAGCAGCCTGCCTACTAGCCACGCCGAGCGCGGGCGCGAGCGCGGTCCAACTGACGCCCGCGGCGCGGGCAGCGGTGATCAGCTCTGGCTCCCAGCCTGACAGTTCCTCGCGTAGCGACCGCAGCGCGCTCAACGCCGCCAGCAACTCGCCCTGCTCAGCCGTCCCGTCGCGTGCGGCGAGCACCGACACCAGCAGGGGCCGGACGGCAGCGAGCGGGTCCACATCCATTTTCGTCATCCTTTCGACGACTCCCTACTTGTCATCGTTTCGATGACATGTTAGAACAGTGGTGCGTGTTGACGCCAGAGAAGACAACTTGGAGGTGGAACCCATGTTGATGCGCACTGACCCGTTCCGCGACCTCGACCGGCTCACCCAGCAGCTGCTCGGCACACCCACCGGCACCTGGTCCAAGCCGACGGCGATGCCGATGGACGCCTACCGCGACGGCGACGAGTTCGTGGTCAGGTTCGACCTGCCCGGCGTGGATCCCACGGCGATCGAACTGGACGTCGAGCGCAACGTGCTCACCGTCAAAGCCGAACGACGCCCGGTATCCACCGGTGACGATGTTCAGATGCAGGTCGCCGAACGTCCGCTGGGTGTGTTCTCCCGCCAGCTGTTCCTCGGTGACACTCTCGACACCGAGCACATCAATGCCGACTACGACGCGGGTGTCGTGACCTTGCGTATCCCGATCGCGGAGAAAGCCAAACCGCGGCGTATCGCGATTTCCGCCACCGGCGGGGACCGCAAGGAAATCCGGGCCTGATATCCCGCCGCCTCGCGACCGAGGTGATCGCCATGAACACCATCGAGGTGCCGGCCGCGGTGGCACTGCTCCTCCTGCTGGACGAGGAGACGATCCAGGCGGAGTTCGACGAGTTGATGAACGCTGCCTGGTCCGCCCGGCCTCCACGCGGCCCACGCCCGCAGTCCCGTAGCCACGACCCGCACCACGCCGCGGCGCCGGTCCGCCGCCGGAGGTGCCCGGGTGTTCCTCTTGTCGCCCGGCAGGTGAGCGCACGGGAACGGTCCCCGCCTCGCACCCGCTGGCCAGTGACGTGCCTGAGGAAGAAGGTGATGCCTGTCCGAAGGATCAACCACCCGACGAACCCGCCCGCCGCGTTGCGGTCCGAACAGTGAGCCCCGGGTCGCGAGCGCGGTCTGCGGGTCCGCCCGGGTGGCGGGGAGCCGGCGCACGGCTCCCCGCCACCCGACGGTCCCCCTGTCCCCATGCCTCGAAAGGATGTCGTCCGTCGTGCTCCCGGCAACCGAACTCCCGAGCGGTCCCGCGCACCCCGCGATCCTCGCTCTGCGCACCTATCTGCGCGCGGTGACCGAGCAGTTGGACATCGGTCTCGAGTCCTGCACCATCGACCATGACACCTCGGTATCGGCTTACGTCGCCCTCGACACGCGCCACCCCGAATACCCCGATCGGGACCTCGCGCTGCTCTGGGATGAACGGCACGGCTGGGCCGCAGCCATCGAAAGCCACTCCGGGGAAGAGTTGATCGTCCTGCGCTACCTCGCCGGCGACACCATTACTCCACCTCCTAGCACGGTCGCCGGGTTCATCGCCGCTCTGCACGCTGACGATCACACCCTCGGCCAGCCGCACCCACCCCACCTGCGACCCGCAGGGCCACTCGACGACCTCACCCGTCTGCTGCACCGCGTCACTCTGAAGGCCGACCCGGCTCGCCAGTGACCCGACACGGTGGGAGGGCGGACTCGGGCTGCCGGTGAGCTTCGCGCTGACACCGCGCGGCGACACCCGCGAGCACGTCGACGAGCACCTCAACGAGCCCACCGCAGAGCTTCGGCGGCTCATCTACGACCGCGACGTGATCATCTTCGGAAGGACAGGGGATGCGACTCCCCGTGCTGGAGCGTCAGCAGGGCGCCCCCCGACCTGCCGGCGTCCCGGAAACCACCCTTGAGTGTCCATCCCAGACCGAACCGGCGCGGAACCAGTAGGACCTGGTCGTCGCGGGTCGACGTTGAGGATCACGAAGCTGTTCGCCATCACCGAAACTGCGCTGGTTGGAAGCTCAGCTTCGCGTGTCGATCAGGCTTTGGTACCAGGTGAATGATGACTTCGGTGTGCGGCGGCCGGTGGAGAAATCGACGTGCACGAGACCGAAACGTCGGGTGTACCCCTGGGCCCATTCGAAGTTGTCCAGTAGCGACCACACGTAGAAGCCGCGGATGTCCACTCCGGCACGGATCGCGGTGGTCATCGCATCGATGTGTGCGGCGAGGAACGTGACGCGGTCCGGATCATGGCACTGCCCGGTGGCGTCGATCGTGTCGGCGTACGCGCAGCCGGTCTCGCTGACGACCAGGGGAGGCAGCTTCTCGCCATAACGCTCGCGCAGGCCGACGAGGACGTCGGTCAAGCCACTCGGGGACACGGCCCACCCGGAGTCGGTCAGGTGGTAACCGGCAGGTGCGACGACCTCCAGCGGGATGGGGCGGTCGACCGCGCGGACCGCGTTGACCGAGTAGTAGTTCACGCCCCAATAGTCGAGCGGCGCAGCGATCAGCTCCAGGTCCCTGTCCCGGGTGAACGGTGCGAGAAGCGCCGCGACCTCATCGGGATAGGTGCCTTGCAGGATCGGTTCGGTGAACAGCCGGTTTTGCAGTACGTCGTAGAACTGAGCCGCGGTGTGGTCGCCGTCGGCGGACGGCACGGCTGGCGCGTAGCTGGTGATGCCCATGATCGGTGCGTCGACTTCGCCGCGCAACACCTGCACGGCCCGGCCGTGGGCGAGCAGGAGGTGGTGCGCCACGCCGAGTCCGTCGGCCAGCCCGAGGGTGAGCCCGGGCGCGTGCTCGCCGGTGAGGTGGCCGAGGGCGAAATGCTCGAACAGCTCGTTGATCGTGCTCCACGTGCCGACCCGGTCACCGAGGCGCGCGGCCACTACCGCGGCGTACTCGGCGAACCGGTCGGCGGTGTCGCGCCGCCGCCAGCCGCCGGCGTCCTGCACCCATTGCGGCAGGTCCCAGTGGAACAGGGTGACCACAGGCTGGATGGCGCTTTCCAGCAACGCGTCGACGAGCCGGCTGTAGAAGTCCAGCCCCTTCTCGTTCGGTGCTCCGCCGGCGTCAGGCTGGACCCGTGACCAGCACACCGAGAGCCGGTACGCGTCTACACCGAGGTCGGCCATCAGCGCGACGTCCTCGGCCCAGCGGTGGTAGTGGTCGCAGGCCACGTCGCCGGTGGAGCCGTCGGCGATCGTGCCGGGCTTGCGGCAGAAGGTGTCCCACACCGACGGGGTGCGTCCGTCCAGCGCGGCGGCGCCCTCGATCTGATAGGCGGACGTGGCCAGGCCGAACTGGAAGCCGTCGGGAAAGTCGCCCATCAGCTGGTTCCGGCAGTGAAGGCGTCGTTGAGCGGTGTGGCGTAACGGTCATTGGCGGTGAAGGAAGCAATACCGAGTGCGTCCTCGACGGTGCGCGCGGTGCTGTAGTGGTCGTAGCGGGTGGCGCTCGTGCGGCCGGCCGGCACTGATCCCTGCGAACCCAGTACGAGCGTTGCGACATGGTTGTCCGGGTCGCCGATGACCGGGTTGTCCTCATCCCAGGTGAGGATCAGCAACGATTTCTGGGTGGTCCAGGCGGGCGACGCCAGGATCGGGTCGATGGTTTGCTTGAACCAGCCGTCCTGTACCCGCCGGCTGGTCGCGTTGCCGTTGCCGGAGGCCTCGCCGTCGTAGTAGTCGTCAGCCGCGATCCAGGAGAACGCCGGTGTGGTGCCGGCGGCCGCGAGGTCGGTGGTGAGCTGGCTGGTATCGACCAGATGCGCCTGACAGCGCGCGTGGTTGCCGCTGATATCGGTGTAGTTGATGAACGGCGCGTCGTCGGGGGCGTAGTAGGAGTCGTAGGTGTGCACGGTGCTGGGGTCGTCGTTGCAGGGCACGCCCATGCCTTGTTCGTAGGCCTTCCAGCTCTTGCCGTTCGCTTCGAGTTCGTCGCCGAGGTTGCGGCCCGGATCTTTTATGTTCGGCCAGTACACGGCCCCAGTCGCAGCCGTGTCGCCGCCGGCGATGGCGAGGTAGTTCTCGTCGCTGGGGTGGTAGACGGCGTGGTAGTTCGACATCGACGTGCCCTTGTCCATCAGGCTGTGGAAGTAGGGCATTCCGTTGTCAGCCGCGGTGACCTGGGAGTAGTCCGAGTTCTCCATCATGATCACGAAGACGTGGTCGTAGCCGGGGACCGTCGATGGCGGCGGCTTCAGGATCGGCGTGGTGACCGGTGTGGACAGGGTGAGGGCGAGGTCGTCGGCATAGCCGGATTCGCCGAACACGTAACCGTTGAGCCACCCGCTGTCCAGGAACTGGACCTGAACGGTTATCGATCGGGTTCCGGTCGGCACCGTCCCCGAGGTTGTCCGAGTGAGGAAACCTGTCTGCAAGCCACGATCCAGGGCGGTCACGGTCGGCAGGCCGGTGCCGCCGAGTGGGTGGTTTGCGCTGTCGAGAAAGGTCAGGGATACCTGGACGTATCCCGGATAGTAGGTCCAGCCGCCTAACTGGCCGGACAGGTCGAACCTGACCGTTCCGGTGTCGATCGCGGCGGCTGCCGAGGCTACCGTGGTCTTCTGGGTCATGGTGGCGTCACCCTGGTCGCCGGGAGCGAAGAACGCCTTGCCTGGCGTGGGACTGGCCGGATGCGTGAACCTTGCCGCGGTGTCGCACATGATGTTGGGGCTGTTGGCGGTGATCGTCCACCCGGGCACGGTTGTCGCGGCGTGCCAGTCGGTGGTGCAGTACCCGGCTTCGGCGTCTCCGTTGACGATCAGGTTTCCGCTCGCGCCGGCGTTGGGTGCCGCTGTCGTATCGGGGGCCATGACCACCATCGCGGCGATCATGCCCGCCGCGCAGCATAGCGCCGTCCAGAACGTCCTCATCACGGATTCTCCTTGCCCTTGATCGTGCTGGTGACGATCCGGCTCTGCGCGTACGCGCCGTCGTCGTCGGGGTGCAGCGGCGGGAACTGGTCGGTGCCGGCGACGTCGGGGGTGGCTGAGCAGACGTCGTGGCCGAGGGCGGCCGTGTAGGTGTCGACAACGGTGGCGTTGCCTGTCGCCGAAACTCGCGCCATCATGTCGTTGAGCTGGACGTATTTCGCCGACAGATAGGCCACGTCGGTGTCGTGGATGTCGAGCGTGGGGTAGCAGCCGTGCCCGTCAGTGGCAGCCCGTCGAGGTAGTTGACGACGAACACGCGCGCCTGCGGTGAGCGCTGGTGAATCTGCGCGAGGACCGTGGCGATCTTCGGCTCGGCCGCGGCGATGGACTGCGAGATCTGGTCCACACCGTTGGTGGTCAACGTGTCTGCGCAGTTGCCGGAGCTGGGATCGGGGTTGGAGTTCTCGCACTGGCTCACGTATCCGATGAACCCGGCATCGTTGCCGCCGATGCCCAAGGTCACCAGGTCGGTCGTCGGTGTCAGCCGATCGGACTGCGGCGTGTTCGTACCCAGTGGGGTCGACTGCGGCTGGGTCATGTCGTCGGTCGTGGCGCCGCCACAGGACGCGTCGGTGAAGTCAGCGACACCGAGGGCGGCCGCGACCTGGTGCGGGTAGTCGTCGGTGGACTGTGCGCAGCCGAACGGCACGAACTGCACCGAGGGCCAGGTCAGAGCCGAGTCGGCGGTGTAGGAGTCGCCGAGCGCGACGTACTCGTGGTATCCCGTGGCAGCACTGGCCGGCGGTGCGGCGGTGAACGTCACCGCGGTCGCGAAGGTCGTGCTGACGCAGGCAACGAGGGCAACGGCTAACCCGACGCGGCGTGCGCTCCGTGCCGGCATGGCGATTCCTCTCCGTCCCGGAACTCCGGGTCAATCGGTGATTCGGATGGTGAAGGCGTACTGGCTGCTGGTGGCGGCGTGCTCGTCTCCGTCAGCGGGCATGGTGATGGTGACGCCGTCGGCGTTCCGGCTCCACGGCAGGGGCTTGCCGTCGGAGCCGAGCAGGACCATCCGGGTGCCTGTGGACAGCGGGAGCGGTGCAGTGACCCGGAGTTCGCGTCCGGGCCAGGACAATGTGGTCAGGTACAGAGTGGTGTCCGGGCGTGTGGTGAAGTACACGGCGCCGGCCGAGGAGGTGGCGTCAGGTTGGGTCCAGGGGCGCGTGGCGTAGATGCCTTCGCCGTTGATGCCGAGCCAGGCGCCGATGGTGCGCAGACGATCGGCCATCGGCTGCGGGATGGTGCCGTCGGCGCGCGGGCCGATGTTGAGCACGTAGTTGGAGTTGTTGGCCACGGCGACAACGAGTTCGCGGATGAATGTCTCGGCGGGCGCGAGTGTGTCGTTGGTGTTGTAGCCCCAGGAATTACCCATGGTGCGCACTGTCTCCGAGGGCGCGCCGGACAGGGTGCCACTCTGATACGTTCCGCCGTTCTCGACGACGGAGTAGTCCCGGTGGGTGTTCAGATCGCCGAAGCGGTCGTTGACCACCACCCCGCCCGGATTGTGGAACGCCGCCTGGTTGTAGTACTCGGCGATGATCCGGTTGCCCTGGAAGTAGTCCTCCGGGCCGCCGATATCCGCCCAGATCTGGTCGGGGTGATAGCGGGCGATGATCTCGCGCAGTTGCGCCCGCTCGAACGCCCCGTAGTCGTCGACGGCCCGGTAGCCGGTGTAGGCCACCGGGCGTTGAGTGTAGGCGTTGCGCGGCGGCAACTCGTTGAACGCAAGCAGGTTCTCGATCGGGCCGAGCAGGTCTGCCGGGGTCGTACCCATGCCCAGTGAACGCCCGATGTCCTGCAGTCGCCCCAGGGTCGCTCCCAGGTGTGGTGCGGGGTTGAACCATTCCGGCACCGAGTAGTAGAGGCCGGTCTTCAGGCGACGTTGTCGCGCCGCGATCACCAGCGGCCCGACCAGATCTCGCCGCGGTCCGAGTACGGCCGCGTTCCGGTCGCTCACCGCGCTGGGGAACAGTGCGAAGCCCTCATGGTGTTTGCTGGTCAGTACGAAATAGCGAGCCCCGGCCGCCACGAACAGATCCGCCCAGCTCTCCGGATCGTAATGCTCGGCGCCGAATCGCGGGATGAGGTCGTCGTAGCTCAAACCTGGACCGTAGGTCTCCAGGTGGTGCTGCCAGTACGGAGTGAGCGGGAGCTGTTGGAGCAGCCAGTACCACTCTGCCGTGCTGGACAGCGGCCAGTCGGTCGGTGCCCACGCCGGAACCGAGTACACACCCCAGTGGACGAAGACACCGAACTTGCCGTCCCGCCACCACGTCGGCAACGGGTGTCGCGCCAATGAAGTGAGAGTGGCGTCGTAGAGTGGTGCCGTGGTGGCCGCCGCAGCCTGACCGGCCGTCCCGCAAGCGAGCGCTAAGCCCGCCATTCCAGTGGTCGCAAGGAAACCTCGCCTGCTTGTCATGGCCAAGTCCTTAGTGGACATCGGTAGCTCCTTCGCCGGCGAGCACGGCGCCGCCATTGACCGAGCCTGTCCTGGTGCGACGGGCTCGGCAGCGAGCGCAGTCACTAAACCACAGAATCTGTGCACGTCTCCAGGTTTGATATGGTCGGTCATGGTCGACGCACGCACGCCCCGCCAACAGCGCAGCCAACTCCGCCGTGACGCGTTGCTTCGGGCCGCCGTCGAACTCATCGCCGAAGGCGGCCCGCAGGCGATCACCCACCGGGCCGTGGCCGCTCGCGCCGGACTTGCGTCCTCGACCGCCGGCTACTTCTTCGCCTCCATCGACGATCTCGCCGCCGAAGCCTTGCTGGCCTACACCGAGCGAGAGATCGACGACTACCTCTCCTTCGCCCGCGAGGCCGCCGGCGACCTGGAGCGACTGCTCGACGTCGTCGGTCACCGCGCCGTCGATCCACGACTCGCGCTCGCCCAGGTCAGCATCTACCTCGAAGCGCGCCGCAACCCGGCGTTGCGCCAACCGGTGAGCGAGGCTGTCGACCGGTTTCGGCACTCGACCGAGGAGGTCCTGCGCTCAGTCGGATTCCCCCACGCCGACACGGCCAGTCCCGCGTTTGTCGCGCTGCTCGACGGTTTCATGCTGCAACACCTGGCCAAGCCCGATGACCCGCCGACAGCGGACGAACTCATCGCCGCTATCCGCGCCCTGTTCACCGGATTTCTGCTCAACGAAACCGAACGCCACACGATCCAACAACGATTGCGGCCGCCGGTGCGCAAGGCCGACTGACGTTACACACCCCTGAGCCGGTGCTTCGGCCAGTGGTAGGACGCCGTCGCTCCACGGTGAGTCCTGGGATGGTCTTCGGAACGGAACGACGCACAGAGTCGAAAGGGACGGATGGGCTCGCATATTTCGCGGATCGAGGTACACAACTTCCGTCACCTGGTCATCGACGACTGACGCTAGCGGTGGGCGAAAGTGTTGAGGGCGTCGACTACGGCGCGGGTCATGTTGTTGCCGCCGTGTCCCGCGTCGAGGACGATGAGGCGGCTGGCCGGCCAAGCGTGGTGGAGGTCCCATGCTGTGTCGAGGGGGCCGGAGATGTCGTACCGGCCGTGGATGAGTACTGCCGGGATATCGGCGATTCTGTGCATATTCGCGGCGATTGGGTCGTCGTCGAGGAAGCAGCCGTTGCTCCAGTAGTGGGTCACGAGTCGCGCGAAGATCTGCTGGAATGCGGGGTCCTGATACCGCAGCCAGGGTTCCCAACCGGGCGTGAGCGAGACATGGGTGTCTTCCCACCTGCACCACTGCTCTGCGGCGCGGTTGCTGACTGCGACATCGGGATCGGCTAGCAGGCGCGCATAGGCGGCGGCCAGATCTCCGCCCTGTTCGTGTTGGGGCACATTGGCGACGAAGGTGTCCCATTCCCGCGGAAAGACCCGCCGCATGTCGCGGGTGATCCAATCGGTCTCGCGCCGGGTGCCGGAGGTGACGGCGGCGAGCACCATCGCAGTCACCCGGTCCGGGTGCCGTTGGGCATAGGCCAGGGCCAGCGTGACGCCCCAGGAGCCGCCGGCCACGACCCACCGTTCGATGTCGAGGTGTTCACGTAACCGCTCAATGTCGAGCAGGAGCTGCCAGGTCGTGTTGGTGCTCAGGTCGGCAGCGGCGGAATCTGCCAGCGGCCGGCTCCGTCCGCACCCTCGCTGGTCAAAGAGCACTGCTCGATACGCGGAGGGATCGAAGTTCCGTCGGTGGCCCGGATTGCAGCCCTGCCCTGGGCCGCCGTGCAGGTACAGCGCCGGCGTCCCCGCCGGATCGCCGACCGTCTCCCAGTACAGGTCGTGTCCCTCGCCGACATCCAAGGATCCTGACGCGTAGGGCTCGATCTCCGGATACTGCTCAGCCATCAACCCAACATAGCTATTGTAACAGCACTTATGCAAGTGCTGTTACAATAGCCGGATGACGCAGGTCAGTGGTCCCGACCCGACGGCGCAGAGCCAGTGGCGCGAGTGGTCGTTGTTGCAGGCACGCATGGACGCGGAGATCGCGCGGATTTACCTTGAGGCGCACATCGAGGGGCTCAAGCCGAGCTTCGTGATGGTGCTGCTCAGGCTGCATGCTCGCGGGCCGATGACGATCACCGAACTAGCCGAGTCGGTTTCGGCCACTCACTCGGCTATGAGTCAGAAGGTGGCAGCGATGCGCGCGGCCGGCTTCGTCCGGACCAAGACCGGTGTCGATGCCCGCAGCAAGAAGGTGGTACTCACGGCCAAAACGGTCCGCATCGTCGACAGGCTGGCTGCCGAATGGCGTGCCACCGAGGCTGCGGTCATCGAGATCGAAGCGGAAATCCCCTATCCACTAAGCCGAGTCGTTACCGATATCGAGGAAGCACTGAAGCGCAAGAGTTTCCACGATCGGATCGTCGAAAAACTTGCCGCGGACACCGCCTGGCCTCAGGTGCCCGCTCAATGACGGCAAAGGTGACAACGCGGTATGCGGCGAAACCACGGTTTCTTGGAGATCGCGTTCCCAACGTTCGTGCCGATCGGCGAGCAGGAGCTCAAGCCGGTCTCAATATCGCCAAGTCATGTCTATACGGCAGACGACAACGACACTTCATCGAATGAAGTCCCGTCCACCGAGGAAATTCGTGTAGCCCAAAATGGATATCACCTCCTCTCGTCTTGGACTACGGCTCCCGACATCTTGGAGGACGACTCCTTCGACCCGGAAAGGGTCCCTATGCAGGCGAAACAGCGAACCGTTGACGGTCGGCGGCCAAAAATACTTGCCACAATCACCCCGTTGGGTGAATGCGCTGGGGCAGTTTTGGTGACCCCGTTGGGAAAGGGGGTCACGATGTGCCCCAGTTGCCAAACAGTAACTTAACGCGAGTCTACAATGGACCGATGTTTGGTGCACCGAAAAATAACGCCCGAACTGCGGAAACGTGCAGGCCGGGCGATCATGAAACTTGTGGAGCTAAGGGGATTCGAACCCCTGACCCCCTCACTGCCAGAATGGTCCAAATAGCCCCCTGACCTGCGACGATAGAGAAACTGCATGTCGTTCGGTGCACCAGGTTGCCGTTGACTGTCGTTCATTGCCGACGATCGCACGCGTCCGCTCCAGTTTTGCTCCAGCCATATCAGTGTGAACTGCTGCTACGGGTTCCAGGCCGACGACGACGAAAAGCCCAACGCACCCCTGGTGACGATCCGCGCAGACGACCTGGCGCAGGTCCGGAAGTCCATCTCGAAGCAGACTTGATCGCGTTCGGCATGGACGTCGCGGTGCCCGCGCCGGGATACGCCGAGCACTTCGCGCTGGTCCGGCAGATCAACACAGAAGCAGGTCACATCCCGCAGGACTCACTCGACGCCTGGCAGGAGACAGGACCGCTACATGTCCGACGAGAGTTTGCCCAGCACCTGCAGCAGATCACCGAAAGTGGACTACTTCACCTCGTCAGCCCCTTCCCCGGCGTCACGATGCCGTCCGACGCGGAAATCGCCGACATTGTCACCTCAGGCGTGCATGTTTTCCTGCACGGATAACTGGACTGAACTTCGGTGGCGGGACAGCGGCATCCGACGATGGTTGTTCGCCAGGCGCGGCTGTTCAGAACATCCCGTTATCGTTCGCCGCGGTCGTGGGCACCTCCTGAATCACATCCCAATGCTCGACGACCTTGCCGTCCTTCAGGAGGAAGTAGTCCGCCAGCGCCCGTCCCGGGTTGCCCGGATTGCCGGGCTCGAGGTCCAGGTGGGAGTGGGTAGCGACCATGTCGCCCTCGGCGATCACACGCTTGATGTCGAGCTTCAGGTCCGGGTACTCGCCCCGAAGCCACTTCACGAACCCGATGAACGCCTCCGGGCCGTCCTGCGCGTCCGGGTTGTGCTGGAGGTACCGCGAACCGAAGTGGTCGGCGATCGCCTTCTCCGGGTTCCCGGCGAAGGCGGTGGTGTAGTAGTCGACAACGACCTGCTTGTTGCGCTCGAGATCCGACATGACCTGCCTCTTTCTGATGCGGTACTAAAGTGGTGTCACTACAACTTTATGGTAGCACCATGATCGTAAGCAGATGGCTATCCTTTGTGGCCATGGGCTCACACACCGTCGACTGGAGCGCGCTGCGCGCACTGGACGCCGACACACGCGATGCGATGGGACGCCGGGAGCGGCGCAAGCGCGCGACACGACAGATGCTGATCGACACCGCCACCGAGATGTTCCTGGAGCGCGGCTTCGAGGCCGTCACCGTCGCGGAGATCGCGGAGGTGTGCGATGTCTCGCCGACGACGGTGTTCAACTACTTCCCGACTAAAGAAGCACTGGTCCTGGACCTCCCGGGCGACCTGCTCGCCGCCCTCCGGGCAGCCCTCGCTGATCCGGGAACGACGCCGCTTGAGGGCATGGTGCAGATCCTGGCCGGCGAACTGGACAATCTGACCTCCTGGCTGGAGGCCCAGGACGACAGGGCCTGGGCCGCCGAAGCGGTGCAGCGCTTCGAAGCCATGGTCCACGACACGCCCGCGCTGCAGGCGCACCACCGCAACATGCTCCAGCAGATGACCGCCGCCGCCTGCGATGTCCTAGCCAATCGGGCCGGGCTGGACCCGCGCGACCCCGAGCCTCAGATTGCCGCGGCCGCGCTGCTCGGCCTATGGAGCGTCCAGGTCAACTCCTCGCGCAGGTACTTGGACGGACGCCGGAGTCCGGCGCGGGTGCGCGACGCGGTCACCACCGACGTCCGCCGCGCCGCGCACCTGCTTGAGACCGGGCTTGCTGCCTTCGCTGTCGACGCCTAGCGGGCAGCCCGTGAATCGGCGGCCTAGCAATCACAGGCGCGACTACCTGGAGTGGCACCCGGCGCCGAGTAAGCCGAGGCCGTCACGGTGACCACCGCGGTCCCCGCCCGGACCGCCGAGTCCGCGACACGGCCGCGCCGGGCCGCGAGATCGCCCAGCGCTGTACGTGCCGAAAACTACATCCGTGACCGTCGACACTTCGGGAACTGATCGAGCGCGGGCCCTGGTCGACGTTGCTCGATCTCGAACGCGATGCATAGCTACCGCCAAAAACTCCGGACGCGCCAACGGTTGAGCAGATCGGGCTGTTCTGACGGGCCGACGCCGGCCACAGCGTCAATGGCGAGGCACATCCGGTGAGTGCAGAGGTGTCCCACGGCGCAAGTCGTATCCCCTGCTGCTTGCTAACAGGGGCCTGTGACCTGTGTCTATCGAGCAGCGCTGGGCCGAACGGGTTATGTTCGGTGGTGGCGGCCCACCGCTCCAGGTGCCTTCCAGCCGCAGGTGGATCGGAGGTCGACGTGGCCAGCGTGCCTGCTTGGATCGAGCCGATGCTCGCTGTACCCGACGGGGGTACCCTGCCCGCTGGCCCGGGGCTGGCGTGGGAGACGAAGGTCGACCTCTGTACACGGTTCAGAGCTGTTGCCTGGTCGGGGAAGGTGTGATGCCGGACGTCGGTACTGCCGTACTTCGTTCCAGGTCACCGGCGTCGACACCGTCGGGTGTTCCCGTCCGCGCAGCGAGTACGGCGCGACCGTGTTCTTCGAGGGATTGTTCTGGCTCCAGTCGACGAACACTTTCCCTTCCCGCAGCGCCTTCGCCATCTTCGACACCACCAGGTCCGGAGTCTCGGCGGCGAACTGCTCGGCGAGGGGTTTGTCGTAGGCGGAGGTGCGTTCGGGCTGGCGAACCCTCACCCCGGCGCCGAGCA
>NZ_JAODNM010000032.1 GCF_025464955.1 Amycolatopsis sp. | reverse complement strand
CTCGATGACGTCTGGGGCGCCGACAGACCGGTAGACAACTGCTCGCATGATCGTCACTCTTCCGTTGGCGAATTCGAACACCACGAACGCTAGGTGGGTTACGATCGATTCGGAAGTAGGTACTTTTAAGTGCGTTGCAGTCCTGACAGGAGAGACGGATGCCCACCACCACGAACCCGGAACGCCAGATCGAGCCCGTCACCTACGCGGCGTACATGCACGACTGCCCCGCGGTGGCGCTGCTCTCGACGATCAGCAACCGCTGGGTCAGCCTGACCATGTGCACCCTCGGGTCGTACGGCGACGCGATGCGCTACAGCCACATCAGCCGGGAGATCCCCGGCGTCAGCCAGAAGATGCTCACACAGACCCTGCGCATGCTCGAACGCGACGGCATGGTGAAACGGACCGCCACACCGACCGTACCCGTCCGCGTCGACTACGAATTGACCCCGCTCGGGCAAGGCCTGTACGGCCTACTGTCGCAAGTACGAGACTGGGCCGCCGACAAGACCGATGACGTCGACGAGGCACGAATACACTACGACGCCCGGAAAACCATCCGGTGAATCCCCGTGCGGGAGCTACCAGACGGAGTCGCCTCGAACGGACGCGTCGCTACCACCGTCCACAAAGAGCACTTGGCCGCACAGGTGACTGTTCTCGACGCTGACAAGCCAGGCCAGTAGACGCGCCGGCACCGATGCGTCGGCAAATCCGTTGAGCGGCATCGGCACCGATGACGCGACCGCGTCGCGACCCTCTTGGGACGAGAGGACGCCGCTCATCATCGGCGTCGAAACCACGCCCGGAGCGATCGCATTCAGGGGGATGCCCGCCCCGGCCCACGTGTCGGCTATCGAGGAACGTCGAACCCACTGCGCGAAGGCGGCTTTGCTCGAGGGGTAGATCAACGTTCCCGTCGCAGGGTCTGCGGCCAGCGCTGTCGCGCGGGCAAGTGCCGTTGGCTCATCTTCGGCACGGAACGCGGCGACGAGAGCCTCGTCGCCGGGTGCGATGCTGGCAAAAGACGCGACTCCGACCGCTCGTGGCGAATCGGAACCAGCCAGCAGTGGGCGCAGACCGTCCAAAGTCGCCACCATGCCGAAGTAGTTGACGGCCGCGGTGGCCGGAATCGGTGCGGCAAGCCCCGCGACAGCGATGATCGCGTCAATTGCGCCTCCAGACCTGGTCCTGACCTCCTCGACCATCCGCTCGCGATCCGGTGGTGACGTCAGGTCGACAAGCACATCGGCATCGCGAATGTCGACCCCGATGACCGACTCGCCCCGGCTCTCCAGTAGCTGTTTCGTCGCCAGACCGATACCGGACGCGGCACCTGTCACGACATTGATTCGAAGCATCTGCTTCTCCTTCGACATCTTCTCAATCATCAGCGCGACCGACCCCACGCCTCAACGATCGGCCGGAGAAGAGCGACCCACTCGCGATAGCCCTGACCGTTGAGGTGAAGCTTGTCGAACGTGAGATCTTGACGTAGTGACCCATCGTCCGCCGCGAGCGCCGGCCAGAGGTCGAGATACCGCACTGACTCAGCCGCTTCCGCTACCACCTCCTGGTAGCCGATGTTGAGTCTGCGCACTTCTTGGGCATAGGACCGGCCACGAGGCATGACGCTCTGCACGACCACCGGAGTACCGGGAGCACGAACCTCGATTCCACTCAGGATCCCCCGCAGATTCGCCAGCGACTCGTCGAGTGGTACCGCGGCCGCAACGTCATTGGTGCCGATCAGGAGCAGCACTCCGAGTGGTTCGTTAATGGCGGAGTCCAGCCGGGAAAGCACCTCCGCCGTGTGGTCACCGCCGATTCCTCGGTTGAGAATCGGTTGGTCCGGAAACCATTCCTCCCAGTTGCCGGACTCGGTGAGGCGCTCGCCCAGCAGGACGATTCGCCGCGGCGGCGCTCCGGTGCTCTCGAACTGATCGCGGCGCGCCTTTTGCGGGTAGGCGAGCATCGGCGCGAGCAATCGGCGGTTGAGCAGACCCGTGAATCGGCGGGCTAACGCATTGCGCGGTCGACTATGGTTCACCGCAAACCGGGAAGGCTCGCGCCCACATCCGGAGTCGGAGAGTCGTGCCGGCAGCCAGGGCGCCCCAGCCCGACCGTCGCCGAACACCCAGTCAGGGGAACCGACTCCCGACAGCGACATTTGCGCCCAGTTCCACGCGGCTGCGAGCTCTTCGGATGCGACGGGGTAGTGCGCTGGACCTTGTTCGGGTCCATCCGTTCCTCCGGTCCACGATGGACGAGGACTGAGGCGGTAGCCCACCGAAACGACCATGTCCCCTTGCCCGCACAGCGCACGCGAGACGGAATCAGTCAACGTCCACCACCACAGAAGCTTCGGGAAGGCCGGCGGCGGCGGCCTTGATGACGATGCTTCCAGCGCCGGTGGGTCGAACCACGGCCAAGAGCTCACCGGCGTGAGTCGTCCGGGTGGGCCCCGTGATCGCCTCGTCGGGTTGCGGATCACTCGAGCCCAGCCCCTGCAAGACTCCGGGCCCCTCCACCGTGACCGTGACGGTCTCCGTCCACGAGGGATTCACCCGACCGTCTCGGTCGAGCAGTGCGATGCGCACGAACGCCAGCGACTCGTCGGTGAGGCCGAGGTGATCGCGCTCGGGTGCGAGGCTCAGCGTTTCGACTGCCCCGGCCGTGCTCAGTTCGCTTCGACCGGACTCGACACCGCTGTTGTAGGCGACGGCCGTGACCGTTCCCGGCTCGTAGGTCGCGGTGAAGGCCGCGATGTAGCCGGCTCCCGCTGCCGCCTTGCCGACCGAGTGGCCGTTGACGAGAAGCTCGACCTCGTCCGCTGACGAGTACACCTCGATGTCGACCGGGTGTCCTTCGTCGCCGGGCCAGGTCCACCGCCCCTCCATGCCGCGCCAGGCAAACGAGTTGACGGCCAGTTCGACGCCACAGAGCGAGGGCTTCTGCACCGCGATGTACGGGACGTCGCGGAGGCCGAAGACCGTCTCGCGGAAGTAGGACGACGGACGACGGACGCCGGTGACGTCCAGGTCTCCCACCTCCGCCGTGAGGTACGGGAACGGGCCGAGGAATCCGGCGATCCCCGCCTGCTCGGCAGGACGCACGCGCCCGACGCCGACTTCGCCCAGGTAGTCCCAACCCGTCCAGCAGAAGTCCCCGATCACCTGGGGGGATCCGAGGATGGTCGCCCAGTTCTCGGCGATCGACCGCCGGGAGGTTTCGCTGCCGACGCTGATCCGATCAGGGAACTCGCCGGGGTCGAGGGCGTACCGCGAGTCACCGTAGTTGTAGCCGGCGACGTCGACCTGCGAGTACCCCTCCTCCATCAGCCGTGCGGCGACCGGGGACTGCCAGAACTTCAGCAGGACGTCTTCCATTGAGGCGAGGACATCGTTGACTCCGACGTTCTGGTCCGCCATGACTTCGGCGGCCTCGTCGCCGACGGCCAGCAGGACCTGCCCGGCGCTGACGGTGAACCGCGTCGGATCGAGTCGCTTCAGCGTGTTCACCAGGTCGCGGCCGGTCTGGGCGCCCAGCGCGCTCCCGACCTCGGGGATCTCGTTGCCGATCGAATAGAGCACCACGCTGGGGCGGTTGAAGTCCTTCCGGACCATGGACTCGACGTCCCGCTCCCACCAGTCCGCGAAGTCCTGCGCATAGTCGAACCGGGCCTTGCGTGCGGTCCACACGTCGAAGGCCTCGTCCATCACGAGAACTCCGTACTTGTCGCACGCACGCAGCAGCGCGGTGCCGG
Source organism: Amycolatopsis sp. (assembly GCF_025464955.1). Classification (GTDB taxonomy): domain Bacteria; phylum Actinomycetota; class Actinomycetes; order Mycobacteriales; family Pseudonocardiaceae; genus Amycolatopsis. Next base: position 17,762 of record NZ_JAODNM010000032.1, on the reverse strand, counting down.
CCGGGTTGTGGGCACTCCGGATCGCGTTGAAGCCCGCCTCGCGCAGGAGCCGCACCCGCCGCTCGTCGGCTGCGCCAATGGTCGCCGCCCCGATCGGACCGTTGTCATGGTGCACGCACGCCCCCCGAAGCTTGACCGCGGTGCCGTTGATTCGCAGGCCATGCACGGGATCGAGCTCGATCCTCCGAATACCGAAGGTGTCGGTGGCGTCGTCGATGTCCTTGCCGTCATCGACGAGGGACACGCGGCCGCGGTACAGCGTCGGCGAGTCCGGGCTCCACAGCTGAGGGTCGCGAACGAACACTCGGCGGGTGACGTCCGCCGACTCGCCGGGAAAGATCGTGACCGGTGCGGACGCGGCCGCGGCAATCCGCCCGGTGGCCTCGTCGAAGATCTCGATCCGTACCCGGACCGTCCGCCTGACGGGCGATTCATTGTCGATACGCGCCTGCACCTCCACCACCGCCAGATCGTCGCCGACCTGGGGCGTGGACAACCGTGGCCCCTCGGGTGCGAGGTGCAGCAACCCCCCTCGGTGCAAGGTGACGGGCCGGATGATGCCCGCGCCGGTGTACCACCGCGAATCCTCGTCGGACGTCGCCTCGACACGGATCGTGTTGGCGGTGCCGTAGCCCAGTAAGCGATCAATGGGCACGAAGAAACGCGAGTAACCGTACGGACGATGCGCCGCGAGCGCTCCGTTCACGTAGACGCGAGCATCTCGGTACACGCCCTCGAACTCCACCACGTGACGCTGGTCTGCAGCGCTTTCTTCGACCTCGAAGGTCTTTTCGTACTCGACGTCGAGAGTCGGAAAGAAGCCCGAGTTCGCGCCGTCGACCGCGCCCGCGTCGCGAAGGCTCGAGATCAGCGCGTCATGCGGCAACGTCACGGCCTCATACGGGGCGCCTCGCATCGCGAAGAAGGTCAAGCCGCGAGGACGCACTCCCCAGCCGTGGTTGAAGGACGTGGGAATCATGAGTACCTCCTTGAACTAACACGCGTTAGTTCTGGTTTTCAGTATGCGTCAGTACGACGAATCAGTCAAAATCTGCTGCAAGGAGGCCATAAACACGAGACATGACGCTCACGAGTGGCCCTTGGCGGACCGCACCAGCGACCACCGTTTGACGCGCGTTAGTGATGCGGATAACATCTCTTGGATACGAGTCGGGGGTGTGCCATGGCAGAGCGCGTCGAAGGTCGGGCATCGAAGGCTGCGACCAGCGCGGACGTCGCCAACCTGGCCGGAGTCTCTCGATCCACGGTGAGCTTCGTCCTGAACAACGCGCCGCAGACGATCGCCCCGAAAACTCGCGAGAACGTACTACGAGCGGCTCGACTGCTGAACTACCGGCCCAACCCCTCGGCCAAGGCTCTCGCGGAACGATCAAGCCGTGTCATTCTGTTCGACCTGAGTGTCTCGTCGTTCGGCGGGCCGGCGGTGTACGCCCTCGCGGAACTGACGTCGGCCCTGGCCGACCACGGACTCGTGGCGGCGATCCACCTCGACACACCCTCCCGCCATTCCCTGGTCGCGACGGCGCTGCGCGTCCGGCCCCGCTTGCTGATGCCAGGCCGGCCGTTGAGTCGTCAGGAGCGGGCAGAGCTCGACGACGCGGGCATCAAGATCGTCGAAGCTCCTGCCTCGGGATTGACCGCGGTGGAGGGACTGGCCGCGGAGATACGCCTGGCGCACCTCCGCCAGCGCGGGCATAGCCGGATCGCGATCGTCGAGCGCGAAGAACCGGGACTGACTCTGGCCATCGAAGCTCGACGGCAGGCAACGCTGACGGCCGCGTCCAAGCTTGGCCTTCCGGAGCCCGTGGTCGCCGCCTTCCACGACGCCGCGAGCGCGGCCCGTCAGGTGCGGCAGATCACGGACGCCGGATTCACCGCCGCGTGCGCCTTCAACGACGACACGGCCTTGGCCACGATCCGCGCCGCGGCCGACATCGGTGTGCGATGCCCTCAGGATCTCGCCGTGATCGGCGCCGACGACACGTTCGCGGGCAGCGTGGCCTTCCCGCCGCTGACAACCGTGAAGGTCGACATCGAACGGCTCGGCGAGCTACTCGCCCCCGCCGTGCTCGCGGCACTCGGCGTGGTCGAGGTTGCGCCCCCGCCTGACGTGGATGGTCTGCTTCAGCTCGTCCTTCGCGCCTCCACGTGAGCTAACGACGAGCCGCGGGCAACCGCCGTTCTGAGGCCGGAGCACTGCCTGCCCGGTCGATGGCGCGCAACTCGTCGAGACTGTCGGCGAGGGTACGGCCTGCCAGTACGCCGAGGACGGCTACCTCGGTCTCGCGGGTGAGCCTGCCGAAGTATTCAGCGGAGTGGTTGGTGACCAAGCACTCCCGTGGCCCCTCGGGCCGGGGCGCCCACAGCGGCTTGTCACCGAGGGATGAGCGGTAGATCTCCCCCAGGGTGATCCGGTCCGCGAGCCGGCCGAGGCGGACGCCCCCGTTGCGGCCCTTGATGGACGCGACGAGACCGTCCTTTACCAGCGGGACCATCAGCTTGCGCACCAGACTCGGGTTCGTGTCCAGACTCCTGGCGAGCTGGGTCGAGCTGAGCACGAGACCGCCCTCTTCCTCGGCATGGCCCAGCAGGAGCATGGCCTTCAGCGCGCTGGAGAACGTCACGTCCAACATGCTCGTGGCCCCTTTCTGCCGCTGCCCGGTCCTGACGTTCCCATAATAGCAACTTCCACAGTTGCACTTCCGTCGAGTTATATGTACTTTTCAAACATGCGGTTTGGATCGGACCCTACCGCCGGCAACCACTGAGAGAACCGGAGAACCTCATGAGCACCGAGAACGAGATCAGGGCGATCGTTTCCCAGTACACCCGGGCGGCCGACCGGCGCGACGGCGAGGCGCTGGCAAAGCTCTACGACCCCGACGCGGTCGTCGAGGTCAACTACCGCGGCCCCGAGGGGATGGAGCCACTGGGAAAACTCTCCGGAGCGGCGCAGATCGCCGAGGCCATGTCCACGGCCATGGCGCCGCACCCGCCCCTGGGCTGGAGCCACCACACCACCTACGACCACGTGGTCTCCATTGACGGCAACGAGGCCAGCATCGAAACCCAGTTCATCACCTTCGACGTCGTCGGAGTCAGGAAGCCCGAGGGCGGATGGCCCGCCGGCACCTTCGGCGCCCAGGGCACCATCAAGCCCATCGAGTCCGGGTACTACCACTTCTTCTTCCGCCGGACCGAAGGAACGTGGCGCATCCGGCACATGGACATCACCCACGACATCCCCTACGTCTTCTGATCGCCCCGCGACCCGCAATCAGGAGGTTTTCCCTAACATGGCAACGCTTGGACTCATCGGCAGCGGACACATCGGCAGCACGCTCGCCCGCCTGGCGGTCGACGCCGGCTTGGACGTCGTGCTCAGCAACTCGCGGGAGCCGCAGACGCTCTCCGACCTCGTCGACGAACTCGGGCCGCGGGCCCGTGCGGCCACTCCCGCACAGGCGGCAGCCGCCGGGGACTGGGTCGTCGTGACGATCCCGGTCTGCGCTGTCGGCACGGTTCCCCGGGAGCCCCTCGTCGGCAAGACGGTCATCGACACCGGCAACTACTGGGCCCCGCGTGACGGCACCATCCCGGAACTCGAAACGCAGGAGCTCACCGACAGCGAAGTGCTCCAACGGCACCTGGTCGAGGCGCACGTCGTGAAGGCGTTCAACAACATCAACTACCGACACCTCAGGGCCCTGCCGCGGCGAGTGGACGCGGCCGACCGCACAACCCTGCCGATCGCGGGCAACGACCCGGACGCGAAGAAACACGCCGCCGAGTTGCTCTCGCTGCTCGGATACGACCACGTGGACATGGGACCGCTCACCGAAAGCTGGCGCTCGCAAGTGGGCAATCCGGCCTTCTGTATGCCCTACGCGCTGACCAAGAACGACCAGTACCTGAACCAGCCGGCCGCTCCCGCTTCCGCGGCCGAGATCAGCGTGGCCCTGGCGTCGGCACGGCGCTGAGCCACGGCCGCAGCCGACCTCAGGACCGCCGACGAGGCGACTTGGGGCTCGGCGCGGCCGCCGGCGGGAGAGCGGGAATCACCAGGTCGAGCGTGTTGAGGGCGCGCAGCACCTCGTCGATGACTCCGGCGGTCGAGGCATCGCGGCGACCTGTCCACCAGCTTTCCGCGGCGATCCGCAGCACCGCGAACGTGGTGTGCGCGGTCATGATGACCAGCAGGTCCTCGACCGGTCGGTCCATGCGCTCGGCGATGGCACCTTCCAGTTCGCGTTGTGCCTGTGCGTACAGATCCCAGAGGCGGGCGCGGGGGACGGGCGCGGAGTCGACGATTTTCCGCAGTGCGGCGTTGCGCCCGTCGTCGCGCTCGTCGAGTTCCTCGACCAACTGCTGGAGCGTGGCCCCGAGCGCGAAGTTCAGTGGTTCGTCGACGGGACGCGCGCCCAGCAGCTTGCCGAGATCCATTATTCGCTGGAACGGGTCCAGGATCAGCACGTCCTTGCTGGGGAAGTAGCGGTACAGCGTGGTGGTGCCGATCTCGGCCTTCGCGGCGATCTGTTCCATGGTCGTCTCGTCATAGCCCTCGTCGAGGAACAGACCGAGTGCCACATCGATGACCTGCCGCCGGGTGCGGGCGGCCTTCACTTCGCGCAATCCCATGCCGGAAGCATACCGGGTTCCAGACCTGATCGGGGTTGACAACTGAACGGGTATAACTACACAGTGGGTTTCACTACCGTTTTCTGGTGGCGCACCCAACGGAGTGTCGATGTCTCCTCCCGCCGCCGTCAGCGGTCCCATCCATCCGGAGGAGAGCTCGTGAACACCCTGTCCGTGTCCTCGTTCAGCATCCGCGAGCAGCTCGGCCCCGTTTCCTTCGACTTCGTCGATGCCGAGGGAAACGACCGGCACATCGACCTTCCCTACCCGAAACTGCTGAGCCTGTCGGAATTCCCCGCGCGCGCCAGGGACACCTTCGGCGTCGACGCCGTCGAAACGGTCTCCTTCCAGTTCGCCGGGCTCGACGATCCGGAGATCGATCGGTTCGCCGCCTCGCTCGTCTCGTCCGGGGTTCGGTTGGTCAACGTCGCCATCGACGTCGGCGACCTGCTTGAGGTCGACAACGCCCAGCGCGCCGCCGACCTCGCGCTCATCGAACGGTGGATCGACCGATTCGCCGCGATGGGGTCGCAGTTCGTGCGCGTCAATCCCGGTTCGCCGTTCAGCCCGCACCTCGGCGACAAGGCGCCCGCGCACCTGGTCGACGCGCTCGCCGAGATCGGCGCGTACGCGACACAGCACGGGACCCGGTTGCTCGTGGAGAACCACGGCGGCCCGAGCAGCGACCCGGCGTGGATGGGGAACCTGCTGGACGCGGTCGGGCGCGACGCGTGCGGCCTGCTGCTCGACTTCGGCAACTTCGACGTGCTCACGACAGCACTGATGCCGATGCTCTTCGCCGGCGCGACCGGGCAGCCATCCGGTCCCGCGTACCCGGCCGAGATGTTCGCGAGCATGGACCTGACCGCCGTGTACGACGGCATCGAGGCGCTGGCCGACTACGCCGAACTGGTCAGTCTGAAGGCGCACTACGTGTCCGAGGACGGTGCCGTCGGGCCGGTCGACCTCGTGCGCGCGCTCGGAATCCTCGACGCCCACGGCTATGCCGGTCCGCTCTCGGTCGAGTACGAGGGCAATGGCGATCCCTGGCCCCAGTGCGCCCGCGTTCTCGACCTCGCCCGGTCGGTTCTCACCTCATCGCCCGCCACGACGACGGAAGCACGCTGACGTGACCACCACGACCCCCGACAGCGACGAATTCGACGTCCTCATCATCGGTTCCGGCCCCGCTGGTGCGACCTACGCCCGGACCATCGGCGACGCGCTGCCGGCCGCGCGCATCCTCATGGTCGAGGTCGGGCCCGGTGATTCCCGGCCGACGCGGCGACCACACGCAGAACATGGCCGACGCGGACCGCGCCGCGGCGCAGCTGCTCACCCAGGGCCCGGACACAGGCGTCGAACGAGCCGCGGCGCTCGCCGACCTCGCGCCGGGCATCGACCCGAGCCTGGAGTTCCGCCAGACGGTCCTGCCCGGACTGTTCTTCGCCGATCCCCGGCCGACGCTCGCCCACGGCGAAATCGGGTTGCCGGTGGCGAGCATGGCCAGCGGCGTTGGCGGCATGGGCATCCACTGGGGCACCGCGTGCCCGCGACCCCAGCAGTCCGAACGCATCCCGTTCATCCCTGACGATTCACTCGACGCGGCGCTCGACCACGCCGAACAACTGTTGCGCGTGACCAAGGTCGAGGACGGTACCGGTCTGACCGCCGCGCTGCGCAAGGTCATGGCGGACGAGTTCGACGGGCCCGGCCTCGCCCCGGTCGAGTTCGGGGCGAGCGCGACGCACTGGGCGGGCGACCAGCTCGTCTTCTCCGGCACCAGCGTGATCCTGGGAGAGCTGGAGCAGACCGTGCCGGGCTTCGAGCTGCGTGCCGAGACCCTGGCCCGCCGCGTCCTGGTCGAGGACGGGACCGCGGTCGGTGCCGAGTTGCAGGACCGCCGCAGCGGTGCGGTGTACCAGGTCAGGGCGGCTCGTGTCGTGGTGTGCGCGGATGGGCTGCGCACACCGCAAGTGCTGTTCGCCTCCGGTATCCGTCCGCGCGCGCTCGGCCACTACCTCAACGAGCACTTGCAGATGAACTCCTTCCTCCTGCTCAACGACGAGTTCGATCCGGCCGGCTATCCGGTGGACGACAAGAACCTCGCCGGCGTCCGCATCCCGTTCTCCGACGCCCGACCGATGCAAGGTGGGGTCGTGGCGATGGCCAACTCCCCGTACAGCCTCCAGCTCGACGACGACCTGGCGACCGCCCGGCTCGCCGTGGTCGCGTGGTATGCGGCAAAGGACATCCAGTTCGGCGACGCGGTCGAGTTCAGCGACACCGAAACCGACTTCTACGGCATGCCGAAGATGACCATCCGTTACTCGCACACCCCGAAAGACCTCGCGACCATCGAGTCGATGCGGAAGAACTCCGTCCGCAGCGCTTCCCGAATCGGTGCGCTCACCGAGGAACCCATCCTCGCGGTCGGTGGCTCCTCGCTGCACTACCAGGGCACCGTGCGCATGGGCGCCTGGGACGACGGCGAGTCGGTCTGCGACTCCTACCTGCGCGTCTGGGAGGTCGACCACCTCTACGTCGGCGGCAACGGCGTCATCCCCACCACGACGGCGGCGAACCCGACGCTCACGATGGTCGCGCTCGCCTGGCGAGCCGCGAACCAGCTCGTCCAGGAACTCGACGGCACGGAGGGCATCGTCGGTGCCACGGCGAAATAGCGGTGACGGCAAGGACACGCGAATGACTGCGGCGACGCACCCGGTGACGCTGTTCACCGGTCAATGGGCCGACCTCACGCTCGAGGAGGTTGCCCGCCATGCCGCCGAGTGGGGCTATGACGGCCTGGAGATCGCGTGCTCGGGCGAGCACCTGGACGTGTGGCGCGCTGCTGAGGACAACGCCTACCTGCGCGGCCGCCTGGACATCCTGGACAAGTACGGACTGAAGGTCTGGGCGATCTCCAACCACCTCACCGGGCAGGCGGTGTGCGACGACCCGATCGACTTCCGGCACCAAGCGATCGTCGGCAGCCGCGTCTGGGGCGACGGGGATGGCGAGGGCGTGCGGCAGCGCGCGGCCGAGGAGCTGAAACTGACCGCGAAAGTCGCTCGCAAGCTCGGGGTGGACACCGTTGTCGGGTTCACCGGATCGAAGATCTGGCAGTACGTGGCCCTGTTCCCGCCTGTGCCCGCATCCGTGATCGACGCCGGCTACGAGGACTTCGCGCATCGGTGGAACCCCATCCTCGACGTGTTCGACGGGGAAGGGGTGCGGTTCGCGCACGAGGTGCACCCCAGCGAGATCGCCTACGACTACTACACAAGCGTCCGGGCATTGGAGGCGATCGAGCACCGCGGCGCGTTCGGCTTCAACTGGGACCCGAGCCACCTGATGTGGCAGTACATCGACCCGGTCGCGTTCATCATCGACTTCGCCGACCGGATCTATCACGTCGACTGCAAGGACACCCGGCTGCGGCCGCACAACGGCCGCACTGGCGCACTCGGCTCGCACCTGCTGTGGGGCGATCCGCGCCGCGGATGGGACTTCGTGTCGACCGGGCACGGCGACGTTCCGTGGGAGGACTGCTTCCGAGCGCTGCGCGCGACCGGCTACGACGGCCCCATCTCGATCGAATGGGAGGACGCGGGGATGGATCGCCTGCACGGCGCCGCCGAAGCCGTGAAGTTCGTGCGCTCTCTGCTGTGGACAGTGCCCGAAGCCTCGTTCGACGCGGCGTTCGGCAACCAGGACTGACCGAGCAAAGGAGGTCCTTCGAGGTGAGTCAGCGGCGAAGGTTTTCCCCCGCCGCCGCGCTCAAAACCGTCCTTGGGGGAAGATCAAGACAACCGAGCGGACAGCAGCAGGAACGAGGCCCATCATGCTGACTGATCAGGAACTGGCCTGCCAAGCGCAGTCCGGAGATGCCGCGGCGCTCGGGGCCCTGCTCGCGCGGCACCAGGCCGGGATGCGCGCGGTCGCCCTCGCCGTGCTCGGCTTTCACCCCGAGGTGGACGACGCCGTACAGGACGCGATGCTCGTGGCGCTGCGGCGCGCGGTCGGGCCGTGGCTGAGGATGATCGTGCGCAACGGCTGCCGCATGCGGCTACGGGCCCAGCGCGAAACACCACTGGAAGCCGTGCCCGAGCCCGTCTCGACACTGCCGGATCCCGAACGGGTGCTCGACGAGCACGCCTCCCGGGACTGGATCTGGCGCGCGGCGGAAGAGCTGTCCGCCCCGCTGCGCATGACGGTCATGCTGCGGCATTTCAGCAGCGTCACCTCCTACGAGCAAATCGCGGCAGCCTGCGACGTGCCGGTCGGGACCGTGCGCAGCAGACTCAGCCAGGCCCGCGCGAAAATGGCCCAGGCCCTGATCGACACCGCCGCCGCCACCCACGAGGACGTCGCCGCGCTCACCGCGGCTCGCCACCGCGAAGGCCTCGACACCCTCGAGGCCGCCGAACGCGGCGCGTTCGCCGAGATCGTCGCCGACAGCTGGTCCCCCGCGTGCAGATCGTCGGCAGGCAGGGCCAGCAGGGCGGGCGCGACCTCGTCCTGGGCGGCATGGAAAGCGACCTCACCGCCGGAGTCCGCCAGCGGCTGCGGCACACCGTCGCCGGGCGCGACCTCACGATCTGGGAAATGGACCTGCTCAGCCCCGCCGACAATCCCACCCACTGCCCGCCCTCGGCCGTGTGGCTGGTGGCGATGGACCAAGGCCGTGTGCAGAACATCCGCCTCTACCATCCACAGGTGTGACGACGGTCTCCCCCGACGGATCGAACTTTCCGGTCACGGCCGCATCTTGTCTGCGTCCGAGCACCTATCCAGACCGGAGAGTTCCGATGACCACTGCACACCCGCTCACCCCCGGCAGCCACGCCGTCGAGCTCGACGGCGTCACCCAGCGCTATCACGTGGCCGGGAGCGGGCCAGTCTGCCTGGCCCATCCCGGCGGCCCCGGCATCGACTGGGACTACCTGCGGATGCCCGCCGCCGAAGAGCACCTGACCATGGTCTACGTCGCACCGATCGGCACCAGCGGATCCGACCGTCTCGCCAGCCACCCCCACGGCTACACCCGCGAGCGCTACTCACGCGCGCTCGACGGGCTGCTCGACCACCTCGGCGTGCCGCAGGTATTCCTGCTGGGCCACTCCCATGGCGGCTTCGTCGCGCAGTACTACGCCCTCAAGCGCGCGGACCGGCTCGCCGGGATCATCCTGTACGAAAGCGCCCCGGTCACCGGCGCCGAGCAGTTCACCGAAGCCGCCCGCAACATGGACGAGTTCCTGCGCGTACACGCCGACGCCCCCGGGCTCCCGGAGGTGGTGACCGCCTGGGAATCGCTTGCCCACCTGCACGACGACGAAAGCGTCACCCGGGCCGCCCAAGGCATCTTCCCGGCCTACTTCGCCGACTACTGGGCGCGCGAGGACGAGTTCGCTCCCGCACGGGCCGCGGTGCGGGCCGGCTTCATCTCCGGAGCGGACGAAGCCGGCAACCCGGAGTCCATCGACGACCGAGCCGTGCTCGCCTCGATCACCACCCGGACCCTGGTGCTGGTCGGGCGCCATGACGTGATCTGCGGCCCACGCTGGGCCACCGAACTGGCCGAAACGATCCCCGGCGCCGAACTCGTGGTCTTCGAGCACAGTGGACACTTCGCCCACCTCGAAGAGCCGGCCGCATTCACCCGCGCCCTCGTCAAGTTCGCCACTGCGTGAGCTGGGCCTCAGGGTGGGCGCCGGACCGGCGCCCACCCTGCCTCACCGGCGCAACACCTTCTGGACTTGCAGGTCCAAAAAATGCTGCCTACCGTCGATCCTGTCGACGATCACCCGCCGGCACAGGAGACCACGGGCAGTCCTGCGATCCCTGCCGAGACCAGAAAGTTGAGTGAGGAAACATGCGCGCTGTCGTCATCGAAGAGCTGGGCGGACCGGAGGTCATGCGGCTGCGTCAGTGGCCGGATCCCGAACCCGGCGCCGGGGAGGTAGTCGTCGACATCGAGTTCGCCGGTGTCAACTTCATGGACACCGGTACCCGCACCGCCGGCGCAGTGCACGGCCGCATTCCCTTCATCCCCGGAGTGGAGGCGGCCGGCAGGGTGGCCGCGCTCGGGGAGGGTGTCACCGACTACGCGGTGGGCGACCGTGTGGCGTGGGTCTACAACTACGGCAGCTACGCCGAGAAGATCGTCGTCCCCATCGACACGGTCGTCCCGATTCCCGACGACATCCCCAGCGACATCGCCGCCGCGACCATGATGCAGGGCTTGACCGCCCACCACTTCACCATGGAGTCCGCGCCGCTGAGCGACGGGCAGACCGCTCTCGTGCACGCTGCCGCCGGCGGTGTGGGGCGCATCCTCACCCAGCTGCTCAAGCTCCGAGGAGCACAGGTCATCGGCCTGGTCTCCCGGGAGGAGAAGGTCCCGGTGGCCAAGGAAGCCGGTGCCGACCACGTGCTCGTCTCCACGGACGGAGACTTCGTCGAACGCGTCATGGAACTCACCCGGGGCGAAGGGGTCCACGCGGTCTTCGACGGTGGCGGCTCCACCACGTTCCGGTCATCGATCGAGGTTCTGCGCCGGCTCGGCACGCTGGTCTACTTCGGCCCCCTGATCGGCGAGGTCCCCACGGTAAGGATGTTCGACCTGCCGAAGAGCATCAAGCTCACCTACGCGGTGTTCGCAGACCACATCCACACACGGGAGCTTCTACTCCGGCACTCCGCGGATCTATTCGACAAGATCCGCGAAGGCTCACTCCGGATCGACATCAGCCGACGCTATCCGCTCGGTGAAGCCACGCAGGCCCATATCGACATCGCCTCCCGGGGCACCACCGGCAAGTTGCTGCTCGACGCCCGGAGCTGACCGGTGACCGTTCCCCGCGGTGGGCGTCGTGTCGACGCTCACCGCGGCGGCAGGTCCTGATCGGTGAATCACGCTGGTTCACCGATCACCTGCTGTTCAGCGCAGGGTGTGCACCCGGCGCTGAACCGGGTCGGGCTCTGGTGGGTCAGCCGAGCTTGATGTCGTCGTAGAGGGTGTAGGTCGGGTCGCCGGCGTAGTTGTCGTCGTGACTGGTCAGGGTGAGGGTGTAGCTGTGCCCGGCGGTGACGGTCGCGAGGATCTGTTGCCACCCCGCGCCGCCGGTGCAGGTCTTGGCCAGCGGTGTGGCCGTGGTTCCGCCGGTGGTGTCCTTCAGGGTGGCGGTGGCCCAGTCGTAGGTGACGGTGTCCGGGCAGGTCACCGAGTACCAGAACGACAGTTGTGTCACTCCGGTTGGGACGGTGAAGGTTTGGGTGATCGAGGAGTCATTCGACGGTGAGGTCGACCCGACACGGGCGGCGTAGGTGCCGCCGTGCGCGCCGGCGTTCACCACCGTGGTGGTGCCCGTCGAGGTCCACCCGGCCAGCGCGCCGGTCTCGAAGTCGCCGTTGGTGATCCCGCCCCCGGCGCCGCCGGTCACGGTGAGGGAGTAGCCGGCGGTGTGGGACACCGTGCCCTCGGTACCGGTGATCGTGATCGGATACGTCCCGGCAGGGGTGGACGCCGAGGTGGAGACCGTCACAGTCGAACTGCCGCCGGCGGTCACCGACGCCGGGGTGAAGGACGCGCTAGCACCGGTGGGCAGCCCGGTGGCAGCGAGCGACACGGTGCCGGCCGATCCCGCCGTCACCGCGGTGCTGATAGTGGACGTGGCCGACGACCCCGCCGTGACCGAGCCTGAGGTGGGGCTGGCCGACAGCGAGAAGTCGTTGGTCGCGGTGCCGCCACAGCCGGGCAGGGTCAGTGAGGTGTTGCGGGTCTTCCATACCCGGGCGCCGGTGGTGGACAGGTATTCGTGGGTGTACCAGAACGTGCACCCGTCGGTCGGGTCCACCGTCATCGAGGAGTAGTCACCCCACCGCGAGTAGGTCGTCTGCGATCCGGTGCCGGCCACGATCGTCGACTCGGCCTGGGTCATCTGCCCCAGGGTGTCCCCGGCCAGCCGCCCGGTGAACCGGATCTGCGGGTTGATCGAGGAACTCGACGCGGAGTAGCCCAGGGCGATGTTGCCGGTCTTGTCCATCGCCAGCGACCCCAGCCAGCGGTAGGTCGAGTCCGGCGCGTAGGTGCCCTGCTGGTAGACCGCCGGGTTGCCGCTGGTGTTGAGCCGCAACTCGTACCACCGCTCGCCCACCGAAGAACCCGCGGTCACCGACTGGCTGGTCACCAGCGACTGGTGGTCACCGAAGTTGCGGTAGGCCAGCCGGAACATCAACCGGTCCGACAGCGAGTCCAGCGTCTGTGTGGTGCCCTTCTGCGGCACGCAGGTGCCGCTGGTTCCGCACGCCGGGGTATAGGACGCCACAGTCAGCGTGGCAGGGCCGGTGAACGTGGTGTTCGCCGTGTTGGCCCAGTCGATGTGGAAACGCCAGTAGGCCAGCGTCGTGCTGGTGGTGCCCATCGCGAGCTGCACGTTGTCCGCGCCCTGCGGCGGCGCGGTGGTGCCGTCCACGTCGGCGGCCAGGATGCCGCCGTAGGAACTGGAGGTGGTGAAGCACTGCTGCGTGGCGGTGGTGCCGGCGAGCATGCTCGCCCGGTCCATCGCGCAGCTCTGCGCACCGGAGAACGCGGACCCGCCGCCGGAGAACATGTTGTAGGTGATGTAGTAGGCGTCCGGCCACACCGACAGCTTCGGGTAGTCGGGGAAGTCGGTGTACTGGTAGGAATACCGGTTGTAGGCGCCGGTCGCGTCCGAGGTCTGCGACACCGCGACGCACTCGTAGTACGGCCCGGCGGTCGAGCGGACGTTCGCGAACTGGGTGATCACCCACCGGCTGGCGAGGCTGTCGTAGCGGACCACGGCGTCACCGTCGTCGGTGCTTTCGCAGTACCCGCCGAACCCGGTGAACAGGGTGTTGGTGCTCGCCGGGCCGTACTGCGTGGTGCCGGTCTTGGAGAACACCGCGAAGCCGGAGTTCACGATCTCCACGACCTGGGTCGCGCCGACCGCGGAGTTCGGGTCCGGTGGCACACCGCCGAGGCTGAACGAGCCGCCGGGGCCGGAGAATCCGGTGCCCAGTCCGTCGAAGCTTGTCCCGATGGTCGCCGCGCGGGTGCCGGCGGTGTGCTGCACCACCGGGTCCGGCGCGGGGGTCCGCGGCCGGGGCAGCGACCCCACGGCCGCGCTCTCCGCCGGGCCGCTGACGGTCGCCTTCGGCGTGATCGACCGCAGTGCCGGTGAGGTGTCGTGGTGCTTCTCGTGGATGAGTTTCGGCGTGCTGTGGGGCGCGCCCGGCGACGGCGTCGTCGGTGGTGGCTGGCTGGCGGAGGCGGCGGGCACCACGGACAACGCGGTCGCCGCCAGCAGCACCCCGACACATAGCGATCTGGACAGAAGGCGCTTCATGGGGCGCTCGCGGCCGGTACACATGGCGTCACGGGGAATCTGGGCATGGGGAACTCCCAATAGCAGGGGGAAAGGGGGAGAGAACTCAGCTCAAGCGGACGAACTATAAGTGCGGTGTTGTCCGTTGAGAACCTACTTTCGTCGGCGCCGCGACATGTCTTTCCCTGCGATGCGGGAGTTCCCGGCCCGCTCGCCATAACGATCATGAAATCCCATTTCGCGGGGATCGTGATCCGTAACGTGGCGTTAATGTCACTCGCTTGCGCGGCGCCGGGGAGTATGCAGTCACGGTCGCCAGGAAGCCTGACTATGCCGACGTGGCCCAGATTGAGGCGCACTACGAGAGTTCGCGCGAGCTTGACTCGACGTTCTCGTTGTCCGTGGCAAGATCGGCAACGGATCCAATAGGGCTTTGTCCTGGCCGTCGGGACGACCAGTCATGCTAGAAGGTCCGCTGCAGTCCGTGTAGCGCCGAAAGTAGGACTTGCGGGCTATCTCGTACTTTCGTCGGCGCCGATCACGGATTTTCTGGGTTCCCCAGGAAGCGTTCACCATGTCCCGGCTGAGGGCCGGAATCGATCCGCTCTGGACTGAATGGGCTAACGATTTACCCTGGGATAATAATTTTCATACCATTTTCTAACCTTGTCCCGTCAGGGACTTTCTTTCGCCCGAGCTACGTGACCACGGTGGCGGTCCTGCCGCAGGCGCGTGCTGCCCGAACCGTGCCTGCCGCAGCGGCTCCCGAAGGAATGCGGCCTATCCCGAAACTTTCAGATCTCCGTCGTCTTTGCTGGCATCCCAACCGGGCAACGCCGACACTCAGCGGTTCCGGCGTCCTGAGTGGTGGTCAGCAGCAGTCTTCGCCGCGCCAGGGTTCGATGCCGTCGCGGACGCCGAGGACTGCGATGCCGAGTCCGGCGACGGGGTCGACACAACCGAGGGATTGGTCTTGACTCTGTGATCGGGTACTGGTTTCAGGATGGTGGTATGCGCAGCAGTGAGGTGGCCACTCGGTCCGGGGTGAACGTGCAGACCCTGCGGTACTACGAACGGCTGGGGTTGCTGGCCGACCCGCCCCGCACGGGCTCGGGATCGCCTCTACCCACCCGAGACCGTAGACACGGTGCGGTTCGTGAAACGGGCCCAGGAACTGGGATTCACCCTCGATGAGGTCCAGGAGCTGCTGCAGCTGGCCGACGGCGGCCCGGCGGACTGCGACACCGCTCGCGATCTCGCGCAGACCCGGATCGGCGTGCTGCAGAGCAAGATCGACGACCTGAACCGGATGCGGGACTCCCTGGTCGAGCTGGTGACCACGTGCGCACGACCGCAGGCCGCCCGGAGCTGCCCGTTGCTGCGCGCTCTGCACTCCGATCGAAGGGAACCCTGATGAGGCTGCAGATCCTGCAGGTACCCGACTGCTCGAACGTCACGCCGCTACGCGAGCGGCTCGACGAAGCGCTCGGCGACACCGCCGCGCAGGTGACGGTCCAGGTGATCGACAACGACGTCGACGCGGCCGCCGCGGGCATGGCCGGGTCGCCGACGTTGCTCGTCGACGGGGCCGACCCGTTCGCCGAGCCCGGCCGCGCGCCCAGCGTGTCCTGCCGCCGATATCGCGACACCGACGGCCGGGTCTCGGGTGCGCCGTCGGTGGCGCAGCTGCGGCAAGCCCTGCTCGGCCAGGACCCGCAGTGCTGCGCGGCGGGCCCGGACACCCCGGAACCGTCGGCGACGACGTTGCAGGCGTGGCGGGCGCGGGCGACGCCGGCGGACCCGGCTGAGCGTGCGCTGCACCAGGCCATCCTGAGGGGCTTCGCGGGCGAGGGTGTCGCTCCCGATGCCATGGTGCTGCCACAGACCGCCGCGCCGTTCGGGCGGCCGGTCGCCGAGGTCCTGGCGCGGTTGCATGACCGGGACGTGATCCGGATCGGCCCGGACGGGGCGATCCGGGCGGCGTACCCGTTCTCAGCGGTCCCGACCCGCCACCAGGTCCAGCTGGCGCGCGGCCCGAGTGTCGATGCGATGTGCGTGATCGACGCGCTCGGGATCCCAGCCATGCTCGACACCGACGCCGTCATCAGCACCGCCGCCCCGGACAGCGGGCTGACGATCACCATCACCGTCACGAGCGGGCTCGCCGTGTGGGAACCACCGACCGCGGTGGTGTTCGTCGGCGCCCAGGCCGGGACAGGCCCGTCCGAGGAGCTGTGCTGCGACCACCTCAACGCCTTCCCCGACCGCGCCGCCGGACAAGCGTGGGTCAACGCCCACCCTGAGGTCCCCGGCAGCATCGTCGACGGCGCCGACGCCGAACAGCTCGGCGCCAGGATCTTCGGCGGTCTGCTCCGCGGCTGAACACAACCCCGGCAGCTCGCGGGTGGCGGGTGGCGGGTGGCGGGTGGCGGGTGGCACCAGCATCGCCAGCACCCAACCGGGACGCAACGGACCAGCGGTGATCGGCAGCCTCGCCCACGTGATCCGTGACGTTGCCGTCGACGTGATCATCAACGGCTCCGACACCACCACTAAACCCGCCATCTCCGGCGTCAGGCTCGATCACACCCCCGAATAGCGGTAGCCCCACATCCCCACGTCACCCGCCCGCGAACGCCGTCGACATCGCCGGCTCCGGTGGCGATCACGCACGGGTGCTGCCGAAGAACTGACGAGCCGGGACCAGTAGGCCGGCCAGCGAGAGCACGATGAACACGACCTGGTGGACGTGGTCCTTCCCAGGAGGCAACTGGCCGAGAAGGTGTGCCAGCCAGAACACCGGGTAGAACCACAACGCCAACCACGCCCACCGCTCCCCACGCCGGAACGGCACCAGCGCGAGCAGCCCGCCGAACAGGCCTACCCCGATCGACGCAAGCCCGTCCGCGCGATACAACAGCGCGTCACCGGCCGGCGGTGCTATCACGACCACCACGCCGAACCCCACAATCCCCAGGCTGACCGCCACCAGGCTGAACCACCCGACCCTCACTAGGATGCTGTCTCGCTGCATCCGGTGAACCTACCGCCACCACCCCCAACCGCGTTCACGATCAGCTGGCCGAACACGAACGAACCTCCATAGGGGGCAACGCACGAGTGCGGGGTCCCATCTTCCATGAAGGACTTGGGCGCGCTGGCGGCCGATGCCGTGGTCAGATGACAGATACCGTGGTCAACCAACCGGGCTCCGCCACGTCCCCGTGAACGCCGTCAAACAAGCGCGACCCACATGACCTGCACTTATTGAGCAGAGTTAGGCCGAACGGGTTACCGTCGGCGGGTAGACCGGCTGACCGGTCACCGGCGGATCGGAGGCCGACGTGGACGCTGTTCCTGCGTGGATCGAGCCGATGCTCGCCGTGCCCGACGGCGGGGCACTGCCCACCGGCCCGAATCTTGCATTCGAGCATAAGCTCGACCTCTGTACACGGTTCAGAGCTGTTGCCTGGTCGGGGAAGGTGTGATGCCGGACGTCGGTACTGCCGTACTTCGAGGTCACCGGCGTCGACACCGTCGGGTGTTCCCGTCCGCGCAGCGAGTACGGCGCGACCGTGTTCTTCGAGGGATTGTTCTGGCTCCAGTCGACGAACACTTTCCCCTCCCGCAGCGCCTTCGCCATCTTCGACACCACCAGGTCCGGAGTCTCGGCGGCGAACTGCTCGGCGAGGGGTTTGTCGTAGGCGGAGGTGCGTTCGGGCTGGCGAACCCTCACCCCGGCGCCGAGCA